>JAWVEB010000038.1:0-72470 GCA_033856915.1 Blastocatellia bacterium | reverse complement strand
CTAATTAGGGCACTAATATACTTGACTCATTACGGCAATGGCTCTGCCACTCTGATGCGCGGCAAGTCTGCGACTTGCCGGCGGCGAACCTTCTTTTTCATTCGGGTCTTCGACCTGCCACGGTCAGAGACCGTTCAGATTAATGGGCCACGTTTCGGCAAGTCCGAGACTTGCCGCGCATCAGAGTGGCAGAGCCATTGCAGTGGCCGCATCGAAGTTCGACAAAAGCCCGCGCGGAGTCAAGTATGTCGCTACCGTTTAAACGGCTTCCGTTTTATTGCGGATCCCAAGTTCACCGCGCTAAAGCGACGGTGCTAATAAGATCAGCAGTCGCGAGTTCGAACGATCCTGTTTGCTCGCCGACTACGCTAATCACTGCCCTATTGCGCGTTCGTAATTAATTCAATGGCCTGCGCCAGCACTCCTCGCGACGCTTTAAGCGCGGCCTCCGCCTCAGCTCGCGAACAACCTGTCTTACTCATAACCAATGCGACCGGCAAATTGCCCACTGCCCTATCCAGGAGTTCCTTCGCGCGGCCTTCGTCCAAGCCTGATTCTGCAGCCAGGATCCGCTCCGCGCGCGCTCGCAACTTGACGTTGCGCGTCTGCACATTCGTCATGCGATTGCCGGTAACATAACCAAGCCGAATCATTGCCGCGGTCGATAGCATATTAAGGACCAGCTTCTGCGCCGTCCCGGCTTTCATACGCGTCGAGCCCGCGATTACTTCCGGACCCACCACTGGGACGATGCTGATTTCCGCGGCCTTCGTGATCAAAGATCCGGGCACTGAGGTCAGCCCAACCGTCAACGCGCCGAGTTGCCGTGCATGCTCAACCGCCCCCACCGTATACGGCGTGCGGCCCGATGCCGCAATGCCAACCAGCGCATCCTGTTTAGTGAAGCTGCGCGCTCTGAGATCGTTGACGCCCGCTGACTCGTCGTCTTCGGACGCTTCGACCGCGCGATAACAAGCTTCGTATCCGCCGGCAATAATCCCCTGTACCAACTCCGGAGAAACACCGAACGTCGGTGGACATTCCGCAGCATCGAGGACGCCGAGCCGGCCTGACGTTCCCGTGCCGATATAGAAAAGACGACCCCCGTAATTCAGCCGGTTCACTATTCCGTCGACGGCTCGTGCAATATCGGGCAGGACCTGCGCCACAGCTAAGGCCACGCCCTCGTCTTCGTCGCTAATCAGGCGGAGAATTTCGTCAGTCGGTAATGAGCTAATTTGCGCGGTGCGCAGGTTTTCCTGCTCGGTAAGCAGAATGGAGTCGACGGCTTCGGGCATGGTCGAGAAGGCAATCAGCGGACTTCGAATCTTAACTACTGAAGGTACCGAAAAGCACTCTCAGACCGCAACCGGCAACCCATGCAGATGCTCCTGGGCCAGCCGTCCGGCAGCTACCGTGGGTGAAAAGTTTGGTGGGGCGATGAAAGCCTTCTTGGCTATCTGCGCCAGGTCTTCGCGCAAAGGCGCGATCACGAACTCACCTGCGGCGAAAACACCCCCGACGAAAGCTACCTGAAACCGCTCGTGCTCCATCTTCAGTCTGCGAATTACGGCTACAGCAGCTTTGCTCAGCTCTCTGCCGGCGTCGGCCAGGATGTTTCGAGCCACTACATCACCCGCGCGCGCCGCTTCAATCACACATTTGCTAAAGCCGGCAATGCGATCGTTCGTGACCGTTGGAGCGTAGACCGCAGTTGCCAGATCATCGGGCACGGCCACTTGAAAATATTCGCAAGCCGCGCGGGTCAACGCAGTCTTTGGCCCGCGTTCATCGGTTGCCTGCGCCACCGCCTGTAGCGCGCGCCGGGCGATCCACGAGCCGCTGCCTTCGTCTCCCGCGACCGGTCCCCAGCCACCCGCGAACACGTGCTTGCCCTGCCGGTTGGCGCCAACGCAAATTGATCCGGTCCCGGAAATTACGACAATCCCCGGCGCGCCGTCGGTGGCGCCATACAAAGCGATTTCGCCGTCAGTCATCAGCTCGATGTTCTTGATCCCGAGTGTCTCGATCAAGACATCGCGCATGCGAGTGCGAATATCTTTGCGTCGGACTCCCGCCAGGCCAACGCCGGCAGCGACCAGGTCGTCACGATCGATCAAGGCCGCCGCGCATGCCTTGTCGATGGCTTCGCGGATAGCAGCAGCGCCGTTGGCAATGCCTACTCTTAATGGATTTGATGGGCCGGAAGTGCCTTCGCCCAGGATTCGATCGCCATCAAGAACGACCGCGCGCGTTCGCGTTCCGCCGCCGTCAACGCCTACAACCAGTTTCCGCAGCGGGCTCATCCGCCGCGGCAATAAGTCCACTGTTGTTTGCGTTGCCTTCATTTGATCTTTCGATGCCTGCCTAACCTATAAGGGTTTCTATTCTAGGAACGCCCCAGCTATAATGGAAACTAAAAGATCTTATCCACGTAATAATCCACGTTGATGCAGGCAAGATAATGGATATCAGACAACTAAAAGCATTCGTAGCCATCGCCGAGAGCGGCACCTTCACTGCCGGAGCCGCGCGGGTTCACGTCACGCAAGCGGCGATCAGCATGCAGATTCGCCAATTAGAGACCGAGACGCACGCGCAACTTTTCATTCGCGCTCCACGCCGCGTGATCCTGACAGAGGCGGGCGAGAAACTACTCGAGCGGGCCTACACGATCCTGCGTGAGCATAGTGCCGCCCTCGAAGAACTCGCTGCCTTAACCGGCGCGCATCGCGGGCGACTGCGAATTGGTAGCGCGTCGGCAATGGTCAGCGCTGATCCTTTGCCGCAGATTCTGAGAGAGGTGCGGCAGACGTATGAGGGTGTCGAGACGTCAGTCGTCTCCGGGACCAGCGAGTCTTTGGTGAAACAGGTTTTGGCGGGAGAACTCGACGCGGCTTTTGTCTCGTTGCCGGTCGACGCGCGCGGGGTGCAGACGGAACTTCTGAACGAAGACTATCTGGTAGCTATCGCCTCACCCCGGCATCCTCTTGCAAAGCAAAAGATAGTCAGCGCGTACGCGCTTGCGGGTGAGAAGTTAATCCTCGGCGAGAGCGGCGGAAATACCCGGCGGTTGATCGATCAGTTTTTTGCGCAAGCAGGCGTGTCGCTCAAAGTCTGCATGGAGTTAAGCCGGCTGGCGGCGATCAAACGCATGGTGGAAGAAGACATGGGCGTCGGCATTGTGCCTTTGCAGTCAGTTCAGCAGGAAGTCGCGAGCGGGAAGTTGGTGCGCTGGTGGATCGAAGGCGCGCAAATCAACTGGCAACTTGGTGTCGCGCGGCTAATCGGTGGTTACGAATCACCAATCCATCAAAAGTTTCTGCAGCTTTGCCGCGAACATTTTGCGAAACATGCTACGAATCCCTCGCGCTCAAAACCGAAGGCAAAAAAGAAGGCGGTTTAGCCGTTAGCGTCTTTTCACCGTTTAGAGGCGGCTACCGCCCGCCTTCTGATAGTTAAACCGGGCGGGCAGTAGCGCGCCTCTAAACAATGGTTTTTCTCACCTGCGCGTCTCATTCATTCCGGTAATCAATCGCTCAATATCTTCTTCATTATTAAAAAAGTGAGTCGCGATGCGGATGCCCTGGGGCTTTTCTGTGACCACGACTCCGCGGCGAAAAAGATGCCGCACGACTTCGTCTGGCTTTTCGGCTTTGACCAACGTTTCCGCCGAACGAGCGTTTTCATTTTGCAGCGGCGATAGGATCGGCCATCCGTTTTCGGCTAGTCGCGAAGTCAGCAGGCTATTTAACTCCAGCACTCGGGCTTGCAGATTCGCCGTTCCGATCGCATTCATCAGCTCGACTGATGCCCCCAGTGAAAAGATTCCCGCGAAGTGCGGACAGCCCAACTCGACCCGAGCCGCGGTATCGTGACGCGGGCGAAATTCGTCGTTGCGCATCTCGAAAGGTTGTTCGACGCTGAGCCAGCCGATGGAACGCGGCAACGTCTGCTCCAGCAATTCGCGACTCAGGTAGACAAAGCCTGACCCATAACCAGCCAGCATCCATTTGTGGCCCGTCGCACAGAGCGCATCGATCTTCATGCGCTTCACATCGATTTCAAACGCGCCGGCTGACTGACTCGCATTAATCACCAGGGCGTGCTTGCCCTTGATGGTTCCCATGGCTTCCGGCTCCAAACGAAAGCCATTCGAGAATTGCACGTGACTGAGCGCGATCACACCGGTCTTGTCTGTCATCGCGTTGCGCACGTCCTCGACGCGCAGTTCGCCTGCGACCGACGACAGCAAGTGAACGGGAATGCGTCGATGCATCCAGGGCAGGGTGGTGACGGGAAATTCAAGCTCGCTGGAGATCACTTCACCGCGATCCTCCAGCGCATCGACGATCACATTCATCCCCGAAGAAGTGTTAGTGGTGAAAGCAATCTCTTCCGGCTCGGCATTGATGAACCGCGCAACCTTTTGCCGAATCGCTTCGCGGTCGGCGAGCCAGCGATTCCAATGCACATCGCCGTCGCTCATCATCTTTTCGTAGTAACCGGCGGCCGCTGCCTGCGACGCGCGCGACACCGGCCCCGCTGCGGCGCTGTTGAGGTAAGCGAGTCTCTCGGTTACCGGAAATCGTTTGCGGATTTCGCTCCAGTTGATCGAATCGTTCATGCTCGGATGAGTATAGCCCAAGGCCCGGCTGATTAACCGCAGAGGTCGCAAAGGTTCGCGCAGAGTGCGCAGAGGAAACCGAAACACGGCGCTCCTATGCAGATTCCTTTGCTTCCCCTAAGCGTTTGAGAAAGAGTTAGCAAGAACATCGTTCTTGACGCCTTACTGATCGAATGCTACAAGCACGTTTGTGGATTGGAGCGACTATTGGTCAAAGGCTAAAGAGAACCTTGAAATGGCGTCGTTGGCCCATCAGCGCAAGAAGCACAACGTCTGCGCCAGTCGAGCGTACTACGCGGTCTTTCTCGCAAGCATTGCTGCACTGATCAAGCTGACAGATTTGCGTGCCAAGGACAATGAATGGGATCATGGACAGGTCCAGGCCGAGCTAAATCGGCGCTTGATCATGCGGCGCAAAATCTTACCTGGTGATATTGGCCGAACGCCGATGGACTTGATAGAGTTACGACACGTGGCTGACTACATGCCGAAAGCGGTTTCGAGGAAAGAAGCGAAATGGGCCTGCGACCGGTCAGAGAAATTTCTGTCAGCTATAGCGGAGGCCTTAGAAGAAAAGCATGAGACGAGAAACAACTAGACGAGCCGTTACAGCGACGAACCGGGCGAGCGATGCCATTAACGAATACATAGCTGCCTTGCATGAACTGTATCCTCCGGCTCGAGGAAACACTAACGTTACCGTCCGGCCGGATTACGGAGTGATTGTGCATGTGCCACTGCCGAAACGCGCAGGTGATCGGATTCGTCTCTTTGAGCAGATGGCAGAGATAGGAACAAGACTGCTGCTTGAGACCGACGAGTACATTATCCTTTCGAGCGGGTAATCAGTATGGGAATCGTTGCCTCAGTGAAGGTTGGAAATGCTGTGGATGATTCCATGAGTGTCAGCTGTGATGCGTTGGTTGATACTCGGGCATCGCACATGCTTCTGCCCACGGCATGGAAGGAACGATTGGGACGATTGGACTCAACCAGAACAATCGAGTTGGAAACAGCTACGCAACAGAGAATCAAGGGGCGAAGTATGCGGGCCGGTGCGCATTCAAATAGAAGGCTTTCGTCCCATCTTCAACGAAGTCGCCTTTGTCGAAATGAAACCCGCCGATGGTGAATACGAACCTCTGATCGGTTACATCATCCTGGAGCAAAGCCAAGCCGCCGTCGACATCCTCGGTCATCGCCTGGTTCCAATCAAGCACATGGATTTGAAGTACCCATGGAAAAAGCAGCTAACATAGCAACAGTTCTTCAAGCAATCATCGTAGCAGTCTCTGTCTTGTTTATTTGGCTTCAACTGCGAAGTCAGACCAAACTCGCCAAGGTAGCTAACACTCAGGCCCTCGTAGAAATATCTTCACCGTTTAATCTTGAATTGATTAAGAACCCGGATATGGCGGCGCTTTGGGTCAACGGCTCGGGGGATTACGAGAAATTCAACGACGTTAGAAAGTACCAGTACCGGAGCTTATTGATATGGTGGTTGATCTTTCACGAAAATATTTTCTTTCAAAAGCAAAAGCGCTTGTTAGATGAGACGATTTATACCTGTTGGGATCACGATCTTCAGTGCTTCGTGAAGGAGCAACACCTGGAGTTGCGATGGGAAGACTTGAAGAGCGGCTTCCAGGATGGATTTGTGAAACACGTAGAAGAGTTATTCGAAAAATGAGTGCCATCGCCATCGAAGCTTTTATTCTTGAGGCGACTCCTATCTTCCAGCCCCTTCAAACCACATCGTCGCCAGCGGCGGCAAAGTGATTACAGCCGAATAATCCAAGCCGTGCGCTGGAACCTTCTCAGCCTTGATACTCTTCACCACACCAAATCCACCGCCGCAATACTTTTCGTGATCGGTGTTGAGTAGTTGCTTGTATGTGCCCGCGCGTGGCAGGCCGAGACGATGTCCTTCGCGCACGACGGGTGAAAAGTTGCCGATGCAAATTATTTCTTTGCCGGTTGAGGGTGAGATGCGGCGAAAGGCAATTACATTTTCAGACGTGTTATCCACTTCGATCCATGCAAAGCCGCTCGGTTCGGTATCGGCCTCCCAGAGCGCGCCGTGTTTCCGGTAAAGCTTGTTCAGATCTTTAATCAAAGCCTGCACGCCCTGGTGGACCGGCGTTTCCAGCAAGTGCCAGTCGAGGCTCTCCGTCTCGTTCCATTCGCGCCACTGGCCAAACTCGCCGCCCATGAACAAAAGTTTTTTTCCGGGATGCGCCCACATGTAAGCGTACAGCGCGCGCAGGTTCGCGAACTTCTGCCATTCGTCACCCGGCATTTTGTTCAGCAGCGCGCCCTTCATATGCACGACTTCATCGTGAGAGAAGGGAAGGATGAAATTCTCGGTCCAGGCATAGATCAAGCCGAAAGTCAGAGACGTGTGATTGCCGCCGCGAAACAACGAATCGGTTTGAAAGTATTTCAGCGTGTCATGCATCCAGCCCATGTTCCACTTGAAATCAAAACCCAGCCCGCCGGCATAAACCGGATGACTGACCGCGGGCCAGGCAGTTGATTCTTCGGCAATCATCAGCGTGCCGGGGCACTCTCGATGGGTGACTTCGTTCAACTCTTTGACGAACGAAATCGCTTCCAGATTTTCCCGCCCGCCAAATTCGTTCGGCACCCACTCGCCCTCTTTGCGGCTGTAGTCGAGATAGAGCATCGACGCGACTGCATCAACGCGCAAGCCATCGAGATGAAACTCGCGCAGCCAGAACAGCGCGTTCGCGATCAGAAAGTTTCGCACTTCGTTGCGGCCATAGTTGAAAATGTAAGTGCCCCAGTCCGGGTGCTCACCTTTGCGTGGATCCTGATGTTCGTAGAGAGCCGTGCCGTCAAAGCGCCCGAGCGCGAACGCGTCTTTGGGAAAGTGCGCGGGCACCCAATCCATGATCACGCCTAGACCTTTTTGATGAAGATAGTCGACTAAGAAACGAAGATCGTCAGGCGTGCCGTAACGAGATGAGGGTGCGAAGTAGGCGCTCACCTGATAGCCCCACGACGGTCCGTAGGGATGTTCTTTGAGCGGCAAAAATTCTACGTGCGTGAACCCCTGAGCGAGGACATAGTCAGCCAGCAGCGGCGCCATCTCACGGTAAGTGAGCGGGCGGCTACCGCCTTCAAGGATTCGCCGCCACGAGCCAAAGTGCACTTCATAAATCGAGAACGGTTCCCGCCAGGCTTCCCGCTTCTGGCGCTTAGTTAGCCAGGCCCGATCGCGGAATTTGTATTTTGATTTGAAGACGATCGACGAAGTGTCCGGCGGCGTTTCCATCATCAAAGCATAAGGATCTGCTTTCAGAAAAGTTTGGCGCCCGAACTTGATCTCGTACTTATAGAGTTCACCTTCGGTTAACCCGGGAATGAAAAGATCCCAAACGCCCGACGTCCCCAGCCGGCGCATACGATGTTTCGTGCCGTTCCACTCGTTGAAGTTGCCGACGACGCTAACGCTTTTTGCATTCGGCGCCCATACGGCAAACGTGACGCCACTTATACCTTCATGAGTTGAGACGCGAGCGCCGAGCTTTTCATAGATGCGTTCGTGTTTGCCTTCACCGAACAGATGCAGGTCGAGCTCGCCGAGTGTGGGTGAAAAATCGTCAGATGACTTTAGGGCAGTTGAGCTGGTCGAATGTCTGGGAGCCCGGATGGTTTTTGGCGCGCTTTGAGCCTTTGAGCCTTTGCGTGAATTTTTGGCCTTCACCAATGCTCCTTTTTGCGACTCTTGTGCGTTCTTGCGGCTCATTACTTTAGTGCGAACAGTGGTGTGTGGACGCTGGGAGCGCGGACGGCCCGTCCGCACAGCGCGCAGAGCGCGCTCAGCTTTTTCGCCCGCTAGAGCGGGCTCTTCAATTTAGAGAAACGCTGATCCTTGGGTTCCGCTTCGCTCCACCCGAGGCCATATGCTGTCGTCTGCTGCGCAGACTCTATGAGTCGTTACGTCACTAATGTGTGCTCGTCTTGTTGAGTCACTTTCAATGGCTCGGTGAGTAGTCGATAGATATCCGCACCGGTTCCCATCTCAGGCCGATTGCTCTCCGCTTCCGCGAGGATCTCCAAAAAGCGCTCACTCACTGAAGGCAGACCCAACTGATCCATTAAGTCGATCGCTCGGGCGGCGTACTTCAAAATTTGAATAGTTTCGATTCCGGAAATGTCGTTGAAGAACCAGCCGCAACTGGTGTACATCAACAAGAGCATTCGTTGTAGCTCCAGGAATGTCAGCGCGCGCCAGTGTTCATCGGTTGATAACCAACGGCCGGCATGGTGGCTCAAGAATTCTTCCCGTGAATGATATTGATCGAGAAGCAATGCGATGCTGGCATTGCGCGCCTCCCAGGGATCATCGAACAGGTTTCCGCGCGTCGCTTCAAAGTGAACAGCATTCTCATCGCGCAAAAAATCCAGAGCCCGTCTCAGGGGTGTGCGCCAGCGTTGATTCCATCCCGGCGCGCCTCCGGTGTGACAGCCGCAATCGCGCGTCCAGCGACCAACCCCGTGTGAGCAGCTCCAGGACGTTCCTTCCTCATTCGGGCCGCTGTTGATTTCAACTTCCCAGAGGGCCGGATGCTGATCGAGGTATTCCCCGTAGTTGGTAATTTGAAAGCCACGCGCCGGCGCCTCGATTTCAAGAGCGTGGGCCAGGCAAATATCGCCGAACTTGAAATGGTGACCGTAAGTTTCTCCGTCGGTCGCGATGTTTACCAAATCTCGGTCTGCGGCTGTCTGAGAAAATCGGTCGACCAGTTCGCGGCTGGACCGCAACAGATTCTCAAACGCAATGGCGCGGGACGTTGGCCCGTCGTAAAAAAACACCGCCATCGATCGCCCCGAGCCGTCGCGATGAAAGTATCGATAGGCAACACTCGTATCGACCGTGCGCTCATCCACATCGCGCCATTCACTTCCTCCCATGAGTCGGGTGCGGGCCGCTTGATTCGGAGCGAGAATGACGAAGCGCAATCCGGCATCGATCAGCGCGCCCATTACGTCGTCGTTGCAGGCTGTCTCTGGCAGCCACATCGCTTCCGGTTCGCGTTCGAAGCGTTCGCGAAAGTCCGCCACGCCCCAGATAATCTGGGTCCTCAGATCGCGTTCATTGCACAACGGCAAAATGGCGTGACCATAGGCTTGCGCAATCGCATTGCCATGTCCGGCCCGTTCGCGAACGCTTTGCTGATCCGCGTCGATGATCCCGGCGTAGGTGCCGGGATGATTTTCCTTGAGCCAACTCAGCAAGGTCGGCCCAAAGTTAAAGCTGATGTGCGCATAGTTATTGACGATTATTTCCCGCCCGGTAGCGGCATCGGTAATGAGCGCGCCTGCGTTGGGTTGGTAACACTCGGAATAAATGCGCTCGTTCCAGTCGTGAAAAGGCGCAGCGCCGGGCTCGGCTTCGACGACACCCGTCCACGGATTCTCGCGCGGTGGCTGGTAGAAATGGCCGTGGATGACGAGTGCAGGCATGGACTAATCAAAACACAAGCCATGAAAAGGCACAAAAGGCGCAAGAGAGAAGAACCGTCAGGAGCACACGCTCCCAGAGCAAGACTAATAATTTCTTGTGCTTTTTGTGCCTTCTCGTGGCTCTAAGTTTTTTGAATGCGGAGGCTTCGTTTAGACGTCGGACTTGTCCAGCGCGAGCTATGAACGGCGGACGAGTTCGCCTTTCTAAACGGATTGTTTTGCGGCAAGCGCTAGCCAGGCAGCGCCGATCAGTCCCGCATCGTCGCCACGCTCGGCGCGCTCAATCCGGCATCGTTGTGCCGGCACCAGGAAAGCGCGCCGCAAAACTTCTGCGTGCGCGTGTTGCGCAAACATCTCCCAGGCGGCCGCAACTCCTCCTCCGATGACGATTATTTCGGGATTGAAAATATTGATGTAATTCGCCATCGCCACGCCCAGGTAAACCCCGACTCGGCGGAAGACCTCGAGCGCCAGCTCATCGCCGGCCATCGCCGCGTTACAAATTTTTTCTGAAGTTAGATCGCTTGCGGGAATTGAGTGCAGACTGGAACTTGGATGTGGGCCCAGTCCCTCGCGCGTCATGCGCACAATCGCGGTGGCGCTGGCGTAGACCTCCAGGCAACCAACATTGCCGCACTTGCATTGAACACCGCCGAAGGGCTCTACCGTGATGTGGCCAAGCTCACCGGCCGTGCCATCGGGACCACGCCAAAGCTTGCCGTCGAGAATTATTCCGCCGCCGACACCTGTGCCTAGCGTGAGGGCAATGATTGTTTGGAGGCCGCGGCCTGCTCCTTGCCACATCTCGCCGAGGGTCGCGGCGTTGGCATCATTTTCCAGCAGCACAGAACGATTGAGAGCGCTCTCTAACGCTGCTCCGAGTTTGAATCCTTCCAGGGACTTTAGATTCGGCGCATGAACGACCAATCCCGTTTCGATGTGAACTGTGCCGGGAACGACAATGGAAACCGACTGGATTTGGGTGCCGCGCTGCCGGGCCTGGGCTTCGCACTGTCGCACAGCGGCTGCGATAATGCTCACGACCTCTTCCGGCTGGTTTGATCTCGGGGTTGGACTTCTTACGCGTTCATGAATACGACCGGCGCCATCGATGTTGGCCGCGCGCAGATTCGTGCCGCCAAGATCGACGGCGCAAACGAGCTCATTTTCTCCGGCTTCATCAATCACGCGCTACGCTTTTCTTCTGCCAAACATATCGAACCCAACCGCCGCCACCAGCACTCCGCCTTTGACCACGTACTGGGCCCAGCTCTCGACATTCAAGAGTGACATACCGTTATCAAGGCTAGCCAGAATCAACGCCCCCAGCACGGCGCCGAACACGGTGCCACGTCCGCCCATCAAGCTGGTGCCGCCGATCACGCACGAAGCGATCGCGTCGAGCTCCATCAGATTGCCGGCGTCGGGTGACGCGCTGCCGACCCGCGCCGTGTGCAGAATCGAAGCCAGTCCGGCGAGCGCTCCCATCAAACAAAACGCCGCCAGGATGTAACGCTTTAGATTAATGCCCGACAGCCGCGCCGCATCAGCATTTCCGCCGATCGCGTACAAGTACCGGCCGAAGGTCGTGTTGGAAGTCAGAAACGAACCCGCGAGGGCGACGGCCAGCAGGAAAATCACGGGGATCGGCACGCCGCCGGCCTTATTCATTAAGAAGATGAAAGCCACCACGACGACCGATGGCAACACTATGCGTGTGGCAACCGTGCCGGTGCTGACAGTTTTCAAACCGTGACGACGTCGAGCCCGGTTTCGTCGAATATTGATCCAGCCGATTCCGGCTATCGCGGCGATTGCCAGTCCGAAACCGATGCGCGGATCGATGAAGTCGCGGCCGAGTGAGCGGAAGAAAGGAAGCTCGATCGGTATAGTCGCGCCTTTGGTCAGTTTGAGGATCACGCCGCGCCAGGCTTCCAATCCGCCGAGCGTGACTATGAACGCCGGGATGTTGACGTAAGCGACGAGAGCTCCCTGGATCGCTCCGATCAATAAGCCGACGAGGATGGCCGCGGCGAGAGAGAAAGCCAATCCCCGGCCCTGCGACATCGCAGCGATGCCCCCCGCCAGACCGACCACTGCGCCAACGGAAAGATCGATATTGCCGCAGACGATGACCATCAGCATGCCGACGGCCAGCACCCCCGTCACGGCCATCTGCTGCAAGAGTTTTGAGAAGTTGACCGCGCCCAGGAAGAGACCGTAGGGATGATGTTGATCGATGGTGGCCCATTGAAAGAAGAGCCAAATCACAATCAGCGCGAGCAACATCGTATAAGCTCGCAACGCAGTTGTGCGGAGTTTGAATCTTTTTGTGCGAGTGATTTCGGGCGTACTCATCTTAAAGTAATCGCTCCTGTTTAGAGGCGGGCTACTGCCCGCCATCTGCTCGGCCGCTCGCTCATTGACGGGGCAGTAGCCCGCCTCTAAACGTCAAGGAGTTCTAGAACTAAGCCGCTTTCCGTGCGTGTCCGGTTGCGCACGACATCACTGCTTCGGGCGTTGCTTCACTACGGGTGAACTCTCCGGTCACGCGACCTTCGTGCAAAACGATCACGCGATCGGACAGACCCAGGATTTCGGGTAACTCAGATGAAACCAGGACGATCGCCAGGCCGCTTTCCGCGAGTCGATTGATCTGCGCATAGATTTCCTGCTTGGCGCCCACATCGATCCCGCGCGTCGGTTCGTCAA
This sequence comes from Blastocatellia bacterium, assembly GCA_033856915.1. GTDB lineage: Bacteria > Acidobacteriota > Blastocatellia > Pyrinomonadales > Pyrinomonadaceae > UBA11740. The sequence goes on along the minus strand of JAWVEB010000038.1, from coordinate 59,638 downwards.
GAAAGAGCACCCGCGGGTTGGTCAACAACCATTTTGCCAGCACGACTTTTTGTTGATTTCCGCCGGACAGCGTTCCGGCGATCGTGAAAACCGAGTTTGCTTTGATGTGTAAATCGCGCGCGGAGCGCTCGCCGGCAACCGCTTCGGCGTCGTCATTAGTTACAAACCGCCCCGACAGTTTGCGCAACCCGGCCAGGGTCATGTTTTTCAAAATCGTCTGGTCGAGGATCAGTCCGTAGCGCTTTCGATCTTCGGTTACGAACCCAATGCCCTGTTTGATCGCGTCGGACGGTTGGTTGATTTGAACGGGTTTACTGTCAACAAATATTTCCCCGGATTTACGGCCGGCATGCGCGCCGAAAATCGCCATCAGCAACTCGCTTCGGCCCGATCCCATCAGGCCGGCGATACCAAGAACTTCGGCCTTGCGGGCCGTGAATCCAACTCGATCCACCAGCAACTTGCCCGGGACAGCGGGGTCTTCGACCGTGACGTTGCGCGCTTCGAACACTACGTCACCGCGCTCATGTTTACTTTCAGGAAAGATCTGGCCGACTTCGCGCCCGACCATTTTCGCGATCACCCGCGATTCGTCCATGTCCTGCGTCGCGTCGGTGCCAATCGTGCGGCCGTCGCGCAGCACGGTCACCCGATCGCTAATACGGAAGACTTCGTCGAGCTTATGCGAGATGTAAATCATGGCCACGCCTCTGGCGCGCAGCTTGTTCAGAATAGCAAAAAGCGTGTCGACTTCCGCGTCTGTCAACGCCGCGGTTGGCTCGTCAAGCACTACGATCCGCGCGTCCTGCGACAATGCTTTGGCGATCTCGATGAGCTGCTGTTGGCCGATGCCGAGGTTGCGCACCGGTATCAGGGGATTAATCGCCAGGTGCAGATCGTCGAGCAACTTCTGCGCCCTGCTATAGAGGATTTCAGAGTTGATTATCCCGAAGCGGCGCGGCTCGCGACCAAGAAAAATATTTTCGGCCACGCTCATGTCCTTAACCAGTGACAGTTCCTGATAGATGACTGCGATGCCGGCCTTCTCAGAGTCGCGAACGCTTGCAAAGCGCCGTTCAGCACCATCGAGAATAATCCCGCCGCCGTATTCAGGATACGGATAGACGCCGGCGAGAATCTTGATCAGCGTGGATTTACCGGCGCCGTTCTCGCCCACCAGCGCATGTACCTCACCCTCCTTAAGATCAAAGCTCACGCCGTCCAGGGCCTTGACGCCCGGGAAGGTCTTCGTGATCTCGCGCATTTCAAGAAGAGTCGGCATAGTGTCAGAACCGCCTGCGGTAGCGGGTGGTTAAACCGGGTCCATCAATTTCATGTTCTTTAGGAACGACTTCGTTAAGCTTAGCGAAGATCAACCGCCCGCTACCGCAGGCGGTTCCGACTTGCATTATCACTGCTCACTGCTTCGGCCACTGGTCCTTGGGCACGTTCTTATAAACGTCTTCCACCTTGTCATAGCCGTCCTTGATTACCGTGCCCATTACGTTGTTCTTGTCCACCACCTGAGGCTGGTGCAGGATCGAAGGGACGTCTTTCTTCCCGTTGTTGATGGTGTCTTTCGTTTCAACCTTTTCACCCCGAGCGAGTTTGATCGCCGCGTCGACCGCGCTGTTGGCGAGCGGTTGGATCGGCTTATAGATCGTCATCGTTTGTTTGCCTTCAACTATTCGCTGCAAGGCATCGAGTGCGGCATCCTGTCCGGTCACCAAAATCTTACCGACCAACTGCGGGGGCAAAGCTGAGATCGCGCCGCCGGCAGTGCCGTCGTTGGACGCGATAATTGCCTGAATATCGTTATTGTTTTTAGTGAGCGCATCCTCGGTAATACGCAGCGCCTCGCTCGCCAGCCACTCACGCGCGAACTGTTTGGTGACGATTTTGATGTCGCCGCGATCGAGAGCGGGTTGCAGGACGCTCATCTGGCCATCCATCAGCAGCAGCGCGTTGTTATCCGTTTGTGAACCGCCAATCAAAACGTAATTGCCTTTCGGCGCATGGTCGAGCGCGTACTGCGCCTGCATCTGTCCGATCTTAACCACCTGGTGCGCGACGTAAAGATCGACATCGGAATTGCGAATCAACCGATCGTAACTGATTACCGGCACGCCCTGCTTGTGGGCGGCCTCAACAATCGACGCGGCAATCTGTCCGTTGTGCGGGGCCACGATCAAAACATCGACGCCCTTCGTCAGCAGATTGTCACACTGCTTGGTCTGCACGGCATCGTCGCCGTTGGCGACCTGGATCTCGCACTCAGCGCCGACTTCTTTGCATCGCTGTTCGACCAAAGCCTTATCGCGCTGCCAACGTTCTTCTTTCAAAGTGTCCATGGAAAAACCGATGCGCACTGGTCCGCCTTGTTTTGCGGATCGCCCGGTGTTGCCCTGGTTGGGGCCTTTAACACAGGCCGACGTTGATAGCAGGGCGAGCAACAGCAATGGAAACAATCTGTTTATGGTTTTCATTCTTTCAGTCCTTCTTTAGTCGCAGTGCCTGGCACATTTGTTTGGAGTGCGCTCTTGAGAGCCGGATGTTTATAGCCATCCTTGCGATATTATTCAAGCAATCTTTTGTAAGCAGGGAACTCGTTTCATTATTAAGGCCGCGAACGATATTAATTATCGCTTGAATCTCTGAACATAAGCGGCGAGACCGGCTATCTGCGCTTTGGTTAGCTTTTTTCCAAACGCGGGCATGCTCTTCTTACCCCGCGTGATTGCATTGACGCGCTCGGCAGTGTTGGGGTGTTTGGCCCACCAGCCGCCGTCGGTAAAATCAGGAGCATTCGAGAGACGGCCGAGCGACGTGTCACCCGAACCATCCGCGCCGTGGCACTTAGAGCATTTCTGTTTATATAAAGCTTCGGTTGACGGGGGCACGCCGGCGGCTGGCGAGACGGTGTAAGCGTGGTTATGTGCAGCCTGGCTTAACGTCGATGAATTGACGGCCAGGAAAATTCCCACCACGACGAGAATCAATTTGAGCAGCAGCTTCATGTCAATAGCAAAACTTTTCAGATTAGCCGAGCAGCAGCACGCGGTTCGGTGTCAGAAGCCCGACCCGTCAGGGACGACCCTGATCATTAACTGGCCCTCCCCTACGGTTGGGCTGCTGACGGATGATTGTCGCGAATTCGTACCAGGCCCATAATACTACGAACGATGAACGCGGGCAGCAGCAAGAAACGATTTCCGCCTTATGACTATGTTGGGATCTTAATCATTGGCCTGGCTGAAGGGTTGCTCTTCGGAGGCAATCAACTGATGGGGCATTGGCTCACTCCTATCGTTTGGCCTGGCTACATTTCAAATTCAGATTCAATCTGAGATTTCAAATTTCAAATCGATTAAATCGATTAAAGTTTGACACCCAATCAACGAGTAACTAGAATACGCGCCACTCAAAAAACTGGAGGACAAACCGAGTGACTCTCAAGATCCGGATCAACAGAAAAAGTGTCGAATCGATGACCAGGCAGATTACCGATCAGCTCGGCGGTTTGATTAACGAGGGAGCAATGGCTGTCGGAAGTCTGCTGCCCAGCGAGCGTTCTCTGGCAAATTCGCTCGGCGTGGCGCGCAACGTTGTCCGCGGCAGCTACGAATATCTCGAGAAGGCCGGCGTCGTCCAGCGCGAAGGACGAAAAGGAAGACGAGTGCGCGCCAAGACCTCACGCAAGAAAACCACGACCACCGCGAGTGCGAAGAAGGCGGCTAAGAAGCGTTAGGGCTTAGGACCTCTGCTTCTCGCACAACTACACAGCTTCAATTAACGGCTCGGCTTCACTACCAAGCGCCAGGATCTCCCGGTGAATTGCCGCCCGCTCGGCCAGCAGCCGCACAAACGAACGACGGCGCGTAACAAACAGGGCCAGCGCCACGAAACTCCCGAAAAATCTATCGATCTCTTCAAAAAAGCGCACAGCAACGTACCCGCACAGCGGCGTCAGAATCATCACAGCCACCCCGCTCATCCAGCCCGCCACTCGCCAGGAAATCACGGCGACGATGATCCAGGTTAAGGGAAACAAAAGCATCGCCGAGATAATCTTGAACGTAGAGAGCACGTCCTGTTCGTGACGCGCCAAACGCCGGGAAAGATAGCCGGCCAAACGGTAGGCCGGGTAGTGAACGGCCACACCAAACAAAGCCAGCGGGGCCAGCAGCACGCAAGTAACTACCTGGGCCAATAGCCGGAAGATTGTGTGCGCCGCAGTCGGAGGCAGCGAAAGGTCCGAAGGATCGATGCCCGCTTCCTTCAACTCGAATTCAAAACGAGCAATGCGTGCTTCGATACCGTCGAGTCGGCCGGGAGAATGACTGCGATAAAACGCATAGCCTTCCAGAAACCTCTGGCGCAATTCAAGCGAACGCGCCAAATCTTGTTCTTCATCGTGCTCGTCGACCTCGGCGGCGGAAAATATCTGTTCCGCTCTGGCGATCAGAGACAGGGCCTCTTCCTGCTCGGCGTGGAGCATTACTTCGCGCAGAGCTGTCTCGATCTGATCTGAAAGTTCGCGCACGGCCTCGCGCGGCGGCGTCCCGTCAGGTTCGAGCGTAACGCGTTTGACCGGCAGGCCTTCAGCAAAGTACAGCAGCGCCGAACTGCGAAACGTAGTTTTCTCAGTGTAGTAAAGTCCGACCGGAACAATCTTCAGATCAATCGCCTGGCCCGACGACGCGGCCGCCAGAGCAATGCGGGCCGCGCCGGTCTTCAGAGGTTTCAAACGCGGCTCGTTGTGCGATACGCCTTCCGGACAGATACCAATCGTGACGCCCCGCGCCAACAGGGCGCTAGCGGTGGCAAAGGTTTCGAGGTTGCGGGCCACGTTCTGGCCTTCGTCCTGTCGCCGATAGGCGGGCAGGGAATCCATCGCGCGGACCAGGTAACCGATCACCGGCATGCGAAACAGCGGCGCTTTAGCGATAAAGGCAACGCGTCGCGGCGCGAGGCAAAGGAGGAAGACCGGATCGACCAGGGCATTGGGGTGATTTAAGACAAAGATAACCGGGCTGTCACGCGGCACGTTTTCCAGGCCCGTGACCTCTATGCGGCGAAAGTAAACCCGCAGCGCAATTCTCAAGAGGGCACGAATAATTCGCCTGATCATGTTTTGTGTCAGAAGTCCGACCGTCAGGAAGGGCTGCTATTCGTAAGTGGCCCTCCCTTACGGTCGGGCTTCTGATACTAGTCGCGCGGTGTCCATTCCAACTGAAAATGCGTGCCGGTTTCGCTGACGCGCACAAAGCCGGTACGCTCCAGCAGATTGACGGCGCGATTGAACCTGATGACCTGCAAGCGCAACGGTTTCTTTTCGCGGGTCGCTTCGGCCTGTAGTCTTTGAATCAGCAAAGTGCCGATGCCGCGATTCCGATGTTCGGGCAGCAACGCCACATCGATACAGCGAATCTCGTGTTCGCGACGCTCCACGATTAGCCGGCCTGCCGGTTTGCCTTCCCACAAAATTATCTCGTCGGCCGCGCGTTTATATTCACTCTCAAAAAACCGTTGCTGTGCTTCGTACTGCATCCCGAGAAACTCGCGGATGCGATCCTCCGTCCAGCCGAGTCCGCGCAGATCGTCGCCGCGGCTGCTCTGGTAAATTTCCAGGAGGAGTTCTTCGTCGCCGGCCGTTACCGGCCGAGCGCTAATCGCCTGAGCGTTATCCGCTGCGGTCATAGCGAGCGATTCTAATCGAACCCTCTGGTTTTGGATACGCCTCGCGCGATTGTTCGGAGTTCCGCCTTCAGGCGGCGCCCTATTGCGAGAGCCAGCCGCCTGAAGCCGGAACTCCAAACCGGATGTCTACGCCAAGTGTCGCCAATCGTCCTTAAAGGTGCGATAATACGCGCGCTTTCCCAAACAACTTAAACGAAATTCGGAGAGGTTACTTATGCAGCGCTTCCTGGTCGTGTCGATCATCAGCTTGCTTGCTTGCGCTTCCGTCGCCTTCGCGCAGGAACGCCGGTTCACCATTGACGATTTGCTGAAGGTCAGGCGCGTCAGCGATCCGCAGCTATCGCCGAAAGGCGATCAGGTCGCGTTTACGATTACTGACGTGGACAAGACTGCGAACAAAAGCACCACGCAAATATATATCGTGCCGCTAAGCGGCGGCGAGATGCGCCAACTGACGAATGATGAGCACTCGTCCGCTTCGCCGCGCTGGTCGCCGGACGGAGAAAAGCTGGCGTTCATTTCCGCGCGCGATGGCGAGAGCCAAATTTGGACCATCGATGTTTCCAGCGGCGCGCTGAAAAAGATCACGAGCATCTCAACCGGCGCCGGCGATCCGATCTGGTCACCGGATGGCAAGTGGCTCGCCTTTGCCTCTGACGTTTATCCCGAATGCAAGGACGACGCCTGCAACCAGAGACGCGCCGAAGAAGTGACCCAGAACAAAGTGAAAGCCCACGTCGCTGAGCGTCTTCTATATCGCCACTGGAAATCCTGGAAAGAGGGAATGCGGAGCCACGTGTTTGTGGTTTCCGCGAACGGCGGAGAAGCTCGCGACCTGACGCCGGGAGATTATGACGCGCCGCCATTCAGCCTGGGCGGACCTACGGACTATGCGTTCTCGGCTGACTCGAAAGAGCTTGCCTTCACCAGCAATCACGACAAAGTCGAAGCCACTTCGACTAATGCCGACGTTTGGTTGGTTTCAGTTCGCGGAGGCGCCGCACGAAACATCACGGCCGCGAATCACGGCTATGATGGCTCGCCTAAGTTCTCACCCGACGGGCGCTTCATCGCTTATCGATCACAAGTCACTCCCGGTTATGAAAGCGATCGTTTCCGCTTGATGCTCTTCGATCGCAAGACCGGCAGAGCACAATCAATCACCGAGACGCTGGATTCCAATGTGGATGAATTCACCTTCACCGCGGACAGCAAGTGGGTCTATCTCGGCGCGGAAGCCCGCGGCAGGGGCGCAGTCTATTCACTTTCCGTTAGTGGCGGTCCGTTGAAGAAGATTTTGGGTGAAGGCGCCAATGGCGACATCAATGTGAGCCCTGATGGCAAGACCCTGGTGTTCTCGCATAACTCGATGACGAGTCCCAACGAGATCTTTACTTCCACCGCTGACGGCACCAATTCCAAGCCTTTGACTAAAGCGAACGAAGCGCTGATCTCATCGTTTGGTCTTAAGGCAGCCGAGGAAGTGACCTGGATTGGCGCGACGGGAACGAAGATCGCCGGCTGGGTCCTCAGACCCGCAAATTTCAATGCGAAAAAGAAGTACCCGCTCGCCGTTTTGATCCATGGGGGGCCGCAGGGCGCGTGGCTTGATAACTGGGGCTATCGCTGGAACCCGCAGATCTTTGCCAACGCAGGTTACGTCGTGTTCATGCCGAACCCGCGTGGCTCGACCGGCTATGGACAGCAACTGGTCAGCGAGATCTCAGGTGACTGGGGCGGGAAAGTTTTCATCGACATCAAGAATGGCGTGGCGGTGGCGGCCGCGCTTCCGTATGTGGATAAGAACCGCATCGGCGGGGCCGGCGCGAGCTATGGCGGGTACATGATCGATTGGATCGAAGGACACAACAACGATCCGCGTTTCCAGTTCAAAGTGCTCGTCTCGCACGACGGCGTTTACAATCTCACTTCGATGTATGGCGCCACCGAAGAACTCTGGTTCACCGATTGGGAATTCAAGGGGACTCCTTGGACCAATAAGCCGATGTACGAGCGTTGGTCGCCGCACAATTTCGTGGCCAACTTTAAAACTCCGATCCTGATCATCACCAACGGGCTCGACTATCGCGTGCCTGAAGGCGAAGGTCTGCAAATGTTCACCGCCGTGCAGCGTATGGGCGTAGAATCAAAGCTGGTCGATTTCCCTGACGAAGGTCACTGGGTAGGGAAGCCGGCGAACTCGGCCTTCTGGTACAACACAGTGATTGGTTGGCTTGATAAGCATTTGAAGTAAAGAATTAGCCACAGATTAACGCGGATATGCACAGATAAGACAATTTGATTGACTGTCGTGTTCTGGATTTTCTTATCCGCGTCAATCCGTGTGAATCTGTGGTTGATTCCGAAAACGGAGGATTGTCATGCCTGGTTGGCTGAAAGCTCTTCTCGCCGTCGCAATCATCGTGGTGCTGCTGGTCGTTGTAGTTATCGTCGGCGGGGTTGTCTGGTGGTCCCGCAACAAAGACAAACTGATTGCCCGTGGCAAAGAGGTCGTGACCGAAGGCCGTGATTTTGGACGCAACACCGACAATCAGGGATGTGTTGACGAAACCGTGTCGCGTTACAAAAAGGATCCGGGCTTCACAACCGTGATTTCTAACAGCATTTTCACCCGGGCATGTCTCGACGCCAGTCGTTCAACGCCTAACTTTTGTGCTGATGTGCCGAAAGCCACTGAGTTTATTAAGAGCGGTGAATGGCGTAAGGCTCAATGCTCCCGCGTCGATCTCTCGAAGGACAGCTATTGCCAGCAACTGTTTCAGCCGGTGCAGGAATTCTGTGCGAAGGGCCCGCGCAAATCGTCTGCGGACAGTGGTTCGCAATAGATTTTGAATCAACCTTGTGTCTAGGACACTTGAACGTGGATATCGTGTTCGCACCGAGTCGGTTTCCGCGCCAGCCAAATGACCAGCACTGTCAAGAAAATCGTCATCTGTATAGCCGTCGTGGTTCTGCTTGGACTTTTCGTCATCGGAGTTCTAATGGGCGCGGCTGTTTTTATTTGGAAGAAAGCGCAGCGCGTGGGCAATGAGGCGGCTACCATCCAGAACGTGAAGACAATTGCGGCGGTGGAACTGCAGTACTACAACACGCATAGCAAGACCTTTGGAACATTCGATGAGTTGCGCAAGGCGGGAATGCTGTCGTCCAAGTTTTCGGAAGAGCCACCCGCGGCCGATGGTTATGTCTTCACTCTGAAGGTGACGCCGAGGACGACCGACCTGCAAAGCTCCTACGCGCTGAATGCCGATCCGCAGAGCGCCAATACCGGCAAGAACCATTTTTATATCGACTCGATTAGCGGGTCGATTCATGTCAATGAAGATCAGCAGGCTGGCAATTCCGATCCGCCACCTCGCGAATGATCTGGCTTGCTCAAAGAATTCCGGTAATCATTGCCTTCTGAACCCTCGATAGATCGTCTTGCCCTGCGGACCCGACCCTCTGGCTTGAGCTTGATGCGCCAGTACTGGGGCAAGCTTTTGTTCATGCACTGGGCGATCGACGCTGAACTTCTCCGGCCATTGATTCCGGCACAACTTTCGATCGATACCTTTGACGGGAAGGCCTGGCTCGGCTTGATCCCTTTTACGATGTGGGGCATTCGCGCTTCATTCCTGCCACCCATTCCCGGCTCCAGTGCGTTTCACGAATTAAACGTGCGTACCTATGTTCACTTCAAAGGCGTGCCGGGTGTCTGGTTCTTTTCGTTGGACGCTGCCAACAGTCTGGCGGTGTGGGGGGCGCGCACTTTCTATCACCTGCCGTACTTCAATGCAGAGATGTCTCTCAGGCAACAGGGAGAGTCGATCAAATACCACTCGGAGCGGAAAGATGTTCGCGATCCATCTGCTCAACTCGATGCCGCCTGGACGATTGGCGAGCCCCTGGCTGAAGTGCGACCGGATTCGATCGAATTCTTTTTGACTGAGCGATACTGTCTCTATTCTTATCATCGCGAACAGCTCTACCTTGCGCGTATCTTTCACCAGCCGTGGCCGCTGCGCAGCGCGACTCTCGATGCATATGAATCGACGATGGTCGCGTCTCTTGGGATCGAGGAACCAAAAGGGGGGCCGTTGTTGCACTACGCCGAGTCGATTGCCGTGAATATCTGGCCGTTACGGAAGGTCTAAAGGGCGTAGGCATCCTGCCTGCGGCTCACCGACATCCTGTCGGCGCATTTTTTTAACACTAGCCGCGGAGCGGCGGGAGATCTGTAGCCCACGGCGCGAGCCGTGGGTATTGGGGCAGCCTAACGAGACAGCCGCGGAGCGGCGAAACGAGCGCGAGATCACCCGAAGTGTTTCGCCCCTAACGGGGCTCGCTTCGGTTTGTCCGTTCAGTCCCATGGCGCACGCCATGGCTACAGACCTTTCCCGCTCTGCGGCTCAGACCTCACGCGCTCAGCTATTAAAAATAACTCCTCAGCGGCCAACGTGTAGGGTTCGCATTTCAACGAGCCATAAAGACTCACGATCTCAAATCCGGCGCGCTCCAGCATCCGTCGTATCTCTCCGACGGTGTAGATCCAATGCTTCGCGTGGCCGCTTTCGACCTTCCCGTCTTTCTCAAAAATGTATTCCGTATCGATGCAACTCTCTTCGGCCAGGTAATGCTCTTTAATCGTCACCGAGATGTCGTCGATCTGATGCACGCTCAGTGGTTCAAATTTGTGCAGCACTGACTCTGCCGCCATTCCGGTCTCGACGATGAAACGCGCGCCGGGCTTCAGCGCCCGAGCGACGCCGCTGAGAAAGCACTCCATATTGGCGTAGTCAAGAAAACCAAAACTGTTCCCGAAACAATACGCGCCGTCGTAAATCGCGTCGCCTTGTAGGCGACTCATGTCCCAGAGAATAAAATCAGCCTGTGCAACAGAATCAGTATCAGCCGCGTGAGCGGGTTGATCCGAGACGAAACTCGCTCTTGCCTCTTCGATGAACTCTTCCGAAATATCCACACCCGTCACCCGATAACCACGCTCGGCCAACTCCAGCGACAGTCTTCCGTTCCCGCACGGCACATCCAACAACTGCGAGCCCTTTTCACACTGCAGCACTCTGACCAGAAAGTCAGCTTCACTCTTTGTTTGCTTGGGCGAGATCGCTTTGCGCCAGAGGTCGAGCGACAAGCCGTGGAAAAAGTTTTCGTACCAATTTAATGGGACTGTCATCTGTCTGATTGTAGCTTCTCAACGAGCCTGCGTCAGCAAGCGGCAGAACAAAAAGATTGACTTTCTGGGCAGTTAGTAATATTGAGAGCGTGCTTTTTCGCCCCGCCGGGCCAACAAACCAAAGGAGTACTCATGGCAGACAACCCTCAAACGAGCGAAGCTGATGTCGCAATCTACATCGGATCGCAAATAGCAGGCAGCCTGATCGGCGGCGCGGCCGATCAGCTAATCACAGGTCCGGTGCTGAGTTCTTTGGGCATCACAAAGTCGGATGATTCGGCCGCCCAGTATTTTCAAAAAATTAGCGCGCAGTTGGCCGCGCTGGGCCAGAGTCTCAATGATCAAGTGAGTGGTTTGCACGACAGCCTCGACGAAATCAGGAGCATCGCGTCGGAAATTCAGGAGTACCAGAGGCAGGAAGCGCTGGCCCAGGTCCTGCGAGAGTACAACAACGATGCCCGCACAATTCAAAGCCTGTTTGAACTGTTTGTGGATGATGTCTCGGCGGTGACCGACGTGATTGCCTCCACCACCTCCAGCCCCACGAATAACGCGATCACAGATTTATATTCGAATGTGTTGACTGCCGACAATGCCGTAAAAGTTTCGGACGCCATGGGCCGCATCTACGATCTGCTGGTCAAGCCGACGAACTTCGACAAAGGCATCTTCGATTATCTCAATGACATAGTGACTGCCGAGATTCAGAAGTATGCCGAAACAAGTGAAAACTATCTCCACACGTTTAAGCTTACATTCTCGAACCGGGACCAGCTTCCGAGAGACTTCCAGTATTACGACTGCGGTCAGATTGTCGTCAAGGGCCACGATCTCGCCCGCGCGGAGTTGCCAACGATTGCTGCGCTTTTCAAACGCATCGTAGCGATTCAATTGCGCGGGTTGATTTTTCTCGCCAAAGCCTGGCAGGAGAGCCCTCACGCCAGGACTCTGGGGCTGCGGACGAACGAAGTGATCAAAGGGATCAGTTTAATGAAGGCTTTTTATCCGGCGTTCAAGGCGACCGTGGAAAAAGCTATCGCTGACAGTTTGAAGACCAGCGGCAAGCATCTTCCGGACGAATTCCTGCACCACTTCAAGAAGATAGTGCGCGAGGACTCCAGCATATTTGGCAATCCAAACGATCCAGGCGGTTTTCTCAACCATGATTGGATCATGATGCGGATAGTAGAAACGGAAAAAGACGCCGAGCATTCTCGGCCATTCGATCGGGTGTACATGGTTTACCAGCCGTGGACTGACGCGTCCAAACTGCCGCCAGGGGCGGATCGTTACACGAAAGCTCTAACAATGGATTTGACTAACGAGCTTTGGTTTGGCGGCACGGCTTTGGTCCCAAATTTCGCGAAGATGGAGGAAACCGGCAGCTTCAAACAATTCGATTACCATACCTACGACCGGGCTATTTATTCCGGCCTCAACCAACTGCCCGACGATGCTCCGGCGGAGTTTGCCTCCGTACTGGATGGCTTGCCAGGTTCAGTAGATGATGCGTTAGGAACCCGCCTCTCAGCCATGCTTGATAAGGCGGGGCAGGGAATGTCGCTGTCGTTCAAATGTGCGCTCGATGGCCAGGATGCGGTGTGGCTCCAGGGACATCCGGCGACGGGCGAAGTTCGCCTGGCGACGAGGCGAGGCGCTGACGGCAGCCGGAGCACTGCATGGGCTGTCTACTCGAGTCAGACGGGTGCGGAAAGGTTTGAGAAAATGACGATCTCGTGTCTGGGGTTCGCACATCTTTCTCGCCACTATCTCAACGAGAGCCAAACGCTCGGACTGGGCGCCCCGCCTTTGAACGACCTTATCAAATTAGGAGGGGCCGAGTGGGGTTTCGGTCCCGCCGACTTTAACGATCCCACCGGACTCCAGAAGTCCAACGCGGTCGTGATCTTTTCAATGCGGGACTTTCGGCGGCTGGAAGGACACGCGGATGGTTCGGTTTCGCTTGTTCCGTGGACCGTCGACCCGAACGTCAACCACGGCCTGCTATGGAGGGTCTCTCCGTACGTAGTCGACGCCGACAACTAACGCCTATAGCGGTCGAGAAGCGAAAATGTTCGAATTGACACGATTCGAAATTCAGAAGAGCGAGTCCATTTTGATTTTGGCTGGCTCGACACTTATCACAGGTTCCCGATGTGCCAGTAAAAGGATCCGGCCCACGTGGACTTCGCAGCTTAAGGGTCATCAACCGCGATCGGGCGGCATCCGGAAAAGTTGCCCGACGCATTCGGATCGCTACCTGGAGATCGTCACCGATATTCACTCCGGCGCGCTGGCGCCCGTGCCATAGATTTGAGTTAACAACACAGATTTACCGCATACCAGGAATTTAGTCCCTGGCGAAGAGCAGCCGAGGCTGGGGAAGACCTCTGCATCTCACTCCGGCCGCTCCATTGGGGGCAGCACCGCCACAAAATCTTCGGCAAAGCGCCGCCCGTAATCATCGAGCAGTTCGCTGACGCGTTCGAGTTTTGGCGATCGGACAATTAATCCTGCGTGATGTTTCTTTTTCACGCGATAGACGATCTCGGGATCGTTGTAAGCGGTCGTGTCCGGATATTCCTGGCGTGCCAGGGACAGGATGATTCCCGCATGTTCTTTTCGCGGCTTTAGTTTGAGCCGCGCGCCGGAAGCCGCATCAACCTCAAGCCGTGCCCACTCCCGCCAAAGATTTATTCCTGAAGCAGCTTCCAGAACATCGGCGATATAGGCGCCGCCCACTCGCGCCGCGATCTCCAGGAAATAGAATTCGCCGTCAGCTTCGCTCTTGATGAACTCGGCATGCGTGGCGCCGCTGTCCAGCTTCAGCGTCTTGATCAAGCGGCGATTGATTTCCAAAAGCTTCTTCTTATCCGCAGAGTCGTGCGCGATGGTTTGCGAAATGTATGCGCCACCGCCATGCGCCACCTGCAAAGGTGGGCGGCCGTACCTGTTCACGCCCGCGAATACGACTCTGTTTTGGTGGACGAGGGAATCGACATGGAATACTTCGCCGGGAACAAAGCGCGCAATCAAATGATACGAGGCGCGCTCGCGCAGACTCTCGCGTTGGTTCAACTCTTCAATGGCTGCCCAGGCTTCAGCGGCACTCGACAGCTTGCGAATGCCAATCGCCGAGACATCAGAACGCGGCTTGAGTACGTAGGGCGGCGGAATGCGATCCAGATATGCCTTGATCTCGTCGTGGTTAATGGCCGCCACAAAATCCGGGACTTTGAGTCCGGCGGCGCGCGCTTTGACGCACATCGAAAGTTTGTCGCGAAACGTTTTGGCGGTGCTGCTGCTCAGGCCGGGCATGCAGAGATGCTCGCGCGCCAGTGCGGCGATGACGACGTCGAATTCTTCCAAAGCCACGATCCGATCCACCTTTCGAGTCGTTGCAATGTGACTAATCAGATCAAGGAAGAGCTCAACCGGCGCATCGTTAGGGACAGCAAATATTTCTTCAATAACCTCACGCGGCCAATCTTCGTGCAGCATCTTTTCTTTGGTGATCAGAATGACGTTGCAGCCCTGCGCCTGGCATTCGCGCATGAAATCAGCGCCCTTAAAGAAGGTGGCGAAGCAGATGATATTGAGTGGTTGTGGTTGTGTTGTTGACATAGTCTCAGAGCAATCACAGACGAAGTCTGTGCCACCAAGGGCTGCGACAATATACAACTTTGCTGCCATTTGGCCAGCAATCGTGTACACTGGCCGCTCTTTTGTCGGAGCGCAGGCATCCGTGCCTGCGGTCCACCGGCATCCTTGCCGGGGTTCCACTTTTTCATCCGAACCTGAAATCTGAGATCTGAAATCCAAGAATGATCTTTCGCGGACCATACCCAGACGTTTCGATCCCTGAAGTTTCACTCACCGACTTCATCTTCAAAAGGACGAATGAATTCAAAGACAAGCCGGCGCTCATCGACGGGCCGAGCGGCCGCGCTCTGACCTCTGACCAGTTCGAAGACGCGGTGCGACGCACGGCCGCCAGCCTGGCCCATAAAGGATTTCGTAAGGGCGACGTCTTCGGAATCTTCAGCACGAATTGTCCTGAGTACGGCGTCGCCTTTCACGCGGTCGCGATGCTCGGCGGCATTAGTACGCTCGTCAATCCGCTCTACACCGCCGACGAGGCCGCGTTCCAACTGAATGATGCGGGCGCGAAGTTGCTCGTGACCTCGCCGCAGTTCATCGAGAAAGCGCGCGAGGCGGCCGGGCTGTCGAAGATTGAGGAGCTGTTCGTCTTTGGAGAAGCTGAACAAGCCACGCCCTTCGACTCGCTGCTGCAAAGCGATGGCGACGTGCCCCGAGTCGAGATCCATCCGCGCGAGGACCTGGTAGCGTTGCCCTATTCCAGCGGCACCACTGGACTGCCCAAGGGTGTGATGCTCACGCACTACAACCTCGTGGCGAACATGCGGCAGATGGACGGGCTGGAGTACTTCCATCGCGAGGATGTGCTCCTTTGCGTGCTGCCGCTGTTTCACATCTACGGTTTGGTCGTCGTGCTTAATATGGGGCTGCACATGGGCGCGACGATTGTGATGATGCCGCGCTTTGACCTCGAACAATTTCTCAGCTTGATTCAGAAATATCGCGTCACGCTGTCGCACATTGTGCCGCCGATCGTTTTGCAGTTGGCGCAGAATCCGGTCATTGATAAGTATGATCTGTCGAGTTTGAAAATGATCTTCTCCGGCGCCGCACCGTTGGGCGTGGATCTGTCTCGGGAGTGCATGAAGCGCGTCGGCTGTGGCATTCGACAAGGTTACGGCATGACGGAGACCAGTCCGGTTACCCATAGCAGTCCTCCCCATCCGGACGACATGAAACTGGGCGCGGTCGGCCCCGCGGCCCCGAACACAGAGTGCAAACTGATCGATCCGGCGACCGGCGCTGAGCTTGGCGCGAATCAGGAAGGTGAGTTGTGGGTGCGCGGGCCACAGGTGATGACTGGCTACCTGAACAATCCGGAAGCGACCGCGGGCACGTTGGACTCGGACGGTTGGCTGCATACCGGCGACATTGGTTACGCGGACGAAGACGGTCACTTCTTCATCGTCGATCGCATGAAAGAGCTGATCAAGTACAAAGGATTTCAGGTGGCGCCGGCTGAGCTGGAAGCGGTCCTCCTTTCACATCCGAACATAGCTGACGCCGCCGTGATTCCCTGCGCTGACGATGAGGCCGGCGAAGTGCCAAAGGCCTTCGTGGTATTGCGTGGCGAAGTTCCGGCCGCGGAGATCATGGATTTTGTCGCCGCGCGGTTGGCGCCGCACAAGAAAATTCGTTTCGTTGAGTTTATTGCACAGATTCCCAGGTCCGCTTCGGGTAAGATTCTGCGGCGCGTGCTGGTTGAAAAAGAGCGCGCAAAGGCGAAGTCTGAAAACATTAGTTAGATTTGTTTAGAGTCGGGCTACTGCCCAACCAAGCGGGAGGAGCCCGCTTCAAAACCTGACCAGAGAGGCCTACATACATGAGCGAACAAGTTGCACCTGACAAAATTTCACGCGCGGTGCGCGCGTACTTTCTGGCCATCCGCGCGATGGATCCTGAGGCGGTCGCCAACACCTTTGCTGAGGACGGCACTACTTGCGATCCCATCGGCGCTCCGCCGATTAACGGCCGCGCCGCCGTGCGCGAATTTTTTCAATCGATATATAAGAACTTCAAGAGCTGTGCTCTGACTGAAGACTCGGTCTTTGTCGCCGGTAATGGCGCGGCGGTGAAGTGGACCGGTACGGGCACCAGCGCAAGTGGGAAGGAAGTAAAGTTCGAAGGCATCGACGTCTTTGAAGTGAACCAGGAAGGCAAGATCCAAAACATCTGGGCGTACTGGAACCCGGCCGAGATGATTGCCCAGTTGTGATCGCGATGAGGTCAGAACCGGGAGCGGTAGCGACCGGGCCTCGTCGTTGCCATCTCGGTCGTTGGAGCGTTGAGACCCGGTCGCTACCGCTCGCGGTACTGACCCCGCCGCCAGTGTTCTTGACGCGGTTCGCCCGGCACTCTAATCTCGGCCTTTCAGCAAAAACGATCAGCAAAGGTTTTCTTTCTAATGTCACCAGTCATGACCGCCGCGCCCGCTTGGACCATTCCGGGATTCCTCGAAGCGCGCAGTAACAATCATCTCTTCATTAGCGGCGCCGACGCGACCGCCCTCTCGTACAAATACGGCACGCCCTTATTCGTCTTTTCCGAGGCGCGCATTCAGGCCAACATCGCCCGGCTGCAAGCGGCTGCGAAACAAGTCGATCGGCCGATCAAGTTTTGCTATGCGTCCAAAGCAAACTCCAACATGTCCGTGCTGAAGGTTGTGCGTGACGCGGGTATCGATGTCGAAGTGAATAGCGGCGGCGAGCTTTATAAGGCCTTGCGTGTCGGATTTCGTCCTGACCAGATTATCTTTAACGGCACCAGCAAAACGGATGCGGAGCTTGATGAGGCAGTGCGCGCCGGCATTTATTCGATCAACGTCGATTCGATTTATGAGATTGGACTGGTCGAAGACGCGGTGCGTCGCGCGCGCGCGGAACTCAACAGCGGACTGCCGCCGGCGCGAATTGCTCTGCGTCTGGTGCCGGAGATCGGCACTCGTTCACATCTCGGTTTGCAGACCGCGCTATTGACTTCAAAGTTTGGCATCTCTTCATCGGAAGTCCTGGAAGCATTTCGGCGCGGGTTGCAGCATCCCGAGCTCATCCACGTCTGCGGCATACACATCCACGTCGGCTCGCAGACACCTGACGTCGAGCCTTTCGCCGAAGCTTTCAAGAGCATGTGGAACCACTTGATGACCATTCATCGGGAGACTGGTCTGACGCTCGAGCACATCAATCTCGGCGGTGGGATTCCGGTCAACTATCTGCGCGATCGCTCGCAGGCAAACGATCTGCCGGAACATGAACGCGACATGCTCGGCGCTGATCTCGAACCGTCGGCGGTGTTGACTGAGGCGCTGCGAGTCGCGCGCGAATCGGCGCGTGATGCGGAAGCTGAACACTTGCTGGAGGGCGTGACGATCCTGCTCGAACCTGGTCGCAGCGTCATTGCGGACGCAGGTGTCGTGCTCACGACTGTGCAAAATATCAAGCGCCGTCCGGAAACGAACGACGTGTGGTTGCTGACGGATGCGGGCTATAACCTGCTGCTTTCGATGAACAATTACAAGTGGTACTACCATCTGATTTCCGCGTCGCGGGCTTCGGAAGCGTTCGACGCCGAATACAAAGTAGCCGGGCCTCTGTGCGATTCGGGCGATGTGTACTTTGATATCGAACGGCACGGGCGCTTGCCCGACTATCGCTTGCTGCCGTCCGA
This sequence comes from Blastocatellia bacterium, assembly GCA_033856915.1. GTDB lineage: Bacteria > Acidobacteriota > Blastocatellia > Pyrinomonadales > Pyrinomonadaceae > UBA11740. The sequence goes on along the minus strand of JAWVEB010000038.1, from coordinate 41,415 downwards.
GGTAAAGCCTGGCGAAGTGCTCGCGCTTTTGAATTCCGGAGCGTATTCCCTGGCGCAGATGTTTCCGTATAACGGTAGGCCCCTGCCGGCTGCGGTCATGATTCGCGAAGGTGGCATCGCTGATTTGATTAGAAAGCGGGACACGTACGAGGATCTTCTGGCGAATGATGTTTGGTAATCATTACAGGCGAACGTGGTTCGAATTCGATGCGCGATTCAATATTCCAGATTCCAAATTCAAGATTACAAAAACCCAAATGTGGCTTCAGTGCGGAGTCCGGATGCGAAATTCAGCGTCGGAATGCGGATTGAGAGCTTGATCCAAATTCCAGTCGTGACTTGAAATCTTATGCTCAACGTTTCGGTCTTCGGTGCGTATCAGACGCCGCCGATGTACCTTAATCTGAGCTTTGAATCTGGAATTTGGAATCTGAAATCTGCTATTTGAAAGCCACACTCTTTCCAGGGAGGTTGAGTAATGCGTTACAAGCGATTCGAAGATCTTCCCGTTTGGAACACTGCGATCGAGCTGGCAGTGCAGGTTTACGAACCGACGTCTAAAGCTCAGTTTAGGTCCCGTTACAGCCTCAAAGATCAGATCGAGCGCGCCCCAGTCTCGGTTTCAAACAACATTGCTGAGGGTTTCGAGCGCGGCACCAATAAAGAACTGCTCGCGTTTATTTACATCGTTCGTGGCTCATCTGGCGAGGTACGTTCCATGACTTGCTTACTCGATCGGATGCCAGCGTTCAGCGATCTCACGCCCGATCTTGTGAGTACTAAAGCAAAGGCCGAAAGCTGCTCGAGACAACTAAAGGCGTGGGCACAGTCCCTTCAGGATTCTGATCTGAAGGGAGAACGCCACGTTAACGAAAAGACGCGGCGTGCCGATCAGGCAGCTCGCGAGCGCGAGGAATTCTTAAGAGAGCTGTCGGAAATTAGAAGCAAAGCCGCAAACTCAGGTCAATAACAACTCCGGATCATCAGCACGATGCTAAATACAAAGGGACACGATCAGTTAGTTCGCGGCTTGACGCTCGTCGCCGCGATGTCGGTGGTGGTCGGCAACGTCATTGGCACGGGTGTCTTCCTGAAGGCGCGTGTGATGACTTGCAACGTCGGCACGCCCGGGAAAGTTCTCGGGGTTTATGTTATCGCCGGATTGCTTTCGCTGGCCGGCGCGCTCAGCTATGCCGAACTGGCCGCGATGATGCCCAGCGCGGGCGGCGAGTATGTGTTCATGCGCGAAGCCTATGGCCGGGCCTCCGGGTTTCTCTTTGGCTGGATGTCTTTCTTCATCGGCAAAGCGGGATCGCAGGCGGCACTCGGCGTGCAATTCGCTCTGTTCCTGAACACGATGCTGAAAAGAAGGTTGGACGGCGAGTTCTTTTCGGCAAACGTCTTTGGGCATCCGGTCCCGTTTGGAAGAATTCAGGTGGTTGCCCTGGCTTCAATCCTAATCGTCACCGGCATCAATTGTCTTGCAGTGAAAGTCAGTGGCGGGGTCGCGTCGGTGCTGTCGGGGATCAAGATCGCTCTGGTGTTAGTAGTAGGTGTCGGTGCGTTCGTGCTGGCGCGCGATGCTGACTGGTCGCATCTTTGGATGGCGAACGTTGGCGGCGCTTGTGAAGGAGTCTCGGCGGCGGCTCGCGTCGGTTTCGGCGGTTTCATCGCGGCGATGTTGGGAGCGCTGTGGGCTTATGACGGTTGGAACAACGTCACGCTGGTTGCGGGAGAGGTGCAGAACCCGGCTCGCAACCTGCCGCGCGCTTTGATTGGCGGCATGCTCCTGATCATGGCGCTGTATTTATTTGTGAACTTGTCCTACTTCTACGCGATGTCGCCGACGGAAATCGCCAGCGTTGCCACTACGTCGTCGGTTGCGACGGAAGTTGCGCAAAGATTTCTCGGCCCGCTCGCCATAACCTTCATCGCCGCGGCGCTGCTATCGTCGACCTTCGGCACGCTGCATACTTCGATTCTTACCGGGGCCCGCGTCCCTTACGCGATGGCGCGTGATGGCCTGTTCCCGCGCAGTCTTTCGAAAGTTTCGCCGCGCACGCGCGTGCCCACCGGCGCTCTGATCGTCCAGGCCGTTTGGGCCTGCATCCTGGTGATTGCTTTCTCGTCTTCATTCGACGTCCTGACTGATTACGCCATCTTTGGTTTGTGGATCTTTTACGGTCTGGTGACTGCAGCGGTCTTTATCCTGCGCCGCAAGATGCCCGACCTCGAACGTCCCTATAGAGCCTGGGGATATCCAGTCGTTCCGATCTTTTTTCTGTTGGCTACCGCGCTGATCCTGGGGATGACCCTCTGGGGCGTGCGAGATGATTTTGCGAATGGGGTGGGGTTGATGCTGCACGGTCATCTGCTGATAGGTTTTGCCGTGCTGGCCCGCAATCCGCCGTTGGCGGGCATTGGTCTGATCGCGCTTGGTCTTCCCGTGTATTGGATCTGGATGCGAGTGAAGAGCCGCGGAGCGGCGTCAGATCTGTAGCCCACGGCGTGAGCCGTGGGTAGCGGTCGGCCGGAAAGAATGCAGCCGCGGAGCGGCGTTAGGTCTGTAGCCCACGGCGTGAGCCGTGGGCGTCGGGCGTCCCCAGAGAATACAGCCGCAGAGCGGCGAAACAGTGACGCACCGTCACACAAGTTTTCGCCCCTACGGGGCTAGGTTGCATTTGGCTTTGTGACCCCATGGCTTACGCCATGGGCTACAGATCTTTTGCCGCTTCGCGGCTCCAGACCTTATTTCGTCAAGCGTTTTCCCATGAAAGCGATTTACATATGAATCGAATTGGAATCTGCCTGGTGATAACACTGATTATTGCAGTGTCGGTGCGAGCCCAATCAGTATCAAAACCGTCCCTTCAGGATCTGGTCAATCAAGCGGCACATACCGCCCTCGAGAAATTCGCGGATAAAAAACTCACCCAGGAACAGCTCTCGATCACTCTGATTGATTTACGCGACCCGCAGCACCCATCCACAGCGAGCTTCCGCGGCAACGAACGCGTATATCCGGCCAGCGTCGTTAAGCTTTTCTATTTTGTCGCCGTGCATCGTTGGCTGGAAGACAAGAAGATCCATGAGACGGCTGAGCTGCAGCGTGCGGTGCGCGACATGATCGTAGATTCATCGAATGAAGCGACTCAGTACGTGCTTGACGTGCTGACGCAAACTACCGGCGGTTACGAACTGCCAGAAAAAGAAATGGCCGCGTGGCAGAACAAGCGGAACGCGGTGAACCGTTATTACTCGGCGCTTGGTTTCACGAACATTAACGTCAATCAAAAGACTTTTTGCGAAGACGCCTACGGTCGCGAGCGGGTTTCGCGTGGGCCGAACGGCGAGAATCGAAACAAGCTGACCACGGATGCGACGGCCCGTTTGTTGTCTGAGATAGCTACGGGCCGCGCCGTGAATCCCGCGCGCTCGGCGCAAATGATGGAACTCCTGAAGAGAGATTTTGCGGGGACATCGAAAGACGCCGACGATCAGGGTCACGGATTTACCGGCATTGCTTTGCAGGGAGTTACTGGCGCCAGGCTTTGGTCGAAGGCCGGATGGACCAGCACGACTCGTCATGATGCGGCTTACGTCGAGCTGCCCAACGGAGTCAGGTTTGTGCTGGTGACTTTCACCACCGATCACGCGAACGAACGTGAGATCATTCCAACCGTGGCGCGCGTGGTGATTGATGGGATAGGCGCCGTGAAGTAGTTTCTCGGATCGAGCTCCGTAGGAGCATGATATTTATAGCCCAGACAAATCAATTCTTGATTGTCAGCTTCGTAGAAGCGCAACGTCTTTCACGTTTCGCTCCTTCGGAGCTATTCGCTGAATATTGAGAGACGGAACTATAAATATGACGCGCCTAACGGCGCTCAAAACCCGCAATGATCGGCGATCTATCAAAACATCACCGTCCGATCACGACGCTCTTCAATCAACCGCGAACTGCTGAAGAGTGGCAAGCGCATCGCCTCACCGACGAACAAATTGAATTCTTTCACGCGAACGGTTATCTCGCCGGCGTGCGCTTGTTGAATGATGAACAGATCGCAGCTCTGCGCGCAGAGCTGGCTGAACTCAGCGATCCAAATCATCCGGGCAACGATCTCTTCTATGAATTCCACGCCAATGAATCGACTGAGCCGTCGACCACTTTGTTTCATGCTCTGGGCGCCTGGCGCATTGCCCCGGGCTTTCATGACTTGCTTTGGAACCCGGCGTTCCTAATGCCGGCGTCGCAAGTCCTCGGCGGCGCGGTGCGGTTCTGGCACGATCAGCTCTTCTGTAAACCTCCTCATCACGGCGGCGTCGTGGCCTGGCATCAGGACTATTCCTACTGGACGCGCACTGTGCCGATGGCCCACCTGTCCTGTTGGATTGGGCTTGACGATTCAACGCGTGAGAACGGTTGCGTGCATTACGTTCCCGGCAGTCACACCTGGAACCTGCTGCCAATCACCGGCCTGGCTAATGATATGCACGCGATTGAAAGCGTCTTAAGCGAAGAACAGAGATCGCAGTTTAAGCCGGTGCCGATCGAATTGAAGCAGGGTGAATGCTCGTTTCATCATCCTTTGATGATCCACGGTTCCTACGAGAACCGCAGCGATCGTCCGCGACGCGGCGCCGTCATTAACGTTTTTCGCGACGGTGTTCGTTCGGCTGCGAACGATCCGCTGTTGGCGGGCGTGCCGCCGATTCCCGCGGGAGAAAAGATCGATGGGCAGTTCTTTCCTCTGTTGTTCGATCCTGAGCGACCCGTCGTTAGGGTTAGCAGCCCTTGCTGATGCGCGGGCTTCTGATACGTCGACACATCGAGTTTCAGAAGCCCGACCGTGAGGGAGGGCCAGCCCGGGATTAACGCCTCACGGAACTTTCACGGCTCTGGGCTGTCTAACTCAATCATTGAGGAGGACCGCCGCGATGACCGCTCAAAACTCAGTTGGGTCAAGCGCAGAAGTCTCTGCCCACTACGCAAAACCAATTGTGAATGTCACGCCCTTAATCGACGTGCTGCTCGTTTTGCTGATCATATTTATGGTGGCGTCGCCTTTGAAGCCGGCGCGATTTCTGGCGAAGGTTCCGTCCCAGCCGGATCGAGAGCGAAAAGATATTCCTCCGGATTCGAACACATTGGTGGTTACGATCAAGTTGGATCGGACCTTGATGCTGAATGGCATCGCGGATGTCGGTACGGTTAGCGAGACTGGCAGACTGAGCACCATGCTGGTTGAGCTATTCGAAAAGCGAAAACAAACTCACGATTATCGATACGACATGCGCAACCGGGCCGATTTGCCTGATGATGTTCGCGTGCAGAAGACGGTCTTCATTAAGGCACCGCGTTCTATTCCCTATGCCGATGTGATCCGCGTGCTCGACGGGATCAAAGGCGCAGGCGCAAATCCCGTGGGTTTGCAGATCGATGATCTGAATTAGCGTTTAGCGCTCGGACTACTAATAAGATGGCGCCGGCGGGGATGCCGGCGAACCGCAGGCAGGATGCCTGCGCTCCCACGTCCCTCCTACCTCAGGGCAACTTGCCTGTTGCCAAACTTCATCTGCTAGAATTGATTCGCAATCATCCTCGAAAACTTAATCATTATTTTGGGAGAGTCGCCATGAGCCACTTTACGATGTTTTCAAGAGCAAATAGACGAAGAAATACTGCTTTGCTGGCTATCGTCCTGGGCCTTTTGCTGGCGGGATGCAAAGCGCGCAGCGCCAATCCGGCGCTGAATTTTGCCCCAGTGCCCGACGGCCAGCCGCAAAACTCTTACGCGGATGTCGTCGCCAAAGACGCGCCCGCAGTGGTCACGATTCGCGCCGACAAGCGCGTGCGCACGCCGCAGCAGTTTCCTTTTTCGGACAATCCGTTCTTTCGCGGTTTGTTTGGTGACGGCGGTCCGCAACAGCCGCAGGAATCGTTGGAGCAAGCGCTGGGATCGGGTGTGATCGTCAGCCAGGATGGCTACGTCCTGACCAATCATCACGTCATCGACGGCGCGCAAGACATCAAAGTCGACATGAACGACGGCCGCACACTGGATGCGAAGCTGATCGGATCTGATCCGGCGAGCGATCTGGCGCTCCTGAAAGTTTCCGCCAGTGGTCTTACTTTTTTGACGCCGGGTGATTCGGACAAAGTGCGTGTCGGCGACGTCGCTCTGGCGATTGGCAACCCGCTGGGCATTGGGCAAACGGTGACGATGGGAATCATCAGCGCGAAAGGCCGCTCTGGTCCCGGCCTGGGCAGCGGCACCTTCGAAGACTTTCTCCAAACCGATGCGCCGATTAATCACGGTAACTCCGGCGGCGCGCTGGTGAATACTTTGGGAGAGTTAATCGGGATCAACTCCCAAATTCTATCGGGCAATGGCGGCGGCAACATCGGGATCGGGTTCGCGATTCCGTCGAACATGGCGCGCAGCGTCATGGACCAACTGGTGAAGAACGGCAAAGTGCGCCGCGGCCAACTGGGCGTCACCGTTAGGCGAGTCGATTCCGACATGGCATCCAGTCTGGGAATGTCCGAGACGAAAGGCATCATTGTAAATTCAGTGCGGCCCGGCAGCGCGGCTGAACGGGCGGGCATACATCAGGGCGATGTGATTACCGAAATTGACGGCGCGCGCGTCAGCGACGTGAACGCCTTCCGCAACCGCATCGCCACGATGGCGCCCGGCAGTGAAGTGACCTTGACCGTGCTGCGCGACAATAAGGAACAGAAGATTCGGGCAACTCTCGCCGAGTTCAGTCCCGAGACCGCTAAGGTAGGTGAAGAGAACAACTCTGCACCGAAAGAATTGGGCGGCGGAAAGCTGGGCGTCAGCGTCGAGCCTTTGACTCCGGAGTTGGCCCAGCAGCTTGGCCTGCGGCCCGGCAGCCAGGGCGTGGTAGTTGACGCGGTCGACTCCACTGGTCCGGCAGTCGCTGCCGGAATTCAGCGTGGCGACGTCATTCAGGAAGTGAATCGACAGACGATACGTTCCGCCGCGGACCTGAGTTCGGCCATCGATAAGAATGGCAACAAGCCGGCGCTGCTGCTTTTGAATAGGCGCGGCGAGCCGGTTTACCTGACCGTGAGGCCGCGATAGGCAGGTCAATGATCTGAAGGTGTAGTAGCGTGTCGGGCGGTGGTTCAGTTAGCTCGAACCGCTCTCATTTGCACTGTCGCTTGAGCGCGGTGAATTTGGTGGCAGACATAAGCGGAAACCGTTTCAAACGGTTTCGAGTCGAAACATTAATCACTATCACCGGGCTAGAGCCACGGTGCTAATGAGAGAGCCCTCGAGATTCATATTGAGTCTGCCCGTATCAGCTAGTGGGTAAAGGTGCCCCGCCTCCGCCGTGTAATCGTAACCCTCGCCAAAAACCTCGACCTCTGTTATCTTGTGTTTCATCGATAAGACGGGATTGCAAGCATGCGCTACATCGAAAATCCGCCGAACCCGTGGTTGATCCATTCAGTCGAATGGATTGGCGAACCACCCACTGCGAAGATCGAGGTCTTTGAAGAGACTGAGACGCGTTCGATCATCAGCAGCAACGACAGCCCGGACGTGGCTTTCGATCATTCGATCAATTGCTATCGTGGCTGCCCGCATGGCTGTACTTATTGCTTCAGCCGGCCCACGCATGAATATCTCGGCTATGGCGCGGGCACTGACTTTGAAAGAAAGATCATCGCGAAGGTTAACGCGCCCGAGCTGCTGCGCAAGGAATTGATGAAGCCATCCTGGAAAGGTGACGAGATCGTTTTTTCGTTTACCTCGGATCCATACATTCCCCTCGAAGCAAACTACAAATTGACGCGCCGCTGTCTGGAAGTCTGCGCGGAGTTTCGTAATCCCGTCGGCGTCATCACTAAGTCCGCTCTGATTCGCCGCGACGTCGACGTGTTGCAGAGACTTTCCCGAGACGCCAGCGTCGGAGTCTACATCTCGATTCCATTTGCCGACTATGCTACCGCGCGCGCCGTCGAGCCGTTCGCGCCTTCCCCGAATGCGCGCTTCGAAGCGATGAAAACCTTGGCCGAGGCCGGCATCCAGGTGGGCATCGGCATCGCGCCGACGATTCCCGGATTATCGACCGACATTCCCGGACTCTTGCAGCGCGCGAAAGATTGCGGCGCCACGAAAGCTTTCATGAACATGCTGCGTCTGCCGGGCAGCGTCGCGCCTTACTTCGAACAAAGATTGCGCGAGAAGCTGCCGATGAAAGCCGATCGAGTATTGAATCGCATCCGCGATGCGCGCGGCGGCAAGTTAAACTCGAGCGTCTTTGGCGATCGCATGCGCGGCAAGGGCCAGTTCTGGGAAGCCCAGCACAGATTGTTCGAGGTCTATTCCAAGCGCCTCGGGTTCAACGAGCAGCGTGTCGGCAGCGAGCGCCAGACGAGAGTAAATACTTTCCGTCGACCAAGTCCGCAGGGCTCCCTGTTTGGGTGAGTCCCGTCATGAAGTACCGGGAGCGCGCCTGTATGAAACCTCCGGTATCAGCGCCGTTGGCGCTTGATCGATGAGTTCCCACACAGGCTCCGCTCCCGGTACTGACTCAACGTTTCACGAACCCGCGCGTTTCTGCCCGACTTCGCCTATACCCAACTTCTTTCCGCGCCCGTCTGTGGTTATTATCATTCTGGTTTTCTAACTTAACTGCGACAAACCTTACTTTGGAAACCAAACGGCATTGGCAGTTATCTAACCGTTAGGGTTGACTGAAGCGGCCCTAAGAGCGTAAAAGGACAGTCGCCTCGAATGTTTATTCCAGTACGCGAACTCTGGTGGTTAGCCGCGGGCGGCGCAGGTTACGGTGCGCGCTATATGAAAATGCGCATAGACGCCGCGGTGTCGGCGCGCAGGCGTAGTCGCGCGCCTGATCCCACCGGCGAATTGCTGCGTCTGCAAACTCTCTACGGTTACAACCCGCATTCCCTGGTGAGCATTGCGCCCGGCGCTCAGCTCTGGTCAACCCCGGACATTGACGGCGCGATCATCTATGGCGAGTTCGGCCGGGTCTGGCTGGCAGCGGGTGATCCGCTCGCGCCTTTGGAAGACGTGGGCGAGTTAGCGCGCCAGTTTGCCGCCTTCGCTAAGCGAAAGAACCGCGTAGTCGCCTTCGTGCCCACCAGCGCCGAGTTCGCCCGCATGGTTGTGCCGAAAAGTTTCACCGCCGTAAAGGTCGGCGCCTCTCCTTACTTCGATCTGCAAACCTGGAACCCGCGCGGCGATTCTGCTAAGAAGATTCGTGCTGGAGTGAATCAGGCGCGCCGCTCCGGCGTCTCAGTCGAAATAGTTCCAGAGGGCGTCGATGAAGTTTTGAAGAAAGAGACGGCCCAGCTTTGTATGCACTGGTTGGGTTCACGTCGCGCGGCAACCACCTTTGGCTGGTTGGTCGCGCTCGATCCTTTTCTGCATTCCGAATACAAAAAGTATTTCACTGCGCGCGTCAACGGCCGTCTCGTTGGTTTCCTGGCCGCCAGTCCCATCCCGGCGCGCCGAGGCTGGTACCTGGAAGATGTCTTGCGCGAGCCCGATGCTCCGCAGGGTACTGCGACTCTCTTAGTCGTTGAAGCGTTGGCACAGCTCAAAGCCGAGGGCGCCGCCCTGGCGACGCTCGGCACTTCGCCGCTGTGCACCGATGGACCGGTCGATGTCCCCACGGAGCATCGCGTTGTATCGCGAGCTTTGGAAGTCGCGTCGCGCCGGCTCGCCGGCTTTTATAACTTCGAAGGACTGCGCCGCTTCAAGGGAAAGTTCGTGCCGAGCTGGTGGGAGAGCGAATACGTTCTGGGCCAGGGCGGCGTCACCATGCCGCCGCGCATCGGGCACGCGGTTGTGCGCGCCATCGTGCCGGGCGGGCTCACGCAGATCCTGACGCGGCAGGCTTTGCGCATCACGCGCTTGGAAAGTGTAACCAAATCCCTCGTCCCATCGTCTAAACCTCCGAGTAAGAAGTAATGCCCCCCGTTTCGAACGAATGCACGACAAACGGTTCGATCGAATGAGGAACAAACCTTAGGAAGCTCTGATCAGGTTGGTGAAAGTTTGTCTTAAGCCCGCGAAGCGGGTTAGCAGAAGCGAGCTTCATTAGAGTTTCCCCTAGTTGTTTGCCGAATACCGCCGGTCGCGAAGATGTCTGATAAACTTCTCCTTCGCGATTCACAAAGCTGGCCCCCTTCTTAGAATTATCGACAACTGAAGTTGGCCGAGGCAGTGGTGCCCAAAATCGTGAACGTAACCGGACGACTCAAGCAGCGCTATCTCGCATCCCGCGTTGCTCATCAACATCCCCAGGCGCAGTCAAAATTCGTTACCGTCGATGACGCACGTCTTCATTTTGTGATCAAAGGCTCCGGCCGGCCCGTTGTGTTGATTCACGGCAATCCCGGTTCTTGTCAGGATTGGTCCAGGTTGTACGGGCCGCTGGCATCGCGCTATTGCGGGTTCGCCTTCGATCGTCCCGGTCACGGTCACAGCGATCGTCCGAATCACCGGCCCATCACGGTCGATGTGCAGGCGCACCTGCTGCACACGGCGCTCACAGAGCTGAACGTCGAACAGCCGATTCTGGTGGGTCATTCGTGGGGCGGAGCGCTCGCGCTCGCCTATGCGGTCGAGTTCCCGGATGAGGCAGCCGGCCTGGTGCTGCTGGCGCCGGCCGCTTATGAAAGTGATGATGGCGTCTCTTTTCTCACCAAGCTTCCCGCGCTGCCCTACGTCGGCGATCTGATCAACTTTCTATTCACGCCGCTGCTGGGGGCATCCGTTGTGAGAGAGGACGTACAAAAAGCGTTTGCGCCGGACCCCGTGCCGAAGAATTACCTGCGGCACGTGCTCACCGAATGGACGCGGCCAAAGAAGGTTAAATGGTATTCAGTCGACGACGCTCTGCTCAACGAATCTCTGCCAAAATTCACGCCCCTCTATTCAGACATTCGCGTGCCGGTAGTGATCGTAACCGGCGACTCTGATATGATCGTGCCCGCGCAAGAGAATTCGCATCGTTTGTATGAAGCGTTGCCGCACGCGGAGTTAGTTGTGCTGGAAAAGACCGGCCACCAAATTCCTTTCACGCGTCCGGATGCAGTCGTGGACGCGATCGATCGCGTGGCAGCAAAGACAGCCGCCCCCGAAGCGCGGACATCCTTGTCCGCCTTGAGCGCGTAGCGCAAACGATTTAATATTCCCCTCTCCCAATGGGAGAGGGGCCAGGGGAGAGGGCTTGCGCGCCAACCTCTCCTTCGCTCCCCCGGCTCGTCGGTCGCGAAATGTTAACCGGTCCCCTTTGTTACGAAACCACAGTCGAGATCTCTGAAAGGAGACACTTCGTTATGAAGAAATTGATCGTACTCAGCCTGCTGATGATCTTCAGCATCGGCACGCTCGCGTTGGGCGGACAGAATAACAACCGCCGGGAACGCCGCGAGAACAATAACCAGACGGAACGTCGCGAAAACCGGACGGACCGACGCGACAGCAGGAATAACGGCAACGGCAACTGGAGCCGGCGCCATCGACGTCAACGCCGCAAACATTGGCGCCGCAAGCACACCATGTAAGAAACCGAACCCGGCGTAAGAACAAGAGAGGGTGAGCACGGCAATCCGCCCTGCTCACCCTTTCTGGTTTATCAAGATGGAGCGCGGGCATCCCTGCCCGCACAGCGCGCTCAGCGCTTCCATTGGGCCAGGAGCCCTCCCTAACGGTCGGACTTCTGACACACCGCTCTCCCAACTTTCAAATCTTCTCGTAACGTTTCGCTCGAAATGCCATAAGTATCGACTGACATTTTCGCCGATTCCATTGAAACGTTCGACATGTCAAACGACACGCCGCACTTTTCTACTAAAATTCGCCGCGTTTGCGTAGACATACGCTCGTGGCCGATAGACACCTACCGCGCTGACCGGTAATGCCAATCGCCCCAGTGGAATTCTAACGCTACTGGACTGGGCGCAGGCATTGGAGCCCGCTCCTCACCTTCGCTTCGTGATGTGTCTTCCTTAGCACATTTCCCTTATAATACCCACGCACCCGAACAATTGATTTCACAGCAGGAGGCAGGGCGATGTTTATTCGAGATGTCATCCGCGATCGCGAGCCCTATTCTTTGCGCGCTTCGGCGAGCGTGCTCGAGGCGGCGGAGTTCATGGCGCAACAAGTAATATGCACAAAGCGATAGGCGACAATGTGATTCGCGAATCGTTAAACGCTGATTGAGCATTGTCCCAGGTCTTGGTATATTTCAGAATCATGATGCAAGTTAATCCACAATCGACTTCCTCAGAGATCAAACGCTTTATTGAGCGGGCGAAGCAGGCTTACGACGAGCGGTTGGCCGCGAAACTTGAACCTGAACACACCGGAGAAATTGTTGCTATCGAGCCCGAATCAGGAGACTACTTTCTGGGTACTAATGAAATCGAGGCGGCCGACAATGCGCGCACCGCCGGTCATGAAGGCCCCTTCTACTTTCTGCGCGTAGGCTCCAGGTATACTCACCGGTTGATGACTCCGCGAACCTAATGCGTGTCGATGGATACTTCAACACGAACGACGAGCCAGCGATAAAGCTCGATCTGATCACGTCTTCAATCGAAGTTCTCATAGATACAGGATTTGCCGGCAGTCTAATTATTCCCGAGCATTTATCAACTGGACTCGAACTCCACTTTGAGGGCTTCGAAGAGTTCTATACAGCAACCGGGCATGTCTTTGTCGCGCCCGCTTACTCGCTGGAAGCGAACTGGCTAGGCCAGCGCGTTAAAGTTCCGGTGGCTATTAGTCCTGACGTCAAAGAGGCTTTATTGGGAAGTCAGATGCTCAGGAATTGTGTTTTGACAATCGACTATGCGAATCGCAACCTAAGCATCATCCAAGGGTAGAGACAGATAGTTCAACTTCCCTTATAATACCCACGCACCCGAACAATTGATTTCACAGCAGGAGGCAGGGCGATGTTTATTCGAGATGTCATCCGCGATCGCGAGCCCTATTCTTTGCGCGATTCAGCAACGGTTTTGGAGGCGGCGGAGTTTATGGCGCAACGGAAGATTGGCGCTGTGTGTGTGCTCGACGAGGAGGGGAAGTTGATGGGCGTCTTCTCTGAGCGCGACCTGCTGAATAGGGTGGTCGTGCCGCGGCACGATCCGGCGGCGATGCAGCTCGGGGAAGTTACCAGTCCGCTGCGCGCGGTGATTCGCTGTGACGAGACGCCGCATCAGGCGCTCGAACGCATGGAGCAGATTGGGACGCGACATCTGCCGGTGGTTGATGATGAGAAGTGGGTGGGGATGCTCTCGATACGCGATCTCTTGCGGGTTGAGTTGAGTGAGCATACGGATGAGATCAAGTTGCTGCATGAGTACATACAACAGTAGGGCTGACTCAGGCAACCGCGGGTCGCAAGCAGCGAGCGCCGTCCTATTTATGCTGGACGCAATGCCCGAACTCTTTATCTTTCAGATCGAAACTCAGATTAAACTTTTGCTGCGTCAGCGTGGGGTTGCAAAGCGCGGCCTGGAATTGTTTGACGCGTTGTTGTTTTAGACTCGCATCCTTAATAAGTTCCAGGTATTCCGGAAAGCTATTCAGCAGACTCTCAAAGTACCTGACCTGCGCCAGATTTGGCTCGGAGACGTCAGCCGTAAACAAGTTTGCTTCGTTAAGATGTACCTGGGAAAAGTAATCAGGGTACCTCTTGTGGAGTTCGTAAAGGGCGTCCAGGGTCTTGATCAAAATATAATGAAGAGAGGCCTGATCTTTTTCGTCCATCAGGTAGTTGTGATAGTCATCCCAGGAATGAAATATCACTCGCGCAAAATCGACGTCACGCTGCTTGTTATAGTCGATGTCCTTGAGGATCATCCGCGCGAACACGTCACTAATACTCCTTTGTTCGGCCGCGAATTTGTCAGGCTCGCCGGCATTCGCAAGGTCTGACTGATTAATTCCTTCCAGCTTCGTCAGGTCTTGAAGCAGAAAAGATACTCGGGCCACGGTCTGATTTGTGTCGGCCGGAAACTGAACGATTTGATCCAGATCGTTGCGAATTTGGGTCTGCAGCTTAACCCTCTGATCAGTTCGTTCAGTTGCGCGAGCCACTTGCTGGCCTTTGTGGAATTGATAGAAAGCGAAGAAGAGGCCCAAGCCAGTAACCAACACTGTGACCGTAGGAGCAAGTTGCAGAAGAGTCTCGATCCAAGGTGATTTCCTTTTCAAGTCTCGTATTTCCAGGTTTAGTTTTTCTAGTTGAGCGATTTCTATCGCTGACTGGATTTCCGGATCTGTTGATGAGAGCTGGTCCATATGACACCTCATTGATCGACTGAGTACTCTGCCTCAAGAGCAGGCACCTGCTGGACACTCACTTCTGGTTTGCTGATTTTGGAAGTGAGATGGGAACCGAATTTCAGAACGACAGAGCCAAATCTGCGAGGTCAGTGGCTTCCAATGCTTCCCTATATCACACCTGACGCGTACTATGCAATACGCATAATGACAATAAAACGAGCATTTTATCTTCTTATTGCGATCCAGCTCGGGACCGTTATTTCCTGTGCAAAACCCCCGCCGGGCCGGGGAACGGGGGAAGTTGAAACTTCTCCGCAGTCGCAGACCAGCTTCAAAGTTGAAACTGTTATTCCCAATTTGGAAGTAGTCTGGTCGATTGTCTGGGCGCCGGACGGGCGGATGATTTTCACTGAGCGGCCGGGCCGCGTGCGCGTCTATGAAAATGGAAAGCTGCGGCCACAGCCGCTCTTCACAGTTCCCGATGTCGAGCCAAAGGGCGAAAGCGGTCTGATGAGTGTGGCGCTGCACCCGCAGTTTGCCTCGAACCATTTGCTCTATCTTTCTTACGCTTACAACACCGGCGGCCAACTCGTGCGCGTCGTGCGTTATCGAGAGACGCCAACCGGCTTAACCGATCGCAAAATCATCATCGAGAATATTCCGGCGGCGCAGTTCCACGCAGGATGCCGTCTGCGTTTTGGACCTGACGGCAAGCTTTACATTACGACTGGGGATGCGACGCAACGCGAGCTGGCGCAAGAGCTCGATTCGCTGGCGGGAAAGATTCTGCGGCTAAACGATGATGGATCCGTGCCGCCTGACAATCCGTTCATTAGCACGGCTAATGCGCGGCACGAGATTTGGAGTTACGGGCATCGTAACCCGCAGGGCATAGACTGGCAGCCGGGAACGAATCTTTTGTGGGAGACCGAACACGGGCCCAGCGGCTTCGACGGGCCGGGCGGCGGTGACGAAGTCAACATCGTCGAGCGCGGCAAAAATTACGGGTGGCCAGTGATCCATCATCGGGCGACTCATGAAGGCATGGAGTCTCCAGTGCTCGAGTACACGCCGGCTTGCGCGCCCGCGAGCGGAACGTTCTATCGCGGGTCAGTATTCCCGCAATTCAAGGGTAACTTCTTCTTTGGCTGCCTGGTGGGCCGGCGAATCATTCGCGTCGTGGCCGACGGCCGGAGCGTTGTGAGTCAGGAGAATTTGCTGGAAGGCAAGTATGGACGGATTCGTGATCTTGCCGAAGGCCCGGATGGATTCATTTATTTCTCGACGTCGAATCGTGATGGGCGCGGGCAGCCGGCGGCGGATGATGATCGGATTTTGAGGTTGGTACCGGTAAAGTGAATTTTGGAGTGCCGGCCGAGCGAAGCGGCAATTGGTTTTGTGTCCACGACAAACTTTGTCAGAGAAATCACCCACAGCCGCGGAGCGGCAAAAGATCCTGTAGCCCACGGCGGCAGCGGTGGGAATCGATTGTCTAACTAGATAGCCGCAGCGCGGCGAAACTCGAAACGACATCAAGAAGTGTGTCGCCCCTGCCGGGGCTGGGTTGCTCGTCGTCCTGATCCCATGGCTCAAGCCATGGGCTACAGGTCTTTTGCCGCTCCGCGGCTGATCTCGACCCCGGCTAACTGTCTGTCACGGCTACGCCGTGAAATCTCCATTAAACTTTTTGGGCTAAGACTGCTGACTTGCTCCAGCCGATGGCCTGGAACCTGGGGAAGCGATAGTGGCTTACTACTTGAAAATACCGATCGGTAGTTTCGGCAACTTCATGTGGCGGATGGGTCTTAAACCGAAACAGCATTTCCAGGAACGCGGTGACCGGCGTCGGACGCATTGGCAAGTGCAGCAAATGCCCGCCAGGCGCAAGCACCCGCGCCAGTTCGCTCAGACCTTCGTCGAGCGGCACATACTCCAGAACTCCGCTCGTTAAAACCAGATCGAAAGCTTCGTTGGCGAAAGGCAAAGCCAGGACGTTGCCTTGTGCGAATCGAACTGCCTGCTCACTTGGGTTGTTCTTCTCGACGTACTTCTTTGCGGTGGCCATGGACGAAGCGGAAAGATCCACCGCCGTGAGCTTGACCGGGACTTTCAGCTTTCGCAGCAAAGCTAGAGTCAGGGTTCCAGTACCACAGCCGGCGTCGAGGACGCTGGCCCCGGGAAAAACCGGCAGAGGGTGAGCGTCGAAATATTGATCCAGTGACCGCCCGTAACCATTCAGCTTAAAAGTGAGGTCGTAAATACCTTCGATGCGATCATAGAACGAGCCGGCGCGGGCATGGTTCTTGGTTGCGGTCAATACGTATTCGGCCATTTGATTATTGCTGATTGACTGGAATTTATACGGCCATTGAAGCCTAGTCAGGCCCCGTCGTCAAGAAAATATGAACCTAAAACGACGGGCCATTCTAGCTCGGCAACCGGAATTACTCAAACCAAACCTCGGATGAAAGCCACATTAGCAGTAAGTAAAGGTGATCTACGCCTTTGGCTGCAAGAAATCTTGAATCGCGGCGTTCTGCAAGCGTGGTAGATAGTCTCGCGAGGGAGGAAATAAAACGATGCGGAAAAGAATGTGGGTGGGTTTTGGTTTGGGGATGGCCTTCGTTGTGCTCGCCGGGTTGGCGCTTGCATATGGTTCGCGGAACGCTCAGGCAGATCGTGGGAGAGCGAACCTGGTGCCGGAAGAGTCGACTGCCGAGTCGGTAGTCGCTGAGAACGGATTCTCGGTAGAGGTGCTGGTAGACGGCCGCACGTTGGCGGAATATGCCGGACGCGGTCGTCGTTATGTGGAGGCTCTGGAGAATGCCGAGTACGAGTTGCGCATTCATAATCCGACGGGTTCGCGGGTGGCAGTGGCCCTGTCGGTCGACGGTTTGAACTCGATCGACGCGCGTCACACCAGCGCCTGGGACGCCCATAAATGGGTGATCGAACCTTACGGAACGATTCACGTGCGCGGTTGGCAAATGAGTGGAGAAAACGCGCGGCGCTTTTACTTCACGACAGAGCGCGATTCCTACGCGGCGAAACTGGGCCAGGCGTCGAACCTGGGTTTGATCACGGCGGTCTTCTTTCGCGAGCGACGGCCGGTTACGATCATGCCGATCACTCCCGATCAGTCGCGACCTCCATATGAAACAGAGAATCGGACCCGCGATGAGCGCTCGGCGCCGGAACCGAAGAGCATGGGAGACACTACCGCGCGAAGCGAAGGCGGCCGCGATGCGGCCAAGTCGCGCAGCGTGCCATCGTCCCCGCCGCCGGACGATGAATCCGCGGCCACCGGCATCGGACGTTCGGTACGAAACGATGTGCAGTGGATCAAAATGGATTTGGATTCGCGGCCGGCAGGCGAGATCGTGATTCGTTATGAATATCGTGCGGCGTTGGTACGTCTGGGAATTATTCCACGCGATTATCCGAGACCGAACGTGCTCGATCGACGAGAACGGGCGGAGGGTTTCGAGCCGAAGTATTGTCCGCAGCCTTAGAATTTAACCAGTGCGATGTTGCGCCCCGCTGGGGCTACAGTTCGCGGGCGCCTGGATACCCACGGCTCGCGCCGTGGGCTACAGATCTTTCGCCGCTCCGCGGCTGCGCACACAGACTGAAGTCTGTGCCACTGTCACCGCCGCTTGAGGTTCGAGTCGTAGAGCTGCTGGTAGGCTCGGTAGTAGGACATCACTTTGAAGACGTAGTTCTTTGATTCGCTGAATCCGACTTCCGAGGCGAAGACGCCTTCGTCTCTTTGGTTTGTGCGGCCAAGCCAGCGCGCCACGTTGTCTTCACCGCCGTTGTAGGAAGCGGCGATCGCTTCGGGCAGCCCGGCGAACATTCTTGAAAGCTCGCTCAGATATTCACTGCCGACGGCGATATTTATCGCAGGCTGATAAAGCGAGTCGTCGGTTACCTGATTGAGGCCGGCGCGCGTCGCATATTTCTGGGCGGCATCGATTGTCAGTTGCAAGAGTCCGCGCGCCGCTGAGGGCGACTTGGCGTTGGGCTTGAATGCGCTCTCCTGTTTCATGATGGCCAGCACCAGGCGAGGATCGAGGCCGCGTTTCTTAGCTTCACTAACAACCTGAAAACGGTAAGGCGCCGGATAGTCGACGGCGTTGAGCGCGGCTTGAACCGACTGTGATCGCTCGACGGCTTTCTGACGCGCGATT
This sequence comes from Blastocatellia bacterium, assembly GCA_033856915.1. GTDB lineage: Bacteria > Acidobacteriota > Blastocatellia > Pyrinomonadales > Pyrinomonadaceae > UBA11740. Next base: position 22,913 of record JAWVEB010000038.1, on the reverse strand, counting down.
AAATCGTTAATCGATGCCAACCTGTTCGTGGCCAACCCGCCGTAGTAGGAATTGACGTTGTCCGGAATCATCAAATAAGTACGAATGGCTTCCTGCGTTCGGCCGGCACGATCGAGCGCGTGGGCCTTTAAGTAGAGCACTTCGTCGGCATTCGTGTTGCTCGCAGTGGTGAGGGGCTTTTGCAGCAACTCATCCGCGGTTTGCACGGCGTGCGGCCAATCCGACAGGGCGATGTCGAGCCTGAGGCGCGCGAAGACGGCGCTTGTCTCGACAGGATTCCCGGCGAATCGCTCGCGGGTGCGGTTGATCCAGACGATGGCGTCCTGCGGGCGGCCAGACTCGCGGTAACCGTCGATGATGTTCAGGTGCGCGGTGTCGACACGCTCACCATTCGGATATTTTTCCAGATACTCGGCATAGCGCGCAGCGGCTTCGGCTCCGCGGCCCATGCGCAAGAGCGACGATGCGGCAAAGTTAGAACCTTCGCGTCCTTCTTTCGTTTGCGGATAATCGTGAGCCAGTTTTTCGTAAGTCTGCCGGGCATCTTCATAGCGCCGCTCGACATAGTACGAACGCGCCATGCCGTACAGCGCGGCAGGGACGTTAGCATCGTTGGGATAGTTATCGAGGACCGCTTGCCAGTGTTCACGTGCCGGCGCGAACGCCCGGTTGGTCAGGTAAATTCCCGCGCGGCGCATGTGCTCGGCGGCGGTAATTCGGGGCGCAAGCTTTCCGTTGGCAGAGCGATCGGCGCGATCGCTGATGCGTACAGCGTTGAGTGAAGCATCGGTTGCGCTCTGTGAGTAGGCAAAGGAGACAAAAGCCAGAACCAGACAGAGGTTGGACAGTTTTTGAAAACGAAAACGTAACGAATGATCAAGCCGACCCATTTACTTCATCCTCTTCCACGATCTCGTAACTCGTAACAATTTCAGCGCTGCCGCGTAAGGTCGCGGCCACGCTGCAGTACTTCGTGTCCGAAAGCTCAATCGCGCTCGCCAACGCCTGCTCGGAAACCCCGCGGCCGCGCACGATATGTTTGACGTACAGCCGCGTGTAGCTCTTCGGAAACTCCTCGCGCCGCTCACCGCTTACTTCGATGCGGTAGTCAGTCACGTGTTGCCGTTTCTTTTTCAGGATCGAAATCACGTCGACGCCAGTGCAACTACCCAGGGCGATCAGAATGAGTTCCATGGGAGTCGCCGAGCTGGCGCGATCCGAATCGGTTTCGATCGCCTGCGCGTGTCCCGATGGGGTGACGCCGACGAAAAAATCGTTCCCGGCGAAATGAATAGTAGCTTTCGTGTTCTTGCTAGTCATTAGGTTAAACCGCACTTCGGAAGTTTAGAGTCGGGCTACTGCCGGACAAGCGGGCGGTAGCCCGCTGCTAAACGAGAATCTTACTCTCTCGCACTCAATTCCTTGCGCAGCTCTTGCGCCGTATCTTCGCGCAGTTGTTGCTCGACCCGCTCGTTTTCCAATGCCAGCGGGACGTGCCTGCGGCCCTCGTCCAGACGCTGCAACATGAAATTAGTTTCGGTCCAGCTCGCGCCGCGAGTGGCGGCGGCCTCGATCATCTGCAGCCGCGCTTCGGCTTCGGCCCTGCGCGACGCGCCTTCCTGCTTTAGGCCATCCAGCCGGACTCGATCGCGGCTCAACTCTTCAATCAAAACCGCGGTATCGGCAGAGTTCAAATATCGCGCCCGGCTGATGCGCCTTTCAACCAGCAGCAGGTCGCGTCGCGCGCTGGTTGTTAAGCGTGAAGCGTTTAATCGCAGGGCCAGGGTTTCGCGATAGGCGTCGGCCAGCAAAGGCTGCTTCTTCTCCATGTCTTTCAGCGCGCGTCTTTCCCCGCTGGTAAGTTCGGAAAGAAAATATCCAACTTCGTCGGCGGTAATACCATCAGAGGCAAGGTGGTCGCGAAGCTGTCGCGCCCATCTGCGTCTAAACAAGAGAATGACCATCGCGATTACGACCGCCGCGATCAGGGCAAACGGAATCGAGGTCAACGCCAGAACCAGGTACACGGTCGCCGCCCCGGACAACAAATATGCGAGTAGGAGAGCCGCGGGCGGACCAAGGGTTATGGCAAACAGAGCAAGCCACGGCGCCATCTGCCAAAGGCGGGCCGCCTTTTTCTCGCGGACTGTAAGTTTCTTTGACTGATCGCTTTCGTTCATAAACCTGACTGCTGCCGCTCCGGAAAATTCTATGGGCCCGGGGCGATCGCTATTCCTCGGTAATGGGAATCATACTAGGGCGCCGGAGGACAGGCTAGTTCACGGGATCGGAAAGTCCGCTTTCTCGTGCGCCGGCCTTGTAATATGATTGGCCCGGTAGTATTAGAGAAGACGATGATCAAAACGCGACGAACCAAAGCCATTCTTATCGCCTCGGTAGTTTCTCTTCTGTCGGCTGGCCAATTGGTCCAGGGGCAACGCGATGGCCGCAAAGGCGGGGGAGAGAAGCCGGTCACCGTGCCGGTGACGATTCGAATCAAGCAGAAGCGTGAAGTCGAGATGCGATTTGTGGATTACATTCTCAAAGAAGACGGCGAAGTACAGACTATTCTTTCAATTCGCAAACCGTCTGAGAATCCGGTCACTCTGGCCATCCTGATGCAGGACGATCTGGTTAGTTCGATCTCGACCGAGGCCAAAGGGGTTGCGAATTTTGTGCGGCGTCTTCCGCCCGGCTCGCGAGTTATGGTGGGCTATATTCGAAGTGGGAGTCTCGACCTACGACGTAAGTTCACTTCCGATCTTGAGAAAGCGGCGATGGGCGTGCGTCCTCCGTTGGGATTAAGCAGCGCCGGTCCTTTCAATCCGTTCGTTGAGGTGATTGAGGCGCTCAGGCGGTTTGATTCGCAACCGTTGGGACGCCGGGCGATCGTGCTGGTTTCCGACGGAGTCGATCTTTCGCGGGGAATTGACAGTTCATCACCGGGACAGAGTCTGGATTTGCAGCGGGCAATCACTGAAGCGCAGCGCCGTAGCGTGGCCATCTATTCAATCTATGCGCCGTCGGCTGGGGACGCGGGAAGCTTGTTAGGAGCTAACGGACAAAGTTGTCTGGCTAGACTTTCGAAAGAAACTGGTGGGTTCGCCTTCTTCGAGGGGATGGGCGCCCCGGTCAGCTTTGATCCGTTTATCAAAGAGATCGAGGCTTCGATTTCAATGCAGATCGCACTGACTTATCTTTCCAGTCACCCGGAAAAAGGATTTCATCGTCTGGAGATTAAACCGCTGGAGCGAGACGTGGAAATACGGCACCCGGCGGGTTATTCAAAGTAGCGCGCGCGATATTCTTTTGAATGGCAGCTTGTCTGCGGCGCATCTCTTTTATTTGTATCTGCAGATCCAGCAGGTGCAGGTCCAGCATCAAACGCAGATCATTGTTAAGCTTCAGCCCGCGCTGGAAATCCTTTTGAGCTTCACCATCCTGTCCCTGGGTTCGATGGGCAAAACCACGTTCGGCATAAACCAGCGGGTTACGATCGTCGAGCGAGATGCTCTTGTCAAAATCCGCAATCGCGAATTTCGCGTTGCCGTCAATGAGGAAAGCCCGGCCGCGTTTGAAGTAGGCTTCGGCGTCGTTGGGATTGAACTTGATGGCGCGGTCAAAGTCGGACAAAGCGCCGTCAACATCCAGTCGATTCGATCTGATGTAACCGCGATTCAGATAGGCCTCGGTAATGTCGTGATTATTCAGCGCCAACTGTGGGTCCAGATCGCTGGCGGTTTCATAATCCGTAATCGCACCGTCAAGATCGCCGCCGGCGCGCTTGGCTTTGCCGCGGTTTAGATAAGCGTCGGCCAGCTTTGGATCGATCGTCAGCGCGCGATCGTATTCAACAATCGCACCCGTGATATCACCCTTACTAAAACGCTCGACACCTTGTTTGACGTATTTTTTTGCGGATTGCTGCGCAGAGGCATTTGGTGGGCAAGCCAAGAGACCAAGAATCGCGATGAACAGGATGCGCTTCATGGTTATCTCCTTAAGCGAAGGGCGTCACGGCGTTTTCAAATACGTCGTGACGGCCCGCGTTGCCTTAAGTCTCTTACTGCACAGTCGCGGGTAAGAGAGACCCGCGCGGGTCGGATGCGATGGCCATGCCATCACCAATCCTGCCAATCATTCCGTGAAAGTGAATTTCGCTGCCGGACAAAACCAGAAGTACGTCCCCCGCCTGATAACGAGGGTCTTCAAGGTGGAATCGAATCACCGTCGCCTGGCCATTGTCCTGCTCCACGGTTTCGAATGCGAAACTTTCGGCGTCGACCAGATAGGTCTGAGCGTGTTGCGCTGTTTTCTGCGAATCGGGCATTAAGATATTTCCTTCGAATCGATTGTTATTTATGGGGCGGCTAGTCGGGTTCGAACCGACGACCTCCTGAGCCACAGTCAGGCGTTCTAACCAACTGAACTATAGCCGCCAGATAGCATCCTTTGATCTAAAGCAATTAAGCGTCTAACTGACTGTTTACACTAGTACAGGGATTTGTTCAAGTGGGCGACTTGCCGCCCTTAACATGTCAGAAGTGTGATCGCAAGGGAGGGCTCGTTTGGTTTGGCGGTCCTCCCTCATGGTCGGACTTCTGACACTATTTTCGTGCAGACTCTGGCAAGTTCGCCTGACTTGCAGTATTCTTTCGCGCGCCAGAAACCTGGTCTCCTGGAGCCAGCTATGAAAACGACCGCGCAGCCCGATCGCTACCGCTATGGCCGAGCCTTGCCAGTCATTTCAATCAGGCGTTCCAGTGCTCCAACAGGGTGCCTTCCTTAAGCCTCCCGCGCTTAGGCCCAGTATGGCTTTGAGATTCGCTTCTGACGAAAAGAACCTGTTAATGCCTGGGGACGGCAACTAGAACCGGCGGTTGATGAGTAAGGGATTGGTGCCCCCGGCTGGACTCGAACCAGCGGCCCTCTGCTTAGAAGGCAGATGCTCTATCCACTGAGCTACGGGAGCACAAAAGCGAAAAGGAGTGCCGATGTTAGCACGGGTCTGAAATCAGGCCAAAAACCTGTCTTGAAAAACAAATAGGCCGCCGGAATATACTCCGGCGGCCTTTCCTGACTGGAACCAGTCGAATACGTTAAGCAGCGCGGGTGATTTCCGCGGCTTCTGCGTAGACACGGCGTCCGTTAAGAGCGTCGTCAATGATCTCTCTCACGGCAGAAATGTCCGGGTTAACATCCATCCGATCACACGCGGCCAAGTGACGAACAATACCCTCGGTGGCGATTTCCATCGGCGGGCCGGTCAGCTTCGAAAAGCGCCGGGCCTGTATGTGATCAATTCTCTGTAGCCGCTCAGCCAGCGGCAAGCCCTTATCAAGATTCACGGTTTACTCTATCTCCTTATTAACAAACTCGAATACGATTCCGTTTCCTTAAACTATAGATGCCTCCTGAACGTGCTCAGGATGCAAACTCCTTGCAGTTGTGGGAGATTTTGCAGAGTCCGAACCCAGGAGGGGGTATAGATAGCCTAAACTGTCTCAGCGAAACCCGATACTATAGCACGACTCTATCGCTGAGAGAAGAAAAATCTCCGGAACAGATTCGTAACAACAACGGTAAGTGGATTATAGACTGATGACCCAGTATTGTCCGTGCGTTAGCACACACAGGCGGGGAAACTTGGGGCGACCTCTTCAGGGTTTTCGTAATGTTAGGAACGTGACCTGTCGCGGAGCTATTTTGGCATCGAGCGCTATAGGACGTTCAAGGAGCCGGCAAAAAGGGAAAGCGCCGACGGAGGCTCCAAGCCGGAGACACTACGCCGACGCCCAATACTTCCGCTAAGATTGTAAAAGTAGGCTACCTGGACTACTTTTTCGGCAGGACCGAGTCCTTCATCGCTTTGCCGACCCGAAACTTTAGCGTTGTTTTTGCTGGAATTTGGATAGTTTCGCCCGTCGCGGGGTTACGGCCTTCACGCGCCTTCCGCTCTGAACGAACTAATTTTCCAAAGCCCGGTAACACGAACTCGCCATTCGTTTTTACTTCGGAAGTTGCCAGGTTCGCGAGATCTTCGAAAAGCTGCTTTACCTGAGCCCTCTTCATTTCCGTCCGCTCCGCGAAGTAATTGATAACGTCTGACTGAGTCATGCGCTTCTTGCCTGTTGCCGTGCTGGTCGCCATGTGTGGTGTACCACCTCCAAAAAGTCAACAAAATGAGAAAACTGTCGAAGCCAGATATACCACAGACACGGCATAAAGTCTGCTAAAATCCACATTTTTTCGGCCATTTTTCAAAAATATTTTTGACTCTACCAAGCCTCAAGAGCTCCGCACACTACACGTCGAGGGTTGCAATGGCATCCGGAGCGGCACGAGGGGGCTCGCGCAGGCGGGGCGGGGCACTCAAGTATGGCCGTTCCGCAAACCAGAAGAAAACCCACGCGAAGGCCACACAAGCCGGCGTTGTGACCAAGAGAGCCGTCGCTAATTGCGAAAGACCGAGGAATCCGAAGTGATACGACTCCATAACTACGAGTTCATGGGTTAAATACAGGGAATATGAAAACAGACCGATCGCAGCCAGTATTTTGATTAGAGTCGGCGTCCACAGCGCGGCGCGCCAACGGCTTTCCGCCAGGACAAACCGGTTCAAAAGAATGAAAAAACCAACGCCCCACAGCGGATGAAGAAATAACCAGAGCAAATCATGGAGCGACTGATTGAATTGCTCGACCTTCGGGAGCAGAAACGTAAGTGCCACCGAGGCGGCCAGAACGGTCAAGGCAAGCCTTCCGCGATATAGCCAGCGGGGAAGCTTTACTACTCCAAACATCGCCTCGACGCTTAAAGCCCCCAGCGCCCACGTGAACCAGTGCGAAGCAGCGCCTTCTGATATCGGAATGTCGACCTTGTATCGCTCGCGTATGGCAGTGCTGATTACGAACCAAAGAACTCGAGCGGCCAGGCAAGCCATTAAAGTCCGCTGCCATCCCCAACGCCTGCGCAAAAAGAGCAGCAGAAAGTAAGCGAGGTAAAGCTGTTCTTCAATTGCCAGCGTCCAAAAAACTCCATTGATGCTATAGACGGTATGCGAGTCGAGGTTGTGGAGCATGAAGAGGTGTGAAACCACATCCCAAACGTAAAAGGGCGTGAGCTCGAACCTCGTCGTAAATGCCGAAATCCCGAGATAGAGAATCAAGGCAACGATATAAGGCGGGTACAGCCGGCGAAATCGTCGCTTCCAGAATGCGGTGAAGGCTACCGGCGGTTTGTTTTCGACCTGGGCCTTAGCTCTTGAAAGATGAATGCAGAAACCGGAGATAACGAAGAATAGAAAGACGCCCACATAACCAAACCGAATCATGGGCAGCACTGGTATGACAAGCCAATTAAGAACCCGTGGGCCAAACCGGTAGTTGGGCCCTACCGTGTGATAAAGCACGACGCCGAGAGCTGCCGCGCCGCGCAGGGCATCGACGCTCTTGAGGCGACTGAATCGCGAAGTGCTAGCCGCTTCTATCTGAGCTGACGACATTTTCCGCCGGAAGATTGGATCGAGAAGGCTGCTGCAAAAACGGCCACCGGAAGCGGCGGCCGTCGAGGAATCCTAACTTGCGTTTTGGTCGGGGCGAGAGGATTCGAACCTCCGACCTCTCGGTCCCAAACCGAGCGCACTACCAGGCTGTGCTACGCCCCGTACTTAATTGCAATCGTCTCTTTAGCAGACCGGACATTCTAGTCATCGCATGAACGTATGGTCAAGGTTAGCAGGAACTGACGGGCTGCCAACAGCGCATGCGCACGATGACTGATCTGGTTTTTGATCTCTGAATTCAATTCCGCAAAGGTCTGATCGTAGCCGCTCGGAACGAAGATCGGATCGTAACCAAAGCCTTGCGATCCTCGGGGCGAGGATTCAATTGTTCCTTCACACGTACCGACAGAGGCGTTGATTATTTCGCCGTGGCAGTCTGCTATGGCAACCGCCGAGACGAATCGCGCCGATCGCCTGCCAGCCGGAAAGCCCTTTAATTCATTCAGCAATTTGGCCGTGCGTTCCTTGTCCGAAGCACCTTCGCCGGCATAGCGCGCAGAGTAGATGCCGGGGGCGCCGCCAAGCGCATCAACCTCCAAACCGGAATCATCCGCCAATGTCAGGAGTCTGGTCTGGATCGAATACCCGACGGCTTTCAACGATGCATTTTCGATGAAACTTGCGCCCGTCTCGGGAATTGATTCAACGTTGGGAAAGTCGGACAGGCCGTAAAGTTCGAACGGCAAATCACCGAGTAGCTGGCGAAGTTCTTTTAGTTTTCCCTCATTTTGGGTCGCCAACAGCAGACCGTTCGAGGGCGTCACTTAGATTTCTCCGGCATCAGCGTTACCAGGAGAGATCCAACCAGGCCGAAGGAAGATCGTGAGGTCCACTCAAGTCCGGTGTCCTTTAGGATGACCACGCTCACTGCGTACGGAAGGGAGCGCGAAGCTTCGTCGATCGCGGTTGCGTTCGTCGAAAATGCTGACCGTTCGTGCTCCGAGAAAATTTCGACAAACGAAATAGCCGGACGCTGATCCTTGACGAAAGTCAGCACGGTGATCGGCAACGAAACGTCGACCAGACGTTGAGACTTTCGGAACGCATCAGTGGAAGTCAAAGGCTGGGCTTTCGCCTGAAGAGAGCGTCGAACTGCCTCCGCCGGGCCGATTAGAAAATGGTTGTCGGCGAAGCTGGCGGCCCAGTTATCGCTTGTTGCGAGCATTAGTTCAAAGTCGCCCACACTTTCTGACTTCGGTTTGGCCCCGAGGCGTTGTTGCACTAACTTTCTCAGGCCCTGTCGATCAAGGGCTTCCGTAACAAGGACCGCAGGCGCGTTCTCTTCCAGTCGAATCGTCTGTATCCGAGTGCCAACAGAATGAACAAAAGTATCAGCGTCGTCGATTCCATAAGGCTTGAGTATTCTGCGCAACAGAGGCCGCGCCGCAATCGCCCCGATTAGATCGGCATGAGAGGCAATAATCGCATTCAAATCGCGCCACACGCCTTCGACATCGCGAAAGTGATAGAGCGAAACAGAATATGCGTCGGCGGGGACGAAGGGCAGTTCACTGAGGGCTAGTTTATCTTCCGGAACAAAGCTACCGCGGAGCTTGTCGGCGACGCCTTGCGACAGGGTGATCGAGCAACGCTCCTCAACCATGCCATCGACAAACCTGGTGCTCCAGCCCAAACCGTCGATGAGACTTCCCAGGGTGTCGGAGAAAATCTGCGAGGCCGTTAGATCGTCGGACGACGATGCGGCTCGAAGCGCGAAGGCTTGTAGTAATGACTTCACTCCGGGTTTGGATACAAATCCAAACACGCTCGCCTGGGGCGCGTCGACTTTCTTGCGTAGGTCATCGAGTTGCTTATCGCCGGACAGGGCGGCACGCTTTCCCTGTTTGGCTTCCAGGCAATGCAGCACTGACGATTCGTCGTTGCCAATGATTGCCACGGTGTCCGCGAAGGCGGCCACGATCCGCCGGGACCCATCCGCGGACGACCATTCAGTGAGGTCGGCGCCATCAACCTGCTTGCGTGACAACACGGGCTGTCCGTAAACACGCCGGGCGAGATCTTCGATGTGTTGCTCGATCGTTGGTCGCATTCGTCTTTGCGTCGTGTGGGTTTCTATGACGAGTGTGGCTAGCGGCTTGATGGTGAGTGTGGGGCCCGCCTGGCTTGCCTCCGCACCAGTGAAGACGATGGCAACTTGCGAGCGAGCCAGGAGAATTGCTTCCGCGGAACCAATCCCTGTCCATCGAGCTAATCGAATGATCCAACGATTTGGCAGTAGCTGCGCGCGTGCCCCAACAGGTCCAGCCAAAGCCTTCCAAGCCTGCGTTCCTTCGATTCCCTGAGCTGCTTGGGTGAGATCATTGGCCTCGACAAACGCGAGACAGTCGGCGGGCGCGTAGCTCGCCATATCCGTATTCGTCGTGTGGTTCCAATAGAGCCACGCAACCACAAAAGCGAATGGCAGAAGAACAAGAAGAAGTTTTGCGCGATGAGTTCTAATCAATACGTCGCATCCTAAACTGTGCGGCGGCGGCTAGCAAATCGGAGGGCCTGATACTCGGGTTCCAAGCAGACAGATCGCGCTGCCGTCCGCCAAACTCACTTCGCTCCTATTCTCCTGATGGAAGGGTCATCGCCAACCATCTTGTCGCGCCAGAGTCTCTGACAATAGGCTCGCCGTCGTCCCAATTGGCTCGGAAAGGCGTGATAATCGGCGTGGTTCGCCATGTTCAACGACGCAAAATCCTGTTGACAATCCTTGCCTCGGTAGTGTAGTTTTAAGTCCGGCGGTAGAGCTATGGCTCTTTCCTATGGGGTGCCTGGTTCTTTTCAACCTCTACCGCGTTGCCGATGGCGGCCAAACCGCCAAACCGCCCCGCCCTTCGCCAGAAAGCGAAGTCTTCAAAACTTACTGTGAAAAAACAAATGAAGAACTCAAGCTATCCCAGCCGGATCAGATTAGTGCGCGCGGGATTGTCCCGTGCTCGTCGCGCCCGCGCTCGTGTGCGGCGCCAACGCCTGCTGATGTTCAAGATTGCGAGGAGCCATTAATGATGTGGAAACGTGGTAATAAAAGCATGGTCGGCGTTGATATTGGCTCGAGTTCAGTCAAGGCCGTCGAACTGCAGGGCAAGAACGGCGACTTCCAACTGGTTAGCCTGGGCTATGAAGCCTTACAGGCGGACTCGGTTGTCGATGGCCAGATCATGGAGTTGAATTCAGTCTCCAATGCCATTGCAAATATTTTCAACGAGCACAAAATTAAAACGACGAAGGTAGCCGCTGGTGTCAACGGCCATTCTGTCATCGTCAAGAACATCGTGCTGCCGCAGATGACCGGAGACGAACTCCAGGAATCGTTCGCATGGCACGCTGAAGAACACATTCCTTTTGATATCTCTGACGTCAACCTCGACTATCACGTCACCGGCAGCACCCCTGATGCGATTCATGTGTTGCTGGCCGCTTGCAAGCGAGACAAGATTGCTAACCTCAAGCAGACGATTCAGCTAGCCGGCAAGCAGCCCACAGTCATTGATGTCGATGCTTTCGCGCTCCAGAATTGTTACGAGCTCAACTACGATCCTCAAGCCGGCGAGGTCGTGGCGTTGCTTAACATTGGCGCGTCGACCACGAACATTAACATCTTGAACGGCAACCGATCGGTGTTTACCCGGGACGCCAGCTTCGGTGGCAATCAATATACTTCGCTGCTTCAGAAGGAACTCGGATTGAATTTCGATCAGGCTGAGCAGGTGAAGCGAGGAATGCCGCTGCCCGACGACATCGAACCCCGGGAGATTGCGCCGATCCTCGACACGGTCTCGGACATTCTGGCCCTCGAAATTCAAAAGACCATGGACTTCTATCGCGCGACTGTCGAAGACGGCGAGTCGGCGGTTCAGAAGATTCTGATCTCAGGCGGTGGTTCGAAACTTAACGGCCTGATGCAGTTCCTGGCAAAGCAATTCGAAATTCCCGTAGACGTTTTCGATCCGTTTCGCAAGATTCGCATCGACTCGCGCGGATTTGACCCAGAGTACATGCGCGAGATCGTACCGGAAATGGCCATCGCGGTTGGACTGGCGCTGAGAGGAGTTGACGCCCGGTGATTAAAATAAACCTTCTAGAATCGGTTACGGATCGGCCTGCGGGTGTTGCGTTTGTAGAGGACAAGGTCTCAAGCACACGCACGCAAACATTCCTGCTGGCTCTGACGATGATGGCGCTGCTCGTCCTCGGTATGGGCTACGACTATGTCAGCGCGAATGCCCAACACGAATCCGCCACCCAGGAACTTGAGAAACAGAAACGCATTAATGAACAGATGAACGCCGTCAAGCGTGAGCAGGCGGATCTGGAAAAGAAGATTGGGGACATTACCTTTCGCGTCGATGCCATTCAGAAATTGCGATCGTCGCAGCAGGGTCCCAGTGCAGTGCTCGCCGAGATCAAGGCGCGCTTTGACAGCGTTCCCGGTCTTTACCTGAGAAGCGTCGAGCAGAAAGATGCCGAACTGGTCATCAAGGGTGAATCACCCAACGAAGCATCCGTTACGCGCTTCGGTCAAAGCATGGAATTCTCTTCAGGCATGTTTACTAACCTGAACATCGAGACGCAGAGAGAGGTCCCGCAAGTTGTCGCGAAGGTGCCGAACTCGGCGAACCCCGCTACCGCCCCGGCGGCCGCGCCTGACTCGACCGTCCCGCAGCCCGAGGTCGTGACCTTCACCATCAAGTGCAATTATGCGCGCCCAGCGGCGCAGCCTAACACAAGTGCGAACCCGGCTCCGACCAATCACGTTGCCAAGAATTAGTCGCGGGAACCTTTCAGGAAAGAGCGACAGGAAAAAATCATGACCATTGGAAACATCAACAACATTCCCTGGTACCTGCGGTTGGGTATATTCACCGTCCTGGCGCTGGTTGTCTATGGCGGCTTCTGGTATTTCGTCACCAGCGGCACGCGCAAAGACACCAAGGCATTGCAGGAGCAGGTTGCCTTGTTACAGAAGGCGAATGCCGAAGCTCAGATTGCTTCGCAACGTCTCAACGAGTTCCGTACAGCTTATAAGAATAAGCAGCAGGAACTTGAAGAGCTGCGCGCGCTACTGCCCGAGCAGCGCGAATTGACCAAGGTCCTCGAAGGTATTCAGGATCGGGCCCATGTGACCGGTCTGTCGCTGCGGAAGTTCCAGCCGAAAGACGACGTGCAGCAGGACTTTTATAGTGGCAAGCGAATCGAGGTTTCGGTGCAGAGTTCGTTCGCCGGGCTACGCGCCTTCTTTGATCAGATGGCCCACTACCAACGCATCGTTTCGATTACGAACTTTGAAGTTAAGCAGATGGACAAGCAGGCGGCGAGCAAGACCGTCGAAGCCCGCTTCGACTTGACCGCCTACTATGTTTCCAGCGAGAAGCTGCAGAAGCAGAACGCGAACCAGCCCGCTAATGCGCCGGCCGCGCAGACCGCCGCGCCCACGCAAGCCGTACCGCAAGCCGTGACCCAACCGGTGGCGAAGTAAACGAGCCCGACTAAATTGTTTGATTAGGGAAAGAAGACGATGGATTACAAAAACGCAATTCGTAACCTGGCTACCGCGGCAGTGATCACCTCAGCAATTGGTCTCATTGCGGTGACGGCAACTGCTCAGGACTCAAAGACCGCCACAAAGCCAGTCGTGACTGAGCGAACGGCAGGACGAGACCCGTTCAGGAAATATGCTCCGGTAGTTAAGGCAGGCAAGGGTCCGTCGGCCAAGCTGGAAGCACCGCCGATTCAGGTTCGCATCGACCGCTATCGCGCACAGAAATTAGCCGCGGCTAACGCCCACGTCGCGCCCCCCAAACCGACCTCAGTTTTGTTGCTGAACGAGATGCAGGTCATCGGCATCTTTCGCACGCCGCGCGGTTTTGCGGCCATGATCGAAGCTACTCCCATCAAGCTCTCCTACGTTATTTATCCTGGCGAAAGCTTTTTTGACGGCCAGCTCGTGGCCATTGAGGAATCCCGCCTGGTATTTCGCCGTGACATAGTCTGGAACGACGGACGTCGTGAAAAGTCGGTTGAAACCAAACCGCTGCGTACGTTTAGTCCCGTCGACGCCATGACCTCCACCAAAGCGGCGCCCGCCAATGCTCCGGCCCCCGAGTCCGATAAACCAGCCGTGCCGGAAAAGCAGCAGTAAAACGATTCCTGGCCCCATCATCACGCGAAATATGTTTGCGTGCGTAAGGCCCGACGCGGTGAACGATTGCCCAGTCCGAACCGTGGCTTTGTTCACTTTGACAATAAGACTGAACCGCCGTGTTGTGCGGCGCGCGCTTAAAATGTTCGTTCTTCAGGCATTTCGAGCGAAGGCGTGGCGGAAGGTTCAGCCAATCCCCTGAGGAGGGAATAATGCCTAAGCAGTCCCCTAAAAATGTCGCCATCAGAACATGCGCTCTCGCGTGTGTCGCCGGCTTGTCCCTTAATTCATTCGCCATTGCCAGCGGCGCAGTCGCGCGTCGTGCGCCGGAGTCCCTCAGGACTTCCGCCAGGACGTTGTCGCCGGAGCAGATTCCCGCCCCATCACCGACACCGGTCAGACCCGGAATGTCGCCGGGCAAGGACAACATGGCGGCGCAAGCCGATCAGGGACGCCGCTATGGCAATTCAGGCTTTGTGGGCGAGCCGATCAACTTGAACGTGGTCAACGCCGACGTCCGCGACATCCTGAATTACATCACGGAACAGTATGGCATTAACTTTGTCATCGACAGTTCAGTGGGTGCGGTGCCCGTAACCGTCAACGTGCAGGACGTACCTTGGAACCTCGCGCTCGATATGATTCTGAGATCGAATAAGTTAGGCGCGCAGGTTAATGGCAACATCCTCCGCATCGCCACCGTTGATTCGCTGGCGAAAGAAGCCGAGACGGAAAAGGTCATCAACGATGCCAGGCTCGAGAATACTCAACTGGTAACCGAGTTCATTCGTTTGAACTACGCTCGGGCAACTGGGACGTTGGCGTCAGCCGGCGGTTCATCCGGAAATTTTGCCGGTGGCGTGACCACCAATGCTTCGCAGTCCTCAGGCAGCGGCGCTTCAACGGGCGCCAGTGCAAGCGGCGACCAGGGAATTCTTCCCGTGGTCCAGCGTCGTCTGTCGCGGCGCGGCAGCGTAGAAGTAGACGGACGCAGCAACACGCTCATCATTACTGATGTCAAAGAAAACATTGACGCCATTCGCCAACTGGTAACCCTGCTGGACCAGCCCGAGCCGCAAGTCGAAATCGAAACGCGGATCGTGATAGCCAGCAAGAACTTCAGTCGCGATCTGGGCGTGCAGCTTAACGCCCTGGCGATCAACACCAGCACGGGCGGCACAGCCGGATTCGGCACCGCTCAGGGCTCGCCGCTGGTCGGCGCAGCTGGCGGAGGTTCAAACACCATCGGCCTCAGGCCTGCGGGAATTCCGCAGGGTATTCTTAATCCCTCCGGAGCGCTTGGCGCGAATCTGCCGAACACGGTCATTGGTCTGACAACCGGCATAATTGGCACGGCGCAGATTAGCGCGCTGATCACCGCCGCTGAGGTTCGCGGCAATGCCAGAACAGTCGCCACCCCACGAGTCACGGCCCTGAACAATCGTAAGGCTGAAATCTCGAGCGGTACGCAAATCCCCGTGACCACGCCACAGACTGGCGCGGGCGGAAGCGGTGGAGTACTGCTATTCACCACGACCTTCGTTTCGGTGCCTTTGCGTTTAGAAGTGACACCGCAAATCACGGATGCGGGCACAGTCGTGCTGCATGTCATCGCTGAGAACAATAGCGTCAACACGGCTATCGCAATCAACGGAACGCCAGGCATTGACACTCAGCGCATGGAGACAGAAGTGCTGGTTCCCAACGGCGGCACCACGATCGTCGGTGGCGTACTTGGCGATCAAGAGACCGAAACCCAGAATCGCACGCCTGGCGTCGCCAGCCTGCCGATCATTGGAAATCTCTTCAAGCGTAAGGGAGTGTCGCGGCAGTCGAGCGAGATTCTATTCTTCATTACGCCGCGTATCTACCGGCCGGACTACAACGGTCAGCCTACTTCGCCGATCGTCGGCAATGGAACCGGAAACCGCACGGCCACAATTCCGCAGCCCGTGCCGCTCGGTAACCCGGCCAGCAACACGCCGACGCAACTGCAGCAGCAGCAACAACAGCAGAGTCAGCCACAGCAAATGCCACAGACGAGCCCGTCAATGATTCCGGGAGCGAGCACGCGTCCCACCGGCGCCCGTCCGTAGTACTTCGCATTCACATACTAGGGGCACAGACTTTAGTCTGTGCTCGGTATGTGTCAGGATGGAGGTCTCAGACTTAGGTCTGTGCTACGCCATATGTTCAAAGAAGCTCTGCAAACCATCGTCGAAAAAACCGACGGCAGCCTCGGCGCCCTGATCATGGGCGCCGATGGCTTGTCCGTCGAAAAGTTTTTTACTGACGCCGGCGCCGAAGCCAACCTGGATGTGGCGGCGGCTGAGTTCACTTCGCTGGTTCGTAACGCCGGCCGTTCCGGCAAAGATCTGGATCTCGGCGACCTGCGCGAGTTGGTAGTCACTTTGGGCAGCGTCACTTTCGTGATGCGACTTTTTAACAAAGATTACTTTGCCGTGCTGGCCTTGAGACCCGACGGAAACCTGGGCCGCGGACGATATGAACTGAGAAAAGCAGAGCTAATCCTCGCGAAAGAGTTTGCTGTGTGAGGAGCGCGGACATCCCTGTCCGCACTGAGCGCAGAGCGCGAACAATTGGTTCTGATTAATGGGCTCCTGATTTCCGGGAGCCTCTTTTATTTGTAATGAAGTAGAGTCGTCCAGTTTACCCACCGATGAATCGGTCGCCCGCCATGCGAGCTCTTATTGCCAGCGATCTCAATTCACTTCCGCGAATCTGGGGATTGCGATCCCAATCGTCGGTATCGCAATTACTCGTCCTGAGAAGCGTAATTCTACCGTCTCGAATCACAATTCCAGGTTTTGGAATCGTAGGTCCTTCACTCTTGAATCGCCATCCTTTGACCTGGGATTCCAATTCCAGGTTTTGGAATCGTGATTCCAATTATCGGAATCGCAACTCCACCTTTGGGAATCGCAATATTTTGCTTGCGGATCGCCGTTCCTGATGGCAAAATGCCGCCATCAAGGGCGAAAAGCCTGTTGACTGACGGGTATTTCGCCGGTTTTGCTAAGAATATTGCGGTTCTCGCCGACCGCGGCCCGAATCGCGTGACATTGAGGCCTTCCACCCTCGCGAAGTCCCCAAGCCACAAATCAAAGGCATTCCCGACATGGGCATGTCATCCCTTTAAATTTCACCATGTGCCGCAAAGGCGCACAGAAGGGGAGCTTCACTAATGAAATCACCTAAAGACAATGAAGAGAAAATCAACAGGACTCTGAACGCGTGGAAGTCTGAAGCCGCCGACAAGTCATTCGGCGGTATGACGGTCGCACAATTCGAGACCGAAATCGCACCATCATTCACCGCGCGGCGAAACTTGGCGGACCTCGACGCCCAAAGAGATCGTGAAAGCAATGCTCGCGACGACGCCGACGAACACTCGCTCAGCAAATGCGACCTGATCGTGGCCGGCGTCGTCGGCGATCCAAACTTCGGCCCCGACAGCAGTCTGTACGAAGCAATGGGCTACACGCGCAAGAGCGAAAGAAAGTCGGGGCTCACGCGCAAGAAAGATTCGCCGCCTGCGGCGAAGCCGTAACCGGGAGTAAGTCGCTTTGTTACTCCACGCTTCGCCCAGATTAATCAACACCGGGCGGCGGTCTGAGCAAAGTACGGCACCGACAGCAGCGAATACGAAATGGTCAGCGGCACCCGTCTCAGCGAACGCAAGCAAAGACCCAGAGGCGCCGGCGGCTCTAAGCCACCAACGCCCTAACCTGTAGCGCAAGTTGTTAACTTGCGTTCCGGTGAATCCACCTCTCGACCCGCGATGAAGACCAGCGAGGAATCTTCATCGCAGTCGAGATTGAGAGTAAGTACTACCTGCGGTAGCGGGTGGGTGACGTGGCAGTTGCTCGACCGTGAGGGCAGGTTTTACTTTCTTCGCCGAGCGACGATTGAGGCTTTCAGTCGCGTCGACAGGACCGCAAAGTGCGATACGCGGAAATTCACGACTAATGGACTTGAGGTATTTATGGACGCTGGATCAGCGAGAGTTAAAGCAGGCTCTACTGGAACCAAAGGGGTGACGCAACTAACCGGGGCTACATTCGTAAGCATCTTGTTAGGTCTCGTACTCGCAAACGCCCTCGATATTTTTTTCAAAAATGCCAGCCATTATGAAGGTATTGCCCCAGCCATGAGGGCAGTGACCGAACGCGGTTGGTTTAGCGCGATTGTGACTTCGCAGCTATTGATTCTTGTATTTAGCCTCGTGCGTTTCTATCTGGGAAGCTCCCGATATCACGAGGAAGTGCCGGAAACCGATGGCGGTGTATATCGGCTTTTGATCGACCTCATTGGGGCAATCAGCGTGTTCGTTTCATTCTATATCACGAGCGTTTTGATCAAGAACACTAATCTCTTTTATGTAGGCTTCGGCTTGATTCATATCGTCGACCTGGGGTGGTTCTGTGTAGCCCTCCTGTTCCTGGATCTGAAACCCCAAATGGAAACAGTTGCTGGGTGGTACATCGTTTTCGATATCTTAACCGTCGTCGTGTTGATTGGCTTCTTCGCGCTTGACACGTTGTGGGGCCCTTGGCCCCGGTTCTTTCCGCAGTGGTCAGCCTTAGGGATCTGCTTTGTTATCGGTCTGTGCGACTTAAAGAAGCTTTGGCCGTTCTACGCAGGTAGAACGGGATGGACGATTAGCTGAAGATGTGCGGGTAAGGAAGCATCTACATGAACGCAATCATAAATCTTGGAAATCCCAGCAAGGACATGACCGCTGTTGCGGAGACTGTGTTGAAAGGCCACTCCTGTGAAGCTCTAAAACTGACGGGCACTAAACTCTATCGAAAAGAACATTTGGTAATAACGTCGCCCGCTTATGGAGCCGGAATGACTCTCGACTGCCTCGAAGAGATGAGGATGAGAGAACTGATTAGACCCAACGACGCAATCATCCTGGTCGGTTCAATGGGAAGCCTTGGCGCAAAGATCAATCTGGAAGATATAGTCCTTCCCAATCCAGTAGGTTGTGCCTACTACGGTTTCGATGGAGTCTGGCTTGAGCAAGAAGCGCAGTTGCTTGAAGCGCTAAGGAAGTCCCTCGGCAAGAGGGGAACAACAGCGGTGGAGTATAAACACGGAAGCAGTTTTGCTGTTTTCGATCCGCACACAGATATTACCACTTATAAGAGCAGCCTTTACGACGACGATGTCGATGGCTTGGATTGTGGCGAGGTCTTCATTGGAATTCAGTTTGCGGGCAAGAACGGCATGAGGGCAGGCGCTGTCCTATACTGCTCCGACAGCCCGACATTTCATATCCAAGATGTCGGGGCGGACGAATTCGCGAAGCGTGCTTCCGCGGCTGATCTTTCGCTCAACAAAATCGCAGCCGAGATATTGACATCAGACAATTGATCCGACCGTCTCACGGTTTCTCGTTTAGTCTTTAGCCAGCCGGCCCAGCGCCGTCCTGTACCAAAGGCTTTGCACTCAATGACGCTACAAGCATGACGGTTTCGATGCTCACCGTAATTACTTCCTCAATCAGTCGCACAATGTATTGCGGATCGTCCGCTCGGTTGGGGTCGTTGGTGATGGCGCTGCGTTTGTCGGTGCTGACTTGATATTGGTCGATGATCCAGTCGAGCGCAGAGCGATTGCCCAGCCGATACTCAAACACTTCGGGCGGAATTCCACCCAGAGTTAGAAAGTCGTTGTAGATGAGCGAGCGCTTGTCTTTGCTCAGCTCCATCTTTTCGACGCGCCAATCAAGCTGCGCGCCAGGCTTCTCGATTCGTTCCAAAGAATACTCAGGCTGCTGAGTCTTGGTGGTTATGGCAAGGGAATCTTGCAGGTCGTTTATGTCGCCCGCGTTCGCGGGCTCGGTCTTTGGTGCGGCCTTTACCCACAGCTGGCGCTGTGGGCTACTGATATGTCGTCGGCTGCGCCGACTGGGGCTACTGGTATGGCGTCGGCTGCGCCGACTGGGGACAAAGACTTTATTGTTCTTATCTCTCTACGGGTGAAGGATGATCCATCTGATTGCCAAAACATTATCAAAAGAACGCGCTTGAAGATGCAAAGGAACCTCTCTAAATTAACGGCTCAACCAGCCCGCAAGGCGGGCGATGTATTAGTAGCCCACAGCGCAAGCTGTGGGTAGGCGATCCCCCAAACAATCTTGAGCCCCGGGAGGGGGCGACATAATGAGCCGAACTTTTACAAATCTTCTGACGCATTTGATCTTCAGCACAAAGGATCGCGAACCGCTCATGGTTCCTGAGATCAAGTTCGAGCTGTTCGCATATCTCGGCGGCCTAACACGTGAGCTCAAAGGCAAGGCTTACGGAATTAACGGCACGACCGATCACGTTCACATGTTAATTAATTTGCCGCCGGCGGTTTCGATTTCAGAGGCACTACGATTTATCAAGTCAAATTCTTCAGGCTGGGTGCATGACAAGTGGCCGCGGAGGTCGTTCGCTTGGCAGCTTGGTTACGGCGGATTCAGCGTAAGCAAATCAAATGCGCCCGATGTTCTCAAATACATAGGCAATCAGGAGGAGCACCATCGAAAGCGGACCTTCAAGGATGAGTTCGTCGATCTCCTGCGCAAGCATGAGGTTGATTACGATGAGCGGTACATCTGGGACTAGCTATGCCGCCCGCGTTCGCGGGCTTTGAATCGCGTCGCATCGTTTACCCACAGCTGGCGCTGTGGGCTACTGGTATGACGTCGGCTGCGCCGACTGAAGCCTTCCCTCGCGGTCGGGTGAAATGAGATGATTCATTTCGCGCTTTCAACGCTCTCATCCAAATTCAGCCCGTGCCCGGCGGCATCTTCACCGCCGGCATGCCGCGCAAAATAATTCTTTGGCGGCGCGCGACGCGTTTCGGATTAACCTGCGGATTGAAGACGGTGCGCGGGTTGGGGATCATGGCGGAGAGGAACGCGGCCTCGCGCGGGTTTAGGTTCGCGGCCGGCTTGTGAAAGTAATATTGGGACGCTGCTTCCGCGCCATAGATGCCGTCGCCCCACTCAATCACGTTTAGATAAATTTCCAGAATGCGCGGCTTTGAAAGACTGCGTTCCATGAAATAAGTGATGATGGCTTCCTGGCCCTTGCGCATGAACGACCGCTCACTCGACAGGTAGAGGTTCTTGGCTAACTGCTGCGAGATGGTCGAGGCGCCGCGCTTGAAGTCAGGCATGTTCGGCAGCCACGAATCGTTTTCGCCTTCCTGCTTCGCTTCCTTCTCAGCTTCCTTCTGCGCTTGATCATACGCGCGCTGGATTGCTTCGTAATCAAAGCCGTGATGCGTGGCAAAGTTTGTGTCTTCGCCCGCGAGTACCGCTCTTTGAAGCTGTGGAGAAATCTTTTCGAGCGGCATCCAGATTTGCACGCGCCGGGGCTCTTTACCAGCCGCGCGAGCTTCGCGATTACGCACTTCGATCATTGAAGTCGTGGTCGGATTTTGTTCGCGCAGGCCGGACACGCGCGGCAGAGTCGCTGCTTCAAAGGTGAGCCCACCCAGGACGATGCCGCTAATTGCATAAATCGTGTATCTAATTCCTCGCCACATGAGATCGAAGATGTTAGAGGGAAAGAGTGCAAAGGGCAAAGGAGGAGCGGGGCAAGCCGTTATTTTGGAGTGCGCTGACTTGTCAGCGCTTTGGTCGGCGCGACTTGTCGCGCCTTTTGAAAGGCGGCGACAAATTGCCGCACTCCAAACGGCTTTACCGCACGGTGCTGCGGCGAAGCCGCGCTCGGGCATTTTGCCGCACACAACTGAAATATCGACGCTTTTCGTCCTTTTCTTTAATCAACGGTGCAGAACCGGTCCGGAGTCCCTATCGACCGGACGGCGCAAAGGAGATCAAGCGAGTATGACTGTACGTGTCCCGGCCGCATTTTTGACGATTCTTATTTCATTGGTTGGGGCGGGATCGCTCTGCGCGCAAACGCCCGAACAGCCGCGCCGGCCACCAGTGCTGCGGTCAGGCGGCACGTATTCGGGAAATCAAAACGAATCGCAGCGGACCAACTCGAATGACAACGCACCGCCCGAAATCGATGAAGGCAGTGTGCTGCGCGTCAGCACCAGCCTGATTACGGTGCCCGCGGTCGTAATGGATCGCAACGGACGATACATTCCCAATCTCAAAAAAGAAGACTTTCAAATTTATGAAGATGGGGTCGAACAGAACGTGGCGTACTTCGCTTCGGTTGAGAGACCGTTTACCGTCTGTTTGATGTTAGATGTCAGCGGTTCGACGCAGTCGCAGCTCTCGCAAATCAGGGAAGCGGCCAATACGTTTGTCAGCCATCTGCGCGCAAATGATCGCATGATGGCGATTACCTTCGATGGACAGATTCATGTCCTGACGGAAGCCGCAGACGTAAGCGCAATTCGTAGATCAAAGCTCCATATCCCGGCCGTCACCGACGGTACGGTGCTTTACGACGCAGTTGATTTTGCTTTGAAACGAATGGCCGGCATTCCCGGACGCAAGGCGATTGTATTGATGACCGACGGCGTCGATCAAAACAGCGTCGTGACACTCAAGGGTACACTGAATGACATAGCCGAGCAGGACGTTCTGCTTTACACGGTCCGATACAACACTCTGCCGCAACTGCCGCAGCGTCTCAGCCAAATCAAAAATGAAAAGGCGCGAAAAAAGATCCAGGAAAGATTGATGAAGGGTTATGCGATCAGCGAGCCGTACCTGCGCACGCTGGCGGAAAAAACCGGCGGCCGTTTCTATCGTGCCGATGATCTCAGCGACGTGGGTCCGGCCTTTGAAGCAATCACTGCGGAACTCGGCGTGCAGTACAGTCTCGGGTACTACCCGAAACAGAATTCCGGCGCCGGCAGCGAGCGCGGAATAAAAGTCCGCGTGCGTTTTCCCAACCTCGTTGTGCGCGCCCGCGATAGCTATACGACCAGCCAGGCGATCGCCCGGCAGAACGGCAACTGATTGCCGGCTTGCGACCGTGGCTCGGGCGTCCGCAACGGTGCGCGCCAACAATCATCCCTTAAGCGCTTGGCTAGCCGTTCAAGACGAATACAACAAACCCCAGGCTAGTGTAGTGTCTCAGAAATATCTTTACAATAGGACTCAATGGCTATATGCTGCGAGTCACTATGTGGGATACCTGTGAAGCACTGGCAATTACCGAAGAGCAACGAGAGGTTTTGCAAACCTGG
>JAWVEB010000037.1:0-18322 GCA_033856915.1 Blastocatellia bacterium | reverse complement strand
GTCTGTTGGCGGTCGCGCTCGCGGTTAGTATTGGCAGCGAAACCGGGCAGTTTGGAAAGAACGGTCCGCTGGTGACACACGTCCTGGCTGCTGTCTTCTTTCTAATCTCGGTCTTCTTTGTTTGGCGTTCGTTTCACAAGATGCGCATCGGCGCGGAAAACTGAGAGAAAAACATAGGACCTATTGGGACTATTGGACCTATACTGAACCCATGATTCGTTCGATTCTGTTCCCGACGGATTTTTCCGCCGTTGCCAACAGCGCCTTTCCGCTGGCGGTGGCGCTGGCGGCGCAGTTCGACGCGATCGTTCATTCCGTTCACATCTCGCACGGCGGCGATCCACACATCACCGAAACGTCGAGGTACGAGTTTCCCGGCCTGCCCACGGGCTCTTCGTCGGTGCGGGTAATAGAAGCAATCATCCCGAAAGGCGACGACGATCCCGCGCAGGTAATCATGCTCCAGGCCAAAGAACGCGTTTGCGATCTAATCGTGATGGCCTCGCACGGACGTTCCGACGTCGCACAGTTCTTTCTGGGCCGCAGCGTCGCTGAACAGGTCGCCCGCGACTCCAAAATCCCAACGATCATCGCCAGGATGTACGGACCGCGCCGCACCACGCGCCCGATCGATCGCTTCAAACGAATTCTCTACGTGACTGACTTAAGGGAAGAGTCAAAACATATCTTGCGGGTCGCCGGGGCGATAGCGAACCGGACCAAGGCTGATCTGGAAACGCTTTGCATTTTCAACGAAGGCGATGAAGAACCGGCGGACGGTGGTCGCGCAATCCTGGAGAGGTTCTTTGGCGAAGCGAACGCGACCGTTGGCAAGTTTCGCCGGCTGCACGGCGGTGTCGGCGAGGAAGTCGTCGAATACGCGGGGCGTCACAAGGCCGATCTCGTGGCGATCACGACGTCGCTTGGCTCTGGTGGAGATGCTAATTTGACCGACACGGCTGAGTTTATTCTTCGCAACGCGCCGTGTCCGGTTCTATGTATGCGACCATAGGTCGAGAGGTCAGAAAATGGATACAGCATTTGCAAAGAGCGAGACACTTTTGGGCGTGGCCCTGGCGCCACTCGATGTCGTCCGTCAGGTCGGCCTGGTGATCGGATTTAGCTTACTCACCGCTCTGGCCGCCCAGGTGGTGATTCCCATCGGCCCGATCCCAATCACCGGACAAACCTTCGCCGTGCTGCTCACCGGCGCGCTACTGGGATCGCGGCTCGGCGCAATGGCGATGATCGTCTATTTAGTTGAAGGCGCCAGCGGGTTGCCCTTCTTTTCGGGAGGGCACTTCGGACTGCTTCACCTGATGGGACCGACGGGTGGTTATCTGATTGCCTTTCCGGCCGCCGCATACATTACCGGGGCGTTCGCGGAACATGGATGGGATCGCCGCTTCCTTACGGCCGCCGCGGCGATGGCTATCGGTTCGGCGATTATCATGCTGAGCGGCTGGGCCTGGTTCTCAGTCGTGATGCACACCTCTCCGATGCTGACTCTCTACGCAACGGTCATCAAGTTTATTCCTGGCGACATCATCAAGATCTCACTCGCCGCAGCCGTCCTGCCATCGGGATGGAAGCTGCTGCGCAAGTAATGTCAGAAGCCCGACCGTGAGGGAGGGCGCATCCCGTTGGACTATGAGCGAGCAATAAAAGCGATCCACGAAAAGAGACGAAATAACTCGAATAGGAGTCTTCTTAGTGACTCATAGATTCAGCCTTTGCGATTGGCAATAGCATCTAAATGCGGAACTCGGCTTCGCTCTCTCATTAGCACCTCCCTTCCGTGAGGTGATCACATCCACCCCTAAAACTATCAGCCGTTTCAACGGCTTTCAGATGAACGTCTATCGTAAATCCAACTCCATAAACTTTGCGCCAGGCACCGGATTGTCGTAGTAAGGTTCGATCTCTTTGAAACCGAGTGCCCGGTAGAGCGCGATCGCGTCGTTCATCTTTGGCGGCACCGTATCGAGGCACATTCGTTCGTACCCGATTTGTTTTGCCTCTTGGATGATCGCTTCCGCGAGTTGCCGGCCCAAGCCCCGCCCACGAAATGCCGGGCGTAGGAAGAGCCGCTTGATCTCGCAAGTGCCTTCGCCAATTTTCCGCAGCGCGACGCACCCGGCAACTCTGCCCTCGTCGAGGGCCAGCCACAGGCGACCAGTCGGCGGTGCATACTGGCCGGGAAGCTCTGCGAGTTCCATTTCAAAGTTCTGAAAGCAGAGATCGATCTCGAGCCACGCTTCGTATTCTTTGAAGAGTTCGCGCGCGCGGTCGATATCGCCGCCGGAATTGGCGTCAATGATTTCCATGAGTGAGAACTCGTTCAGGGTTGGGAGCGGCAACGTCAATTTGCCTTGTCTCGAGTTTAGCAGCTGGCTACCGCCCGCTGGGTCGGGCGGTAGCCCGACTCTAAACAAAGGCTAAGCTAAGAAAACAAAAACGCGGTAAAGCAAAAAGCTGGCTCGGCCTTCAGTCCAACTGAATTAGGCCGAGCCTCTTTGCTTAACCGCGCCATGCGCGTTCTTCTTGATCTAACTTACGCCGTGAACGAAGAGCCGCAGCCGCAGCTTCCGGTCGAGTTCGGATTCGTAAAAGTAAAACCGGAACCCATCACGTTCTGGACATAGTCGATCTGGACGCCGTTCAGATACTGCGCGCTGAACATATCGACGAACAGGCGCACGCCTTTTTCGTCGAGGACGAAATCGCCCTGGCGGGACTCTTCCTCGATGTTCAGGCTGTACTGAAATCCCGAGCAGCCCCCGGGGACGACGCGCACGCGCAGACCGGCCGACTCAGGCAGGCCTTCTTCGCTCGACATAAACTTTTGGATTTCGCCCGCAGCCGATTCGGTGACGTTCAAATTCATCGCCGGCGCTGCCGCTGCGGGGGCTCCGGTCGCAGTAGGCGTTGTGGTTGCTGGATTCGCTGACATATTTTAATTAACTCCTGTTTTCAATCTATGCTTACCCGTTACTAATCTCGAACTCATCTTACTGAGATTTCCGCAAAACGACAAGCTCTGGTTTCATCGCCTCGATCGAGACCTGCCGCGCTACTTCCTCAGCCATTTTGCGAAAGGCATGGGCCTGCGGAGATTCGGGCTTACCGACTACGACCGGCACTCCTTTGTCTCCGCCTTCGCGTACTTCAATCCCCATCGGGATCGATCCGAGAAACGCCACCCCGTATTCCTGCGCCAGTCTTTCGCCGCCGCCTTCGCCAAAAATGTTGTAGCGATTTCCGGTGTCGGGCGCGATAAAGTAACTCATGTTCTCGACCACGCCGAGCACGGGCACGGCCACGGTCTCGAACATGCGCAACGCGCGGCGGACATCGATGAGCGCGACCTCCTGGGGTGTCGTTACCAGTACCGCACCTTGCACGGGCACGAGTTGAGCGAGACTTAACTGCACATCTCCAGTTCCCGGCGGCATGTCTACTATGAGGTAATCGAGTTCGCCCCACTTCACATCGGTAAGAAATTGCTTGACCAGCCCGTGCAGAATTGGGCCTCGAACGATCAAAGGCTTATCGCCCGGTTGCAGCACGGCCATGGAAATGAGTTTCACGCCGTACGCTTCAACCGGAATCAATTTGTTGATTTCAATTTCAGGCCGAGCATCACCCGCGCCCAACATGATCGGCACGTTCGGCCCGTAAACGTCCGCATCCATCAAACCAACCCGCGCGCCATCGAGCGCCAAAGAGACGGCGAGATTCACAGCGACGGTTGATTTGCCGACGCCGCCCTTCCCTGACGAAACTGCCACGATATTTTTGACGCCGGGCACGGATACTTTGTCACCGAGACCGCGACCCTTGGGGACCTCGGCATCCATGGTTACGTTCACGGCGCTGACTCCGGGTATCGCGCTCACAAGTTCACGCGCGGAAGTTTCCATTTCCTCGCGCACAGGACACGCAGGCGTAGTTAGTACTATGCGAAAGGAAACGTTGCCGCCGTCGATCTTCAGGTCTTTGATAAAGCCGAGCGTGACGATATCTTTGTGTAGATCGGGATCTTTGATCTGGCGGAGTGCATCAAGCACTACGCCTTCATTCAACTGAGACATAATCGAATTATGCCGAAACGTTGCGACGTTTGTCGAACCAGCGGTGTTATGGGTCGTGTTTGGTTTAGCCTCGCGCGGCTGCCGTATTGTGTGGTTATGCACGGCGCCGAATGATGAGGTCAGTACCGGGAGCGATAGCGACCGGGTCCCGGTGCCGGCAAATTCGACTCTCATGGATCGAAACCCGGTCGCTACCGCTCCCGGTACTGACTCCTTGCCTATCGCCTCCCATCACACTGTTGACTCTGAGCAAACTCAAATATATTCTCGCCCGCTAAACCCAATGGATACGTCACCCACAGAACCAGTCCTCTCCGACGAGGCGGAAACCTCAGCTAAACGCCCGCCAGCTGCCAACGTCATGCAGATCCTGCGCCGACATCGGCTCGTCATCACCTTGCTGGGCATTATCATCCTCTTCGCTTTTTACATTGATGGCGTGGGCACAAACCCACCGGGGTTTTACATCGACGAGTCCGCAATTGCTTACAACGCTTACTGCATCGCCCACACCGGCGCCGGCGAATTTGGAAATCGCTATCCCTTGTATTTTCCGGTCTACACCGACGGTTGGATTCAATATGCGAACCCGACTCAGATCTACTTGTTGGCAATTCCCTTCACTGTTTTCAAGCCCAGCATCGGGCGAGCCCGTGTATTTAGCGCTACGTGGGTCTTTGCCGCGTGTTTGTTGATTGGCTTGCTTGCGGCCCGAGTCTCAGGCCAGCGACGGATCGGCATCATCGTAGGCGTCATCGCGATTCTCACGCCGTGGCTCTTTGAAGTCAGCCGGTTGGTAATGGAGACATACTTTTATCCGATGGCCCTGGTGTTATTTCTGCTGGCAGTTTTTCGGGCACAGAAGAAAGAAAGTTGGAGTTGGTTCACGATTGGGACGCTGGCAGTAACGCTGACCCTGCTAACGTATTCCTACACCATCGGAAGATTGCTGGGCCCTCTGCTGTCCTTCGGCCTGGTCTTCTTTGTAACCTCGCGCGAGCGGCTGATCAGCGTGATCAAGACATGGGTCGTGTTTGCCCTGACCCTTATTCCATTACTGATATTCAGGTCGAAACATCCCGAAGCGCTGACCCAAAGGTTTTATCTAATCTCGTACATCAAGCCTACCTCGCGTTGGACCGAGATCGTCCCGATCTTCGTCCGTCGATATCTGTCAGACTCTAGCCTCGTAGACCTTTTGATAGACGGCGACAGCAACCCTCGTCATCACGTCGCCGGCTCGCTTGGTAGTTTTCTCATCGGCGCTTTCATTCTCGTGTTGATAGGACTCGTCGTTGTGATTGTTCGTCACTGGCGCGAGCCCTGGTGGCGCTTTGTGATCTTTGGCGCGGCAGCCTCGATCGTGCCCGGGGCTTTGACTCCCGATCAGTTTCATTCGCTACGCATGGTCGCCTATCCGGTTTTCCTGCTGGTGCTGATGATACCGGGGCTGCAGTTCCTGCTTAAGCAACCGCCCGCCGTCGAAGATGAGTCGCCCGCGGCCGCCGGCATTCAAAGCCCCCATTCAATCCTGTCGCCGATTCTTTCGCGAGTAGCGCGCCAGAGAATTCTCGCGGTGTTGTTGGCCGCTATCGGCCTGCAGGCGATCTACTTTCAGTCCGTGTATCGGCGTCAGGGGCCCGAGCGAGGTTGGTTCTTTGATTCGGACTACAAAGAGATCTATGACGCGGCAGTTGCCCTGCCCGACCGGCCGATCTATTTGAGCGACGGAACCGAACCAGCGTACGAACACGCGTACTGGTATGCCGCGGTGGAAGGCAGGAAGCAGACTGAGTTCGTTCATCTCGACGAAGGCCGGCGCGCTCCCATCGGCTCACTTGTGATTGGCTCGCAGTCCGCTTGTATAAATTGCCAAATCATCCGAAAAAGCGAGGAGTATCTCTTGTACCGTTCGTTTTAGCCTCTTGAGCGAATGATCTAGGCCCCCCAGCGAAGTCGCACCCGAAATCTTCGACAGATCGAATTCTGAGTAAGTGGCACAGACTTCAGTCTGTGCTTATGACGAGGAAAACACAGACGGAAGTCTGTGCCACAAAAAGAACTTTAGAAATCAAATCTATCTGTGCGGTCGCCGCTATACAACCACTTCTCGGCATACGCGGATGGAGTTCCGACGTAGATCTTGAAGTAGTTGCCGGGTGGGATTGCCGACGGACCCAACAGATAGGCCTTGCCGACGCAGTTGTTACAGACCAGCACTCCGTTCCGTCTGACGTCCCACAAACCGTCAATGCCGTCGGCGGTGCTACCGGTGGTTCTGACTAACACAAATTCGTATTTCAAGTTTGGCGTTATTACCGCCACCGCATGCGCATACGCCCTAACGGTGGACTCCGTCCAGGCGAATGCCGCATTGCCCTTCACGAACGTGTGGTATTCGACGTTGGTTTGGCCGTCCTTAATTAGAAGCGGTTTCTTCGACCAGACACTATGCGTGTCCTGGGCCAACGCCGTGGCCGAGAAAAGTGTGAGCACCGTGAAATTGATCAGGATGCGGGAAGCAAGTTTATTCATGAGATCCTCCTGAAAGGTCGGTGTTATGGGCTGGAAAACCATGACCTGTTGGGTCCAAATCCCGGGTAGTCTATCCCCACCTTAACGTCAAAGCAATTCAAGGCCTGGGCTACCTGCGTGTCGCCGATCACATAGAAATACTCGACATTGTGATAACATCAGCTTCCATTCTCGCCGCTGCGTCACTTGAGTTAAGATAGGATCGGTCGAAGGAAGTGCTGAGCCCCCTGAAGGACCATTAAATGGATCGCCTGCCAAATGCCTGTGACCAGCGCGTCAGCGTTCTGCCAACTGAGGACTACGTCGCCGTGTCGCCTTACACGCCGCTATCGCAAGCCATAGAGGCAATGAAGAATGACGAAGGTGGTTGTGTAATCGTTTCCGACGACGGCCGCGTGGCCGGCATTTTTACCGAGCGGGATTTGCTGAACAAGATAATGGGCGAGGATGTCGATTTACAATCACCCATCAGCGAATGGATGCAGCCGGTGGTCGAGACGCTTTCGTCAGAAGCGACGATCGGCGACGCGGTGCGGCTCATGAATGAGAAGGGTTTTCGAAACCTTCCCCTGGTTAAGAACGGTGAGTTGGTGGGATCGATTTCAGTTTTTGACATCATTACTTACCTGGCGGAATGTTATCCAAAGGTAACTATGAATCTGCCTCCGTTGTCCGCGCAGGTGATGGACACCGTGGAGGGAGGGTGAATCGCAAATCTTAGATCTCAGATCTGAAATTTCAGATCTGAAATTTGAAATTTGAACCCTGCAAAAGGGCATCTTCGATAAAGGCTCCGATTGGAAAACAAGGCGACGTAATCGGACGCCGAGCAATGGGAAAACTACAAAACGAAGGCTTAATGCAAAACCATGAGCGCAGTCATAGAACCACCAGTCGAAACTATCGACAAACTTCTTGAAGAGCTGGACACGGTCACGATCCGCTTCGCCGGCGATTCCGGCGACGGCATGCAGTTGACCGGGACCCAGTTTACAAACACGTCGGCGATTATGGGCAATGACATCTCGACCTTGCCGGACTTTCCGGCCGAGATTCGGGCCCCAGCCGGCAGTCTGCCCGGCGTCAGCGGCTTTCAGTTGAACTTTTCCAATCACGACATTCGCACGCCGGGCGATCAGCCTAACGTGCTGGTGGCGATGAATCCGGCGGCGCTGAAAGTAAATCTTCCCGACCTGGAAGAAGGCGGCACGCTGATCATTAACACGGACGAGTTCACGAAAGACAATCTGGAGCATGCTGCTTACCAGTCGAACCCGCTCGACGACGGGTCGCTGACCGGCTATCGCGTGCACAAATTGCCGATCTCCACGCTCAACCGCAACGCCTTGAAAGGCAACGTACAGCTTTCACGTAAAGAGATCGATAGGAGCAAGAACTTTTTTGCGTTGGGGGTGCTGTACTGGCTCTACGATCGCCCGCTCGACTCGACCTTGAACTGGATCAATTCGAAGTTCAAAAAGAATCCCGAGTTGGTCAAAGCCAACGAAGTCGCGCTCAAGACCGGTTACAACTTTGCCGAGACTACGGAAGTTTTCACGACCCACTACACGGTTAAGAAAGCCGTGATCGCGCCGGGCCGTTATCGGAAAATTACCGGCAACGAAGCCACGGCCATCGGATTCGTGGCGGCCGCCGAGTTGGCGGGACGGCCGCTGTTTTATGGCTCGTACCCCATCACGCCGGCGTCAGACATCCTGCATGAACTGGCGCGTCACAAGAACTATGGGGTGAAAACTTTTCAGGCTGAAGATGAAATCGCCGCTGTATGCGCCGCGATTGGCGCCAGCTTTGCCGGACATATCGGCCTGACTGGGACGTCAGGGCCGGGCGTTGCGCTAAAACAGGAAGCGATTGGTTTGGCCGTGATGACTGAGCTGCCTCTGGTCATTATCAACGTACAACGCGGCGGGCCTTCGACAGGCCTACCGACGAAGACTGAACAAGCCGATCTGTTTCAAGCGGTATGGGGACGCAACGGCGAATGCCCGGCGATTGTCCTTGCTCCATCGACGCCCGCCGATTGCTTTGACATGGCGATCGAGGCAGTGCGTCTTGCCTTTAAGTACATGGTGCCCGTCTTTTATCTTTCAGACGGTTATCTCGCTAACGGCGCCGAACCGTGGGCCTTGCCGGAGATTGATAAGCTTCCGAAAATCGAAGTCAAGTTTGTCACCGATCCGAATAACTTCATGCCCTATGCTCGTGATGAAGTAACGCTCGCTCGGCCGTGGGCGCTGCCCGGAACGCCGGGACTGGAGCATCGCATCGGCGGGATTGAGAAGCAGCACATCACGGGCAACGTCAACTACGATCCCGAGAACCATCATTTGATGGTCCTGCTGCGCCAGGAGAAAGTCGACCGCGCCACCGCTGATATTCCCCTCGTGGAAGTCTTCGGAGAAAAGACTGGCAAGGTTCTGGTGCTTGGTTGGGGATCGACCTACGGCTCGATCACTTCAGCGGTCGAGAAGATGCAAAGCGAGGGCAAATCAGTTTCCAGCGCGCACCTGCGCCATCTGAATCCCTTCCCCAGGAATCTGGGTGAAGTGCTGGCAGGATTTGAAACCGTGATCATCCCGGAGATGAACCTCGGCCAACTGTGCACCATGATTCGAGCTAAGTACATGGTCCCCGCAATTCCTTTCTCAAAAGTGAAGGGGCGACCATTCCAAATTCGCGAGATTGTCGGGAAGGTCGAGGAGTATTTGTAAATGGAGCGCGCAGCGCGAAGGATGATATGAGCGCCACTCTTACGAAACCGATGACCGCCGACGAGTTACTGGCGATGCCGGATGACGGCCATAGTTATGAACTCGTGAAAGGAGAACTGCGCATGGCTCCTCCACCGGGATCGGAACACGGCGAGATCACAATGAACTTGGCGGGCCCTCTGTATCAGCACGTTAAGAATAATAACCTTGGCGTCGTGTTTGCGGCCGAAACCGGTTTTAAGCTCGAGTCGAACCCTGATACGGTTCGCGCTCCCGATGTCGCGTTTGTTCGAATGGAGAGTGTGCAACGGACGGGACGTTTGCCCGGTTATCGTTCTGGCTCTCCTGACCTTGTCGTCGAAGTTCTTAGTCCCAGCGACAGAGTAACCAGTGTCGAAGAGAAAGTCGCCGAATGGTTGGAAGGCGGTGCTCAGATGGTTTGGGTTTTGAGCCCGAGGCTACATACCGTAACGGTCTATCGATCGCTTACGGACATCGTAACGCTTACTGAGAAAGACACGCTTGATGGTGGCGACGTCGTGCCGGGATTTCACTTGAGGGTTGCAGAGATTTTCGCTTAACAAGAATCAAAGGTTGAAATAGACAATTATGAGCACACAAGGTAACGGTTCAGGCGGCAACGGACACAACGCAATGCACGACGCTTCTGTTTCGGCAGAGAGCGAAGGCGGCGCCGCAGTTTTTGGCGCGGCCCCGCCGCCGGGACAATTGACGAAAAAAGATTTCGTCTCGAATCAGGAAGTGCGTTGGTGTCCGGGCTGTGGCGACTATGCCATCCTGAACAACGTGCAGAAGGTAATGCCTGAACTCGGCATTCCGCGCGAGAAGATGGTTTTCGTTTCCGGGATCGGCTGCTCTTCGCGCTTTCCGTATTACATGAACACCTATGGTTTTCACAGTATTCACGGACGGGCGCCGGCGATTGCTACCGGGATCAAGTCGGCGAATCCCGATTTGAGCGTGTGGGTAATTACCGGCGACGGCGATGCGCTTTCGATTGGCGGCAATCATTTCATGCACGTGCTGCGGCGTAACCTGGACATCAACTACATTCTTTTCAATAACCGCATTTATGGCTTGACCAAGGGCCAGTACAGCCCGACGAGCGTCTTTGGCCAGCGCACCAAATCAACGCCCATGGGCGTGATCGACTATCCGGTTAATCCGCTGTCGCTGGCCATCGCCAGTGAAGCAACCTTCGTCGCGCGCTCCATCGACATCGACGTCAAACACCTGGGCGCGATGGTCGAAGCAGCGGCCAGGCACAAAGGCGTGTCGTTCCTCGAGGTCTATCAGAACTGTAATATCTTTAATGATCATGCCTTTGATTATTTTGCCGAACGCAGCGTGCGCCAGGACAAAGTTCTATATCTGGAACATGGTAAGCCGATGATTTTCGGCAAGGATCGAAACCAGGGCATTCGCATGAATGGCGCTCACCCGGAAGTGGTGACGATCGGAGAGAACGGGATCACCGAAGCGGACATTCTGATTCACGACATCAATCTCGAGGATCCCTCGGTGGCCTTCATGCTGGCACGCATGGAACAACCGGATTTCCCCCAGCCGGTCGGAGTCTTTCGCGCCGTCGAGCGGCCCAGCTACGATCAGATGCTGGCCGAACAGATCGAAACTTCGATCGCCAAGTCGGGTCCCGGCACGCTGGAAAAACTGATTTACAGTGGCGATATGTGGACGGTGGATTAGAATTTCGGATTGCGAATTTCGGATTGCGAATTTGCCGGGCAGGAATTTCGCATTTCCAAATCCGAAATTCGCAATCGGAGCGAAGCGAATGATCTGTCCCTCTTGTGGTCATAACAATATCGAAGGCGCGGACCGCTGTGAAGAATGCGTGACTTCACTGCTGAATCTTGACGTGCCCCAGTCAGGCCGGGAAGGTCCCGCCACCTCAATCATGGAAACCGACATTAGCCAACTCGGCCAGGAATTGCTCAGCGTTTTACCCGACACTCCCGCCCTCGAAGTCATCAGGAAAATGAAAGCCGCCGGCCTGGGTTGCGCCCTGGTGCTGGAAGATGGAAACCTGGTTGGCATCTTCACCGAACGCGATTTGCTCAACAAGTTAACCGGCAAGGATGCCCTGCCCGCTAACACCACAGTCAAAGAACTGATGAGCCCAAATCCGGAAATCCTCAGCGAGCGGGATTCCGTGGCGACCGCCGTGAACAAGATGTCGATGGGCCGTTATCGCCACATCCCGGTCCGGAAGTCCGACGGTTCGTATAGCGTAACTTCCATCAAACACGTCCTCAAATACATCGCCAAAGCTGACTGGTAACAGGTTTCCCGAATGTAGTTGCCACGGGATCATCAGGATGAAGAAGCACATCCTTATCTACGGTCTCTGCGGCGGGGTGCTGATTGTCTTGTTGAAGCTCGTCGAATATCGCTTCCTCGTCGTCCAGCACTCCATCGAAATCTACGGGGGACTAATCGCCCTGCTCTTCGCCGGGTTGGGGATCTGGCTCGGACTCAAGCTCACCAAGAACAAGGAAACAATTATCATTCGAGAGGTGCCGGCGCCGCGGTCGTTTACTTTGAACGAAGTGAGATTGCGCGAGCTCGGCATCACGCGACGTGAACTCGAGATACTCGAGCTGATTGCCGGCGGCCTGAGCAATCGCGAGATCGCCGAAAAGCTCTTTGTCAGCGAAAACACCGTCAAGACCCATTCCAGTCGCCTGTTCGACAAGCTGAGCGCCCGGCGCCGAACCCAGGCCGTGCAGTTGGGAAAAGAGTTGGGACTGATTCCGTAGTATTTTGGAGTCCGGTGACTTGTTACCGCTTTCGCTGTTGCGACTTGTCGCGACAATGCTGGCGACCAGTCGCCAGCTTACCAAAGCGCCGACAAGTCGGCGCACTCAAAATAAGCACTCACCCAAATGGGTGATTCTTATCGTTGCCGGGCTAATTCACCCGAAAGTATGACGACAAGCCGAGCCGCCCCGGTTATGTTTGCGCCCGGAATTTGAAAACTTATCAGGAGAATCAAACGATGAAAAAGACTGTCCTAACTTTCGGGCTCATTTCCGGCGCCATCATGACGGCAATGATGGTCGGCACCCTTCCTTTCACGAATTCGGCTTGGCTGCAATCGCATAGCATGGTCATCGGCTACACGACGATGGTCTTGTCGTTCATGCTGGTGTTCTTTGGCATCCGCTCCTATCGCGAGAACATTGGCGGCGGGACAATCACTTTCGGGCGCGCCTTTGCCGTCGGCATTCTCATCACCCTCATCTCATCTGTTTTGTATGTAATCACATGGGAGATTATGTACTTCGGCATTCCCAGCTTTGGTGAGAGGTTCATGACCATGTGCGTCGCGCACGTAAAGAGTTCAGGCGCCAGCCCGGAAGCGATCCAAACGGAGCTCAATCAGTTGAAGTATCTAGACAATCCCTTCATCAATGCGGCCCTCACCTTTACTGAGCCGTTCCCGGTTGGATTAATCATCACGCTGATCTCGGCTTTGATATTAAGAAAGAAGAGGAAGTCGCAGGTCGAAGATCCAACCGCAATTGCGGCCGAAGCCTGAGTCAAAGTGACTGTCAATGCCCGCGCGAGCGGACGGATCCGGTATTCAACTCTCGATGGTTGACTCAGGGATCCAGCCCCTCACGCGGTTAATACTGACTTCATGACGAGCCGCTCAGCAAGCATCGCCCATCATGCTGTAAACCTCCCGCCAACGGCCCGCCACCTTCTTGAATATCACGTACGCGTACGCGTCAAATCCGCCCTGGATCGCAAAGACTTCACCGACGCCGTTGCCGTCCAGATCGAGTTGGTCGACAAAGTCTATGCTCGATAAGAAAGTCTCAGGCGGCGGTTGATAACCCTGGAACTTAGCAAAGTCGGCGCGCATGCCCGTGCCCTCGGCCTTAGCGATCAGGAACAAATCGCGTTCGAACTTATTCTTCGCCGCTGAAGTGAAGCTGCCGATGAACTCGTACTTGCCATCGCCGTCCAAATCGGTTGCGGTTAGATTTGTGATCTTGATCGCTGAGATCAGATTCGCGGGCGTGCGGTTTTGTTTGTAGATGCTTTTCACGAGGGTCATTACGGAGGCGCGCTCGGCATCTGTCGGCGCGCGCCGCGCGCTCGCGCCTTTACCAAGTGAATCAGAATTGGTCGCCAGCGCTCTCACCTGGCCACCCAGACGCGCTGAAGTCTTTAGTCCAACTTCCGCATGCACGCTGTTGCATCCTTCGTTCCACTTTTTCACTGTCACTGATCCGGCATCCCCGCCGCCGAATATCAAGCGGTAAGTCCGGCCCGTAGCGAAATATTCTGCGGCGACTTTTTTCTGCCGATCCTTTTGTTCGTCGGTGAACGGCACCCGCAATTGCTTGGCATCAATAATGACCACTGCATCCATTGATCCGTCGCCTGACTCGCCGGAAACGGAAAAAATCACGGTGGGTTTGCGCGGTTGGGCAACGGCCGAGGCCGCCAGCATTACCGCAACCAAAAGGGCTGATAAGGGGACGATTGAAAATCTTCTCCTGCTACTCTCCATCACACAATCTTCAGCTTTCACTCTCGAACACTCCTTATAGGTCTGGCTATTTGAACTCGCGCGTATCATACACTGCTAAACGAGACATCGCTGAGCTACGGCAACTGGCCTCCTCCGTGTGCAGGCAAAAGCGATCCACGAATCCACACGAAGCTGAAACCAGCTAAATTCGCGCGGCTTCGTGTGATTAGTGGATCGTTCTGGTCCAAATGGAAAAAGCGAAACGAGTGGGAGGCAAGTTGGCAACTTGCGCCGCGGCAACTATACTCAGACTGGCTTAGCCGCGTTACTTCAAACAAGCTTGCAATCGGAAAAATCACAACCAGCGTCAGACCAGACCTTTACCGCCAAAGGCTTTCGCTTCGCGATTGTCGCCAGCCGCTGGAACGATGCGCTCGTGTCGAGGCTAATCGAAGGCGCGTTCGACGCCCTTGGCGAACTTGCTGCCGACGATAATGCGGTCGAGGTTTTTCGCGTGCCGGGTGCCTTTGAGATTCCGCTCTGCGCCTTGAAGGCGGCTGAGTCGGGAAAGTTCGACGCCGTGATTTGTCTCGGTGTGATCATTCGCGGTGAGACGCCGCACTTTGAGTACATCGCGGCCGAGGTAGCTCGCGGTATTGGCGAAGCAGGAATGAAGAGCGGCGTGCCATTGCTGTTTGGCGTCATCACGGCGGAGAATGTGGATCAGGCAATCGAACGCGCCGGCGTAAAGCTGGGCAACAAGGGTTTCGAGGCCGCGACGGCGGCAGTTGAGTTGGTTAATCTTTATCGTGAAGCTTTCAAGAAGTGATGCCGAGCTTGATTTGTGTACTTTGTGCTTAGTACTTTGTACTTGGCCCTCGTATTCAAAGTTCAAAGTTCAAAGTACAAAGTTCGTTTTTAGAAATTATGGGTTCGCGTCGTAAGGCGCGCGAATGCGCCTTGCAAATGCTCTTTGCGGCTGACGTTGCCGGAACGCGCGGGGATGAACTCGCGCGCACCTTCTGGTCTGAATTGGCTGATGCCGAGACGGAAGTCGGTGCCCAGGAGTTCGCTACCAGGCTCGCCATTGGCACGCTGGCCAACCTGGAAGAAGTTGACGAACGGATTCGTTCGCGCGCCGAACACTGGCGGATCACGCGCATGGCGCTGGTCGATCGCAACGTCCTGCGTTTGGCAGTTTATGAGTTTTTGAAGGAACCTACACCGCGCACCGTGACCATCAACGAGGCGCTGGAAATCGCCCGCCGCTTCTCAACCTACGAAGCCACCCAATTCATTAACGGAATCCTCGACGCCATTAAACGCGATCTGGATCAGGAGTCACCCGAGCCGCAAAACGTGACCAGCGAAGAGACCGAAGCGGATGATTCCACTCGAGCAGATTAACAAGAATGAATCGATAGGGTGCGGCTCTGCCGCGCTAAAGAGCGCTTCAACTTGAGACACACCGACGAACTTGAGCTAAACTGCTTTGGCATGGATGAAGAGCAGAGCCAGTTCATTCTTGATGCGCGCGAAATGGTCGAAAAGCTTTATCGCGACCTCGAACAATTGCGTAGCGCGCGTTCGCAGGGGCGACAGCGCCGCGAACTGGCGGCGCGCATTTTCCGCCGCGTGCACACTCTGAAAGGCTCGGCGGGCTCACTCGGCTTGAAATCGGTGAGCCAAATCGCCCACGACTTCGAAGGTGTGCTCGACGGCGTGCGCCTCGGTCGCCTGGAGATCACGGACGCGGTGCTCGACGCGTTCGAAGACGGCACCGATGCAATTGCGCGCGCCCTGGAGTCCAAACCAAGAGACGAAACCAGTCCGGGCGCAAATGCCGTTATTAAGCGGCTCGTTGCGTTGGCCGCTTACAGCGAGAACCAAGGGACGATCGCCGGTATCCTCCGTTCTTCTTTGCCGCCCGAGATTGCCCGCGCGCTGAGCGAATACGACCTGC
The DNA here is from genome assembly GCA_033856915.1 of Blastocatellia bacterium. Lineage (GTDB taxonomy): Bacteria > Acidobacteriota > Blastocatellia > Pyrinomonadales > Pyrinomonadaceae > UBA11740. Next base: position 2,470 of record JAWVEB010000037.1, on the reverse strand, counting down.
AGCAGGCGCGTGAAGCAGTCCGCGAGGGAGCAAAGCTCTTCATCATCTCGGCTGGTTTTTTTATCGAGACTTTCGATCAGAACTTCCGTGAACTCACTAAACTGCTGAATCAAACTGGTGAAATAATCTCCACCGGTCCCGGCGCGCCTCCCAGCGCGGAGGAAATAAACTTCCGGTTGCTCTATGCTGCCGAACTAGTACCCGGCGATATCCTGCGGCAAGCAGAAGCTCTCGGGCGCATCGAAATCAGTGAAATAGAAATCCAATCGCCCGCAGCTGACGCAAAAGCTTCCGCCAGAGGCTTCCCTTCCAGCCCGCCCTCAACAGATGTTGGCGAGACCGTTCGCGTCGAGTTAAGACAGCTTGATGAATTGATCTCCGGAGCCAGCGAACTCTTTCGTTATACGACTAACGCTCTGCTTTCCTTAAATGCGTCCGGCGACAAACTACGTTTTGAAACTGCCACCAGGAATCTGCGCCGGCGGTTTGTCGAACTTGAAGAGAGGCTGATCAAGCTCCGTTTGGTGCCGGCCGGTGAAGTACTCGCACGGGCTGCCGCGCGCGGCGGCCGCATCGCTGCGCGGCGCCAGGAAAAAGATGTTGAGTTTGAAATCGTGGGCGGCGATGTCGGCATCGACAAGACGCTCGCGGACACGATTGCCGATCCGCTCTTGCATCTGGTGCGCAATGCCGTCACTCATGGAATCGAAAGCCCGGCAGAACGAGAGGACGCCGGTAAGGATTCGTTGGGCCGCGTTAAGCTGGCAGCTTTTAATGAAGGAAGCCGGATTCATATCACGGTGACTGACGACGGCCGCGGCATCGATTGGGATCGAGTCGTTGCCGCAGCCGAGGCGCACGGCATCGCGAACGGCGCGTCGGATCTCTCAGCCGACCAATGCCTGCGTCTGATTTTCCGGCCCGGCTTCTCCACCGAAACTAACGTGACGGAATTATCGGGCCGAGGCATCGGGCTCGACGTAGTCGATCGCGCCATGGAGCAAGCGGGAGGCGAAGTGCGGGTGGCGACCGAGCTCGGCGTGGGAACCACATTCGCGATGATCATGCCCGCGACCCTGGCCCTGGTGCAGTGCCTGCTGGTGCAGTCGGGCGATCAACTTTACGCGCTGGAATCCGCCGGGTTCAGCGGCGAACTAACTGAGGGAAATCAATCTGACAAAGAGAGCGGCCGCATCGAGTGGCAAAGCGAGTCGCTGCCTGTGCTTCATCTGCGCAAGCTACTGGGCCAGAGCAATGACGCCGATGCTGCCGGGACTATGTTTGTCTGGCAAACCTCAGATAACGCCGTTCGAGCTAATGGTATCAAGAGTCGCTATGCGCTGGTGGTCGACAGCATCAAAGCGCCGCAGGAAACCTTGGTGCGCAGTCTCGGCCGGCACGCCGCGCGCTGGGCCGGTGTTTGCGGCGCCGCCGAACTATTCGATGGTCATGTCGCACTCGTGCTGGATCTGGAAGAGCTGATTAGGAACGCTCAAGGGGAAGTCACACCGGTGCCATAGGACGCCTCTTTATTGGGACGGCGACCGCTTTGATATGGACGCCTCGACTGCATAGATGCTAAACAAAACCCGGCACAGCTTCGTGGCAGCAGGTTGCGTCCTCCTGACGCTTGTTAGTGGCGTAACCGTCTCGCCGCAGGTGCGCACCTACCCGAAAGAAATTCGCGGCTATAAAGTCGAACGCACAGTCGTCGAACTCAAGAAGCCGGAAGCGAAAACTCAGCAGTCCAGCAACCGGAGGACTGGAAACGATGGCGTCGATCAAGGCGACAGCGCGGCGAACTCTGACGCTTACGTTGACGAACTAATTCAACTGGGAAAGCCGGAACTGACCCGAGTTACGCCGCTGGGCATTACCTTTGAAGTTCCCATCGTCGTCTCAACAGTCAAACAAAGCGGTCACGTAGACTTTCTCGTCTTCGAAGACATGATCGTCAACGGCACCTCCGTCAACATCGACGAGTACCATCGCGCGTTCGATCTCCCAAACAAACAGCCGCTGACCCTGCACGAGCCGCTGAGCTTTTACATCTATCTGCCCAGCGCGATGCTGGCCGCGCTCGGCGATTGGAGCGATGCGAAGGAAACCTGGCCCGTGACCGGCCGCGTCTACGTCTTTGGAAAGTTTAAGAAAGGCCCGTTCAGTTTCAAGCGCGTCGTGCCGGTTGAGCTGAACCTGTCGATGCGGAATCCATTGAAAGAGCGCTAACAGATCGAGAGATCTAGCGCGAATCGTTGGATTGCCGCGCCGATAATTTCGCGCTACGATGCGCGTCCATAATAGCTTCCTTCGGAGCTGTGCAGTTTGAGCATCTGCGGCTTTTCTCATTAGCACCGTAGCTTTAGAAACTATGAAAGTCGGGTCTCCATGAGTGGTCTAAGATGTTGGTGCTAATCCAACTCAACGAGCTTACCCGTAAGGATGGCTCAAGACCAAAACAAAAAGGAGA
>JAWVEB010000036.1:0-125138 GCA_033856915.1 Blastocatellia bacterium | reverse complement strand
CTAATTAGGGCACTAATATACTTGACTCATTACGGCAATGGCTCTGCCACTCTGATGCGCGGCAAGTCTGCGACTTGCCGGCGGCGAACCTTCTTTTTCATTCGGGTCTTCGACCTGCCACGGTCAGTGACCGTTCAGATTAATGGGCCACGTTTCGGCAAGTCCGAGACTTGCCGCGCATCAGAGTGGCAGAGCCATTGAAGCGGCCGCATCGAAGTTTGACAAAAGCCCGCGCGGAGTCAAGTATGTCGCTACCGTTTCAGACGGTTTCTCTCCTGGTGCTAATCGGATAGACTGCGCGATCCTGATCGGCCTGGATCTTGTACTTTTCGTTGACATCGGCGGGGCCGGATAATAAAGTTGCTTTGCTCTGGGACGGGCGATTGAGCCGGGATCGTCGAGGACTTCGACAAACGCTTTTCCTGCCAGGTCGAAAACATATAGCGCCCGATGTCTTTCTATTGGCCGGCAAACCTAAACCGCTTACAGCAGATCAAAGCACGGAGCGCGACCGCACTAAGCAGCAGAGCATGAAATTCTTTCGCACGGGATTCCTTCGCAAATTTCCACAATCAAGTATCACCCCTGAATAACGAGTATTAAGATGAAACACAGGACAATAGCGACAGCTTCAGTGGCGGCCTTGCTGCTGGCTTTAATGGTTTGGAGTTTTGGCTCGTCCGCAGCCAACCGCATCCCGCCCCCGGCAAATACTTATACCGAGTCGAATCAGTCCGGCGCTGCACCGCAGGGTGACGAGGACGAATCCGTCGATGCCGATCTGGGAAAGTTTGGTTCGAAGATAGATCGCGATACTTACCTGCGTTTGCGCGGAGAGTACCTCGGCCGCAAGCGCGGTATCGAGCCGGGCCGGCCCTTCGATCCAGAGCTGCGCAGCCGCGCGCTCGCACAGATGGATCGACAGGAGAAAGGCCGCCGGCTTGAATCAATGGTCAACGGCGGTTTGACTCCGTCGCTTGGGACCGACGCCGGTGGTGCGTGGACTTCCATCGGACCAACATCGATAACCAACGGACAAGCCTTGTCAGGCGGAGATACCGCCGTGTCTGGCCGCGTTACTGCGATCGTTGTGGATCCGAGCAATGCGAGCAATGTCTATTTAGGCACGGCGCAGGGTGGCGTCTGGCGATCGCAGGACGGCGGCACAACCTGGGCGGCGATATTCGATAGCGCAGACTCGCTGGCAATTGGCGCCCTAGCGCTCGCTCCCTCTGATCCAACGATCTTGTACGTCGGCACGGGCGAGTTTAATGGTTGTCAGGATTGCTTCTTTGGTGCGGGGCTTTATCGCATTGACACGGTCACTACTACTCCAAGTCTGGTCGGACCAATCAATCCGCAGGAGACGATCGGCGGTCTTACCTACAAGGTTTTCAATGGACGGGGCATCACCAAGATTGTCGTTGACCCAAACAATGCAGGGACCATATTCGTGGCCACGGGTCGCGGGGTTGGAGGTAGCGGCGGCAATTCCCTTAGTAACAGCCTGCCTCCTCTCGGAACAAGAGGAGTCTATCGTTCGACGAATGCGACCTTAGTAGCTACGTCGGTGACATTTCAAAAACTGGGAGTCACCACGGACTCCAGTTTCGACAACCCAGGAACAGGCAACGTCGACACCACTGACATCGTGATGGAGCCGGGCAATTCAAATAATCTCTTGGTGGCCGTGATTGGCGCGACGGCGCCTGGCGGCACGTCTTTGGGTGGGATTTATCGGACGACTAACGCGCTATCCGGCACCCCGACTTTTACGCAAGTCCAAGTGCTGCCTATTAATGTGCGGGCGAATCTCGCTATCAATAAAGTGGGTTCAGTAGTTACGGCTTATGCAGCGACGGGAGAGACACCGCTTACTCCCGGCGGTCCAACATGTACGACCGGCACTGGCGCCGTGCGAAAGGCCGTGGACCCATTTAATGGCATCGGCGCGTGGTCACCTCAGCTGGTTGGAGGCGGTGGCTTCTGTGGCAGTCAATGCTTTTATGACATCGCGATTGCTGTGAACCCGAACGACGCCAGCGAAGTTTATCTGGGAGGCAACGCCCGCAGTACGTGCTCGGACGGCATGAAGAAGTCGACTGACGGCGGCGTGACCTTTAGCGGTCCGGCTAGTGGTTCGCCGGCGATACCTCGTGACGATAACGGCCTCCATGCCGACACACACGCGCTTGTTTATGACGCAGCGGGCACGACCATATTCGTCGGCAACGATGGCGGCGTCTGGAAGCGAAAATCAACTCCCGCCGCGGGCGATCCCACCGGTCCCGGTAGTGCGGGAACTGCCTGGACCAATCTCAACACTGCGCCGTTGAATACCCTCCAATTCGAAAGTATCGCGGTCCATCCGACGGATCGGTTCATCATGATTGGCGGGACGCAGGACAACGGCACTGAGTACCAGCAAACCTCAGCAGGGAATTGGCGTAATGCTGAAGGTGGCGACGGCGGATACTGTCTGATCGATCAGAGCGCGACCGACACGACCAACGTCACGATGTATCACACGTTTTTTAATCAAAAGGGTAATCAGATCGGTTTCGATCGGGCCGTTAATACCACCTGCCTGCCCAATAAAGATTTCTGGCCCACGCGCGGCATTGGGTTTGTTAGTGGAGGCGACGCCGAGCAGACGAGTCTTTCGTGCGACGGGACTGCTAATTACCTGCATAACGGAATGACCCTTACCGACGACGTTCTATTCTATGCGCCGATGGCCCTGGGACCCGGCGCGCCGAACACGCTCTATTACGGATCGGATCGGCTCTATCGTTCTACTGATCGCGGAGATCATATGACGGTCGTAAGCCAGGCGCCGATCACGGGCGGCTCGCCCATCAGCTCGATCGCGATCTGGCCCGGCGGCGATAACGTCCGCATGGTTGGTTTGCAAAATGGACAGGTGTGGGCGACTTCAGCGGGCGCTTCCTCGCTCGTTAATATCACCAGCGGATCGTTCCCGACCAATCCGAACGGTAGTACGTCAAACAAGTTCGTGGGCCGCGCTGTGATCGATCCTAATAACAAGAACGTCGGTTATGTGACGTTCTCGTTCTTTGCTCCGGCGGGCCAGGGGATTTGGAAAATTTCCAACCTGGTGGCGGCGGCAGCTCCCGGCGCTCCGGCCGGAACGGCCGTTTGGACCGCGGCGGGTAACGGCATTCCCAGCATTCCCATCAACGGGCTGGTAATCGATCCGCTGAACTCGAACAACTTGTATGCGGGCACGGACATCGGCGTCTATAGCTCGACGGATGGCGGTGCGAACTGGGCCCCATTTGGGACGGGCCTGCCGCGATCGTCCGTGTTTGATCTGCAAATTCAGCCGAGCTTCCGACTCCTGCGCGCGGCCACGCATGGGCGCGGTGTTTGGGAAACGGCACTGATCAGTCCGGGAGCCAGTACGGTGCAGTTCAGTGCGGGTGCGTCTTCTGTCAACGAGGGTCAGGTGAGCACGACGGTGACGGTGACTCGTAGCGGCGACACTTCGTTTCCGGCGTCGGTTAACTATGCGACCGCGGACACCGGCTCGAACAATTGCGCCGTCACGATCAATGGTTCAGCGTCTTCGCGCTGCGACTATATCGCGACTTCGGGAACACTCAACTTTGCCGCGAACGAGACTTCGAAAAATATTCTGATCCCGATTGTGGACGATGCTTATCTTGAAGGTCCCGAGACTTTCACTTTGAATCTCAGCGCCGCGGGCGGGAGCAACGTGACGCTCAGCTCACCAGCGATGATCACGATCACCATCAATGACAACGAGACGGGAAGCAACGGCACAAATCAGATCGATACGTCGAATTTCTTTGTGCGCGAGCACTACATCGATTTTCTGAATCGTGAGCCGGATGCGAGCGGTCTGAACTTCTGGACTAACAACATCAATAATTGCACTCCGCAACCCTCGTGCACTGACGTGCAGCGCATCAATACTTCGGCCGCGTTCTTTCTTTCGATTGAGTTTCAGGACACCGGCTATCTGGTCTATCGCATCTACAAAGCTGCTTATGGTGACGCTTCCGGGACGTCGACGCTGGGCGGGACGCATCCGATTTCTGTCCCGGTAATCCGGCTCAACGAGTTTCTGCCCGACACGCAGAGGATAGGCCAGGGCGTGGTCGTGGGACAGGGGAACTGGCAACAGCAGATCGACGACAACAAGACTGCTTTCGCGGAAGAGTTCGTCAAACGCGCGCGATTCTTGACGGACTATCCTTTGACGCTGACGCCGACTGAGTTTGTAGACAAGCTGAATCTAAGGGCAGCCACTGCCGGCGTGATGCCCTTGTCTGCGGCACAGCATGATCAGTTGGTAAGCGACCTAACAGCGGGTATCAAGACGCGCGCCCAGGTTTTGCGGGCGGTGGCTGAAAATCAGACGCTGGCCAGCGCAGAGAAGAACCGCGCGTTTGTGTTGATGCAGTTCTTTGGGTATTTACGGCGTAACCCCGACGACCCACAGGATACGAACTATACCGGGTACGATTTCTGGCTCGGCAAGCTCAACCAATTTAACGGGAACTTCGAGAACGCCGAAATGGTCAAGGCCTTTATTACTTCGAGTGAGTATCGGCAGCGGTTTGGTGGTTGAGGTAGCGCAAGGCTGGCAGCTCGCGCTGGGCCGTGCCAAGAGGTATTTCCGAATTGTGAGCAACCAGCAGCGGTTCATCGGAAACTAAGCGAGGGTCATTGGTTAAGGTTCAGAGTTCAAGGTTTCAGGTTGCCGCATGCACACTCAAGCTACCGGCTTGAACTCTAAACGGAATAACGACAGCGAAGCGGCGGCTTGCGGTTACTGCGGCCCAACGCTTACAATGACCGGCCTGACTGCTTAATATTTCGAGGTAGTCGTTCTTGCTGGCTTGGCTCAAATCCCCAGTGAGCACTTTGATCGTTCGTTCATATTCTTAATGATAAGACTGGTAATCGCCTTTTTATGCGCCGCGGCGGCGTGTATGCTCGTCGCCAGCGCCCTTACTTCGGCGCAGGCGCCCGCTAATCCCACTCCGGATCCGTTTGTCACCCAGGTAACTCATTCGAGCCGCGATTCTTTTGCGGGAGATACCTCGGCCAACGGCCGCTTTGTCGTCATTGAATCCAGCGGCGATATCGCCACAGAAAAGACCGCCACGCGCAACAATCAGGACGGCAATCGCGAGCTGTTTCTGTTTGACTACGCGCAGCGGCGAATTTTTCAGCTTACGGACACCAAGAGCGTGCTGAATCCGCCGGGCAGTCCGTCGCCCACGCCCAGCCCGAGTCCAAGTCCATCGGTTAGTCCTTCGCCCACCGCGAGTCCTACGCCGACGCCCGTGGATCCATCCAGTGTCGCGATTGAAGTCAGCAACAACGCCCCGATGATTAGTCTGGAGCCGGCGCTGGTTGCGGGGCAGCGCACCTATACGATCGTTTTCAGTTCGAACGCCCCGGTTAGTCCGGCGAGTTTTGACGGCACGAATCCCGCTGCCCCGGGAGCTAGCACCTTGGCCAGCGATGGAAATTGGGAGATCTGGACTTATTCGTTCACGGTTCCAGACATTCCCCAGTCAGCCCTGTCCAGTGGCGCAAATGTGGGCCCGATAGATCTGTCGGCGGGCACGTTCACGCGGGTTACTAACACTCCGGCGAGCGCTCCGCCAAGCGCGGGGTCTTCGACTTTTTCACCCAGAGTAGCCGACGATAATCGTGAAGCGACGATCAGCGATGACGGGAAAGTAATTGCATTTATTTCCACGCGAGATCTCGTGGCCGGCGGCAATCTTGATGCCGGCGCGGTTCCGGCGGGTCCGAATCCCGAAGTGTTTCTCAACGTGCTCGGATCTTCGACGTTTACCCAGGTCACGAACACAAAGTCGGCGTCGATCAACAATCAAATCTTCAGTTCCAACCCTTGTCTTTCCAGCGACGGCTTCGTGCTGGCTTTTATTTCCAGTGGGAACCTAACGGCGACGAATGATGACTTGAACGCCGAGGTGTATCTCGCCAATTTCAACAAAGGGACCGGCGCGGTTAGCGGTCTGAAACAAGTAACTAAAACGCTGGCTGATACGACGACGCACGCGACAGTGAACGGATTCCAATTTGGCCGCCGCTTGAGTCGCGACGGCAAGTTCCTCGCCTTCGAGTCCGCTGCCGCCGATCCGAAAGCCAACGCGGCGCCGACTGCGTTCCCCGTCACTTTTCTTTACGATGTGCAGGCTGACACCTTTGCTCAGGTCGGACCACGCGCCTTGACCGCACCGGGAGACATACTCCATTTTCCGACATTCACGGACTATGACGCTGCCCTGCATCCGGCCTCGGTAGTATTTACTTCGGCTTTGAACTTTAATACCGACGGAACGTTCCCCACGGCTGACCTGGACGCCACCACAGGTTTGAATAGCCGACATGTGGAACAGCTTTTCCTGTCGCCGATTCCCGCAATATCGACCGGACCTTTCAAGCGTCTAACAAATATTCCGGGCTTCACGGGAGTGCGGGGAATTCCGAGCAACACTCGGACACGGATCGTAATGAGCCTGACTTCAGTCGAGTTAGGCGGCGGTAACGGGGATGGCTCAGATGAAGTCTTCTATCAGTTGTTGCCGACCGTCGTGACTGAGTCGCCCGGGACGTTGACGGCGTTCACCGGGGCCAGTCGAATGGCGGTTCCAGTGGCCAGCCCGACCGCGTCGCCCACTGCCAGTCCGACACCAAGTCCATCGCCTTCGCCGTCAGGTAGTCCGACGCCGACAGGTCTGGCTGCGGGTGAACTGGCATTCTTTCAATCAAGCGTTAGTCTGGCGCCGACGAGCGTGACGGTGAGCAATAGCAATGCGTCTGAATCGGGCCGGGCTCCGGCATTGCCAGTCGAGTTGAACGGCGTTTCAGTGGCAATCAATAACGCGGCGTGCGGCCTGTACGCGATCGGATCAGGCGAGATCAAGTTCGTCGTGCCGATCGGATTAGCGGTCGGCACTTATCCAGTCGTGATTAATAACAATGGCACGGTCGTGCGCGCTTCGATTGACATCGTAGCTGCGCAACCGGATATCTTTACGTCGACGAACGGCCCGTTAGGGCGCGCCCAGGTTTGCAACATAACTAATCCGGCGGTCTGCTCGCCTGAACCTTTCACAGTAACGACAAATGATGGGACCGGTACTCAGGTGCCGACGGTGTTGCGTGTGTCGCTGACGGGCATCCGTAATACTCTGGCCAGTTTGATTTCAGTTCGGGTGGGCACCACCGTGATCGTACCCACGGCGGCAACGTCAATTGATTTACCGGGTAGCGATCAGTTCGACTTTGTCTTGCCGTCGACGGTTGATACGGGAGATCTACCGATCGTAGTAACGGTCGGTGCGACGTCCAGCCGTCAGGACGACACTGCGCCGCACATCACAATCAATGCCGGTGGCTCACCGCTGCCGAATCCGATCGTCACCACCGACTTCTTCGTCCGGCAACAATACCTGGACTTTCTGAACCGCCAGCCGGATACCGATGGTCTGGCCTTCTGGACCAATCAGATTAATTCGTGCGGCACGGATCAGGCTTGCATCGAAGTAAAACGCATCAATGTCTCGGGAGCGTTCTTCCTGTCGATTGAGTTTCAGCAGACCGGTTACCTGGTTTATCGGACTTACAAAGCGGCCTATGGCAATATCTCGAGTACCGCTCCCGTGCCGCTTCGTCTGAGTGAGTTTCAGCCGGACACGCAGCAGATCGGGCACAACGTGATCGTGAACGCGACCGGGTGGGAATCCTTTTTGGAAGCGAACAAGCAGGCGTTCTTTAGTGACTTTGTGCAGCGGTCTCGGTTTACCTCGGCTTTTGCGTCTGGACTGACGGCGCAGCAGTTTGTTGACCAGCTTTATGTGAACGCAGGTCTGGCGCCTGCTACCGGAGCAAACCGAACGGCGGCGATTAACGAGCTTGGCTCCGCGCCCGCCGATACGTCGGCTCGCGCCCGCGCCCTGCGTTTGGTAGCAGAGGATCCAATGCTTTCGCAGCAGGAATTCAATCGAGCGTTTGTGCTGATGCAGTACTTCGGCTACCTGCAACGCGATCCGAACACGGGTCCCGATTCGGACTACAGCGGGTACAACTTCTGGCTGGGCAAGCTGAACCAATTCAACGGCAACTTCGTCAACGCCGAAATGGTTAAGGCCTTTATCACTTCAACCGAATACAAACAGCGATTCGGACTGTGAGCCCGCTTGCGCAGGCAACACTCGCCCGAAAATTCACGGTTCGCGCTGTCCATGAATGCGTGTAGGAATTGATGGGTATCCGCTGGCCGAACCCAGAACGGGTGTCGGCCATTACACGCTCGAACTCGCCCGCGCCCTGGCGCTCATCTCGCCCTCAAACCAATTCGAGTTAATTTCACCCGCTCCTTTTGAACCAGCGGCGCTCGATGAAATTGAGCGCGCGCAACTCCCCAATCTTTTCACTGCGACCCCGAGGGCATCGTCAATTCGCGGGCATTGGTGGTCAGTCGGGTTGCCGCTCTACGTCCGCCGATCGTCGTTCGACTTATTTCATGGAACTAACTTTGAGCTGCCGCTGTGGAGAAGGCGACGGAGCGTCGTCACCACTCACGATCTGTCGGCGCTTTTGCATCCCGAAAAGCACCGGTCGCGTCTGGTGCGTCGCGCGCGTCTGCGCCTGCCCCTCGTGGTTCGCATCGCGGACATGATCATCACGCCAACTGAAAGCGTGAAGCGAGAAGTCTGTCAGCATTTCAACGTCAAGCCTGACAAAGTGCGAGCCATTCATTCCGCCGCGCGCCGCAGCTTTCAGCCCGTATCCTTCGCAGAGACTGCTGAGATAAGAAAACGATTGGGTGTCGAAGATGCCTTCCTGCTGTTTGTTGGAACACTCGAACCACGCAAGAACCTGCTCACGCTCCTGAAGGCCTTTGAACAAATCATTACGCAAAGCTCTCTTCGTCCTCAGCTTGTTATCGCTGGCGGCGAAGGCTGGTTGATGGAAGACACGTTCGACTTTGTCAGGAAATCAGCCGTCGCCGAACGCCTGCTCTTCACTGGCTATCTGAGTGACGACGAGCTGCGTGCCCTCTACTCTTCGTGCAGAGTGTTTATCTATCCGTCGGTCTATGAAGGGTTCGGTCTGCCGCCGCTGGAGGCCATGGCCTGTGGCGCGCCGGTGATTGCCGGCCGGATTCCAAGTTTGCAGGAAACGCTTGGCAGCGCCGCGCGTCTGGTGGAGCCTTTGGATGTGGACGCCCTGGCCGAAAGCATTATTGAATTACTCGAGGATGAAAACCAGCGGCAGTTGCTTGCCGCCGGCGGTCCAACGCACGCGGCAAAGTTTTCCTGGGAGCAAACGGCGCGGCTAACGTTGGACGTTTACGAAGAACTGCTGAACGGACCGGCGCGATCTGGTTACTCTCCCTGACGCGACTCTCAAGAGAGGGCCTTGCTCAGTACCTTAGTGCCGGCATCAATCTGAGGATCGATAGAGAACCGCGAGCGGTAGCGAGCGGGATAAGCATTCAACTTGGGCAACGTATTCTTAAAGACCATGAACTCTTTGGTGCTTGAGTCGTTATCCCGCTCGGTACCGCTCGCGGTTCTGTAACAGACCACAACACCCTGAGCGGGAAGCACAAACGAAAAAGGCCGGCGTCAAAACGTCGGCCTTTAACCTATCCAATGATCGCGAGCGGGCCTAGAACCTTCCCCTGTATTCACTCGAAACGAGAAACGACTTAACCATGTCCGCATTCTGAAAGCTGCCATTGGCCTGGTTTAGTTTCGTCAGCCAAAAGTCATAGCCGGTATAGTCCGTGTCGCCATTGCCGTTGTTCGGATCGCGTCGCAGGTAACCGAAGTACTGCATCAGCACAAACGCGCGATTGAATTCCTGGCTCGACAAGGCCGAATTCTCGGCCACGTCCCGCAAGGCTTTCGCACGCGCGGTGGCGTTGCTGATGTCGGTGGCATTACTACCAAACTCACCAATGGCGGTTGAGAGATCGGTTGACGAAGGAGTGATACCCGCGTTGGCGAAGAGAGTGTTGACAAAGTTCGTTGGCGTCGTGCTCGACGGGAACGCCGTAGTAAATCTTGATCGTTGCGCAAAGTCCGTGGCAAACGCTTGCTTGTTTGCCACGAGCACATTTTCCCATCCCGCCTGTCCGACGATTAGTCCCTGTCCAATCTGTTTCGTGTCAGGGAGGAACTCGCTCAGCTTTACGATCGGCACCGGCAGGTTATGCGACCCGCCAAAGGTAGACGCTCCGTTTGTACTCCCATAAGCAGCCTTATACATCTTCTCTACCAGATACCCGGTGGTCTGAAATTCGATCGAGAGGTAGAACGCTGCCGAAGTGTTCACGCGGGCGGCGTCAGCGCACGTCGCGTTCGCGCCGCAGTTGGTAATGTTGCTGTTCCAGAAAGCGAAGCCGCTGGTGTCGGGCATCCGGTTGAGAAAGTCCACGTACTGCTGCTGCACAAAAAAATCAGAATCATCGATGGTGATGAGCTGTGCCGGATTGGTTCCCGGCCGCACGCGCAGAGGCTTTACCTTTACGTTCCCATAGTAAAGTTCGGAGGGCAGGTTAGGGTCGTCGGTGACTACTCTCAGCGTGGGACTCTGTGCAAATACGCTCACGCCAGCCAGCGCGATCACAAGAAGGGTAACGGCGATCTTCATCTTTCTGCTCCTGGGTCCTTGATCGGAAAACCAACCAGAAATGGGGCCGTCGTCTGGTCTGGAAAAGGTGCTTTACACCTGAGAGGCTTTGGAAGTGTAACGGGCTGGCTCGGGGGCTGTCAATCAATAAGTTCGGCCTTTATTTTGACGCAGCGGAGGCCGGAATTGGCGAGTTTTTTTCAGGGCCCAACCCGTTGGCGATATTCACTCGAGACGAGGAACGACTTAACCATGTCCGCATTTTGAAAGTTCCCATTGGCCTGGTTTAGCTTCGTCAGCCAGAAATCATACCCGGTGTAGTTAGCATCCGGGAGGTCATCCGGATTTCGCCGCAAGTAGCCGAAGTACTGCATCAAGACGAAGGCGCGATTCTTCTCTGCGCTGGCCAGCGTCTGATTTTCAGCCACCGCCCGCAAAACTTGGGCGCGCGTTTTGATGCCGGCGCTGAGATCGCTCACCAACTGGTCATGCTGTGCCGCAGACAAAGGCATTACGCCGGCAGTGGCTGCCCTTAGATTCAGCTTGTCTACAAACTCAGTCGGCGTCAGCGTCAAAGGATAGTCCGTCAAGAATCGCGGGCGTTTGACGAACTCTTCCGCAAAAGCAGTCTTGTTGTCGTCGATCTGCTGCTGCCAATTGCCCTGTCCGACGACGACGCCCTGCCCAATCTCTTGCGTGTCGGGAAGGAATTCGTTGAAGCGGATGACCGGTACCGAAAGGTTGTGCTGACCGCCGAACGTGGAGGCGCCGTTGGGACTGCCGTAGGCGGCTTTGTAAATGCGTTCGACCAGATACCCGGTCTCCTGAAACTCGATCGAGAGAAAGAAGGCAGCCGAGACGTTAACGCGCTTATTGTCGATACATGCCTGATCGCTGCCGCACGAAATAATTTGGTTGGCCCAGAATTGCAGCCCGGACGCATCCGGCTCGCGGTTTAAAAAGTCCAGGTATTGCTGTCGCACAAAGAAATTGGCGTCGCCCAATGGATTCACGCCGGTATTGTTGTCGTTGTCGATGATCTTAACGGTCGCAGTTGCCTGCGAACCCAGGACACCTGCAACAGGGTTACTAAGACTTACCGTGAATGTTTCGTCGCCTTCCTGGTAGGCGTCGTCAATAAGAAGGATGCTAAAGGTCTTTGAACTATCACCGGGAGCAAAGGTGAACGTGCCGGAAGTGCTGATGTAGTCACAACGAGCTGAAGCCTTGCCGTTGGGGATGTTGCAGTCTTGCGACCCGGCAGTGTCGCTGGTTGCATAGGCTACACTAGCGGTATTGGCCGTGTTGCCTAAGCGCGTCACGTTAATACTCACCATCCGATTGCCTTCGCTCATGGAATAGCTTGGGGCGTTGAATTCAATAACCCCTGGTGGCGCGGCGTCCTGATTCACCGTGAAAAACTGTCCGGCGATAGTCATTGTTCCGGAGCGCGGCGAACTTATCGGATTAGCCGCAACTGAATAACTCACTGTTCCACTAGCCGTACCGCTACTGCCGCCAGTGACTGTTATCCAGGTCGCGTTGCTCGTCGCAATCCAGTTACAACCACCTTGCGTTGTGACGCCCACAGTTCCGCCGCCACCGCTGGCGAACGCGCTCTGGCTCAAGGGAGAGAGGGCGTAGGTGCAGTTGGATCTAGGCGTAAAGACCGCGCTCTGTGCGTTCGTTAAAGTCTTGGGGCTGAGTTCGGAAGTCAGCGCATCGATCACATACGGGTCGGGCTCGCCCCCGGATATTCCGACGACCGGTAGCAGATTGATGTTGCCGGCGCCGTAACGGGTAATCACCGAGCCGTCGGAGCGCAGCTCGACTTCAAAATTAATCGGAGCGCCATTAGTGCCATCGCCGAACTGCACTCCCTGCCAGCGAAATATGATCCGGTTAGCATCGGGCTGGACAACGTACACATCGGCGTCCGCCCTTCTACTAGTTGATAAATCCAGGTCGTCCCACATTCCGGCAATCATTTTGGACAGAGACAAATCCGCGGTCGACCCCGGCACATCGTCGGCATCGCCATTGGGGCGCTTGGGCGGAGCTGAGAAATACAAATTGCCGTTTGTTGAGACGGTCACAGTGCTGTAAGCCTGCCCAAAATACGGGAAGGCAAATGGCAGTGAGTAGTTTTCCCTATAACGATCGTCAAAAGTCAGACCCAAAGGCGTTCCGCCAGTAGAGAGTGAAGCGGGCGAGTTCAGCGCGGTCGTGTAAGGGTCAGCAAAATTCAGGGGTACGCTGACTGAGGTAGTCGCGGGCGTGCCTTCGTTCCCGACGTTGTCGAATTCACGCAAACGAAGCGTGCCCGAAAGGTGGCGATAGGGAAGGTTGACGGTAATGCTTTGCGGCGTGCCCGAAATGGCCGGCGCTACACTTGTAAGCGGAACTACGGCGTTGGTAGCTTGATCGATGAAACTGACATCGTAAAGCGAAGCCTGGCCCGCTGCTCCATCATCGCCGGAGGCTGTCCACGACAGACCGACCTGACGGCCGCTCTGCGAAGCAACCTGGAATCCACTCACGGTCCCCGGCGCAATCGTGTCGCCTTCGTTCATCGCTTGCAGAGATTTGAAAACATTCAGCCTGCGGCCGCTGAGCGTCTTGCCTTGAAGAGACGCAACGGTGTCACCGTTGAATGACAGCAAGGCGCGCAGTTGGTTGACGGAAAGGTTTGGATTCGCTGCGCAAAGCAAAGCGGCGGCGCCCGTGACATGAGGCGTAGCCATCGAAGTCCCGCTGAATGAACTGTAGGTGTTATTCGGAGTTGTGCTCAGGATTCCTACGCCGGGCGCGCCCAACGCGACTGAATGAAGGCCAAAGTTTGAAAAACTCGCGAGGTTATCATTTTGGTCTGTGGCGGCGACCGAAATGACATTTGGCAACGAATAATTCGATGGGTAGTGCGGATGAATATCGCCGTCTGTTGTTTCATTGCCGGCGGCGGCTACGAAAAGAATTCCTGATTGACCGACCGCGTTCAGGGCATCTGCTGCTGCCTGAGAATAGCCACCCCCGCCGTAGCTCGCATTCAGAACCCGGATGTTGGCGCCCTTGGTCCCGCTTGAGCTTACCCACAGGTCACGCATTTGCTTGGCATAGTTGTAGGCCTTGATAGCATCTGCATCCGTGCCGTTGTTCGTGGCCTGATCGATGAACCTTAGTGACATCAGGCTGACTTGCCAGTTGACTCCGACCACGCCCGTGCTGTTATTACCGACTGCCCCAATAGTCCCGGCCACGTGGGTAGCGTGAGACTCGGCCGGAATGGCGCCGTTGTTGGTACGAAAATCATAACCGTTCACATCGCCGCTGATGCCTGCGATTGAGCCGGGACTGGGATTCGTCCAAATGTTCGCTTGCAGATCCGGATGAATGATATCGATACCTTCGTCTATAACTCCGACCACGATGCTCGTGCTCCCGGTAGTAATGTCCCAGGCTTGCGGCGCGCCAATCTTGGTCATTCCATATAAGGAACCAAAAGACGTGTCGTTGGGCGTTTTATCAGTGTGCAAGATGTAATTTGGTTCGGCATAAAGAACATCGTCGCGAGCAGACAGTGCGGCCACCGCTTTGAGCGTATCGCCCGAAGATACGCGTGCGAGACGCAAGCCCTCGACCAGATCGGATCCAGCAAAACGATCCAGGTTTACTGGAATCTCTTCGTTCGACATCGCGAGCGCGCGTGAGCCCGTCTTTTGTTGGGCCTGCAAGGCCACGTCATTACTTGGCACGTCGACCATGGCGGGACCTTCGAAAGCCCGGCCCTGCTTGAATCGCACCAGGACCTCGCCGGGGACAAACTCCGGACGATCACGCTTCGGACTGGTTTCTGCCTGAGCTTGAGAAGGATCGGGATGGATCGCTTCAGATCGCGGCGCGAACAAAATCGACGCGGCCAGGAGCAGCAGAACGAGCAGACCAGGGATTACCGGCTTGAAAATCGGCCGGTCGTGGAGAAATGAAACAGATTGCATTTGGGAAAAATCACTGCTGAAAACTTTGACTTGTCGCGTGCGCCTGTTAACCGACTGCTGCAAAGCTAGACGGCAGGAAACAACTAGCGTTCGAACACCCGAGGGCGGCTAACCACGGGGCGATCAATATACATCAGGCCGGGTTGAGATTACAGGTAACCCGCCTGAGTTGCCCAGGTAAGGCGGGATCAGAGGCGGCTCGAAATTACCAACCAACAGCCTTCCTTGACGCGACATGACAGTGGTAAGATTGGCCGCGCGGCGCCGCCCCTCGCCGCAGCCATCGCACCAGAGTTGCGAACCGTCGCATTTCACCGAGCCGGAATAGAAGATGATCCGAAAAGGACTGAGCGCCATCGTGGCAGTGTTCGCGCTCGTTAACGCGCCGGCGCCGGTGTGCGCGTACACGCTGCAGTACCGCGACAGTTCAGGCATCGTCGCGCGACACTGGTTGTCGCGTCCGATCATCGTTGCATTTTCGAGCTCGCTCAGTGCGCCGCCGGGAAATATCAAAGCCGGGAGTGACGTGATTGGCGCGGCCCGGCGAGCACTGGAAAGCTGGGCGAGTCTGGCTGATATTCAATTCCTCGAAACCAGATCGACCGCGCAGACGGTTAGCCCGCCCAATGCCGGCGATCGGATCAATCTGATCACCGTCTCTGCCGACAACGCCGCGTTGTTTGGCTTATCCGCCAGCCCGGGTCGCACGCGGGTCTTTTCAGATTCCGGCGGCGCGATTGTGGAAGCCGACATCGCCCTCAATCCGAACGAACTTTTTTCGAGCGACGGCACGCCCGGCACCTATGATCTCGAATCGACGTTCGCGCACGAAGTCGGGCATCTGCTCGGCCTCGAACACTCGGCGGTGATTGGCGCGACCATGCAGCCTCGCCAGGCGCAAAACGGACTGTACGGACTGCCGGCTTTTACGCAACGAACGTTGTCGGAAGACGATGCTGCGGGAGCGCGGGCCCTCTACGGATCGCAGGCCGGATTGGGTTCAATCTCAGGGAAGCTAATCGCGAATGCATTTGCGGGATCGTCGAAACCGATCTTTGGCGGACATGTGTTTGCGGAAGACGCCTTAACGGGCAGATTGATCGCGGGCAGCATCACGCTCGCGTCGGGAGACTATCGCATCGACGCCCTCGAGCCGGGCAGATATCGTTTGATCGGCCAGAGTCTGGATGGACCCGTCGGCGCGGCTGACATCGCCGGCGCGGGCGGATCGTATGCCGGCCTGCTGGACACGCTGCCGCCGTTTCGCAGTGTTCTGCGCGCCGGTGCTTCGCCTTCGCGATCGATTTTGGTGAGGTCGGATGTGACTACGTCGGTGGGCTTTTTTGTCTCGACGACTCCGGCGCCAACCGTCAAACCCCGCTTGATTGGAATGAACGGCGAGTTATCTACAACCGTCCTGCCCGTGGAAGCCGGCCGGACGTACACAATCCTGGTGGCGGGCGAGGGTCTCGACCAGATTCCCGCGCGCGGGATTTTCGTTACTTCTCCTTTCATCACCGTGAATGGATCCTCCATAGCGGACGAGCCGTTCGACACGCCCTATCCAGTCATCAGTTTCGAAATTTCCGTGGATCCGTACGCGCCCCCGGGTGAATACAGTATCCGTCTGCAGACGCCTGACGGTGAATATGTTTACCTGGCGGGCGCGCTGACGATCGATCCCTCAACACATTGAACCCGGTGGCTTCTCGATCAAGGGGCTTGCCTTATTCGCGGCGCTGGCGTTAACATGCAGCCGTCCAAATTAGTTCATTCATATAGCGGGATTGTCCCGGTGGCTTTATCTGTAACCTTCATTCGAAGAGCTTAGCGAACATCGGAGGTTAATTATGGTTGACTTTCTGTTGTCAATTGTAGGAGTGGCTGCACTGGGTGGCGCGATCTTTGAATTCTATAAGTTCGTAACCGACGCCAACCCGGGCGGAGGGCACACGAACGGTTGGATTGCCCTCGTGCTGGCTATCGTATTCTGCGCCTGCGCTCTGTTATTGTTCCTGCGCCACGTGAACAAGGAAGAGGAAATTCACATCACCCAATAGAAGGGCTGCAAGTATCACTGCGCGAATCGTGATGATCGCTTGCGACAGACTTGTAGAAACCATCGATCCTGATCGCCGGGGCGAGCTTCACGGCTCAGGCGCCGGCGACGAAGGCATCATCAAGCGACGCCGTTTGCGTCCGCGGCACTCGCCCGCGCAAACGGCCGTTTTGTTTTTAGGCTTTCGCGCATGGTGCTGGCGGTTTGTATTATCAAATAACAGAGTCGAACAATACGGGAGTAGCTGATGACTTTTGCCTTGCTTTTCCTTTTCCAGGCCGCCGAGCAGACCGAAACAACTTTCAACGAGCCGTCTTACTTCTTTCCCGTCATTTTGGGCTCGTTAGTCTTTGGCGCCATTCTTTGGCTGGTCGCTGCGGTGCTTGGTTTCGCCCGGGCGAGGGCTTTCGGCTCGTCGGCCCGATGGTTTTCTTTCGCAGCGGTTTGCATGCTGCTTTTCCACCTGCAGTTTCTGTTGCTGGCCTTTGGCTTAATCATCAAAGACTTTCGGACGGTGTTCGCGATCCTTACTTTCTTTAATGTCTTTGTAGTGGTGGGCGCGATTTGCGCCATCATGGGCTTTGTGCGGTTGACCAATCCGCGCTAAGTGGCACAGAATTTAGTCTGTGAATCCTCGCATGACAATCACAGACTGAAGTCTGTGCCACTTAAGTTTCGTCTTTCGTTTTCATGTCCAGGAAACAATTGCTTTTCGCCGCGTTCGCGTTGATTGCGGGCGCGGCAGTTTTATTTGCGATCTCGAGCTGGAGCGGCAGCGCGCGCCGGGGTCGCCCCGCGTTCGTCCAGACTGACGGCCCGCGGCTGGTGATCGACCGAAAGCCGTTTCGTTTTGTCGGCGCGAATGTGGCCGTGATGTATCGGGACGACGACCGAGCGCGGATGCCCGAGACTCTGCAGCAAGCGGCGCGAATCGGAATCAAGGTCGTGCGCGTTTGGGCCTCGGGTGAAGGCGGGCCGAAGGACGTTCGGCCCATCGCCGACCTCAGCGATTGGCCACGCACGCATTCGTTTCGAGCCACACCCGATAAATGGAACGAAGAGGAGCTGGTCTTTCTCGATCGCGTACTGGTCGAAGCTGCTCGCAACGGTCTGCGCGTGCAATTGTGCCTGGCGAACTGGTGGCGCGACACCGGCGGCGTGACGCAGTATTTGCGCTGGGCCGGAGTTGAGGGCGCCGACGACGACAACTACCCTTTCGGCATCAACAATGAAAAGGCTATGCTGTTTTATTCGAACGAGATCGCGCGCCGTCTCTATCGCCAGCACCTCGCGAAAATTGCCACCCGCCGCAATACCGTCAGCGGCGTCATGTATCGCGACGATCCCACAATCTTTGGTTACGAGTTAATGAACGAAGCGCAGTGTCTGACCGGACGTTGGGCCGAGCGGCGCGCGTGGATGTCTGAGATGAGCGCCTATCTGAAGACACTCGATCCCGATCATCTAATCGCGGCCGGAGAGTGGGGCTATCGTTCTGCCGCCGAGCGCCGCGAATGGCTCCTCGATCACGCCTTGCCCAACATCGACATTTGCGACGTACACAATTATCCGCGCGATGACACCGACAGTTTTGTCGACTCGCCCAAAGCCCTCGGCGAGTTTATCGACAATCGCGTGGCCGCTGCTTTTTCGATCAAGAAACCTTTGGTGCTGGGCGAATTTGGAATGTCCAGCGACGGGTACAAGGGCTTTACTCAGGTTGATTGGTATCGCGGGTATTTTGAAGGCGCGGCCCGCGCCGGCGCGAGCGGCGCCATGTTCTGGATCCTCACTCCCGATCCGCAGAGAGGTTATGGCGTGACGTATTCCTCGCCGCGCGATGCGCCGGTGCTTGCCGAAGTCACGGGGGCATCGCATCTGTTTGCGTCGCTGGCGAATGCTTTCCCGCCACCGGCTTTGCTGGACCCGGGACAACATTTGATACCCCGGCAGTTTGCCTTCGCGCGCGCCGAAAACGATCCGGCCACGCAGCCGCAGATTACCTTCATGCCGGATGGAACGGTGCTTTATCGATTCGGACCGAACCTGGCAGTGCGCGGGCGATTTGAAAAGCTGGGTGGCGGCGACGGCTACATCTGGGGCGGAGGCTCGGGCTACTTTGAATTTCTTGTGCCTGCACGAACGGACCATCGCCGGGTGGGGCAAATCATCGTGCGGGCGCACCTCCAACCGGTGCTGCCGGTTGACGCCAAGCCTGACTGGATTCGCACTCGTGTGACCTTATTCATAAATGGAAAGGATTGCGGTTCGCGCTTGATTCCGGTGGAAGATCAAAAAGCTCCTTTGATACAGGAGTGGAAGATCGATTCGTTGTCGCTACGTTTGGCCGCCGCGCGCGGCTTGCCGCTGAGGATTCGGTTTGCGGTCACGCCGGAATCGGACTGGCTGTATGGCGTGAACATTTCCAACTGGCCCGAAGGTTATGTGTCGCATGATGCCAAGCCGGTGGAGGTTGAGGTTAGGTGAGGTTTTCTTTGGGAATAGAAAGTCCTTCACTTAAAACCGTAAAGCTTCGCCGCGTTACCATGCAGAACCATCCGCGCCAACTCCATCGCTCGCTCTCGATTAATCTCGCCATCGCTCATCATTCCAGTTAGTGCTAAAGCCAGTGCCTGACGGGCCGTTGTATTAGAGAGCCACGCCACTTCACCCCAATCGACTTCCGGTCCGAAAGAGAATGCATCCGTTCCGAACAGGATCTTGTCGGGATAGGACTCCAACCAGTTGCGCAGGTTCTCGCTCAGCTCACGCGGATAGGTGAAGAAAGTTTGCGCCGAAAAATCCGCATAGACATTCGGCTTGCTCATCAGCGAGCCCATCTCTTTCGTGAACGGATAGCCGCCATGGACGACCACGAATTTTGTCTTGCGCAAAGCCGGATCGTTGAAGACTGATTCCAGCAGCAGCGGGTTGCTGCCGCTTTGGCGATAGAAACCGCCGGCGCCGGAGATGCAGTGGATGTGGACGGCCATTCCCAGGCGGCCCGCTTCGCGCGCAATGTAATAGAAAAGAAAATCCTGGAGCGCTTTGTAGCCATTGGTAGGAGGTTCGCCGCCTCTGACGAATCGCGCGTAAATCGCGCGGGCTTGCGATTCGTCCGGGTCGTCAAAATCCAGCTTGCGTAAGTACGCGGCTTCAAACTTGATTGCCACCGCGCCGTTTCGCTTTTGCGATTCAAGTGTCGGGGTGACGATCCGCTTGAGATATTCATCCAGCGACGCCGGGAGCGCAGCAACCTTCAAGTCGCCGAGGTAACGTTTGAGGAGACGCTCTTCACTCGGAAAGAAACCTCGGTAGTCAGGATTGGATCGCTTGGCGGCTTCGTTGTTAAGCGGAAAGATTAGCGCGTCATCAAAGGCCACCCAGCGAAAGCGCGGCGCCGACAATCCCCGTCCCATCGCCACTCGATTCGCGAACATCGTTTCGATGTTGAGTTGATCCAGAACCCACGCCGGAAACGAATCGCTGCGTTCGTTCGCCACGCGCAGCTTGGCTTTCATGAGCTCGGCCACGTGGGCGACGCTCATGTCTTGATGGACATAGCCGTAGAGATCGTGCCAGGCGCGGATGAATTCCTGATTCGCCGGACTGAGCCGGGTAGGCAGAGGGAAAGGCACGATGGCATCCAACGGCAGCGCATCGAATTCATCGTCGGGCTTCTCGCCCGGAGCGCTATAGCGGAGCGGGTGCGCATGATTGTCGATGGCTTTGATTTTGGAAATATCGCTGAGCAGATCGGGATCCGCTCGTGTTTGCGTATAAACATTGGAGGAAAAGAGACAAAGACAGGCGAGAAGAAAGAAACAAATAGTCCGCGTCATGATGCTAATCTCCCTTGCACAGTGCAGCAACTTAGTTGGCACGCTTGGTTAGTACTTTCAACCTAAAAACTATTCGCGCTTCGCGCTCAATGCGGGCGAGGGCGCCCGCGTTCCCAGTGATCACTGCCAAACTATTGACACGAACTCTTGTCCTTCGCGGCATCAACCCGCGTAATCCGCCCATCGGTCTTCGGAGCAATTGCCGGCACTGAGGCAATCGCCTTCAACAGAATATCCGTTTCCGACGGCGCTTGCTCGGGACGAACGACGAGCGGCACGTTGCGAAACATGTCGTAGCCGTCGCCGGCATCAATCGCGAGGTACGAAGTCGTGGCCAGAGTGTAAATGCTCCGATCATCCAGGGGCTTTCCATTAATCGTAATGCTCGTGACCCGTTTGCCGGGCGGCCGGCTGGTGTCGAACGCGAAGCGAATACCCGAGACCTGTGGAAAGCGGCCTGGTTGTGACTCTGTTCCCAAAGAAGCTACGCCATGCTCGATCACTGCACGAATGATCGCCCCCGTAAGTCGCATCTTCACCACTTTATTGTTGTAGGGCAAAATCGACAGCACATCGCGTTTTGTCAGGACACCCGGCTCGATGATCGTGTCGGCGCGAATCGAACCGCCGTTGACCAGGGCCACATCCGATGCGGTCGCTTGCCGGAAAGCATCGGCAATAAAATCGCCCATGCTGGTTTCGCGTGTGCGGATGTCCTGGCTTTTTATATCCAAGTGAACATCCGTGTGTCCGACTATTTGCTCCAGACTCTTCAGCAGCGGCTCGTACTTTTGATTGAGCGGAGCAAAAGCCGGATCTTCCTTGACCTTGTCGGTCACGGGAATGACCTGCCAGTCGATGCTTTCGACCCTCCCGGTTGATTTCGAGATGTTAAGATCGATGCGTCCCAGTTCGCGCGCGTCGGAAGTCATCTTGAGAATCACCGCATGGCCGGACATTGATTCCAGCAGGGTGTGTTCGTGGCCTCCTATGATCAGATCGACACCCGAACAACGTGCGAGTTGTTTGTCTTCACCCAGCGACAGGTGCGTCAACGCGATGATTACCTGCGCGCCGGCGGCGTGGATTTTGGGAATCACGCGCGCGGCGGTGGCACAGGGATCCTGTATGTCGACGTCCGGACCCGGCCGTGAAGTCTGTAACGTGTCCTGCAAAAGAATGCCGAAGATGCCAATCTTCACGCCCTCGAATTCGCGCACGACGAACTCTGGCGTGTCGGCAAATGTCTTCCCAGTCTTTTTGTCGATAACGTTGGCGGCCAGCCATTTGAAATGCGACTCGCGCATTCGTTCACGCAGCACGTCGGGACCGAAATCGAATTCGTGGTTGCCAAAGGTGGCATAGTCGAGGCCGCTCGCATCCCAGGCTTCGATCATTTGCCTGCCTTTATAGGTATTCGATTCGATCGAAGGCGAGAGAGTATCGCCGGCCAGAAAAAAAAGCGTGTGCGGCGACTCGCTCATGATTTGTTTTCGCAGAGTGAGCACCCGCGCCAATCCACCGCGCGCGCCGCCATCAACGGGCGCGAACTGATAGACATCGTTGACCTGCAAGAGAGTCACGTGCACCGGGCATTCACGTTGTTCCTGCGCCGCGGCCAGTCTGATTTCGGACGTCGCGAGGCCCACGGCCAGAATCACAGTGAGTAATGTGACAGAGGCCAGAGCAATTCGCCGCGATGAAACTCGATTAGGAATCATGTTGTTCGACGCCTTTCAGAATTGAGCATTCCGCAATCACGGACGTGTTGGATTAAAACGATTGGATTATACTTGAGCGGAAGTTAGAGGCCACCATCATCTAATCAAAGGAGCGGTCGTTTGGATGTGATCGGTTTCATCTCATTAGCACCTCGCTTTAGCGAGGTGTTGCGATTAGAGAATTTTAGGTGAGCCGTTTTAACGGCTTCTCGCAGCAACCGTTGAAACGGTTGAGATGACTGATCGGCTCTCGCTCACCTGGCTGAAGCCAGGCGCTAATGAGACATTGAACTCAAACAATTTTTCTAACATGCCTTTCAACGAAACAGTTTTCGTTACCGGCTTCCCGGGATTCATCGCCAGTCGCTTGGTCAGGCGGCTGGCGGCGGAAGGCGCGCGGTTTATTCTGTTGAGCCAGCCCGCCTTGCTCGGCACAGCGCGGGCAGAGACAGCAGAAATCGCGAGTGAAACAGGCGTTGAGATCGAGCGATTTCGGATCGTCGAAGGCGACATTACCGCACCCAATCTTGGGCTTTCTGAAGCAGAGTTTGAACGGGCCCGAAGCGAAACAACTACGGTGTTTCATCTCGCCGCTATCTACGATCTGGCCGTGGCGGAGGACGTCGCCGTGCGGGTAAACGTCGAGGGCACGCGCAACGTCAACAAGTTTGCGAAATCAATTGAAAACCTCAAGCGATATCATTACGTCTCGACCTGTTATGTGGCAGGGAAGCGCGAAGGGCTGATCATGGAAACCGAGCTGCTTCATCATGCAGGCTTTCGCAATCACTATGAGGAAACAAAATACCTTGCGGAAACTGAAGTTGAAGCGCTGAAGTCTGAATTGCCCATCACGATTCACCGGCCGGCCGTGGTTTGCGGTGATTCGCAAAAGGGAGAGACGGCGAAGTACGACGGCATCTATTACTTGATTCACTACCTGCGCAAATGGCCCGCCGGGTTGTCGCTGCTGAACATCGGGAACAATGAAGTGCGTCTTAATCTGGTGCCCGTCGATTTTGTCATCGACGCAATGGCGGCGCTCGCCAAAGATGATCGTGCAATCGGCGTTACAGTCCAGCTCGCAGACCCAGCGCCGCTGACGACGCATCAATTGTTCGCCGAGATTGCGAAAGCGATCGGCGGGCGCGATTCGTTTGCCACGGTGCCGGCCGGAATTATCTATCCGGTGCTGCGACTGCCATTGGCGCCAAAGATAACCGGGCTGCCGCATTCGGCCGTGCCGTATTTTTTTCTCGAGCAAACCTACGACACGACCATCGCCCGCGCTTTACTGGGTCCGCACGGCATTCGTTGTCCAGCCTTTTCGGAATACGTGGGAGCTCTCGTGAATTTCGTGGCAGAACATCCGCGACTGTAACGCAAGTTGTTAACTTGCGCCGAAACGCAAATTAGCAATTTGCGCTACATCAAGGCGCAAGCCGCTCGATCAACCACGAACCATCTTCCTGTAGCCGGTACCGCAACCGATCGTGCAGACGGTTATCGCGGCCTTGCCAGAACTCGATCGAGTTTGGCTTGAGACGATAACCTCCCCAATGCTCTGGTCTGGGAACTTTTTCGCCAAACCGTTTTTCGAGTTCGCCAAAGCGGGCTTCCAGTGTCTCCCGATTCTCGACGACTTCGCTCTGGTTTGAAGCCCAGGCGCCGAGCTTGCTTCCCAACGGCCGGCTCTGGAAATACTCTTCAGAGTCCGCGCCGGAAATCTTCTCGACGTCGCCCTCGATTCGCACTTGTCGCCAAAGCTGTGGCCAGTAAAAGAGCAAAGATGCGCACGGATTCTCGCTTAGCTCCTTAGCTTTGCGGCTCAGGTAATTTGTGAAGAATACAAAACCGAGATCACTAAAGCTCTTGAGGAGCACGATGCGCGCGGAGGGACAGCCTTCTCTGCTCGCGCTAGCCAGCGTCATCGAAATCGCGTCCTGCTCTGACACTCCATTAGCCCGCACTTCGTCGTACCACCTCCGGAATTGGCGGATTGGATTCGCGTCAATGTTATCTTTGGTGAGCGCGATTGATGTTTCGGTCATTGAGGGTTAAGGACGTTCAGAGTTCAAGCTTTGGCTTGCGCCGGTAATAAGGAACTAAACGCAAAGGGCGCAAAGGATCTCGGCGAAGCCCTCTGCGTCCTTTGCGTTTGAATGGATCTCTCGATTAAAAAATCGCATCGCTAAGCGCTTTCAGCCTCTTCCTTCTTCTTGGTCCACATGCCGCAGATCTGCTGGGCTTCGGCAAAAGTCAGGTTGTCATAAATGTCCGCGTCGTTCTTAATTACGCCGTTTTCCAATTCGCACACTTGCCAATCCGGCGCTTCCGGATCCGCGCCCGCGGCGCCCGGAGCAACGCGAATTTCGTATGATACGTCAATGTTTTCTTCAGTCATTCAAAGTTTTCCTTCTCCAGATTCTTTCGAACAGCGAGATAATAAACCAGATTTGCATCGGAAGTCCCTCTGGCGAACTACAGAATAATAAACGAGCAACTTGCTGGGCTCTCAAGGAGTGTGTCGTCACTACGCTGGCGATCGGGGGCGAGCTTTGGCCGTTAATCCGTCCTCACTTGCTTGCTTTCTCAGCTCGTCCGCTTCCTTCGCGGCTACCAGCTTACTTTTCTGGAGCTTGTCGATTACTTGCTTCGCATCAAGCTTGTCCGGACGCCGCGCCTCGATGATCCAGCGACCGGAGGGATCCAGGAATTTCACCATGTCCACCAACGAGTGCTGAATTCGCACCAGTTTCTCGGCCTCCGGACCCCAATTGTCCAGCATCGTTGTGACTCGATCTCTAAGATGAGAGAAACAGACTGGCGCATCTTCACGGTTTAGAAGATCCAGGAATTCCGAATAGCCTTTGCAACACAGCTCGCCGTTCGTGATTGAAACCATTCGCTCTCCGATCTCACGCTGTTCCAGCAAAAACACGTGGAAGTGTGGGCGATAAGCTCCGAGAAGAGACTGGCTCAAGGCACTCAGTCGCGTTTCCAGTTCGGCATAATCCAGCGCTCCCATCTTTTCGCGCAGGATCTCCATCCACGCACAGCACTGAGCAAGCTGGAAAGTTGTCGCGTTGATGTAATACTCTCCCTGGCCTTCCTGCTTGATGTTTTGGTAGCCGCTCGCTTGTTCCTCCACAGTTCCATATATGCGGCGCTCCAAATCATGCATCGCTCGAATCGCAGGGCCTCGGAACTGCGACATCAACCGCTCGCGGTCAACTTGTTGCTGTCGGCGCCAAGTTATCCGATCCGGAAGATACTTGTCCCAAAAAAACTTCGTGGCCCCGCCAACGAATCCACCGATCACCCCGCCTGACAAGAATGTGAGAATCGATCCCAACGTTATTGAGTCCAATGGGTAGTCTCCTTTGTGAGAAGCAGTGAATCCGAATGTCTTCTAAACCATTTTAGTTGCATTGTAAATACCAGGACCGGGACCGGCTGAGTTCTGACTTGGCATGAGCATCAGTTCCGCTCTACGCAACGCTTTGTTATCATCGCCTTTCACCAATGACGTCTCGAACCAAGCAGCAAGCGGCTGGCATCGCGTTGCCTCTCGTCGCAATCGTCGGCCGGCCCAACGTCGGCAAGTCGACGCTCTTCAATCGTCTGATCGGCGAGCGGCGATCGATTGTCGGCGACGAGCCGGGCATTACCCGCGATCGGATCTACGGGGAAACAAACTGGCGGACGAAACGATTTGCGATCGTCGATACCGGCGGCATCGTGCCTGACGACGACGCGTTAATCCCCGCAAATATTCTGAAGCAAGCCGGCTTCGCGATTGACGCGGCGCAGGCGATCATTTGGGTTGTGGACGCGCGCAAAGGAATCACGCCGCTCGATCAGGAACTGGCGCAGCTGTTGCGCTCGACCGGAAAGCGCGTGCTGGTGGCGGCGAACAAAGCGGATGCGGTTGTGCTGGAAAGCGATGCGGGTGAATTTCACAGCTTTGGTTTTGCGGACGTGTTCGCAATTTCAGCCGAGCATGGAAACGGCATCGGTGAGTTGCTGGATTCGTTGGAGCCGGAACTCCATGGCAGCAGTCCGAGTGTTAGAGAGGGCGGTATAGCGGAAGAAACCCCCGCGTTCCCAGCTAAAGAATTGCGCCTGGCGATTGTCGGACGGCCCAACGTCGGCAAATCGTCTTTGCTCAATCGTCTGCTCGGCGAAGAGCGGGCAATTGTCTCGCCGGTAGCCGGGACCACGCGCGACACCGTCGATACTTTGCTCGAGACCGAAGGTCAGAGCTTTCGCATTATTGATACGGCCGGCATTCGGCGCAAAGGCAAAACCGAAGCAATGGCCGAGAAACTTTCCGTAGTGATGGCGCGCAAAAGTCTGGAGCGGGCTGACGTAGCGATCATAGTGCTCGATGCCGAACAGGGAATCGCCGCACTGGATGCGAACATCGCCGGGTATGCGGTCGAAGCGGGCTGTTCAATTATCCTGGTCGTCAACAAGTGGGACACAGTCGAGAACAAGGACACGCACACCGGTTCAGAGTTTGAACGCAAAGTGCGCGACCAGATGAAGTTTCTGAGTTGGGCGTCGGTAGTGACGATTTCGGCCTTAACCGGACAGCGGGTGAAAAAGCTCTTGCCTCTGGTCGTTGAAGCGAACCGAGCCCGTACTATGCGCATTTCAACTTCGCGCTTGAACGAATTTTATGAAAGGGAGATCACTCAGGGGTCGGGCATCTTGCCGGCCCGCCCGCATGGCGGTTCGCGCTTGCACGTGCAGTACATCACGCAGATTGGCATTCGTCCGCCGACCTTCGTCGTGTTCACTTCGGGCGGAAAAGCGGGTTTGCATTTTTCTTTTGTGCGGCATCTCGAGAACCGTATGCGCGAAGAGTTTGGTTTCCTGGCTACGCCGATCCGGTTTGTCGAACGGCATAAGTCGAAGCGCCGGCGGTAGACAGCCTTGAGAGAAGGAGATAATTAACCGCAGAGGCCGCAGAGGTTTCCGCGGAGGGCACAGAGAGAACCTCTGCGTTCCTCTGCGAGTGCCTTTGCGTCCTCTGCGGTTTATGTCTTACATGGAGAGTAAAGCATTCAATTTCGATATTGTCGCTCGCGAAGGCGAGGCGCGCGCAGGAATTATTACCACCCGTCGCGGCGCGATCGAAACGCCGGTGTTCATGCCGGTGGGCACTGCCGGCACCGTGAAAGGAATTCGTTTTGAAGAGCTTGAGTCGCCGGAACTCGATGCGCGGATCATTTTAGGGAATACCTATCACCTTTGGCTGCGGCCGGGGATTGAAACGATTAGGAAGTGCGGCGGCCTGCACAAGTTCATCGGTTGGCAGCGTCCCATGTTGACGGATTCCGGCGGCTTTCAGGTTTGGAGCTTAGGCGCGTTGCGCAAGATCAGCGAAGAGGGCACTGAGTTTCGTTCTCATATTGACGGCGAGCTTTGTTTTCTCTCGCCAGAGATTTCGATGGAGGTGCAAACTGCGCTGGGCGCTGAAATAGCGATGGCGTTTGACGAGTGCGCGCCCGGCGAAGCAACCCTGGCGGAAGCGCGGCAAAGCATGGAGCTAACACTGCGATGGGCGAAACGATCACGCGAGGCTTTTGAAGTAGCGCAAGTTGCTAACTTGCGATTCTCCGCCTCGCAGGAATCTACGGGCGTAGCAGAAACGCAGGTTAACAACTTGCGGTACAGGCAGGCGCTGTTTGGAATTGTGCAGGGCGCGTCGCATCTCGAGCTTCGCCGTGAGAGTCTGGAGCGAACGGTCGAGATCGGTTTTGATGGGTATGCCATCGGCGGCCTCAGTGTCGGTGAAGCCAAGCCGGTGATGCTGGAAGTGATCGAGGGCATCGCGCCCCGGATGCCTGCGGACAAGCCCCGCTATCTGATGGGCGTCGGCACCCCGGAAGATTTGATTGAAGCCGTGGCGCGTGGCGTAGACATGTTTGATTGTGTCTTGCCGACGCGCAACGGCCGCAACGGGCAGGCCTTCACTTCGCGAGGCCGTTTGAATATCAAGAATGCGCGCTATGTTGATGACCAGATGCCTTTGGACGAAGCTTGCGGATGTTCAGTTTGCCATCGCCACACGCGCGCGTTTCTCAGGCATCTCTACCAGTCTGGAGAAATGCTCGCGAGTATTCTTTTGACGCATCACAATCTGGCGTTCTTCCTTGACACCATGCGACGTGTCAGGCAAGCTATCCGTTCTGGCCAATTCGCGAAATTTCGGCGAGAGTACACTGAGCAACTAAGCTCCGGTTTGGGATGAGTGCGAGCCTCGATTGAGCCCGCCACTCGCCTGTTATCGCGGCACAACTTACAAAACTAATCATTTATGTCCTTACTTTTTTTTCAGGGTGGCATTGGCGGGTTGGGCGGCGCTCTTGTCCCGATGTTGTTGATCTTCGGGGTGTTTTATATGTTGCTGATCAGGCCCCAACAGAAGAAACAGAGACAGTTACAGGCGACAATTGCCGAACTGAAATCAGGCGACAAGGTGATTACAACCGGTGGAGTCATCGGGACGATTACCGCCGTACGTGATACGAGTTTTTTCATCAGGAGCGCCGACAAGACGATCCTGGAGATTGCCCGTTCGGCCGTAGCCGGCGTTGATACTGAAGAAGAGAAAAAATAGTGACGCAGACTTTGGTCTGTGACGATACCAGGAGTTGAAAGACCACAGGCCGCAAGGCTGTGCCACAGACGTTCATGAAGAAAAGGAACTTACTTCAGCGATCGATTATTATCGGGATCGTTACCCTCGTCGGTCTTTATGTAGTCATTGGACCTCACGGGCGCCGCCCGCATGCCCACGACTTTACGCCTGCCGGCGTCAAGGCAAATCTCGCGCAAAACATTCATCTCGGTTTGGATCTCAAAGGCGGATCGCATCTGGTCATGCGGGTGAAGGTCGAGGAATACCTGAAGCGACTGACCGAAGACAGCGCGACTGCGGCCCAAAATTCTGCGAAGGAAGCCGGCTTTGATGTGAAGGAAGCTCGCGCGGAAACGACCGGCGGTAACTATCGCGTCGTTCTGCAGGTCGGCGATCCGTCAAAGGCCAAAGAGATTCGCGATGTGGTGGAAAAGAAAGTCGATCTCAGGGACACTTCGGGTTGGTCATTCGCGTCGTCCGGAAATGCTCTTACCTGGACGTTGAGCGGTTCAGCCCAGAGGACTCTCGGGGACTCAGCCACCGAGCAAGCTTTGAGAATTATCGAGAGCCGCATCAACGCCGTCGGTGTGGCCGAGCCAACCTTGCAAAGGCATGGCGGCCAGAACTCGCACGAAATCCTTTTGCAGATGCCGGGTATTCAGGACCCTGAACGCGTCAAGCAGTTGCTGGTGGGGCAATCGCATCTGGAGCTGGTTCACGTAGTGAGTCCCCCCGCGACGCAGGGATCGGTGCAGACTTACGCATCTGAAGCGGAGGCGGTTGCGTCGCTTAACAGCGGCGGCAAGGTTCCGGCGAATCGCCGCGTGCTTCCTTACTCTGAACGTCCTGAGTTGGCCGCCGGACAGGACGCGAAGGCAGTAAAAAAGTGGGTGGTGGTTGAGTCGCCCGCGATAATCGATGGGGCCCAATTGCGGAGCGCGACCGCGAACCAATCAAGAGCGGGCGCTGATGAGTACGAGATCGATTTTTCCTTGAAAGATACGGGGTCGAAGAAGTTTGGCGACTGGACCGGCGCGAATATTAACGAATACATGGGCGTGATGCTCGACAATGAAGTTAAGTCGATCGCATTCATCAAAGGCCAGATTTTCGATCAGGGACAGATCACCGGAAGGTTTTCTAAACAGTCCGCCGACGATTTGGCGTTGACTCTCCGGTCGGGAGCGCTGCCGGCGCCGCTTGAATATCAGGAAGAGCGAACCGTGGGACCCAGCCTCGGCGCAGACTCGATCCGTTCGGGTGTGCGCGCGTCGTTGCTTGGCCTGACGCTGGTCGTGCTATTCATGCTGATTTACTACCGCGGATCGGGAATTAACGCCGTCATAGCTCTGTTGCTTAACATGATCCTGATGCTGGCGGGGCTGATCATGTTTGGCGCGACCCTGACCCTCCCAGGCATCGCCGGCATAATTCTGACGATCGGCATGGCCGTCGACTCGAATGTGCTGATCTTTGAGCGTATTCGGGAAGAAATACGTTCAGGTAAAACGATACCGTCGGCGGTTGAGCAGGGTTTCGGCCACGCCTTTGTGACGATTATCGATACTCACGTGACGACGATTGTGTCGTCCCTATTTCTTTACGCGTTCGGCGTCGGGCCCATTCGTGGCTTTGCCGTAACGCTGGTGCTGGGACTGCTGGTTAACTTGTTCTCAGCGGTTTATGTTTCGCGGACGATTTTCATTTGGCTGCTCAGCCGCAAAGGAAAGCGGGTCGAATCGCTCAGCATTTGAGGGCTTGAGACGCACGGGAAAAATTTCGGCAGGCAACGAGCGCTGAGCACGGCTCAATTGTAACGAAGTTCATGCTTCAATTATTCCACGACATTAATATTGATTGGCTCGGCAAGCGTCGCATCTTCATCGGCATTTCGATCGTGCTGATGCTGGCCGGTATGGGTACCGCGCTCTACCGTCACAAGGTCCACCCCAACGGTACCGAAGCGTTCAACCTGGGCGTCGATTTCAAAGGCGGTACGGTGATTACGGTGAGGTTCAAACAGCCGCCGCCCGTAGATTCGTTGCGTGCCTCGATCAACCAGGCGGGAATTAAAGACGCCGTCATTCAACCAGTGCTGGACAAGCCGGGTGAGTTTCTCATCAAAGTGCCGCACCAGGGCTTTGAGGAATCGGCGACGGGTGAAAATCAGGCCGGCGTAGACGCTGCGCGGACAAAGATCAGGCAGGCGATTAATACGTTTGGATCGGAAGCCGAAGCTGCCAAGAGCCTGGAGGAAGATCCCAAGGCGGCGTACAAGATCGAAGGCACCGATGCGGTCGGCCAGGTCGCGAGTAAGCAACTACGCAACCAGGCCATAGCGGTTACTATTGCCGCTCTCGTCGGCATGCTGCTCTTCATTGCCTTCCGATTCGAGTGGACTTATGGTGCGGCGGCGGTCATCGCAGTATTCCACACGGTGTTGGTAACGCTTGGACTCTTTGCGATATTTCAGATCGAAATTAACTTGACCGTGATCGCGGCACTCTTGACGCTGGTCGGTTTCGATGTAAACGACTCGATCGTGATCTTTGATCGGATTCGCGAAAATCGTAAACTTTATCGACGGATGAATCTGTATGACGTTACAAACCTGTCGATCAATCAGACGCTCTCACGCACGGTGATTACTTCCGGTCTCGTGTTTCTTTCCGTCGTGGCGTTAGTGCTTTTGGGCGGTGAAACTCTAAGGCCGTTTTCACTGGCTTTGTTGATGGGCATCATTTTTGGCACCTACGACACGATTGCCGTTGCCGGTCCAATCATGGTCTGGTGGGAAAAGAAGATTGCGGCGGCAAACAAGGCGCCGGCGACGAACGCCCGCGATGCCAGTGTCAAATCAAGTCGCGGAGCCTCGCGCGGAGAGCGCACGCGCGACGGTGTCGGAAAGCCATCGCAAGCAGCTTAAGTGGGAACCTACAGGGCATCTTCGGGTTCTAATATGCCGTGTTTGTTTTCCGGCAACAGTGCGACGTTGAGAGTCCCAAAGATGCTGTTTCGCATCCTGATTTGTTCTTGACTTTGCGTGCAATTGCGGCATAGACTGCAAACGTTGCTGGCCAATTAAATACGCTCGTTATCGTGCCCTGGATTGAGAGGGTAGGATGCACGGTGGTTTGCACGTTGAGATGGCCAGTTTCTTTGTGTCTCGCATAGTGGCTGGGCTCAACGTGGCGACGCGATGAATGCGCCGGGCCTCCACTGCATTCCTCTTCTTGTTGTCATCAGCGGAATTTCGAGCGATGGGTTTGACGGCCGCAATTTTCAATAATTGTTGTAATCCCTTGCCCATTTGGCACCGATTTGGGAGGACAGAAGATGTTCGAAAATCTGGTTGAGTCTGGCTCGCACAGCAAAGATGTAGCGCGCAAAGGCTCCTTCATTTTAGTGACGCTTGCCATCTATGCCGTGCTGCTGCTTGCAGCCTTCGTCGCCGGCATCTGGTGGGCCACAGCAAATATTGACCAGCAGACCCTTGAACTGACGGCCTTAATCGCGCCGGTTCCGGTTCCACAGCAGCAACAACAGCAAAAACAGGAAGCTCCGAAGCCTGAGAAGATGGACATCAGCAAGAATGTTGATGTGCGCAAAGAGCTGATTGCTGATGTAACCCGGACGGATTTGGTGCCTAAAGAGATCTCGGCCAAGGCGAGCGATGTACCCCCGGTCCGCAAAGGCGTAGTGACGATGGTGGGCTCGGGCAATCAGAATGCGGCCGCGCCGATGGCCCCGGGATCGGGGACGGGACAGATCATCTCCAGCGGCCCGGCGAAGGTAGAGATCAAGGACGAGCCGCCACCGCCGCCACCGAAGCCGACGCCGCACGCGCCAATATCCGGCGGTGTGCTCAACGGCAAGGCCGTGCATTTGGTGCAGCCACCTTATCCTCCGATTGCTCGGAGCGCGCATGCTTCAGGGCAGGTGGTCGTACAGGTGTTGATAGACGAGAATGGCAATGTGGTTGCGGCACACGCGACTTCCGGCCATCCATTGCTCCAGGCGGCTGCTACCAATGCCGCGCGGGCCTCGAAGTTTACGCCGACCAAGCTTTCCGGTCAGCCGGTTAAGGTCAATGGCGTAATCATCTATAACTTTGTAGCGCAATAAAGAATCCGGCGCGCTGGTTCGCTCCAGAAAAAACCGAGAGCTGCCAGCGCTCGGTCTTAACTGCCGGTCGGGAATCAATGTAATTAAAAACCTTTTGGAGGAGTTACCGTGACTATTTTGACAAGCATCCTCGGAACGAAAGCGTTTGGCTTGCTTTTCGTACTCTGGCAAGCAGCCAGCCCGGCGGCCAGTCCTGCCGCAGCTGGCAACGAATTTACGCTCACCGAGATGGTGAAGAACATGGGCCCCGTGGCGATTACGGTCGTGATCATTCTTTTGATCATGTCCGTGTACTCGATCGCGATCATGGTCGAACGTTACCTGACTTACACGGCGGCTAAGAAGCAGTCTCGCGAATTTGCCCCGCGGGTCGCCCAGGCGCTAAAGAACAACCGTATTGAAGAGGCTATAAATATCAGCGACAAGCATCGCAAGTCGCACCTCGCCATGGTTGTTAATAGCGGGCTGCAGGAGTTCCGCGCGCACGAACAATCAAATGAGATTTCGGGCGACGAGATCGAGGCATCCAAACGCGCCTTGCAGCGAGCTATTGCGATCAAGACTGCCGAGTTTCGCCGTGGTCTTTCGGGCTTGGCCACCATTGGTTCGACGGCGCCTTTCGTAGGCTTGTTCGGAACGGTGTTCGGCATAATCAATGCCTTTCGGGGAATGAAAAACGCCGAGACGGCAGGTATCGCGGCCGTGGCCGGCGGTATTTCGGAAGCGCTGTTTACAACGGCCCTGGGTCTGGTAGTCGCGGTTCCGGCAGTGTGGCTCTTTAACTACTTTACCGGCAAGGTCGATGGTTTCATCGTGGAGATGGACAATTCGGCTTCCGAGCTGGTCGACTATTTCATTAAGAACCGCACCAAGCAACTGAATCCATAGCGCGCGTCTGACGGGTTAGATTGAGGCGCGGGGCGGTCCGTGCCGACGCCATATCCGTTGTACTTATTGGCGAAGGGAGATTGATTTATGGGAATGTCTGCTGGCGGCGGCGGTGGATTTCAGTCGGAGATTAACGTCACGCCGATGGTCGATGTGATGCTGGTACTGCTCATCATCTTCATGGTGGTTACGCCGTTCCTGCAACAGGGCATCACCGTCGCCATCCCGCGCGACTTGAGGAACCCCGATGAAGATCAGGCTATCAACAAGGAATCTTCGGTGATCATCTCGGTTCCGAAGGATGGCGATTACTACCTCGGCAAGAAGAAGGTCAATCTCGACGACCTCAAGGCGGCCGTCGAGAAGGCCCTCGCGAATAAGAAGGAAGAGGACAAGATCGTTTACATCAAGAGCGGCGTCGAGGTTAGCTACGGCGAAGTCGTGAAAGTCATCAACGCCGTCCGCGAAAAGGGTGTCGATAAGATTGGACTGGTTGCTGATAGGAAGAAGAAAGCCGGCGCGGCTGCGACAGCCCCGGCAACCTAATCTGGAACGAATTTCGGAGCGGCGATCTCAAGTCCTTGTTGCTCGCCGGTCCGCACAGAGGATGAGTTTATGGCAATGGCTACCGGGGGTACCAAGCGTGCCGTCCCCTACATCAACGTTACGCCGCTGATCGACGTGCTGCTCGTCGTGATTATCATCTTTATGGTGGTCACGCCGTTGAAGCCCAGCCGCTTCAAGGCCGACATTCCAACACAAAGAGACCCGAACGAAAACATTCAGAATCTCAAGCCGAATCCGCTCACGCTGGTTGTTTCCATTACGCCTGATCTGCAGATTAAGCTGAACCAGGATGTAATGGGCTCAGTGAATGACACGAGCGCGTTGGCCGCTAAACTGCAGCAGACGTTCCAACAGCGGAAGGAACAGCATGCCTACAAGGTCGGCATGGAAACAGCGACTGTCCCTGAAGATCAAAAGATTGAGAAGACCGTGTTCGTAAAGGCGCCCCGAGCCCTGCACTACGGCGACGTGGTAAAGGTGATCGACGCTATCAAAGGAGCCGGCGCCAATCCGGTCGGCTTGCAGGTTGACGATCTGCCGTAGTAGAAGTTGTGACGATATTGCCGGTATTTCTTCCGCCAGGAAGGCTTTCCCGCTTGCCGGAAAGTCGGGGCGGCATCTTTCATTTCAAACGGAGCTAATAGAATGAGACTCTCTTGGTCCAGGGTTGGCGCGACGGCGATCCTGGCTTTGTTTGTCGCCGCCGGAGCCGGCTGTACGCTCGTCAATAAGATAAGGTCAAAGAACGAGCTGAACGAAACGGCGCGCACCTACAGAGAAGGACACTTCGAAGAAGCTGAGCAGCACGCCAAGCGCGCGCTGTATCTCGATCCCAACAACAAGACCGCCGCCGTTTTCATCGCCCGGGTCATTCACCAACAGTACAAGCCCGGCGTCGATACTCCCGAAAACGTTCAGAAAGCTCGCGACGCAATCGAGGCCTATCGGCACATTCTGGAAAAAGACCCCAACAATGACGAGGCTTATAAAGCTATCTCGGTGCTTTATGCCGCGATCAAGGACGATACGAAACTACGTGAATGGATCTTGAAGCGGGCCACGGATTCATCGATGTCGAACGAAAAGCGCGCGGAAGCGTACGCCATTCTGGCCGGCAAAGACTGGGACTGCTCTTTCAGGATTACCGAACTGCCCGATGTCAAAGTCACCACGAACGAAAGCGGTAAGCCGAGTGTAGTTTACAAGAAGCCGAAGGACCAGAAGGACTTTGACAACGCACAGAAGTGTGTAGTGCGCGGACTCGAGGAAGCCGAAACTGCGATCAAGTTCGACCCCAATAACGAGTCGGCCTGGTCTTACAAGACTAATCTCCTGCTCGAGGCCGCCAAACTTGCCGAAATGGATGGCAAGGCTGACCAGAAAGCTCAGTATCAGAAGCAAGCCGAGGTGGCCGCCAAGAGGGCAACCGCCCTGTCTGAGGAGCGTCGCAAGAAAGAGGAAGCAGCCGATCAGTCCGCGGCAACGCCAACTCCCTAACCCACGATTTGGCGCCTGGGGCCAAACCAATCTGAACCTTCAATAGGTGACGCAGGCTTTCGGGTCGAGCGTCACCTATTTTGTTATACTGTACTCTGAACTTGGTTCTTTGTACTTCGTGCTTTGCACACTCCGCCGAAGCACCCCAGTCTGGCCGGATCCAACCCAAGCACAAAGAACAAAGTCCGAACTACTATGGTCCGAATCGAAGAAATCTGCGAAAAAGTCAGGCGAAATCATCCGCAGGCCGACCTCAATCTGCTGCGGCGCGCCTACCTCTTCTCTGCGCGCGAGCACAAAGGCCAAAAACGCGCCTCTGGTGAATCCTACCTGGTGCATCCTTTGGAAGTCGCGAATATTCTGGCCGACATGCGTTTGGACGCCGTCTCGGTTTCGACCGGTTTACTTCATGACGTGGTGGAAGACACGCTGGCCGACACGGCCACGATTCGCGAGTACTTCGGCGAAGAGGTGGCGCACCTGGTTGAAGGCCTTACCAAGATTGCGCACATC
The DNA here is from genome assembly GCA_033856915.1 of Blastocatellia bacterium. GTDB lineage: Bacteria > Acidobacteriota > Blastocatellia > Pyrinomonadales > Pyrinomonadaceae > UBA11740. Next base: position 88,605 of record JAWVEB010000036.1, on the reverse strand, counting down.
AGCAGTGTCTCGCGCGAAGAGCAGCAGGCTGAGAATGTGCGCAAGATGCTATTGGCGATGGTTGACGACGTCCGCGTCGTCCTGGTGAAACTCGCCGATCGTCTTCACAACATGCGCACGCTGGAGTATCTCAGCCCGGAGAAGCGCCAACGCATCGCGCAGGAAACGATGGATATTTACGCGCCTATCGCCCACCGCCTGGGCATGGGCAAACTGCGTGGCGAACTGGAGGATTTGGCTTTTAAGAATCTTCATCCGGAAGACTACCGAGAACTCACGGCGCAGATGGAAAAGCGGCGCGCTGCCAACGAAGCATTTCTCAATGATGTCACCGGTACGATTCAGCAGAAGATGGAAGAGGCGGGCGTGCCGTTCGTGCGCATCGAAGGTCGCGTCAAGCGTCTCTACTCCATCTGGAAAAAGCTGGGCCGGCAGGAAATTGAACTGGATCAGGTTTACGATCTGGTGGCTGCCAGGGTGATTACTGCCAACGAAATTCGCGATTGTTATGCGGCGCTGGGTGTGATTCATACTACCTGGAAGCCCGTGCCGGGCCGCTTCAAAGACTGGATTGCGACCCCGCGCGATAATCTCTATCAGTCATTACATACGTCCGTGATTGGATCGAAAGGGCAGCCCTTCGAAGTGCAAATCCGCACCGACCAGATGCACCTGACCGCTGAAGAAGGCGTGGCCGCGCACTGGAAATATAAAGAAGGAAAACGTGGAGCGCGCGACGATGATGAGGCGTTGAAGGTTCTGCGCTCGCTGGTCGAGTGGACCCAGGACGTGAAAGACTCGCGCGAATTCATCGATGCCCTAAAACTCGATCTCTATCCTAAGGACGTCTACGCGTTCACTCCGATGGGGAAAGTAATTCAACTGCCGCGTGGCGCGACGACTGTCGACTTCGCTTATATGATCCATTCGGAAGTCGGCAATACCTGCACCGGCGCTCGAGTGAACAACCGCATGGTGCCGCTGCGAACGTTGATTCAAAACGGCGACGTGGTCGAGATTATTCGCAGCAACAACGCGCACCCGTCGCGCGACTGGCTGAATTTTGTCGCGACCTCGCGCGCGCGCAACCGCGTACGCCACTGGGTGGCCGACCAGCAACGCACTGAGTCGATCGAAATCGGACGCAAGCTTTTCGAGAAGGAAGCCGGCCGCTTTCAGCTTTCGCTGAAGAAGGTTTTGGCTGACGGCAACGGCGATCTCAAGCGGATCGCCAGCGATTACGGCTATGGGCGGACAGACGATCTGCTCGCCGCAATGGGCTACGGCAAGATTGTGCCGCGGAACATAATCGCGAAGTATCTGGGGCCGGAAAAGTTTGAAGCTCTGGACAATCAGAAAGTGTCCCGCCTGCGCACCGGCGTGCGCGCGGTGAAGCGCTTGATTACCGGCGACGATGCGATCGTAGTCCGCGGCGTGGAAGACCTGATGGTAAATCGCGCGCGCTGCTGCAATCCACTGCACGGCGAGCAGATTATCGGCTATATCACGCGCGGCAAGGGGGTCGCAGTGCACACCGCCCGTTGCAAGAACGTAAAGCAGTTGATGATCAATCCCGAACGGATCGTGACCGTTGAGTGGGCCGCTAAACCTGAGAAGACAGCGTACGCCGTGAAGCTCTTGGCGGTCACAGAGAATCGCACCGGAATGATCGCCGGCATTACCGGGGCGATCTCCGACATGAAGACCGGGATTCGGGACGCGCGAGCTTCAATTGGTCCCGATCAAAAGGGGCGGATAGAAGTTACTGTCGAAGTGTTCGACGTGAAGCATCTGGACAAAGTGATGAGTTCAATCAAGAACGTCTCAGGTGTGTTAGATGTGGAACGCTTGCAGGGCGCGGCATAAGCACAGGAGGCAGTAAAGTGACACGCTCACTGCTTACTGCTTACTGCTTACTGCTTACTGCTTACTGCCTTCGGTTTCCCATCCGTATCGTAAAGTTCGATGGTGTCCGCATAAGGCTTAACCTGTTCGCCGATCGCGGCTGCGTCACCCACGATGACCACTGCGGCGGAATCGGGAGTGACATGACTTCGCGCCACCCGCTGAATATCCTCGGCAGTAACCGCATTGACAGACTCGCGGTAAGTCTCAAGGTAATCGGGTGGCAGATCGTACATTCTGATGCTGACCAGTTGGTCGATCAATCCGTCCTGAGTTTCAATCCGAATCGGGAAGACACCCGCCAGGTAAGACTTAGCATTCTTTAGCTCGTCCGCAGTTACAGCCTCGTCGCGAATTCGACCCAACTCATAAAAGAACTCGTGCAGGGAAGCGCCGGTTACCGGAGTTCGAACTTCGGCGCTGGCTCGGAAGGTCCCGGCGAGGCGCCGCGCATCCAGATTCGAGTACGCGCCATACGTGTAGCCCTTCTCTTCACGCAGATTCATGAAGAGACGCGACGAAGCATTCGCACCCAGGATGGTGTGCATCAAGAGCATCGGAAAATAATCCGGGCTGGTGCGAGTGATGCCTTCATTTGCTATAACGATATTTGACTGGGCCGAGCCGGGACGATCGACCACGTAAACTGATCGCGCGTTCCGCTTTGGCAGTGCTGGCAGATTGAGATTAGGCAAGGCACCGGGTTTCCAATCGCCGAACAGTTCCTCAATGCGCGCGATAATCGCTTCGCGATCGACATCGCCAACGACCATGAAGACTGCGTTGTTCGGAATGTAAGTAGTTTCCCGAAATTTCACCAGGCCGTCACGCGTCATTAAGTCCAGCATTTCCGGCGTAGGCGAGAGCCGGGAATAAGGATGCTTCCCAAACACGACTTGTGACAGACGCTCGGAAGCGAGAAACGTCGGTTGCGCGCGTTGCTGGATGAGCAGTTGCTTCGTGTTCTCACGGGCGAGATCAACTTCATTCTGTGGGAACGACGGATGCAAAGTCACATCGGCCATCAAATCCAGAATCTCGTCCGCATACACTGAGAGCGACGAAGCCGCCACGGTAGTGAAATCAGAGCTCGATCCAACTGCAATGGTCGCGCCAAAACGTTCGACCTCTTCGGCAATCTGCCGGCTGTTGCGCCTGGCCGTGCCTTCGGTCATCAGGCTCGACATCATGTCGCTCAAACCCGGAAGCTCCGCGGGATCGTTCGCATCGCCTGAGCTAAAGGCCAACCGAAAGCTGATCAGCGGCAGACGCTTGTCTTCGACCACCACCAGTCCCAATCCATTCGCAAGCGTAATTTCGACATGCTCAGGAAGATTCAGTGGCCGGGGCGCCAGCGGCGGCGGCATTTGGCTGCGGAAAGCTTCGGTCTCAGTCATGTAAGGCCCGATCTATTGTTTAGTTTTAATTACGAAATCAGTTAGTCGATTCGCTTGCAGTTTCGGCCGGAGGCGGCGCCAGGACTGGTGCGCCCGTCGCTGGGTCGTCGGGCGCTGCGGGTACTTGGGGCGCGGGGGCAGTCGGTTGGGTGGGCTCGCCGGGCTCCATTGGCGCGGCCGCGGGGACTTCCTGCGGCGCCGGCTGAATCTCCAGCAGCACGCGATTGTCGGTATCCAGATAATTCAAGACCGCGTCGCGAATTTCGGCGGCAGTAATTTTTAGATAGTTGGCCAGATCGGAATTGAAAAGTTCCGGGTCGTTATCGTACAGAGTGAATTCGGCGAGTTGCTGCGCGCGAAACAATGACGACTGGCGGCTGCGCACCGCGCTGTTAAAGAGGTTGTTGCGCAGCTTCTCCATCTCTTCGTCGCTGGGTCCGTTGGTGGCCAGTTCCCTGATTTCCGTCAGGATAGCTTCGCGAATCTGTCCACCCTCGCTGTCCGGTTTGGGGATGACGACGATGAATAAGCCTGAGGGCCCGCGACGCTCATCAATTCCACCCTGAATCTGCACGACCGATTCTTCGCCCTTGACCAGCTTCTGATAGAGCCGCGCGCTTTCGCCTTCGAATAACAAATGACTTGCCAGAGACAGCGAATAAAAGTCGGGACTGCGACGCTCGGGAATCTTCCAACCGAGCGCAAACGCCGGCACGGGTGCCAGCTTGTCGAGAAAAGTATCCCGATGTTGTGAGACTTCGGCCGGCTCACTCACATCAACGGGCGGTGGTTGCGGTTGCCTGGGGATGGTAGCGAAATACTGTTCGATCATTAATCGCGTCGCTGCCATATCGAAATCCCCAGCGACCGAAAGCACTGCGTTGTTGGGTGCGTAATAGACGCGAAAGAACTCGCGGATGTCGTCCACAGTCGCCGCGTCCAGATCCTCCATCGATCCGATAGTCGAATGAGCATTCGCATGGTTGCGGAAGCACATTTCGAACAAACGCAAAAAGCCGTTCACGTACGGCTGATTGTCATAACGCAGCCGCTTCTCTTCCTGTACGGCCGAGCGTTGATTGTCCAGGTTTTCCTGGGTCACACTCAGCGAACGCATGCGATCACTCTCCAGCCAAATTGCCAGTGGTAATTGGCTGGCAGGCAAAGTCTCAAAATAGTTGGTGCGCTCGCTCGAGGTGGTGCCGTTCATCGTACCGCCGGCGTTTGAGATGTATTGAAAGTGCGCGGCCTTGGGAACGTTTTCTGAGCCCTGAAACATCATGTGCTCGAAAAGATGCGCAAAGCCGGTGCGGCCTTCGCGCTCGTTGCGCGAGCCGACGTCGTAGTACACAGCCAACGACACGACCGGCACCGAGTGGTCTTCATTCAAAACCACGCGCAGGCCGTTACCAAGACTAAATTGTTCGATGGGGGTATGTGGAACTTGAAAGGTTTTCTGCACGTACCAACTCGATCCAAACCGCTCGGCGCGATTGATTTACATATTATTTGTAGAGCTTCACGAAAGAGTTTACCGCGTACTACCCCTGATTAACAAAGACGCCAGTCCGAAGGGAAAACGAAACCCAAAGCAGGGCGCTACGCTGCTCTGCGATCCTCAGGAAATAATAAGTGGCACAAACTTTCAGTCACGGGGATCCGTTTTGATAACCTCACCGACCGAAGATTGTGCCACTCGATCAGGCTCAGAAACGAGCCTTAATCTTTCTTCTCGCCAACCATGCCGCGTAACTCAGCGCGCAGGCGTTCGATCTCGGCCAGCTTTTGTTCGACCCGCTCGAAGAGAGGGCCCTGAGTCTTGATACCTTCATCGATCAAGAATGCGGCCGCTTCGGCGCGAGTGCCGAACACGCCGGCCTGAACCAACTGGCCCAGCTTATGCTGCGCGTCCTGAGACACTTTCACGGCGAGCATGTAGTCGTCCTTGGCGGAGATTGCTCGTTCAATGGTGCGGCTGATGTCGCGGCCAATCGCCGAAAGTTGTTCGGGGATGCGCGAGGCCATATCCCGCATTGACGAACTTACGTGGGCACGGTCGTCCGGCTGTTCTACTTCGCCTTCGTGCATGATCAATTCCTCTTTTTTTTCCGGCCCGTCTGGTGACGATTGAAAAGATGTGCTCATTAGATAGTGCTCCTTAAACTTTGGTAACTCTAGTACGATGCTCAGGGGTTACAAGTTCATTCTAAGGAGCCTGCCGAACGACCGTCAAGCAGCCGGCTTTGTTTCAGTGAGTTCAGTTAAGTAACGCAGACTGGCAGTCTGCGCTACCTAAGCACATTTCAGCATTTCACGCCGCCGCCAGATCTGAGCAGCACGCGGCACAGCGGGTGGCCCTGATCGGAATGCCAGTCAGGCAGTAAGGACAGTCTTTCTTTGCGGGATCGGTTTTTCTCATCTTGTTTACCACTTTGACAACCAGGAAGATCACCAGAGCCACGATTACAAAGTTAACGATGTCGTTGATGAAAGCGCCGTAAGCAATGACGGGAATGCCTTTGGCCTTCGCATCGACAAGCGAAACGGGCACGCCTTTCGAGTGATCGAGAACCAGGAACAAGCTCGCGAAGTCTATTTTTCCAAGCAGCAGACCGATTGGAGGCATGATGATGCCTTCAACGAGCGACGTGACGATCCTGCCAAAAGCGACGCCAATAATCACGGCCACCGCCAGGTCAATGATATTTGAGCGGGCGATGAATTCTTTGAATTCTTTGAGCATGTGGTCTCCTTTTTGGCACAGACTTCGTCTGTGATTTTATGACTGGGATCACAGACTAAAGTCTGTGCCACTATCACTGACAATCCTTTGCGAGTTTGAACCCCGCCCTCTCGGCTTCATCCTTATCTTTGAATTTGATCCGCTTGGATTCGGCGACGCTGATTACGGCCGAACAATCGGAGGGATAGTAAAGCTTCGTCTGTTGATTGCCAATGACGACCGCGGCTGCGGCCTCGGCAGCGACGGCTGCTTGTTCTCGGCGAGTAGCTATCGTCTCCTGTGCGGCATCGTCGCTTATCCGAATGCTGGGACTGCCGGCGATTACCGAAGCCAGCATTGAGAAGCCATCGCAGCTCAATTGCCGGCCGCCTCGCTTTAATGGCCATTCGGCGGGAAGAGCGAGCGACTTGCTGAAGCCGCCGACAAAGGCATCGAGAGTCTGCCATTTGAAACTGCTCTCGTATCCAATCCACAGACTGACTAGCCGGCCATCAAGAAAATCCAAAGAGATTGTACGCACATCCGCAAAGGCAATCTTGTCGAAGCTGGGATCGAAATACGGATTGATGCTGATTCTTGCCACGCCAAACTGATCCGGGCGGGCCAGTTTCAGTTGCGGCACGCGGGCCTTCGCTTGCTCAAAGGTCATGCCCAGGCGAAAGCCACGCAGCTCTCCGGAGTCAGGCAATTGGTCGATTCTTAAAGCGCAGGTTGGTTGCTGAGCTGAAGCGAGGGTCGCTGAGCACAAGGCTATCAGGAGCGGCCAGAAGGTCCGGTTAATTTTCCAGATCGGAGGGCGGAGCATTGACACCTGAAGCCTCACTTTTCGCGATCAGGTTCTTAATCAGTTCAGCCAATTCGTTCGGATCGAATGGGGTCGAGACATATTCATTACAGCCCGCGTCGATGGCGAGCGAACGATACTCGTTGGCGCCATAGGCGGAAACGGCAACGATCGGAGTCCGTCGCAGAGCCTGATACTCGCGTATTCGCTGCGTAGCGTCAAGACCGTTCATGCCCGGCATCATCACATCCATGATGATTAGATCCGGTTGCTCGCGCTGGGCGACGCTGATTGCTTCCTCGCCGGTTTCGGCTTCCACCACACGGTAGCCATTCTTTGTCAGCCACATCCTCATCATCAAACGCGTGTCGTCAAAATCCTCTACGAGCAGGATCGTTTGCAGCGCGTCCACAGCATGGTTCTGGGCAGTTTGGTTTTCCATTGATAACAAGTGGGGATGGGCAAGAAGCGGCACCCTAAAACAGTGGGTGAAGTAAAACGATATGACAAAGGAACGGACCGGGTCAACCAGGCAAGAGCGGCGTGTTGCCAGCCCGGCGATTTCACCGCGACTATTGCAGCAACGCAACGGGATAGGCTGAGAACTGCGAATCCGCGCTGACTAGAGTAAGGTCGTCCTCGATACTCTGGCAATCAGCAAACGATCGAATGGGTCTTTGTGATGAAAGGGCAAGGCGTCCAGTGCCAGAACATGCGTCAGCGTAACGGGTGAAACTGTTGGTCTCTTGTTGGTTTTTGATCAGGTCTTTGAGCGGGAGGCTAATCGTCAACTTTCCTAATAGAACCTTGATGTGCATTTCCCAAACGGTCGCCACGCTCAAGAGTAATAGCTTAATCCTCAAGAGCGGAGAGCGCGGCGTGGGAAAGTTTTTCTGGTTGGTCTGCCCACCAGATGATATGAGTGTCGAGCAGAAGTTTCATTCCTGGCCCAGCCAAAACTCATCCGGTAAGGGTTCATCAAAATCTTCGCTCGTCGAGATTGTGCCTCGATTAAGACCGGCCACACGCTTCTTCTTAGAGTGAGCCACAACTGGAACCAGCCGCGCCACGGGAGTGCCGTGCTCTGTGATTATCACTTCGTTACCAGCCAAAGCCTGTGCGACCAAATCCTGTAACTTATTTTGGGCTTCATCTACACTAACCGTTTGGGTCATGACAGTTCCTCTCGGCGTTCGGGGAGTATAGCATTAAGGCTCGGTTCCGGACGCTCGGACCCGAATGACGTGCTCAGCCTTCTCCAACACGAACTCATGGGATTCCGGGGAATCCATTACTCTTGATGCAATGCGGATTTTTCGAGCTTCGCTGTTGACAGTTTATCAGTGATACAGATTCCTTGGGAATTGGCAGTGGTTTGAGTTCCGATCATTGAAAATCAATCCCGATTTGGGTAGCATCGCGCCCATGACAAACAGGACTGAAACTATGACGGGTGAGGAGATCGTCGATCTCTGCCGCCGCCACACTCTATTCGAATGGTCGGCGCAGGGTGCTGTGGATCCGATTCCAGTCGCGCGCGCGAAGGGCATCTACTTCTGGACGCCGGAAGGAAAGCGCTTCATCGACTTCAACAGCCAGTTGATGTGCGTGAACATCGGGCACGGCGACGAGCGCGTGGTCCGCGCCATCCAGGAGCAGGCCGCGACGCTTCCTTACGCGAATCCGTTCATGGCCACCGAAGTGCGCGCGCGCCTGAGCGTAAAGCTCGCCGAGATCACACCCGGAGACATCGACGCGTTCTTCTTTACCAACGGCGGCGCCGAGGCCAACGAGAACGCGATCCGGATCGCGCGCATGTTCACCGGCCGTCACAAGATTGCCGCACGATACCGTTCGTACCACGGCGGCACGGCCGGCGCCCTGACGCTGACCGGCGATCCGCGTCGGTGGGCGGCCGAGCCGGGCATCCCCGGCGTCATCCGTATCCCCGACTTCTATCATGGAATTCAGAAAGGATCTGACTCGACTGAGGAAGTGCTGGGCCGGACCGAAGAAGTCCTGCAGCTCGAAGGGCCGCAGACTATAGCCGCGATCATTCTCGAGCCCGTTGTCGGCACCAACGGAATCCTAATACCGCCCGAAGGCTACATGCAGGGCATACGCGCGCTGTGCGACAAGCACGGCATTCTGCTGATCGCCGATGAGGTGATGGCCGGCTTCGGCCGCACCGGCGAATGGTTCTCGATCGATCACTGGAAGGTCGAACCGGATTTGATCTCGATGGCTAAGGGCCTGACGAGCGCGTACGTGCAACTGGGTGCGGTGGGCATGCGGCGGCAGATCGCCGATCACTTCGAGAAGAACGTCTTCTGGGGCGGCCTGACTTACAACAGCCATCCGCTCGCCTGCGCCGCGGCGCTGGCTACCATCGCGGTGTATGAAGAAGATCACCTCATCGAGAACGCGCGCAGTATGGGAGTCTTGATGCGCGGCCTGATGGACGATCTACAGATCCGCCACCCCTCGGTGGGCGCGACGCGCAACATCGGTCTCTTCGGCATCTTTGAGCTGGTGCGAAACCGCGAGACACTCGAGCCCATGGCGCCTTTCAACGGCGCCGCGCCCGAGATGCAGGCGCTCGGCAAGTTCTTCCGGCAGGAAGGGCTCTACACGCTCGTGCGCTGGAATACGTTCTTCACGAATCCGCCGCTGTGTATTACTGAAGCCGAGTTGCGAGAGGCGTTCGCGATTATTGATAAGGGTCTGGAGATTACGGATCGGGCGGTTGAGTAACAGAAGGACAGAGGTCAGAGAATAGAGGTCGTAGGTCAGAGCGGTCGCTTCTGATCCACTGACTTCTGATCGCTGACCTCTCTTTTTTGGTACCCGCGGCAGGGGTCGAACCTGCGACCTTCCGCTCCGGAGGCGGACGCTCTAATCCACTGAGCTACGCGGGCGCTTGTTGGGAATGAAACGATAGCACAGCGAGCGGAATTGGAGCCAGCGGGTAAGTGCAGTCACTCTCAGCTACCTATGATTAGGTTGTCAACTCCGCTTCCTCGCCTCGTAGAGGCGAAATGTTTATAGCCCACGCTGGCCTGATTCCCCGCTCTGTAGGAGCGGAATGTTTCTTGTCGCGCTCCTACGGAGCGCCGAAGCTTGATTATCGACGGGGCTATAAACATTTGGCTCCTCTGGAGCCAGGAAAGACGCAGTGCCCGAACTGAAGCTTGTCGTACTTTACGAGTGCTTAATGATCACGCCTTCGATAATATTGGCGACGTTCTCGCAACGATCGATCGCCGCTTCCAGCTTCTCATAAACATCTTTCCACTTGATCACCGTGATCGGGTCGCGAGTCTCATGAAACAGTCCGCCCACGGCGCGTTGATAGATATCATCGCCTTCGTGTTCCAGCCGGTGCAGTTCAACCAGGCGTTCGGTGACGCCTTTGGGTTTTTGCAGCATCGAAACTACGTGATGCAGTTGCACGGCCATGCGCTGGATCACGCCGGCCAACTGCTTCGCCGGCTCTGTAGTTTCGTGAATGTCGTACATCATCACCGCTCGCGCGATGCCGTCGATCAAATCCACCACGTCGTCGAGCGCCTTGGACATCATGTAAATGTCTTCGCGGTCGAAAGGCGTGATGAAAGACTGGTTCAGACGGGTCGCGACGTTGTGGGTCAGGTCGTCGCAGGCATGCTCGATGCCCTTGATCCGCTGCACGTATTCCTGGTAATCGCCGTCTGGTTGAGACAGCATCTCGACCAGAGTGTTAGCGGCATCGTTAATGTACGAGGTCATCTGCGCAAAGAGCGAAAAGTACTGTTCTTCACGCGGTAGCAGCTTGGCAAACATTTGCGGACTCCTACGAATTTCAACTGGGATTCTCGAAAGCCGGACTTGATCGAAGAGGGCCAATATTAACGGATGGCCTTTCGTATGTCCATGCTTTGTCTCCCTCTCCCGCTGGGAGTGGGTTGGGGTGAGGGCCTGACCAAGAGTCGAACCTTAACTACATATTGTCCCTGGCTATCACGAGGGCGATTTGAGAAAGGCGAAGCGCTTCATAAGCCCTCTCTCAGAGCGAGAGGCCGATCCGCTACTTGCAAATTGCTTCGCTAGTCGTATATCAAGGTGGCGGTATGGACGAACGATCAGATTACTCACAGGTGGTGGACTTGCTGCGCGCGGAGTCGGAAGCGATTGCCAAAGCTGCTTCGCGTTTGCGCGCCGAAGAGGTTGACCGCGTCATAGCGCTGCTGACGAACTGCAAGGGAAAGATCATTCTGCTGGGTGTCGGTAAGTCAGGAATCATCGCGCAAAAAATCGCCGCTACGATGATTAGCAGCGGCACGGCGGCAGTTCATCTTCATCCGTCAGACGCTTTGCACGGCGGCCTGGGCATCGTCACCGCGGAAGACGTGGTCTTGATGCTGAGTAACAGCGGCGAGACCGACGAACTGCTGCAACTTCTCCCGTATCTCAAACGCCGCAACGTGCCTTTGATCGCGATTGTCGGCAAGCTGAAATCGACCATTGCCCAGCGGGCGGATGCCGTCCTCGATGCTTCAGTAGATCAGGAGGCTTGCCCGCTAAACCTGGCGCCAACCACCAGCACGACTGTTGCGCTGGCTCTCGGTGACGCGCTGGCGATGACGCTGATGAGTGCGAAGGGACTGACGGAAGATGACTTTGCCCACAATCATCCGGCGGGCCAGTTGGGCAAACGCCTGACGTTGCGCGTGGCTGATTTGATGCATGGCGGTTCACAAAACCCGACGGTTGGAGCGGACGCGGCTTGGATGGAAATCATTTCGACGATCACGCATTACGGGCTGGGAGCGGTTAATGTGATCGACAACGAGGGCCGCCTGGCGGGCATCATCACCGACGGCGATTTGCGGCGTTCGCTGCAGCGGCTCAGCAGCACCGATCTCGCTTTTGCAAATATCAGGTGCGACGATCTGATGACGCGCGATCCGATCGTTACGACGGCAGAGACGCTGGCCTTTGATGCTCTGCGCTTGATGGAAGATCGGCCTTCGCAAATCAATGTACTCCCTGTTGTCGATGGCGGAGGATTGTGCGTGGGCCTGATTCGTTTGCACGACATTGTGCGCAGCGGGTTGTGAGGAAGTAAGAATTTAAACGCAAAGGACGTGGAAGAAATCCCCATCACTCAAGTGAGGGAGCCTATTAAAATGGGAACTGTTCGCAGACTATTTGTCTTTATCGTTATTCTGGTTGTCGCTACCAACGTTTCTGCTCAGGAGTCCAACGCCACTCGCGGTCGGCGCGCAGCCAATGCCCCGGCAGCCGAGGCCACGGTGACCGTCAACGAACAGTTCTTGAATTCGTTTCTCACGGCCATTTTCGATAACTTGCAAGAGCCCGCAATGCCCTTGACGATCGGCGGTGCGGCTTCCGACTCCCGGTGCGCCAGTGAGATCAGATTGAAGCGCGAAGTTGAAGGCGTGCGCACCGCGGTCCATTTCGAGAATAATCGCATCACGGGTCCTTTGGCGTTTGCCGGTGCATACAATTCGTCCCTGCTGGGATGTATAGAGTTTTCCGGCTGGGCGGATTCCGAGGTCAATCTCGAATTCAACCGCGAGCGGCGCGCGCTGGCAGCCCGCTTTCGTTTGCGCGACATCCATCTCAACAATGTGCCGGCCATCGCGAACGGACCATTACTGAACATGGTCCAAACGGCGATCGACCAGCGCTACAATCCCGTCGATCTGTTTACGCTGGAGCAACTCTCGACCAGCGTTAATATTCAGCCGGCGAAAGGAGCGTTGAAGCTGCGCGCCAGGGAAATCCGGACGGAGATAACTCCCTCGGCGCTGACGCTGCATATCACGTATGAGTTTGTCCGGGGGTAGGAAGGCGAGGTCTGTACCGGGAGCGATCTTAGACTCCCTTTCCCAGAGGGAGAGGGAACTGTCGCTAGCGCTCCCTCACTACTTGCGGGCCAATCTCTCTGCACTCCTTCCACTTTAAATTCTGCTTCTGATAGAATCCGCGCTCTGCAAACAACTAGCCTGAAAGATTTCCGGGAGGTTTCGACTTGCGAAAGACAAACTCTGCATTTGCATCTCTGTTGATTCTTTTGTCGGCGGCGGTGGGATTTGGACAGACTCCTGATGGAGCGCGTTACCTGATGCCGCCGAAAGAAATCGTCGCAGCTTTCGATGCGCCGCCTTTGCCGCAAGCTATTCTAAGTCCTTCAAACCAGGTCATGGCGCTGACGTTTCGCAAGGCCTATCCGACTATTGCCGAACTGTCGCAACCGATGCTGCGACTGGCTGGCGCGCGCGTCAACCCACGCAACAACGGCCCACATCGCGCTACCGAGATCTACGCGATCACGCTGAAGAAGATCGCCGATGGCAGTGAAATCAAGGTCGTCGTGCCCCCGCAAGCGAACCTTCAGAACGTGCGCTTTTCGCCCAACGGCTCTCGTCTTTCATTCCAAAATCGGAAAGACGACCGGATCGAGTTGTGGGTCGCTGATACGGCGACCGGCCGCGCGAAGTTAGTCAGCGGCACCGATCGGCTTAACGCCACCAGCGGCGATCCCTGCGACTGGCTGCATGACAACGCGACCCTGATTTGTGAGCTGGTCCCGGCCGGCCGCGGCCCGGCGCCGCAAGAGCCGTCCGTGCCCACCGGTCCGAATATCCAGGAGAGCAACGGCAAGGCGGCGCCGGCGGCAACCTACGAAGATATGATCAAGACCGCGCACGATGAAGCGCTGTTCGAATACTATTTCACGAGCCAGATCGCCGCGATAAATATTGCTTCCGGGCGGAAGACCCTGATCGGAACACCGGCAATCTTTGGCGTCGTTTCGCCTTCGACTAATGATGAGTACCTGCTCGTCTCAAGGATTAAGCGTCCCTTCTCGCACTTAATCCCCATGAACGGGTTTCCTGAAGACGTCGAGATCTGGACCCGCCGCGGCGAAGTCGCGCACCGGATCGCAGATGTGCCTTCACGCGAAGGAGTGCCCTTAACCGGCGTTCAGACAGGACCGCGTGGATATCGTTGGCGGCCCGATCAGCCGGCGACCGTTGTGTGGACTGAAGCGCTCGACGGCGGCGACATGAAGAACAAAGTTCCTTTCCGTGACAAGGTCATGAGCGTCGCAGCACCGTTCAAGGAAACACCAACTGAAGTCGCGAAGACGGAATGGCGTTTCAGCAATATTTCGTTTACCGAAAAGGGCGTTGCGCTCTTGAGCGAATCGGACCGGGCGACGCGACGCACGCGCACGTGGATTCTTGAGCCCGGCGCCCAGCCGCGAAAATTGTGGGACCGCCGCCAGGATGCGGCATACGACAATCCGGGCACACCCGTCATGCGGCGCGACAGTGGCGGCGGAGGTTTCGGCGGGGGCGGTTTCGGTGGCGCCGCCAACGTGATTATGCAGACAGGGGATTTCATCTATCTCACCGGACTGGGCTCCTCCCCGGAAGGTGATCGCCCCTTTCTGGATCGCCTCAATCTGAAGACGCTGGCGAGTGATCGGCTGTTCCGCAGCGAGGCGAAGTCTTACGAAACAGTCGTCGCGCCGCTCAGCGATGATGGCAAGACAGTGCTGACGCGTTACGAGACGCCGAGCGATCCACCGAACTATTACGTTCGGGATCTTGAAAGCAAATCAAAGCGCGCGGTAACCACCTTCACGGATCCTCAGCCACAACTGCGCGGCGCCACACACCAGTTCATCACCTATCAGCGCAAGGACGACGGCGTGAAACTATCGGGAACGCTGTACCTTCCGCCCGGCTACAAACCGGGCCAGCGGCTGCCGGTAATCCTTTGGGCTTATCCGCGCGAATTCGGCGATCCTGATTCGGCCAGCCAAATCACCGGCTCGCCTAATCGCTTTACGATCGTCAGCGGCTACTCGCATTTATTCCTGCTGTTGTCCGGGTACGCGGTTCTCGATAATCCGACGATGCCGATCGTGGGGCCGGGTGAGACAGCGAACGATCATTATGTCGAGCAACTGGTGGCCAGCGCCGAAGCGGCAATCGACAAAGTGGTTGAGATGGGCATCGGCGATCGCGATCGAATCGGTGTCGGTGGCCACAGCTATGGCGCGTTCATGACCGCGAACCTGCTGGCCCACTCGCGGCTGTTCCGGGCCGGCTTCGCCGAGAGCGGTGCCTACAATCGTTCGCTGACGCCGTTTGGTTTTCAGAGCGAGCGGCGGACGTTTTGGGAAGTGCCCGATCTCTACGCGAAGATGTCGCCGTTCTGGTACGCCCACGACGTAAAGGATCCAATTCTCTTGATGCACGGCGAAGCAGACGACAACTCAGGAACCTTTCCGATCCAGTCAGAGCGTTTCTATATGGCGCTCAAAGGCCAGGGCGCGACCGTTCGCTACGTGACGCTGCCGTTTGAAGCGCACGGCTACGCAGGACGCGAAACGCTGCTGCATATTCTCGCGGAACGAATTAGTTGGTTTGATAAATACGTGAAGAACGCGCCGCCCCGGAGCAAGCCACAGACCGCGGCGAATTGATTCTTGGAGTGCGCTGACTCGTCAGCGCTTTGGTCGGCGCGACTAGTCGCGACTTTCGAAAGCGGCGACAAGCGCCGCACTCCAAAAGTTCTGCTTTAGGCGCGGCTGTGTGGAGTATTAACACTGGTCAATCTGCTGCGCATCCGCTTTTGCCATTTACTGCGTGCGCCGTCTTCAGCTTCCAGTTGGGCCATCACGTCATTCAGTGTCTCGCCGCCGAACTGCCGCATCTTCAAATAGAGCAAAGCCGGCACGATGGCCATTAAAGGCAGCACGAAGATATTAACCAGCGACGTCAGCGGGGTGAATACGCTGACATGGATGGTCCCTTTGCCGGCCGCACTCAGCAACGCCCCGAGTACGCTTCCGACAATGGCGGGCACGAGGATCTGAAACAACATCACGAGGATGATCGTCCTCCATGAACGCGAAGCCAGCGCGCGCGCCCGCTTCCGTGCCTCTGTCTTTTCCAGTCCCTCCATCAGCACCACCGGCGCCCAAAGCGAGTAGCGCACCATCATTACGAAGCCCGGAATCACAAACAATATGAAGCCGAGCATAATGCGCAAGGTGACGCGGATGCCGGTTTTAAGGAATGGCCGCCAGCGTCGTCGCAGGATGGCGAAGGCCGCGCGCAGTTCCACCGGCTTAAGCGGCGCGACGGCCAGTTGAGTGACGATGATTGCAGTGACCCCGGAAATGATCGATGGAGTGACAAAGCCCGCCGCTAGCTGAAGCAAAGAGATGGGAATGAGCAGAGCGATTTTCGTAACCCTGCTCAATCGTGGCTCGGCCAGTCGCACAGCGATGAGCATCAGGGTCACGACGATGACCGGAATATGCGCCAGCAACGATAGCTTCAAAAATTTTGGAAAGTATTCGCTGTAGAGCGCAAACGCGCGACGATAAAGCGCGCCCAGTCCATCGGCGTTCGCCCTCAGCGCGTTGGAGAAAGCCACCGCGGTCTGTGGCCGAGCGGCCGGATCTTTTTCCAGCGCCGACATGATTAGACGCGACACTCGCTTGGGCAACTTCCCGTCGTGCTCTCGTAAAGGCTTGGGCTGGCTCTCGTTGTGCGCGCGCATGACCGTTGTCGTCTGGCCCGTGAATGGCGGCGACCCTGAAAGCATCTGATAAGCAATGATACCCAGGCTATAGATGTCTGAGCGCGCGTCCAGGTTCTCGCCCCGGCATTGTTCCGGCGACATGTACAAAGGCGTCCCCAGAATCGCTCCCACACGCGTCAAGCCCGACGTGGCCGCTGTTGAGGACGCATCGGTGGTTCGATGTTCAACCGCTCCTGCCGCGGCCGTGTGCTGCGCTCTCCCATCCAGCAGCCGCGTCTGATCGGCTTGATCGCCGGCTTGCGTAGCGCGTGGATCGTGTTCGGCTAAACGGGTTGCTCGTCCATCGTCTGCGATCAGTTGCGTAGCCTCCGCTCGAGCCAGGGGCTGAATCAAGGTTTCTGATTCGAGATTGCTGATCGGATTAAGCGCCACCTTCGTTATCTCTGGCTCGGCCGCGCCGGCAGCAGCTTTTGCCGCCAATGGTGACTCAGAGAAATGGATCGTAGCCGTCTCATCGACGCTCTGCGTACCGAGGCTGACGGCGGCTGGTTCCACCGGGACGTCGCTTACTTCAGCAAGCTTCGCGATACCAAAATCGAGCACCTTGACGCGATAACCACCGAGGGCATTTGGTTCCAGCCAGATGTTGTCGGGCTTCAGATCCCGATGGACTATGCCCTGCTGGTGGGCTTCGTGCACCGCGGAACCAACCTGTTCGAGAATGTCGACTACCCAGTAGAGCGGCAGACGCTTCTCTTCGGCGAGCACGTCGCTGAGCGTGCAACCGTCAAGGTATTCCATGACGAGATAGGCAACTCTTTCTTTGCCTGCTTGCGCAAAACCAAAGTCGGTGACGTCAACTACGTTCGGATGTCGCAGCCGTCCCGCGGCCCGTGCTTCACGCTTGAAGCGCTCGACGAACTCTTCGTTGAGCATGAACTGCGGCGTAATCAGCTTGAGGGCGACGTAACGTTCGGTGCCCAGGTGAGTGGCCAGATAGACCGCACCCATGCCGCCCTGCCCGAGTAGACGCTCAAGCCGGTACTTTTCATCGAGAGTCTGACCAACGTAACTATCGAGGCTATTCATGAGAATACATTTGGAGTTGGGCTACTCAACGACCCCTTAAACGTCGGGCAGCGTTAGCCGCGGTCGAACCGTTGCCACGAAAAGGCACAAGAGGCGCAAAACGGTTTCGAGGAAAAATCCTGCGAGCAGAAGCGATTATGTCTGACCTTCTCCTCATATTTTCCTGAGCCTTTTGTGCCTTCTTGCGGCCCGAACTTTCAGCTAGTCCCAACGAGGTTCGTGCCAGTTTCGCTTCCGTAGCTTTTCATCTGTCCAAAACTTCTTGAAGAGTTCGACCTTCGCGCCGTGTTCATTTTTACCAGGCAGCAGCACTGTCACCACATCGTAACGAAACGGCTCAGTCATCAGACCGAGCATTCTGCGATAGCCGCGCGCCGCGCGGGCAATCTGTCTGCGCTTGCGCAGGTCGACATTAGCCTGCGGTGGCGCGAATTCGTCCGACGCACGAGTTTTGACTTCGACAAAGCAGAGCGTGGGTCCATCGTAAGCGACCACGTCAATCTCAGCACTGATCAGAACGTCGCGCATATTGCGCCCAATCGGAAGGCTGAAATTTGCCGCCACGATTCGATAACCGGCGCGCTCGAGATGTTCGATGGCCAGCGCTTCTCCGCGGCGTCCCAACTCAAAATGCGGCGCCCGCGAGTCCGTGCCTGATCCTTCGGAGGCTCGCTTGACGCCTATCTGCGTCTGTTCACGAACACTTTTGCCTATCGCAAATCTCATTTGAAGTCGGCTCAACGTGAAATACCGCGCCATCATGGGCGCGCCCGGCACGTTCATCTGTTACGTCTATTCAGCGGCCGCAGTTTCTTTACGAGCAGGTTTCTTCGGTGCACTCTCGACTGCGGCGACCGGCTTAACGGCGCGCTTGTTTTGTTTTGGACGACGACGGCCGAAAGTTCCACGATGGATCTTGCCGCGCCGCGAACGCTGATCACCTTTGCCCATAATTGATGCTCCTCGTATCGGTTGAAGCTGGATTATTTATTTTGGTGCCAAGCTTTCTATAAGCTCTCTACAAACCTTACACAAAAGAACTCGGTGCGCTCATTCTACCTTTGGGAGAGGGACCTGGGGATCGTCCGCGTACAAGCGCCCTCATCCCCAACCCTTCTCCCAAAGCGAGAAGGGAGCAAGACAACCCTGAGCCCGCAGCTTACTTCTTCATCAACTCCAGCACCGCCGTGGTCATTGCTTTGATCCCCGTGCGCAGAGTCGGTTCCGGCAGCGGCTGAAACAAACTCGAGTGCAGCGAAGGCAGAGGCTTTCCGGAGCTGCGACTGGCTGCGACTCTGGACGGTTCAATGGCGCCGAGCCAGAACATTACGGATGGAATCTGATGATCCAGACTGAGCCTGCCAAAATCTTCGCTGGCCATTAAGGGTGGAGCCTTAGACACATTCTCGGCTCCGATCGCCCGGCCAATAGCGTTGGTAATTCGCTCGGTCAGTTGCGGATCGTTGTAAAGCGACGGAGCTCCCTCGCTCTCGATCACTGTGAGTATGGGTGCGCGATCATCAGGCACGCCGGCCGCGGACGCAATTCCTTTCGCCATGCGTTCGATGGAAGCCAGAATATGCTGGCGCACCTCTTCCTTGTAAGTGCGAATCGTTAGTTGCAGGACCACTTCGTCCGGAATGATGTTCCGTTTGGTCCCGCCATGAATCGATCCGATGGTAACTACTGCCGGATCGAGCGGAGAGTTTTCGCGGCTGATTATTGTTTGCAGCGCCATGATGGTTTGCGCCGCTATGACGACGGGATCTTTCGTGGCTTCTGGTTTCGAACCATGGCCGCCCAAGCCTCGAATAACCAAATCCACCGACGTCGAACTTGCCATCGCATAACCGGCACAGAAAGTTATCTTGCCGGCTTCCACGTCCGCGCTGTCATGCAATGCGAGCAAAAAATCCGGCTTGGGAAAGCGAGCATACAGACCATCAGCAAGCACGGCCCGTGCGCCGGTGACAGTTTCTTCCGCGGGCTGTCCGAGTATCACCAGCGTGCCGTGCCACTGATCTTTCAGTTGCGCCAGCATCTTTGCCGTTCCGATCATGTTGGTGATGTGAATGTCGTGACCGCACGCATGCATCACGCTGACATCCTGCCCGGCATCGTTCTTGGCTTTCACCGTGCTGGCATACGGCACGCCGGTCTTTTCTTCCACCGGTAGCGCGTCGAGGTCGGTGCGCACCCAAACCGTCGGGCCATCACCGTTCTTCATTACGGCTACCACGCCGTATCCGACTAAGTCGGCCCGTTCGTACTTGCCGACTCGTTCGGTAACCGTGAAGCCAAGCGTGCGCAGTTGTGCGGCGAAGAAGGTGGAGGTCTTTTCCTCATGATGCGAAAGCTCAGGCGCGGCATGCAGCATCTTGTAGGTGCCGACGAGCTGCGCGAGTTCTCGATCGATCATGCTGTCGATCGACTGCTGGGCTAAGGCTGGTACGCCGATGACGAGGCCAAAAAGAAAGGCAATCAGGGGTTTATTTTTCATGACGGTCTGTTCGGGACTGCGGGATTTCGGTAGCACGATACCCTAGTCAACGAGAGCGAGCAACTTTGTTAAGTACCTGTCTGATGCATGAAAAGCGCATGGCTTTCAGGCCTCGTTAGAGGCCAAATATTTATAGCGAAGATATTCAAAAGATTCACCTGGCTCCTTTAGGAGCCTAGGTTGGGTCCGGACAATGGCCTCTATAAATACTTCGCTCCCAACGGAGCGAAAGCGGTCGTGCCATTCCGGGTCCCCGGTCTATGGTGCGGGGCGGTGCCGAGACATGCCTTCAAACTGCCGGATAATCAGGAGCGAAAGCCGAGATACCAATGCGCGGCGCGGCGAGCATCAATCCAATAATCGTCTTGGCATCCTCGATCTCGCCGTCAGTGATCATTTGCAAAGCGCGGTCGAGGGGCAAGCGGACGACCTCGATCATTTCATCATCTTCCAGACGCTGGGCAGTGGCGGTGAGATCGGTGGCGAGATACAGCCACATCTTCTCTTCACAGAAACCGGGCGAGACAAAAAACTCGGAGAGCTTTTCCATCCTCCCTGCGACCAGCCCTAACTCTTCTTCCAACTCGCGGGCTGCGCCTTCTTCGGGACGCTCTTTATCGTTCAAGGTCCCGGCCGGGAGTTCAAGCAGGTAACGCACCGCCGGATGGCGGTACTGACGCACCAGGCCGATCGTGCCGTCGTCGAAGGCCGGCAGGATGACCGCGCTGCCGGGATGGTGAACGACTTCGCGCGTGTAAGTCTTGTCGCCTTCGCGCACTGTGTCCACGGTGACATCGAACACACGTCCCGAGAAAATCTTTTTGGAATCCAGGAACTCAGGTGATTCAGACATATTATGTAGCGCAACTTGTTAACCTGCGGCCTGCCAGTTTAGTTGCCCCAGCGCCCATGAGCAACGCCTGAAGATTCATTTAAGATCTGCTGTACCGCGCCGACCAGGTACAGCGATCCCGTAACACAAATCAGACCACCTGCCGGTGTTACGACCTTCGCGATCCGCAGTGCTTCTGAGGCGGATGACACCAGGCGCACTCTCGCTTGATCAAACGTGAGGGGCACGCCCGTCATCAACATTTGGATTGTGGCGCCGCGAGGGTTATCGAGTCCGGTAAGAATTAGTTCATTAGCTTTGGGAAACAGAGTTGCCGCCATTTCCGGGAGCGCCTTGTCCCGCATCGCTCCAAAGATCAGCGTGATTGGTTGAGCGACGAACTCGTCCAGGTAATCGCGCAGCGCCCGCGCGGCCGCGGGATTGTGAGCGCCGTCAAAAAGAATTGCGGGCCGGCCTGCCCCCGCTTGGCCTTCCCATAGCTCCAGGCGTCCAGCATGCGTTGCCGTCTCGATCCCCCGAATGATCTCCGTGCGGGTAATCGCAAAGCCTCGTTCGCGCAGCGCTTCGGCTAGAGCAATCGCCGTCGCCGCATTCACGATCTGATGCCGCCCGAGTAAACCGATCGAGATGTTGCCGTGAGAGTCTGGAAGAGTGCGTCCGACGAATCTCGGCGTAACGCCGGCGCGCCGGGCTTGACGAACAATCACGTCGAGGGCTTCTTCATCCTGTGGCGCGACGACGGCAGTTACGCCCGGACGAATGATCGCCGCCTTCTCCGCGGCGATTTCAGCCAGAGTGTCGCCCAGATATTCTTCGTGATCCATTGCCACGGGCGTTATCGCGACGACGTCGGCGCCGGCGGCAGTGGTTGAGTCAAGCCGGCCGCCGAGCCCTGTCTCTAAAATCGCCAGTTCAACTTTAGCTTCCCGAAAAGCGAGTAAAGCGATGGCAGTCACGTGCTCGAAAAAAGTCGGCGGCGTCTCCAGACGGCCTTGCTTGATCAATTCCTCTGCGGCTGTCTTGACCTGCGCGGTAAGTGCCGCGAAGTCTGTCTCGGAAATTTGCTCGCCGTCGATCCTGATGCGCTCAGTGATCGAAACCAGATGAGGTGAAGTGAAGATCCCGGTGTGAATGCCCGCGGCGCGGCAGATCGAGTCCAGCATAACCGCGGTTGAGCCTTTGCCGTTGGTCCCCGCAATTTGCACTGAAGGGAAATCCCTGTGGGGATCTCCGAGAGCGTTGAGGAGTGTTTCTGTGTTCCGGAGCCCAAGCTTGATGGTGAGTGTCTCGTGGCCGAGACTCAACAGATAGGAAAGGGCTTCATCGAAGTTCATCTATAGTTTCAGGTTTAAGGTTTCAAGTTCGGGCACCAGCTTGGACCTTGAGGTGCGGCTTCGCCGCTTGAGTAAGGCTCTGCCTTACCGCTGAGATTGCTCAGAAAATCCGCGAGGCTTCGCCTCGCGAAAACAAGAGGCGAAGCCTCATGAGTTAAAAAAGGGTCTGCTCGGAAAGCCGCAGGCTTTCCGCACATCAGGCGGCAAAGCCGCAAGGCGTTTCCACTGTTCGACCTTAAACTTGAAACCTGAAACTCAGGCATTGACCTGGAACTTCAACCCGGAGAGCTGCGCCGTGCTCTCGCTGGTGATGTCTGGATTCATCATGAAGTTCAGCGCTTTAATGATGTATTCACGAAGCTCGCGCCGGTCGACGATGGCGTCGATCATTCCGTGACTCAGGAGAAACTCGGATCGTTGAAAGTCCTTCGGCAGCTTCTGGCGGATCGTCTGTTCGATTACGCGCGGCCCCGCAAAGCCCACCAGAGCTTTCGGCTCAGCAATGATCAAGTCGCCGAGCATGGCAAAGCTCGCCGTGACGCCTCCGGTCGTCGGATCGGTGAGCACGGAGATGAAAGGCAGATGTCGCTCTTCCAGGGCCGCCAGGGCCGCTGAAATCTTCGCCATTTGCATGAGCGACAGCGTGCCTTCCTGCATGCGCGCTCCGCCTGAGGCGGCGACGATAATCACCGCGCCTCGTTCCCTGATAGCGTGCTCGATCAGACGCGTCAGTTTCTCGCCGACCGCCGAACCCATCGAGCCGCCGATGAAATTCATGTCCATCGCGCCGCCAAAGACACGATGGCCGCCGACTTTTCCGCGCGCGGTGATCACAGCTTCCGGCAGGCCGGTGGCGCGTTGCGCCTGTGCGATGCGGTTGGTGTAGGGCTTGCTGTCGACAAAATCCAGCGGGTCGATCGAGACGACTTCAGAGTCCAGCTCTTCGCAGTAGCCGTCGTCGAAGAGCTTCTCCAACCGATCGTAAGCGCCGAGGCGAAAATGATAACCGCAGTGTACGCAAACCTGGAGCGCCTCTTCCAGTTCTTTCTTATAGAGGTGCTCGCCGCACTCTTCGCAGCGGACAAAGACATTCTCAGTCCGGACGACGCGCTCAGAGTCGCGCACCGGCTCGATCTTGCCTTTCTTTTTCCGAAACCAGGGCATGGGCGATAAAAACAGAAATCAGAAGTCAGAGACCAGAAGTCAGGACCTAACTTAACAATGGAAACTCACTATTTGGAGTTGATGCGAAAAAGGGTAGCACAAAAGGCGAGGTTACAGAACCGGGAGCGGTAGCGACCGGGGTCGATTTAGAGTCCGCACAGCGGACGACCGAGAATAGCCCAGCAGTTCACTGCTGAGTAATGAGAGGGAAATATATTTCAAAGCCCGCGTAGCGGGCGACAGAGGTTTGTAAGGAAGTGTGTCCTGGCAAAGTCTTTCAGGGTTCCGCTTTACGGACCTATTTAAGGAAGGACAACTGATCCCGGCACTGAAGTGCTGGGCTATTTTCGGTCGTCCGCTGCGCGGACTCCTCAAAACTCGATCCCTTTTTGCGCCCTAATCCCCGCTTGAAACGGATGCTTCACTTCAGTCATCTCCGTAACGAGATCGGCGGCTTCGATTAGTTCTTTGGGCGCGTCGCGGCCGGTGACGACGATGTGGATCGACGGTTGTCTTTCGCGGGCGGCGCGGATTTCTTCCAGCACTTCGGCGACGGGCAGCATGTCATAGCTCAAAACATAAACGAGTTCATCAAACACGAGCATGTCGTAGTCGCCACTGCGAAGTTTTTCAACGCAAAGGTTCCATGTCTCTCGCGCGGTCTGCCGATCCTGTTCGGGGTTCTTCGTGTCCCAGGTAAAGCCGTCGCCCATGGTGTGGACTTCGATGCCCAGCTTCTCGGCGGAGACGTGTTCGCCATAGCGGTCGTTGCGCGACTTCATGAACTGAATCATGCAGCAGTTCAGGTTCTGCCCGGCGGCGCGCATCATCAGGCCGAGCGCGCAGGTGGTCTTGCCCTTGCCGTTGCCGGTGTGCACCATGAGGAGGCCGCGAGTCTGCTCCTGATAATCTTCACGACGCCATTTGTATTTCTTTTCTTTGGTGGACATGAAGTCAGAACGGCCTGCGGTGCGGGCCGTTGAACTAGGGATATCAAAGCTCTCGGTTCTGACCTGAGCGATAACCGCCTTACGCTGGCGGTTTTGCCCGGACTAGTCAAAATCGGGCAAATCATCGCCCTGGCCATTAATCACGTAATCAACGGCGCGCGCCAAGCTTTGTTCATTCCACAGGTATCGCTTACTGCCTTTATCAGCCCATGGACTCATCGTGCTTCGCCAACAGCCGCTGTTGCGCATCCTGCGTGTCGCGTTTGCCTTGAATGCGTTGAGAGCAATCTCCGGCTTCTTCTCGCCGACTGAGACTACCAAGTGAACGTGGTTTGTTCTCACATTGATTGCAAACAAATGCCAGCCCCGAATCTCGCAAGTCTCGCGTGCCGCCGCTTCGACGCAGCGACGTTGCGTTCCATCAAGCAGAACGATTTCTTTCTTGAGCCGCTGCGTGTTTGTTTCCAGCCATTTCTTTTCGGGTGGCAAACGTGGCGATTTGTATTGATTGCGAAAACGATTGACGGAGCCACGCTGGTCGCCATGAAGCCACGTCCCGTAAGAGCGAAACGTAATCAGGAAAGCTAGAGGAATGTCCGTATCGTTCCACACGCTTACGGTAGGTGCATTTGAATTACTCTTGTCGATTAGCTCGCCAACTCAAGTGGTCGACCGCGGGCCACCGAAGTCGACCTGATCGGATCATCAACCGCCCGCTACCGCAGGCGGTTCCGACATGAGCGCGTCTTCGGTAACGTCTTTCAAGCCGTTAGCGCGCTCGACGGCATCGCGCAGAAGGGGCACGAGTTGTTGTTCGAGCTCGTCCCAGTCGCCCTTTAGCGTGCAGCCGGCGGCGTTGCGATGTCCGCCGCCGCCGAACTGTTCGGCGATCTTCGCGACGTTGACGTCGCCCTTCGAGCGCAGGCTGGTGCGATAAACGCCCGGCGCGCTTTCTTTGAAAAGTGCAGCGGCTTCGACTTCACCGACCGCCAAAGGATAGTTAACGAAGCCGTCGGCGTCTTCGTCGGACGCCATCGTTCGCTCCTGCATTTCCAGAGTCTGGCGCATCCAGGCGACGTGGCCGCTCTCATCGCGTCTGGCCGTGGCCAGCACCTGGCTCAGCAACTCGATTTTGGACCAATGATAGCTGCCGAAAATCGCTTCCGCGCTCTTGGCCGGTTTGACCCCGATGCGCACCAGCTCAGAGGCAATCTTGAACGTGCGCTCAGTTGTATTCGAGTAATGAAACGACCCGGTGTCAGTCAGCAAAGCGGTATAGACGCATTCAGCAATTTCTTTCGTCACGCGGACGCCGGTGGCTTTGCAGAGGTTGTAAATCATCTCGCCGACGGCTGAAGCGGTCGAGTCAATCCAATTGACGGTGCCGAAAAGCTGGGTCGTCGAATGATGATCGATGTTAACGACGAATTGCTTTTCCAGATCGATCAACCCGGGCCGATCTATGTCTGAGCATTCAATCACGAAGACGCCGTCGTACGGCCGGTCGACCGCGGGCGTCACCCTGATCGCGTCAGCGCCGGGAAGCTTTTGATAAGAATGAGGCGCGGGATCGCGCATGATGACTTCGACGTCTTTGTTGAGCGCCTGCAGGAGCCAGCAGAGACCGAGCGAGGAACCAAGACTGTCGCCGTCCGGGCGAACGTGGGAAGTAATCGCAAAGCGATTCTTGTTTTCAATAAGTTCAACTACCTGGCTAAGCATTGCAAGATTGCGGATTTCGAATTGCGAATTTCGGATTGAACCGCGAATTCAATTCGCAATCCGAAATTCGCATTTCATTCCGCATCCTTCGTCCTTTCACTAACGGGTTCGATCTTCTCGAGCAGGGAACTGACACGTTCCGCTTTCTCTTCCACCGTGTCCCGGACAAAGTGAAGCGCGGGGGTGTGCCGCAAATTCAGCGCAAATCCAAGTTGCTTTCGCACATACGGCGCCGCGTGTTGGAGCGCACGCAAGGCCGTCACGTGTTCCTTTTCGTCGCCCTGCACCGTGACGTAAACGCTGGCGTCACGGAGATCGTCAGCCACGCGAACTTCCGTCACCGTGACCAGGAGCAAGCGCGGGTCTTCCAATTCGTAACCCACGATCTGCGCGATCTCTTCGCGCAAGGTTTCAGCAATACGCTCCGGGCGATGCATGACAAGTCAGTTTCGAGTCTCACGTTTTGAGTTCCGAGGTCCGGATTAACTCGAAACCCGAAACTCCAAACACAAAACTCTTAGAGTTCCGTGGCGGCGACCCGCTCGATCATGTAAGCCTCGATCTGGTCGCCGACCTTGATATCGTTAAAGTTTTCCAGCCCGATGCCGCATTCAAAGCCTTCGCGAACCTCAGAGGCGTCGTCCTTAAAGCGGCGCAGGGAAATGATGTTGCCTTCCCACGCCACCACGCTATCGCGGATCAAACGGGCGCGCGCGTTGCGCTTCATGATGCCGTCGATGACCATGCTGCCGGCGACAGCGCCAATCTTCGGTACGCGGAAGACTTCGCGAACGTCGGCTTTGCCGAGGATTTTTTCGCGCTCGATCTTCTCGAGCATCCCGATCATCGCGGCCTTAATTTCTTCTTCGACCTTGTAGATGATCGAGTGCAGCCGGATGTCTACGCCTTCCTGCTTTGCCAGATCGCCGGCGCGCGATTCCGGGCGCACGTTGAATCCGATTATGACGACGGCGGTAGACTGGGTCCCGGCCTGCGTAGCCGAAGCCAGCAGCACATCCGACTCAGTAATGGCGCCCACACCGGAGCGCACTACTTTTACTTTCACGCGCTCGCTGGACATCTTTTGCAGCGTCGATTTCAAGACTTCGACTGATCCCTGCACATCGGCCTTGAGGACCACAAGCAGTTCCTTGACCTCGGTTTCACCGAGGGCTTCGATGCCGCGCTTGGTCGACTTGATCAGCGTGCGTTGACGCTCGGCGGCTTGCCGGTGACCGGAGATTTGCTGGGCCCGGCTCACGTCTGCGACTACCTGGAAACTTTCGCCGGCCTGTGGGACGCCTTGCAGTCCCAATACTTCGACTGGAGTCGCGGGGCCTGCTTCGCTAACCGCTTCGCCACGATCATTGAACATGGCTCGGACTTTGCCGAAGATTTGCCCGACGATAAACGGATCGCCGACGCGCAGCGTGCCTTGCTGAACCAGAGCAGTCGCGACCGAGCCACGGCCGCGATCGAGCTTTGCTTCCAGCACGACTCCCGATGCCAGACGTGTCGTGCTGGCGCGCAGGTTCAGAATGTCGGAGGTGAGTAGAATGGTTTCCAAGAGATTCTCGATGTTCTCGCGCTTCTTGGCAGAGACCTGGACCATCTCAGTTTCGCCGCCCCACTCAACCGGATTAAGTCCCTGCTGAGAGAGTTCCTGTTTGACTCGATCGGGATTCGCGTCGGGCTTGTCGACCTTATTGATGGCGACGACGATGGGAACGCCGGCGGCGCGAGAGTGTTCGATTGCTTCGATTGTTTGCGGCATGACGCCGTCGTCCGCGGCCACCACCAGCACCACTACGTCAGTTGCTTTCGCCCCGCGGGCACGCATCAGCGTAAACGCCTCGTGGCCCGGAGTGTCGAGAAACACCACGCGCCGGGTTTCGTTCGGATTATCCGGACTGGGAACTTGCACGCTGTAGGCGCCAATGTGTTGAGTAATGCCGCCCGCTTCGCCGCCGGCCACATTCGTGGTGCGAATGGCATCGAGCAGGGAAGTCTTGCCGTGATCGACGTGACCCATCACGGTGACGACGGGCGCGCGCGGCACTTCGACGTCATCGGCATCAGTGGCGACCAGTTCTTCAAATTCTTCCTCGGCAATCATTTCTTCGAAGGGCACAAAGGTGACTTCGTAACCGAATCGCTGGCCGAGTTCGGCAGCCACTTCATCTTCCAAAGCCTGATTGATAGTGGCGAATACTCCGCGCTGGAGCAGAAGGGCCACCACATCTTTCGGTTTGATGCCGAGCTTTTCGGCAAACTCTTTGACGGTCGAGCCCTCGACCAAACGCACCGGCTTCAACTCTCCCACGCCCGGAGTGTTGTCCATGCGTCCGGCAATCCGCTGTTCCAGGGTCAGCGCTTGCGGCGGTGGAATGAAATCGCGATCGAACCTCCCGCCCTTTCCTTCTCCCGGTCGTTTGCCGCCGCGCGTTGATCCGCGCCGCGAGCGGCGCCGGCCCGCGTCAGGAGGCGGGATGTAAGTTGTTTGCGGCGTCGCTGTCTCGCCCGGAGTACCGGCGTACTCGACCCGTCCGCGCGGCGCGCGCTCGCGGCCACGCTCATGCACGGCTGTCGCGGCAACGGCGGCAGCGGTAGGTGCTGCTGGCTGCGGCGCTGGGGCGCGCTCGCCGTGACGAATGCCCGCGTTTAGGGCGGCTGCGGTCGGCCGCAACACGCGCACCTGGCGCGAAGGAGGAGGCGCCGCGGCTTCGACCGTCGCGGGCGGGGCAGGCGCGTCTTCAGAAACAATTTGTTCCGGGGCGGATTCAGGCTCCGGCATTTCAGGAGGAGCGACGACTATCTCAGGCTCGACCGGCGCTTCGGCGCGCATGGCCGGAGAGAGCTTGCGAACTACGTGAGTGGGCGGAGCTTGAGTAACCGTGGCCGGTTCCTCTTCCACGAACTTCTCAGGTTCAGCGGCCTCGATTGGCGCGGCAACTACCGCGGGTTCCTCGAGAGCCGGCGCCTCTTCCACAACTGGACGAGCGGCCTTCTTAACGATCTTAATCGCGCGTTTGACCGCAGTGTCTTTTTTGGGAAAGTACTTCTCGCGAATTTTTTCGGCGAGTTCTTTCGAGATCGAATTCGAGGGGACACTGACATCCACACCCTCGCGCCGCACCTCTTCAATCAGGCGCTTGGTGTCGATCTTTAGATCTTTAGCGAGATCGTATATGCGAACTTTGTGAGTAACTGCTGACATGCGCTCCTTGCTGCTTACGAAAAGTGGTTGCCTTCGCCCACCTTCCGCAGGAGCACTTTAAGAGCGCCCTGCTAGAGCAGGTGTCGGAGGCGAGGCGGACGTGCCCATGCACGCGCGCTGCTAGTATTTGGCCGCATTATCGGAAGCATCTCATTGCTTCTCGTCCTTCAAGCTCTCGTCCGTAGCGGCCTTATCGTCAGATGACGATTCGAGAGCGGAACCTGTTTCAGTTGCCGCGGATTCGGCGATCCGCGCGTCGTCCTGTCCGGACGCGGCAACCTCTTCTTCCAGCCTGGCCTCAAGATCAGCCACCGCCAGCGAAGTCACATCGGGCGCAGGAGTGATCACGTCCGGGCGCAAATCGCGTCCAGCATCCTGCAGCACCAGTTCATCCACAGTCATTGGATCGGCTTCGGTAAGAGCGACCGGATCCGCTGAGTACTCGGCGCGAACATTTTGCTCGGCTGAAAAAGGGACACCGCGCTCGACTGCTTCGTCATAGCCTGCAGCCGTCGGGTCCGGCGACGTTTCAGCATCCGGGGCGGCGACTTCTACTTCGGTCTCGCCTGAGGTGGCATCTGCTTCGCCTTCACCAGCCGTCGTCGCGGCTTCGGATTCGTCACCCTCCGGGGTTGCTGACTGCTTGGCGCGTTCGCGAACCTCTATCACCGAGCGCGCAGCGCTGAGAATTTTCTCAGCTTCATCGAGACTTACGTCGAGAAACTCGACCAGGTCATCGACGTTAGTATTAACCAGCCCATCGATGTCGGTAACACCATGTTCGCCGAGTGTTTCGGCCTGCTGCGTTGTGACCACCTGGATTGCCGCCAGCGGCACTGGCGCTCCCGAGGCAATCATCGCGCCCATCTGCTCGGCAACTTCCTTCTTCAATTCTTCTTCGCTGCGAATATCGATGTTCCAGCCAACCAGCTTGGTCGCCAGGCGCACATTCTGTCCGCGCTTGCCGATCGCCAGGCTGAGTTGGTCTTCGTTGACGATCACTTCCATCTGGCGATTTTCGATGTCGGTGATGCGCACCTGATTCACCTTGGCCGGTGACAGAGAGTTCGCCGCGAACACCGAAGGCTCTTCCGACCATTCGATAATGTCTATCTTCTCGCCGCGCAACTCGCGAATGATTGCCTGGACGCGCGAACCTTTCATGCCCACGCAGGCGCCCACGGGATCGACGTCACGCTCGTTGGAAACAACGGCGATTTTCGCTCGCTCACCGGGCTCGCGCACGCACGACTTGATGACCACGGTGCCGTCGTAAATTTCCGGCACTTCCATCTCGAACAAGCGCTCGAGCAACTCTGGCGAGGTGCGCGATACTTCGATTTGCGGGCCTTTTGATTCCTTGGAAACGTTGGTGATGACGACGCGAATGCGCTCGCCCTGGTTCCACTGTTCGCCGCGCGATTGCTGTCCACGTGGCAGGATTGCCTCCAGGTTACCCAGATCAACAATCATGTTGCCGCGCTCAAAGCGCTTCACAAAACCATTGACCAGTTCGCCGACGCGGTCGATATATTGTTCGTAAACATTGGACCGCACGGCATCGCGGACCTTCTGAAACAGAATTTGTTTGGCAGTTTGCGCGGCGATTCGGCCCAGTTCTTCCATAGGCATGGGCAACAGCAGAGCGTCACCGACTTCCACTTCGTCGCCGCCCAGTTCGCGAGCTTCCGCGATCGACAACTCAGTCGATGGGTCCGCGACATCGTCGACCACGACTTTCGAAGCCGAAAGTTCGAGACCGCTTTCCGGGCTCCAATCCACCTGTATGTCTTCGCCGCCCTTGAATTGTTTCTTGGCGGCGGCGCGCACGGCTTCCTTGATCGCTTCGACTACCAGTTCGCGATCAATGCCCTGCTCCTGACAGAGGGCTTCGATGTTTTGCGCAATGCTAGTGCTCATTTAACTTCTTCTCAGCTCGTTTTCCGTAACGAGCGCTTTCCTTATCAACTCTTTATCAATCACTTTTCGTCGCGCCTCGCCCGTAACTCACTTTCAACGTCGGCTTCCAGGTTGGCTTTGACTATGCCGTCCAGGGGAATTTCCACCCGGCCGCTGGTGCGATCTTCGACCGCCACGTGGTCGTTCGCAACGCCGAGGATGCGGCCGCGAAAATTCCGTTGGCCCTTGATAGGCGAGCGCACTTTGATCTTCGCCATGCTCCCGGCGAAGCGTTCGTAATCGGCCCCTTTATAGAGCCCACGCTCAAGTCCCGGGGACGAAACCTCCAGGACGTAGGCTGAATGAATGAAGTCTTCGACGTCCAGGACGGTGCTCATTTGATGGCTGACTTTTGAGCAATCGTCGTGGGTTACGCCCCCAGGCTTATCAATGAACAAACGCACTATCGGTTGGCCTTCGGGGCCGGCGATTTCGGCGTGAACCAACTCAACTCCGTGGTCGAAGGCCGTCTGCTCGGCAATCTTCCGCACCCGCTCTGCAACCGCCCGTGGGTCCATTTTGGTGGCACAGACTTCAAGGTCTATTGATTCTTGCCAGTTCACGGGCCTAAAGGTTTTTAACCTCTCGCCCAAAAGAAAAAGTGGGCCAAAACCCACCGGACAACTCATCCGAAGATCCGAGCTGTGGATTATACGAGAAGGTAGATCGAGAAGCAACCGGCCAGCACCCTGCTGCCAGCGCCGCGCTCCGAAGGATGTTCGGCAGTTGTGTTACCAAGTCTCCATCGGAAGGTATGAATTGCCCGGACCTCGTTGAGGCAACAATCTCGTGACGCCATTGGAACTCTGTTATACTCGCGCAACACTTTCCATATTGCACGTCGCGTCTAAGGCCGCCGAGACAAATTCTCAACTTGGCAAGGAAAGGATCCTGGAATGCCAGATTCAGAACAGAAAACCGTCGGGAAGACGATCAATACCTGGGTACAAACGGTGTTCATTGTCATCGCGGCCCTCTGGGGTATTTACGCATTCGTTTTCAAAGAAATATTCGTCCCTCGCTCAGCGCCGATAAACATTAGTATGAATCTTGAGCTCAAGGAAGTGGGCTCCGCCAGTTCGGATGACGGGGCTAAGGAAGATCCTCTTAGCGCGATTGAGGTGAAGTTTTCAGCGACGAATCCCAGTACGCGGGAAGTGTATCTTTTGCCGAGCGCGTGGATTGCTCGTGGAGTTAATATCGCCGCCGCTGCAGAAAACGAACCATTTCTCGAAAAGGCCGACCAGCCGATACCGGAAGATCCCGATAATTTCGCTGCGAAGGATGCGACGTTACAATCCAAAACGACAGTGGCTGTTGGCAAACTTTTTACGGACGCCTCCCTAAAGCCCAAGGAGACGATCACGAGAACGATTATTTTTTACGTCAAGGCCCACAGCTATGACTCTATAGAGGTCAAGGTGTTTATGCCCAGCGCGGCAAAACGGGGCGTAGTTCAGCAGTCCTGGATCGTCGACAAAGACAAAAACCTGGTGTCGACCGCTTGTTTTGTCCAGAAAGGGCAACCGTGCAAGGCAATGAGCGCTGAGGAGGCCGACAGGGCTTATTGGGATCCTAAGCTGGAGTTACAATCGGCCGAGTCATCGTCGCAACTCTCGCTTCGGCATTGAAACTCTCACCAGCTCTTCCGCGAACAGCTAAGGGCTCAATTTCGGCGCGTATTCTTCCAGAAGTTTTTGCGCTCTTAGCCCGGGGCTGATCACAGCCAGTCTTTGCGCCCAGTCATAGCCGCTGAAAACTCCGACAACCTCGCCCTTCTCGTTGTAAACGGGACTCCCGGAAAAGCCGTCACGAGCGCTAATCTTTACCGACCAGTAGTCGACACCCTTCAGGCTGTAGGCGCCAAAGAAGGTACCCCGACTGACGACCCTGTCGCCGTGGGGCCGGGCAATCAGCATTAGCTTTTCGTCCTTACTGAGGTTCAATTGGAACAACGGCGAGACTGCTTCTCTTGGAGTGCCGCCGCACACCTCCAGCAGGGCCAGGTCGGCGTTCACGTCCACTCCTAAAACTTTCGCTTGGCACCCGTTGGTATACGCGCGGGCTTCGAGTATGTCGGTGCGTGAAAATCCCAGCGCCAGTTTCTTGGATTCGTCCAGATCTCCGGACACGACGTGATATGCCGTCATGACCAGATGGTCACCGACGACAAAGCCGGTGGCGTATCCATTGGCGCCCCAGTTCAGAAACGAAATGACGCGTTGCAGGGCGTTCGGGTTCTTCTTTGTGAATTCCAGTTCCAAAGATATGGTGTTGCGTTCGTGCCGCTTGACGAAGTCCGAGGATCTCTTTCCCAAAGCCTGGGTCGTAAGCAAACTGAGGGTTAGTGCAACGAATGCCAAACTGCGGAGCTGTCTTTTCATCCGGACCTCCTTGAGAGAAAACGAAGGGTCAACAAGAGGAAATGGGGCGAACACAATTCACACGACTAAATTCGTCGGGCGTCGTCAAAGAACTAGTCCTGAACAGGTCCTGCGGAGATGCCGCAAGAGGTCTTAAAGGCCGTGTCCGGCTTTTGCCGATTGGGTGCATCGGTGATCCGAAGCCATGCCGGGTTCTGGTAGGCGTTGGCTGCGAAGGCTGACGCCTCCAAGGATGGCCCACTTCTATCACAGAAGGACGAACATTGGAAGGTTTTCCGTAATGGCGCTAGCCCACTGTGGGGGAAAGCTACCTCGGAAAGCCTCTGGCTTTCCGGCGGCGCTTTATTATCTGATGAGGCTTGGCCTCTTTATCGCGAGGCGATGCATCGCGTGACGAGTTCACCTGAAACGGGGACACTGAGAGTTCAGGACAGCTTCTTCTTCACTGTTTCGCTAACGGCACGGCCATCGGGATTCTTACCGGCCAGAATGACCATTGTGGCCTTCATGACCGCGCCCATCTCCTTCATTGATGTGGCGCCTGTTTCCGCTATCGCAGCGGTGACCGCTTGTTCGATCTCACCTGCCGAGGCACCCTGCGGAAGATAGCCTTCGATGATCGCGATCTCGGCGGTTTCTTTGTCAGCGAGATCCTGCCGGCCGCCCTTCTGGTATTGTTCGACCGAATCCCGACGCTGTTTCAATTGCGTGCGCAGGAGCTTGGACAATTCTTCATCGTCGAGTGCGGCGCCCTTTTCGATCTCGCGATAACTGATTGCTGATTTCAACATGCGCAGAGTCGAAGTGCGCGCAGCGTCTTTGGCTTTCATCGCCGCCGTCATGTCGCCGGTAATTTGCTCTTTCAGACTCATGGACTCCCCTCGCTGGCTCACGATGTTGGGCCTATAAGCTTTTCCTTCGCAACACTCTAGCGCATACGGCGAAACTTCGCTAAGATGCAAGCCGTTGGTACCCGACACTTCGCCTCCGCAAGGCGCGAGACTTTCCATTAACAGTTTAAACGGACCGTCTCACAAGCGATGCTTTCCCCCAACACCATTCTTCAAAACCGTTATCGCGTAATCCGCGAGCTCGGGCACGGCGGCATGGGCACCGTGTACGAAGCTCTGGACCAGCGGGTGAATTGCATCGTCGCGCTCAAAGAGACAATCGCTGGGACCAGTGAAGAAGCTCGCCGGGCCTTTGAGCGGGAAGCTTCGTTGCTAGGCAATCTTCGTCACTCAGCGTTGCCCAAAGTAATGGACTACTTCAGCGAGGACGCCGGCGATTTCCTGATCATGGAGTTCATTCCGGGTTACGATCTGGCTGAACTGCTTGATCTGCGCGGCAACCCGTTCCCTCAGGCGCAAGCGATGCGCTGGGCAGATGAGTTGCTGAAGGTTTTGGAATACCTGCACAGCCAGAAGCCGCCCATCCTGCATCGCGACATCAAGCCATCGAATCTGAAGCTGACTAAACAGGGAGAGATATTCCTGCTCGACTTTGGTCTGGCCAAAGGGTCACTCGGACAGATGCCAACGCTCGCGACCAGTCGCAGCGTGCGCGGCTACACTCCGAGCTACGCCTCGCTCGAACAGATACATGCTCACGGCACAGACGCGCGCAGTGATATCTATTCATTAGGCGCGACGCTTTACCATTTGCTTACGGGCGTAGCACCAATCGATGCGCCGGCTCGCTTCCACGCTATCGAAGACGATCAGCCCGATCCCCTACAGCCAATTGAAGAGCTCAACTCGCAGGCTTCGTCAAACGTTGCGGCCGTCATTCATCAAGCGATGGCCATTAGCCGCAAGCACCGTCCCATCAGCGCGGCCGAGATGCGAAAAGCTTTCCGGAACGCGGCGGACGAAGACGAACGTCACAGCGCTGAGGCGGAATACGCCCGGGCCGAAGTGAGACGGAGCGCACGCGAAGAAGAAAAGAAGCGCGAGGCTAAGGCAGCAGCAAGCCGCGCCGAAGAGGAGCATCGATTACAGGAGGCTGAGACTCGGAGGCAGGAAGAGGCCCGTCGCGTAGTGGAAGAGAAACGGCGACAAGAAGAAGAGGCAGAACGCCAAGCTGAGGCAATAAGGAAGCGTGCAGAAGAAGAACGGTTACAAGCGGAAGTGGAAGCGCGCCGGAAGGCTGAGGTCGAGGCGAGAAGGCGGGCCGAAGAGGAAAGGCGACAGGCGGATGCATCAAAGCGTGAAGCGGAAGCGCGTGCGGTTGTTGAAGAAGAACGAGGGCGCGCTGCGAGGGTTCCGTTGACTGTTCCAGCTGCGACGATTCGCCCGCAACAAGTGAAACGTTGCCCTAAATGTAATCGAACCTTTAGCATTCCGCAGAAGTTTTGCACTCACGATGGTGAAGTGCTAGAGGTTTTCGCGTCCGAACCAGGAGACGCCATCGATCCTCAACTGTCCGTTGACGTGCGGCAATCACAGCGTGCTGAGCCGTCGCCTCCTTCGCCTAAGACATTGCCCGCCTTCGCGCCTGAGAAATTCGAGTTTGCTCAAATCCCGGCGGAGACTAGTCGAACTAGTGCGCTCGGAGTAATTGCTAAGGACAAAACCAAGCTTTACTTGATTATAGGTGCTTTCGTTTTCCTGGCCTTAATAGGTACCGGCATTTTTATCTGGTCTTTGGATAGAACCAACGTGCAGGACACGGCTAGTCAGAGCCAGCAAAGAATCGACCAACAGACGGGACAGGCTGACAACAAACCCAGCCCGCCTTCGGGCATGGTCTATGTTCCCGGCGGCGCGTTCACGATGGGCCGCGACAGTGGCGACGAAGCCGAACGTCCCGCGCATCAAGTAACAGTGAAGCCTTTCTATATCGACACCTACGAAGTGACCAACGAAGACTACGAGAAATTCGTGAAGACTACGAATCACCCCTCACCCGCAACCTGGAAGAACGGATCGGTTCCCTTGGGTGCTGCGCGCAAGCCGGTAACGGGCGTGACCTGGTATGACGCAAACGAATATGCCCGTTGGGCTGGCAAGGGTCTGCCTACGGAACAAGAATGGGAGTTTGCCGCGCGGGGCACCGATGGACGCCTGTATCCCTGGGGCAATGATTGGAGGCAAGGCTCAGCGAATGCGAACGGCGCAGAGCAATCAATGGCGGATGTCGGCACATACAAAGGCACATCCCCGTTTGGCGCATACGACATGATTGGTAATGCATGGGAATGGACGGCCACCAACTTCCGGGCATATCCTGGTGGTCGTCTGCCTGCGAATCAACCGAGTGGAGATTTGAAAGTGATTCGCGGCGGTAGCTACGAATCAACCAAAGACTATGGAACGACTACGTATCGCGTGGGCTGGCCCTCACGCTATGCGAGCGCTTCTTCTCAGACGGGATTTCGTTGTGCTAAGGATATCGAAAAGTAGTAACGCATTGGAGAAATGTCGGAGGTGAATTGTGAGAGGAAACTGTCGCATAGCCAAGTCAACCATAGTCGCCGCAATGCTGGCTGTCTTGTGGACAAGCATGGCGATGGTGACAAGGTGCGCAGGATGCGCACCGCAGGGCGGGACGGGACGGGGTAATACAAATAACTCAGGAAAGTCCCTAAAGAAATCCGCGCGGCCGACAATTAGTGCCGACTCCTTGGGGGGAACCCTATGGGACTTCAAGGACAGCAACGGCGAAATTTATGTGTATGAGTTTGTATCGGGCGGGAAACTGAAATGTAGGGAGGGCGAGGGAGCTCCTAAGAATCGGTTTGAGGGCACTTGGCGACAACGCGGAAGACGAGTGATCTTGAATTTAAGTCAGGATGATTGTCCAACTACAGAGGAAGGGACGATTACTGGCAATGATATCCGCGGCAATGGAGATAGTTGCGAGGTCGGCAAATACACATGGACTGCGAAACGAATCTCAAAGCCGAGGCTGCTCTGATTGAATCGAATTGAATTGTGATGAAAAGCTTCCAAACAAGAGCTCCTTCAATAACCGTTCTAGTCATTATGCTTTCCGCGTGCGGAGCAGCCTTTGTTCGTGGCCAGGGCGGCACTGGCAAAGAAACGCCGAAAACAAGTAGTCCGCCTAAGAAGACCACCAGCGCAAAAAAAGCACCGGCGCGCAAGACAGGTCGTTCGGCAAAGACGACGCCGCCAACAAATACGAGTCCAGTAAACTCAAATTCGAAACCGCCGAGTACTACGGAGACAATCACTCCTACTGATTCACCCAAGCGAAAGCAACACATTATCGTGATGCGTGCTCAGAATGACTCCACGGGCTCGCGAGTCTCGATAGCCTCCGATTTCTCGCTAACCGACTTTGAGGCTTATAGGCGCGGTGATCGCTATTATGTCAAGATTGGCGCCGGCGAAGTTTCGGGCCTCACATTGATTCGAGGGCGCTGTTTTGCGGAGGTCAAGGCTCAGCGAAGCGGCGAGAGCACTGTCGTGTCCTTCCGTCTGTTGGGCCGCGCTACTGCCCATGTTGAGCAAAGGTCAAATCGCCTTGACGTCGTTTTTACTTGCGCCAATCCGTAGTTTCAAGATTGCAGATGTGCTGAGGTTTTGAACTCTCTCTCTCGGATCTCGTACGGACTTACAACTACGCCACCTCTGTTATCCGTGACTGCATCAAGAATTCAGCGCGAACGCACTAAGACGTCTACCGAGACAGTCGGAAGGCCGTAGGCCTTACGCACATCAGACGGCAGAGCCGCCAAAGTCGAAAACGCCAGCACCTTCACGCGGCCGGCAGCTTGGCTTTACCGTTCGACCGCGCCAAATATTCCCGCAGATATCGTCCCGTGTGTGACTCTTTCACCTTCATGATCTCTTCCGGCGTGCCTTTGGCGACCAGATAACCTCCGGCGTCGCCGCCCTCTGGCCCCAGGTCGATGATGTAATCAGCGGTCTTGATCACGTCGAGGTTGTGCTCGATCACCAAAAGCGATCCGCCGGCGTCGATCAGCGCGCGAAACGCAGCCAGCAGTTTATTGATATCGTCAAAGTGCAAACCCGTCGTAGGTTCGTCGAAGATGTAAAGCGTGCGGGCGCCGGCGCGTTTTGCCAGATGCGCCGCCAGCTTTACCCGCTGGGCTTCGCCGCCGGATAGCGTGGTGGCTGATTGACCAAGACGCAGATAACCCAGTCCGACCTCGTCCATGACGCGCAGCTTGTTTACGATTTTCGTGATGTCGCGAAAGAAGGTGAGCGCTTCACGGATCGTCATGTTCAGGACGTCATGAATATTCTTACCGCGATAACGAACATCCAGAACCTGTTGCTTGAAGCGCGTGCCCTTGCACTCTTCGCAGACCAGTTCGACGTCGGCGAGAAACTGCATCTCGACCGTCACGGTGCCGTCGCCCTGGCAAACTTCGCAGCGTCCGCCCGGCACGTTGAAAGAAAAATGCGAAGGATCGAATCCGTGGGCCTGGGCCTCGCGCGTGTTGGCGAAAGTTTCGCGAATGGCGTCATAGACCTTGATGTAGGTCACCGGATTCGAACGCGGCGTGCGGCCGATGGGCGATTGGTCTACCAGGATCACTTCGTCTATATGCTGCGCGCCTTCAATCTTTTGAAAGGCACCGACGTGACCCTGCCAATCGCCGCCCTGCTTTTTCAAGCCGGCATAAATGCAATCATGAATCAACGTCGATTTTCCTGAGCCGCTGACTCCGGTGACACAGACCAGCATGTCGAGCGGAACATCGACGTTGATATTTTTCAGGTTGTGCTCGCCTGCGCCACGGACTTTTAGACGCTTGAGCTGCAAAGGCCGGCGATGCTTCGGCTCGCGAATCTCAGACTCGCCGCGCAGATAACGTCCCGTCAATGATTGCGAATCCCTGATCAGCCCCGGAAAGTCTCCTTCGTACATCAGCCGCCCGCCGAGTTCGCCCGCAGCCGGCCCGATATCCAGAATGTGATCGGCGGCGCGCATCATGTCCGCGTCGTGCTCGACCACCAGCACCGTGTTGCCGATGTCGCGCAGATTGTGCAGCAGCCGAATCAAACGATCGTTGTCGCGGGGGTGCAAACCAATGGAAGGTTCGTCCAACACATACAACGCTCCGACCAGAGACGATCCGAGATTAGTCGCGAGCTGGATTCGCTGCGCTTCGCCGCCTGACAAAGTCGAGGCCAGGCGATTCAAAGTAAGGTAATCCAAACCGACATCAACCATGAACCGCAGTCTTCGGCGCACTTCGAACAATACACGTTCGGCGATGGCCGACTGCTCCGGCAACAGTTCGAGCGTCTCAAAGAAAACCGCTGCATCCTTAATTGAAAGAGCCGAGACTTCAGGCAGCGTCCGGCCACCGACGCGCACGTCGCGCGCTTCCTGTCTCAACCGCCCGCCTTCACACTCGGGACACAGCGTGTAGCCGCGATACTTCGACATGAACACGCGCACGTGCAGCTTGTATTTCTTGGTGTCGAGCCAATCAAAGAATCCGCGGATGCCGCTCCAATCGCCCTTGCCGTTTATAATTGCGCGTTGCTGAGGGCGGGTGAGCTGATTGAAAGGGACGTTCATCGGAATTCGCTCAGACTTGCAGAAGCGGCGCAATTCAGTCAGAGCCCATTCGTACTGTGGCTTGGTCCACGGCTCGATTGCCCCTTCGCTGAGCGTCAAGCCCGGATTGGGAATTACCAGATCGAGATCGAGACCGATAGTGTTGCCGAAACCCTGGCACGTCGGACACGCGCCGTAAGGATTATTGAAGCTGAAGAGACGCGGCTCGGGTGTGGGGTAAACAGTGCCGTCGTATTTGCATTCGAAGCCTTCAGAAAAGCGCAGCCGCACCGGCTCGGCCGCGGCAGTCTCCACCACCGCCTGGCCGTGGCCTTCGCGAAAACAAGTTTCCAGCGAATCCACCAAACGTTGACGAATATTTTCCCGGGCCGCCAGGCGGTCAACCAGGACGTAAACGTTATCAAAGTCTTCTCGGTCGAAATCATCCGGAGACGTAAGATCGATTTGCTTGCCTTCGTGTATTAGCCGGGTGAAGCCGCGCTGCATCAGGCTCATCAAATGGGCCGTCACTAAATTCCGAGACATCGCCTGCCGGCTTAGGTTCCCGCGGACTTCCTTTTGTTTGCCTTTTCGTCCGGCCGACTTGGGCACATCCCCATCAGTGCCATTGGGTTCAATTTGCAGGCCCGCGTGGGCTGGAAATAGAACAAAGAAACGCGTGTCCTCGCTGAGCTGTTTAAGAACTTCATCGGCTGCAGATTCCGGCGAATCGCGTTGGACCTCTCGGCCACAGACCCGACAGATTGTAATGCCCACCCGCGCGTACAGCAGTCGCAGGTAATCGTAGATTTCAGTCTGGGTGGCCACGGTCGAGCGCGGATTCCGCGTCGAGTTTTTTTGCCGGATCGCGATAGCGGGCGCGATGCCGCGCACCTCGTCGACGTCCGGCTTGTCCATCCGCTCGAGGAACTGGCGCGCATACGCGGAAAGCGATTCAACATAGCGGCGCTGGCCTTCGGCATAGATCGTATCGAACGCCAGCGAAGACTTACCCGACCC
The DNA here is from genome assembly GCA_033856915.1 of Blastocatellia bacterium. Taxonomy (GTDB): domain Bacteria; phylum Acidobacteriota; class Blastocatellia; order Pyrinomonadales; family Pyrinomonadaceae; genus UBA11740. The sequence continues at coordinate 47,510 of JAWVEB010000036.1, read as the reverse complement.
GCTGACGCCGGTGACGACGGTCATGAGGTTAATCGGGATCGAGAACGAGATGTTCTTAAGATTGTTGACGCGAGCGCCCCGTACTTCGATAGCTTCCTGGGTCATGATTAATCCTTGCGAGACACAGTGGGGAATCTGATGGCTCTCGCAAACCACACATCTTAACTCGAAGGACGGAGCAAAGCGAAGAGAAGGCGAGATGGGTCGCGAGTAAGTTTGCGTTCAGAGTTCAACCTTCAGGTTGTGATTCCAAGCAAAAGCTGCTTGAACTCTAAACAAACGCCTGCCGGGACAGCAATCTCAAGCGCCGATCCGGGGCGTTGCCCCCGGCTATTGCATCGGACCCCTTCAGCGTCCTACCACTCCAACCAACGCGGTGGTGCCGAGTTCATTTAGGCTGTTTGGTAAAGGCAACTGATTTCCTTGGCAACAGGTCCGGCTTTTCGCTCATCTGACTGCCCAGACGTGCCACGACTCAGGTCCGTTGCTATAATCCACGAGCCGCCGGCTCTAAGTTGGTTTCAATACTCAGTTGCGCAGGGAAACTACAAATGACATTCGTTCAACCTGGTCTCCGTTTAGTTAGCACTGGTTTCGGCCTCGCTCTATTTGCGACTTTGCTCCTATCGACGGCCGGGCGACAGGCGCTGGGCCAACAAACAAGCGCGACCGCGAAAGGCCCGGCGGCGGCGACAATTACCGCGAGTTCCATACCTCCCGCGCAGGTTGACGAGATCGTTCGCGCGTTTACCGCCAAAGAAACCCATTTTCGGCAGGCGCTGAACACGTATGCTTTCAAGCGAGACGCGCTGGTGCAGACAATTGGCATGGGCGGGCAGGTGACCGGCGAGTATCATCGGGTTTCTTTCTTCACCTTTGACGATCTGGGAAATCGGTTTGAAAAAATAAATTTCTTCCCAATGCCCACGCTGACTGAGATCAATATTACAGCCCAGGACCTGGAAGATCTCGGAGGCGTTAATCCTTTCGCCCTCGAAGCCGCCAAGCTCAGCTCGTACCGGTTCACCTATGTCGGAAAAGAGAAGATCGACGAGTTGGATCTTTATGTCTTTGATGTCGGTCCAAAGATTGCGCCCGATCCGAAAAAGATCAAAGAGCGATTCTTCCAGGGACGCATCTGGGTTGACGTTCAGGATCTGCAGATCGTCAAGGCCCGCGGGAAGGCAGTCCCCGAAGACAAGAACAACAAGTATCCAACCTTCGAAACCTATCGTGAGCAGATCGACGGTAAGTACTGGTTCCCGACTTACACTTACGCGGACGACGAGCTGACCTTTGGCAATGGTAACGTCGTGCGCATGCGGATGCTGGTGAAGTATTCGGACTTTATGGTTGGGCATGGCAAGGTCACCATCACTGAGGTCGGCGATGCGCCGGCCGGATCAGAGAAACCGGAAACATCGAAGCCTGAATCAAAGCCAAGCCCGACGCCGCAGCCTCAGACACAGAAGCCTGAGACCAGCGACCAGTCGGAATCCGTCGCGCCGACTGAGGGAGGCATACTCAACAGCAAGGCCCTCCAACTGCCGACGCCGAAGTATCCTGCTGAAGCGAAAAAGGCCCAGGCGTTTGGCGAGGTCCAGGTCAAGGTCCTGGTTGACGAAACCGGCAAAGTAATTTCGGCCGAAGCAATGTTTGGTCCCGAGTCTTTGCGGCAGGCGGCCGTTGACGCCGCCAAGCTGGCGCGATTCAAACCGACGATTGTCGATGGCGCGGCGGTGAAGGTCTCCGGAATATTGACGTATGATTTTCCGGCGCAGTAATTATTTGGAGGTTAAGAGAAGGAATGATTTTTCGCACTCGACTGCTCGGCCCAAATCCGATGAGAACTGTTGGTCTCATCGCCCTGATCTTAGCGAGCTTTTCGCGTTGGTTTCTCCACCCGAGTCCTATCCTGGGTGCGAACCTAATCGACGCGACCATCGGACTATTCTACGGCGTTTCAATTAGTTGCCTGTTGCTGAGCCTGCGGCGCACTGGCCGTCAATGTGCAGGGGATGAGGCGTAGCGCGGGTTCCTTCAACACTTGTTCGGAGTTCCGCCTTCAGGCGGCACTGAAACACTCACCACGAACTTACTAAATAACTCGAATCAGGGTCTGGGTTTCTGCTCCTTTTTCGTGTGGTTTTGTGGATCGCCTTGCCGTTGCTTTTCCGAACCACTCTGCCAGAAACTACTTCGGCCGCCGTGGAGTTAACTTCTCAACGCCCAATTCTTTCCTGATCATTTCCTGGACTTGATCGACGAGCTTCTGCAAGTCTTCATCGCTTGATACCCAGTTAGTTTCGACCGGCGCGAATATGACCATGTCGATAGTTCCCGGCCAGGCTTCACCCGTTCCTTTGCCCATCAACTGATCGCTATTCTTAAAAGCAAGCGGAACGATCGGTACACCGACCTGGACCGCCATGTGAAACGCGCCCTTTTTGAATGGCAGCATTTGGCCAGGACGAGCGCGCGTGCCTTCAGCGCACACACCAAAGGAAATTCCCGAGCGGACGCGCTCGGTTGCGATCCGAATTGTCTCGACAGCGCGTTCCCGATTCGATCGATCGATGGCGATGACGTTCACAAAGCCCATTCCATAGCCGAGAATCGGAACCTTTAGAAGTTCCTTCTTGGCGACCAGCCCCATGCGCCGCCCGGTGAAGGCGAACAACGGCACCGCGTCCAGATAAGACCAATGATTCGAGATGAAAACATAAGGCTGTCTTGGGTCCAGCAACTCGAGGCCCTTGACGTCGACCTTTACTCCGCTCAGACGCAGCCAGGTTCGGCCGCCCCATTCAGCCCATGGATAAACCCAGTCATGCTTGTTTGCCAAACGCGCGATCAGCAGTATCGGCGGCGCCAGGATCAGCACCAGCGCGCCGGCGACAAACCACGACCACCAGAACCGCAGCTTGCCTATGATTCCGGGTCCGCGTCTTGTGCTAGACTGCGCCGCGTCACTATCCGCCATAGCTCGTTGGCCTAACTCTTGAGGGGTAATGTCTGAATGCATACTGAACGAGAGCAGCTTTGCCGCTGCGATGTGCCGAAAGCCTCGGGCCTTCCGATCGGCCTCTTAAGAAGTCGAGGCTCAGCCTCGGCAATCACTATTGCCATTATCATCTGTCTGTTCGCGTTATCAATAACGGCCCAGGCTCAACGCAAAGGCGCCCCACTCACCAGTGCAATTCCTTCGCCGCGTTCCGTTTTCGGTTTCAATCCCGGTGACGACCGCACGATCGTGGATTGGAAGCAGATCATTGATTACTTCGCGCGCCTGGACCGGGCCAGCGACCGCGTGCAAGTGCAAACTTTCGGTCAATCAACGCTGGGCCGCCCGCTGATCGCCGTGTTCATCAGCGCGCCCGAGAATATACGGAATCTGGAAAAGTATAAAGACACGCAAGCGCGCCTCGCCGATCCCCGCAAGGCGCCGAGTGACTCTGAGCGCGACCGGCTGGTCAAAGAAGGAAAGACCGTGGTGGCCATCTCGTGTTCGATCCATTCGACTGAGATTGTCGCGTCGCAGATGTCCACACAGCTCGCTTACAACCTGGCGAGCGCTAATGATGACGACACGTTATCGATCTTACGCAACACGATTTTGATCCTGATTCCCTCGCCGAATCCGGACGGCATCGACATCGTTGCCAATCATTATCGCAAGACGTTGGGAACTTCCGCGGAAGGCCGCGAGCCTCCCGAGCTCTATCATCACTATGCCGGACACGACGACAATCGTGATTGGTTCATGCTGGATCTGAAAGAGACGAAGGCCGTCACGCGTCTGTTCTGGAGGGACTGGTTTCCGGAAATTGTCTACGACATTCATCAGCAGGGTTCGAATGGTTCGCGTTTCTTTGTGCCGCCTTTCTACGATCCGCCCAATCCGCATATCGCGCCGCTGCTGCTGCGCCAGGTTGGCTTGATTGGTCACAAGATGGCCGCCGACGTTACGGGCGCGGGATTTCGTGGCGTGCTGACGAATGCGCTTTATGACACCTGGTGGCACGGTGGTTTTCGCACCGCGCCCTACTTTCACAACTCGATCGGCATTCTTACGGAAGCCGCCAGCGCCCGCATCATGTCGCCCGCCAACGTGACCCGAGATCAACTGGCGCGCGCCGGCACACGCGGCATGCGCACGGCTTTGGACGTGACGACAAATTTTCCCGAGCCGTGGCCCGGCGGGGACTGGCATCCGCGCGACATCATGCAGATGGAGTTGATCGCCTGCCATTCAGTTTTGTCCCTGGCGGCAAACTATCGCGCCGATTACCTCAAGAATTTTTATGAGTTGGGGAAAGCGGGGCTTTCCGCGACCGCGGAACATCAACCGATCGCTTACCTGATCCCGGCAGGCCAGGGGCGTGATGAGAATGTAGCGAAGATGATTGGTGCGCTGGTTGAACAGGGGGTGGAAGTCTATCGGCTTGATCGCGAGTTGCACGGGCAGACGGGCATTCAATTCCTGCAGACGGTGCCGGGTGATCGCGGTCCGAAGATACACCAGGTAAATGTTCTGGGCAGCATAATTGGCGGAGTCCCGGAGATCGCAGCCGGCAGCTACATTATTTTTCTGAATCAACCTTATAGACAAAACGTGTTGGCATTGTTCGAGCCACAGAATTATCCGGATCGCACCACTGCCACGGGTGACGCGGAGCGGCCTTATGATGTCGCCGGGTGGACTTTGCCAATGCAGATGGGTTTGGACGCGCCGGCGGTCTTGTCGATCCGTGAGCCTGCGGGTGAAAGAAAGCTGACGCTGATCAAGAACGAGAACGATGTGCGACGTGATCTCGGTTTAGCGCTTTGGACGACTGACAAATCACCCGTCGCCAATCCAGTTAAGCCCGGCACTCGCGTTGGAATTTATCAGGGAGCGCGCGGCAATATGGATGAGGGCTGGACGCGGTACGTCTTCGATACTTTCAATGTGCCTTTTCAGTCATTGCGCGATTCCGGGTTGAGCGAAGCGAACTTGCGAACTCGATTCGACGCGATCGTTTTGCCTTCGGACCGAACTCGCGAACCTGCCGATCCCGAAGCGACCGAAACTAACACCGTCTTGGGTAATAAAGGCCTGGCAAACCTGGCGCGCTTTGTCGAAGACGGCGGCACGCTGATCTGCTTTGACGGGTCGTGCGGGCCGCTGATTAAGCAGTGGCAGTTGCCTCTGCGAAACGTTTTGGAAGGCCTGCGCTCGACTGATTTTTATTGTCCCGGCTCAATCGTGGGCCTCGACGTGGACACGTCGAATCCGATTGCGCGCACAATGTCGCAAGACTTGAACGCCTATTTTATCAATAGCTCGGCGTTTGAAAGTGCTGGCAGCTCGCGGCCGGGCTCGACTGAACCACATGTCGTCGCGCGCTATGCGAAAGACAATGTCTTACGCTCGGGCTGGCTGCGCGGCGAAGAGCGGATCAAGGGCAAGATTGCGCTCGCGGAAATTGGAATGGGCAAAGGCCGGATCGTGCTCTTCGCTTTTCGCCCGCAGCATCGAGGTCAAACCTGGGGCACGCTCCCGTTCATTTGGAACGCGATAAACCTGGCGATAGCCAGGTAAGCTCGGACTGCGGCAATGGGGTAGTCTCTTGATTTGGGAAACAGGCCTATCAAATTAAGACACTCCCAGCTACCGGGTAGTGTCCTAGTTTGAATCCGTAGTACGCAAACTCTGGCACGGTGCTTGTACCGGGTCGGCATTGTCTCACCTTCTGATCCGTGATATAAGCGTCGCTCCCAGACGATTCAAACCATGAGAGAGCCATGAAAAGTAAACGGAAGATACTAGTAGCGGCCACGATTAGCGCGATTCTTGCTTTAGGTGGCTTGGCCTTCAGCGAGGCCGCAAGCCGCCGCCCGTTGGCAGAAGCGCCGCAAGGAATTAAGAAGATCAGCAAGATGCGTAAAATGAGCAAGATGCGTAAAATGAGTAAAATGCGCAAGATGAGTAAGATGCGCCGTATCTTCGGTCGGAAAAGGCATCGCCGTCGTTCGCGACTGGGCTGACGCAAACGCGAAATCAATAAGAGCGCCGGGATTCTCAGTCTCGCCGCTTTTGTTTTAACCGAACCAATCAGCGGCGGGGCTAAGGCTTCGCCGCTTTTTCTTTTCGAGCTACAAATACGTCTCCGCCAGAGTCTGTTAATCTGCCAGCACCAAAGCCCCTTCTGAGGTTCGGACTGTATTGGGATAAGAATCAGAATCCACTTTGCCCCGCCGACCAAACGCCACTTAGCTTCTTTATGCGCCACGCCAGCCAAAACTTTGATATTTTGCAGTGCGCTGAATGCAAGGGGCGGTTCCCTATCCACCACGATACGATGGGAAACTTGCAGATCCATCAAGCAAGAGGGATGATCCGAGACGGATGGAATCTGTAACTTTCAAATTAGGACACTACCCAGCTACCGCCTTAGCTTGTCCCAAACATATTCGAGTGCTATCTTCGTCAAGTCAGATTTGATATCTCTCCCCAATTTCTCTCCTCTGAAAAGACCGAATAGCGCCAATTAGTAACTTGCGCCAGCGGAACGCAGTCGCCAGTGCGTCGACTGCACCTTTCAAAGCATCTCTTTGCCGCCCGCTGCATCAAAGGAAGCGTTGTTTTGAAGAACCAGGCGCGGCGCACAATATTCCCGGTTCCAGGCGCCGGCAAAGCCAGCGGGTTACGACCCCGGACGGAGTTTACGTCATGAAGAAAATCTTTGCTTTTATTGTGCTGTGTTCATTCGCGATGGCCCTCATGCAGACTGCCGGAGCGCAGACGCGCCCACGCAGGGTCGGTTCAACCCCAGCTCAGCAGTCCCAGCCCCAGCCTACGACCCAGACGGATGACGCTTCGCGAACCGCGCGGCCGTCACGCCCGCCGGTGCTGGGAGGCGCGAACCGCGATCCTAACGAGCAGAAGCCGGCAACGACTTCAACGAAAGATGCCGGACCCGAAGAAGTCAGCGAAGGCGACGTCGTGCGCGTTGAGACGACCCTCGTCAGCATCCCTGTCAGCGTGATGGACCGCGATGGCAAATACATTCCCAATCTGACTAAAGATGACTTTCGTGTTTGGGAAAATGACGTGGAACAAAAGGTCGCGTACTTCGCTTCGACTGAGAAACCGTTCACCGTGGCCCTGCTGATCGACACCAGCGGCTCCACCCGGGACAAGCTGGGTGAGATTCAGGACGCCGCGATCGCCTTTGTCGAACAACTGCGAGCCGACGATCGAGTGATGGTCGTTTCGTTCAGCGATAAGATTCGCATCCTGGCGCAACCGACCAATGATCGCAACACACTACGCAGCGCGATTCGTCAGACGGAACCAGGCGCGGGCACTCGGCTTTATGACGCAGTCGATCAGGTAATTAATCAATCTTTCAATCGTATCGAAGGACGTAAGGCAATCGTGCTATTCACCGACGGAGTCGATACGACCAGCAAGCACGCGACCTATGAAAGCACCGTGCGCGATGCCGAAGAACTCGACGCGCTGATCTATCCGGTTCAATTCGATACCTCTGCTGACATGGGTTTGGGTTGGCCCGGTTCTGGCGGGTCGCGCCGCCGCGGTAACGGTGGTGGTAATCCGGGGGGCAATACCGGAGGCGGCGGCGGTCTCCTCGATGTTCTCGGGGTCATACTTGGGGGCGGCAGCAATGGCGGGGGCAATAACGGCGGCAACTATCCCGGAGGCGGGCGTAATGGGCGTCGAGGGGGTGGCGGCAATTGGCCGGGAGGCGGCGGTTCAGGAGCGAGCCGGAGCGAGTATGAACTCGCCGATCAGTATCTGCACGAGCTGGCCCGCGTGACCGGCGCGCGTCTCTACAATGCCGAGCAGCAGAATCTTGATGCCGCGTTTCGCTCGGTGGCCGAGGAACTCCGACGACAATACAGTCTGGGCTACTATCCGAAAAACGCTCCGAGTGCGGGAGAGCGACGCAACGTTAAGGTCCGCGTCAACCGGCCTGAATTGGTGGTTCGCACTCGCGACAGTTACGTTTTCCAGCCGGGCGCAAACGCGACGGCGGCGCAGCAGAACAACAACCAAGCCAGGCCGCCGGTTTTGAAAAAGGATTTTTCGGGAGAGGGTCAGAACCGGGAGCGGTAGTAGGGACGACCGCGTCATTTTCCATCTGTCATTTGAGATTTTCCATTTGCCATTGGTGGATTCTTGTTAGTGTTGGTTCGTGTGAATTCGTGGATCGTTCTTCTATTCTCAGACAAGCAGGCGATCCACGAAATCACACGAACGTCGCCGCAGCGGACTCACCAAATGAAAAATGAAAAATCTCAAATGACAAATGGAAAATGACTGCTCCCGCTTTGCACCAGCTCAAACCACGGTGCCATCCGGAATCAGGCCATTCTTCGGCACAATAATGATCCGGTCGCGAATGTAATAACTCCCGTTCGGACCGTCCGCCTCTTCTACTCCGGCTTCATTCAGCAGACGAACGTTAGCGCCGATGCGCGCGTTCTTATCGATGATCGCACGGCGAATAATCGTGCCTTTACCGACGCCGATGTAGGGCCGGCCGGTCGCCAGATCCGCCTGCATATCTTCAAGGGTTTGATAAAAATCGGCGCCCATTATGTAAGCAGCCTCGATTTGCGATCCGTTGCCAAGCCGGCTGCGCAAACCGATCAGTGAGTTATTGATTCTAGCGCCGTTGATGATGCAGCCCTCGCTGATAATCGAATTGCGAATCTCGCAGTCATCAATCTTTGACGGTGGCAGATACCGCGAGCGCGTTAACAGAGGCGCTTCCGCGTCAAACAAATTGAACGGTGGAATTGCCGTGGTCATGTCAAGATTGGCTTTGTAGAAAGCGCCAATCGTCCCGATGTCTTCCCAGTAACCATCGAAGAGATAAGCCTGCACGTTGTATTTGTGGATGCTTCCCGGAATCACTTCCTTGCCGAAATCCAGACGCGATTTGTCTTCGGCCAGAACTTCTTCCAACCGGTCATACTTGAAAACATAAATGCCCATTGAAGCGAGGTAAGGCCGCGCGACGGCTTCCTCTGGAGTGAGACCGAGGGTGCTGGTATCGACGCGCATTGCCTCGAGCGCTTCACCTTGGGGCTTTTCGCGAAACTCGATGACGCGACCGTCTTTGTCAGTCTTGAGCAAACCAAATTCACTGGCTGAGTCAGGCACGATCGGGATGACCGCAATCGTGATGTCGGCGTTGCTCTCGTCATGACGCGCCAGGAATTTGCGATAGTCCATGCGATACAAATGATCGCCGGAAAGAATCAGCAGAGTGTCGATGCGCCAGTCGCGTATGTGCGGCAGCACCTGGCGTACGGCGTCGGCGGTGCCCTGAAACCATTGGCCGCTTTCGGGCGTCTGCTCGGCGGCGAGAATTTCTACGAACCCGTCGGCGAACGGCGAGAAGCGATAAGTCGTGGCGATGTGCTTGTTCAAAGACGCCGAGTTGTACTGAGTCAAAACGAACATGCGAATGACGTCCGAGTTGATGCAGTTCGAGATGGGCACGTCGACCAGACGATACTTACCACCGAGTGGCACCGCCGGCTTCGAACGATCCCGCGTCAGCGGAAACAGACGTTTGCCCGCGCCACCGCCAAGAATCACCGCCAGCAAGTTGCGTTTGGAAGCCATAAGAGTCGGGTGGGAGGATATAGGGAAAGTGGGAGGGGTTTCAAGGTTTGTCTGAAGAATTCACGGGCCTCAGCGATCTTGAGCAGGTGGGTCGTGCTGTGCTACGTTGCGCTCCATAGCATCGATTCCGCTGGGTTGCTGCGCTTGCTCCCGCGAGACATTAATTGAAACACTCAACCAGTCGGCGAAGCGGACGTCATATCAGTAGCCCACAGCGCGAGCTGTGGGAAGACGTGTATTTTGAGAACAATTAAGCTCGCGAAGCTAGCGACATACAGCACAATCGTTACAGAACCGCGAGCGGTAGCGAGCGGATGCTAAGCTCAATGTTCGATACTTTGCAGTGAGACCGCTGCGAACAAGTTGAATGTTCGCATCAGGTCGCTACCGTTCGCTGTTCTGTACCTGTCGCCTCTCCGGGGCTCAATGGATCTTCTGATGGCCGCGACCCACAGCTTGCGCTGTGGGCTACTGATATCGCCGCCCGCTGCGCGGGCTACTACAGCGAGTGCGTTATCATCACTTCGCATGGATTACTCGATCCGCAAGGCCACGCTCTCTGACCGCGATGCGATCTCCCAACTCACAAAAAAATCAGCGCGTGGTTTGAGCCGCGCGGATTACTCCGACGCGCAGATTGAAGGCGCGATTGCCACTGTCTTTGGCGTCGATACTAACTTGATTCTCGATGGGACTTATTTCGTGGCGGATTGTGGCGGAACCTTGATTGGCTGCGGCGGCTGGAGTCGACGGAAGACTCTCTTTGGCGGCGACCATTACCCTACGCGCGACGCCAGCGACCTTGATCCCGCAACCGAGCCCGCCAAAATTCGCGCCTTCTTTATTCACCCGCAACATGCGCGCAAGGGAGTCGCGCGCGCGATTCTCGACGCTTGCGAACAGGCGGCCCGATCGTTTGGCTTTCAATCGCTCGAGTTGATGTCTACACTGCCGGGAATCAAACTCTACCGCGCCTGCGGTTATGAGGGAGAAGATCGGGTTGAACTCGAGGTGGGCGAGGGCGTGACTATTGGGCTGGTGCCGATGAGGAAGATTCTGAAATGAGTAAAGGCCGGCTGGAAGCATTCAGCGATGGCGTGATTGCGATCATCATCACGATTATGGTGCTGGAATTAAGAGTGCCGCATGACGCTAGTTGGCAAGCGCTCGCGCCGATCGCTCCCGTATTTCTCAGCTATGTGCTTAGCTTTGTTTTCCTCGGCATCTACTGGAGCAATCATCACCACCTGCTCCAGGTGGTCGAGCACGTTAACGGTGGAGTGCTGTGGGCGAATCTGCATCTGCTTTTCTGGTTGTCCCTCATTCCATTTGTCACTGGTTGGATGGGTGAAAATAAATTTGCTGCCGTGCCCGTGGCGCTCTACGGCGTGGTGCTGCTGTGCGCGGCCATCGGGTATTTCATTCTGGCTCGGGCGCTGCTTTCAATCCACGCGCGAGATTCAGTCCTGGCCACCGCGCTGGGCGCGGATTTCAAAGGCAAGATCTCGATGGTGATCTATCTGGCGGCGATCCCACTCGCATTTGTGAGGTCTTGGCTGGCCTGCGCTCTTTATGTGCTGGTGGCAGTGATGTGGCTGGTCCCGGATCGCCGGATTGAGAAGAAGATTGCGTAGTGACTCACTGCCCGCGCTTCGCGAAATATCCCGGCCGGTAGCGGAGCTTTAGCTGCTGTTTGCGGAGTTCGGGATTAGTAACCTCGACCGACATCTTGCGAAATGACCCATCGCGATTTTTATTGGTCGACGAGTAGGCCAGGAGGTATTGCGAACGCAACTCCTGTTCGATCTCCGCGAAAGCGGCAGTCATGTCCTCTTGCTTCTTGGGGAAAAACGCGCGCCCGCCAGTGCGCTCCGCGAGATCTCTAAGCGCGTTCTTATCGACACCTTCCTGCTTTTTATCGCCAATCCCGATCGCGTAGATCACAGTTTCAAAACCAATTGCCTGGTCGACCGCTTCACTGCGCATCAGCCGGCTGCTGGTGTCAAATCCGTCGGTTAAGAGAATGATCGCGCGCCGCCGCTGGCCCACGCTGCGCGCCAGAACCTCCTTACAGGTCACGGCGATCGAATCCCAAATTGCCGTAGTCCCTTCACGCGGCGGAGCGATGGTGCCTGGCCCTGACGTAATGCCGCCGATCGGCGGAGCGGAACCCAGGTACGAAGGAAAGGCAACTTCCACGGCTTCCAATGCGCGATAGATGCCAAGCATGTCGCGCGTCAGAGGCTGTTCCAGGTGCGCATAACCCTCGAACGGAATGACGGCGGCCTGGTCTTTACTGGATCGAATAATGTTTTCGACAAACGTGCGGGCGGCCCCCTTCTCGTCCGGAAGCGTTCGCTCTTCGGAACCGCTTACGTCGATCAGGAATGCAATGGACAGCGGGCGATCCGTTTCGCGCTGAAAGGTGAAGAGCGTCTGCGGCACTCCGTCTTCAATGACGCGAATGTCGGCTTGCTGCAGCGTTGTCAGATAGCGATTGTTTTTGTCCGTGGCGGTGAAGAGCAGGGTGGTGAGATCGGTTTCGGTGCGAATGACATCGACGTCCTGGCTGGGAGTTTGTGCGGGAGTGCTGATGAGGACCAGGCCCATCAGGCTCAGGGCAATGATAAAATTTTTCAAACGCATTCGAAGGACTTAGTATCCCGCCGGCGCCCGGCCGTTGCTTTTGACGCCGGCAGCTTCCTGCGCGATCTTCACGCCGACGCTGGCCCCGATGCGAGTGGCGCCGGCTTCGACCATCGCGCGCGCGTCCTCGATATTCTTCACGCCGCCGGAGGCTTTCACGCCGAGTTCAGGCCCCACGACGCGGCGCATCAGCGCAATGTCGGCAACCGTTGCCCCGCCCTTCGCAAATCCCGTCGAGGTCTTAACAAAGTCGGCGCCGGCGCGTTTGGCGGCCTGACAGGCGCGAACTTTTTCGTCGTCGGTCAACAGCGCGGTTTCGATGATCACTTTGCAGGTGACGTCGTATTCATGCGCGACCTCGGCCACTGATCGAATGTCATGTTCGACCAGACAGTCGTCACCGCTCTTCAACGCGCCGACGTTGATAACCATGTCTACTTCACGCGCGCCTTCCATAATCGCGCGGCGGGCTTCGTACGCTTTCACATCGGGCAGTGTCGCGCCGAGCGGAAATCCGATTACAGTGCAGACCGGAACGCCACTGCCCTGAAGATTGCATGCCGACACGCGCACCCAGGTCGGGTTTACACAAACGGAAGCGAAGTGATACTGCGCGGCTTCCTCGCAAAGGCGTTTGATCTCAGTTTCCGTGGCGTCGGGTTTCAAAAGAGTATGGTCGATCAAGCTGGCCCAGTCGCGTGCCGAAGCGGTCTGACCTAAAACAAGTCCAATACGCGCCGCGCCGGCATCCACGACCCGGTGCATGCGCTCGGGACAGCGATGAAAGCATTCCGAAGTGCACCCGCACATGGCCGCCTGGTCGGATTGATCGCCATTCAACCGAGCGTAGATCACATCGGTGATCTGCTCGACCAGTTGTTCAAAATCGCCGTTGTTTGTATAAGGCATTATTAACGATTCTTAATTTACCAATCCCCACTCTTTCAGCACCGACATCAGTGTCGGGAGCGGGTCCTGCCAGAGCCAATCCACTTTGAGCCAGAGACCTTCAATCACGTGACCATGAAAGACGCCATCATCGCCGACTGATATGCTCATGTAAATCCCATCCGCGCCGAGCCGGTAGAACTCTGCCTGCTTACGCAGCGGATCGATTAGCCAATACTCTCGCACCCCGGCCTGTTCGTATTCGTAGTATTTATCGCCGCGATCACGGGCCCGACTGTCGGGGCTAATGATTTCGATTGCCAGGTCGGCCGGACCGTTGAGGTAGTTCTCTTTGATACGGTCAAGATGTTCGGTCGCTACGAAGATCAGGTCAGGCTCGCGACCGGGCAGGTCCAAGCCACTCTTCATTTGAAAAGGTGCGGGCAACAAGTCGCCAAGATTGTGAGCCTCAATGAAAGCCCCGAGTATCGAGATCAAAAACTTAACCAAGCGTTGATGTCTTTTCGATGCCGGACTCATTAGAATCACCTCCCCGTTAACCCACTCAGCCCGCGTGTCCTCGTCCGCCCACTCGAGAAACTCTTCGTAGGTCATGCGCGGTGGTGGCGCTGATGCGACGGGCGATGCGGGAGTCTGTGTTTCGATTTCTTGCGCCATGATTAAGCCTTAAGCGAATACTTGCTGCGGTGCCGGCGAAAATCATTTTACGCCAACGCCCAGCGTTCAGCCAGTAATGGTCTGGGTTGGGTCGATGTCCTATTTTTGCGAGAGGGTTCTTTGCCCAGTAAGGACGGTCCACGAAATTACCCGAAGCAGAACTAGTCTTGGTGCGATTTCGTTTAATTTTGGTGGAGCGTCTTTGTCTGGCTGGAGAAATGCACGAAACCAAATTACGACACGAGCGTCTTGTTCGCGATAGGTGGCCAAGCTCTCCCAGTCGGGATCAGCGGCTGTACTGCCGCTCGACCGCATCGATCTTCCCAACGCGCTTGCGGTGGCGGTCTTCGGTGAGTTCGGTGCCCAGCCAGGCGCGCACGATGTCGCGCATCTCGGCGCTGGAGATCGTCTTGCTGCCAAGCGTGAGGACGTTGGCGCCGTTGTGTTCGCGCGAGTTGCGCGCCACTTCCACGGAATAGCACGCGGCCGCGCGCACGCCGGGAACTTTGTTGGCAGTCATCGCTGAGCCCACGCCGGCGCCGTCGATCACGATACCGACTTCTGCCGAACCATCCGCGACAGCGCGCGCGACTGCATGCGCAAAGTCCGGATAATCAACCGCGCTTTCTGAGTTGGTGCCGAAATCATGAACCCGATGGCCGAGTTCGCCGAGAAAGCTCTTGAGTTCTTCCTTCATCGGAAAGCCGCCATGATCGGCCCCTACCGCAACCGTTCGTTTCTGTGTTGGCCCGCTGCGGGGAACGCGCCGCACGATTTCAATGCCGCGCTCGCTGATAATGTCCGCGGCCAGCGGAGTCAGCCGGGCGGTTTCGGCGATGCGTAGCACCGAGCCGCGCTCGAGCCCCCGGACGTCATCTTCCGTAATTACTACTTTCGCGGATTCATCGCGTGTGATCTCGGCGCCGGCTGTAGGCGCAACAGGTGTGAACGAAGTGGAGAAGCTTGCGGGAGGTGCGGGAGTTGACGCTTCGAGTTCAGCCGGTGCGGCTTTGCTCAAAACATCGCGCACCAATGCACGAACTCGATCTCTGGTTGCGTCATCCGCCATAGTCCTTACACATCGTTTAGGGTCGGGCTACCGCCCGACCAAGCGGGCCGTAGCCCGCTTCTAAACCTGATATTGCGTTGTCCCGCTCGGCGAGTATGGGCGGACAAGTCCGCCTTCTAAACGACCCTGTTAGTGGGAAAGCGGCGATAAGTCGGCGCACTCTAAAAAAGAACTAGACCAGCGCCTCGTCGCGCAGATCCAACAGGCGTCCCGCGGACGCCGTCACCTTGCCGTCTCGCACCGTGAAATCGATCCGGCCGACAAAGATGCCACTGCGGCCGACCTGGAAAATAATCGTGTCTTTGCCCGCGGGATTTTTTTGCAGGACGGGCTTTTCCATGAACGTATGCGTGTGACCACTGGCGATAAAGTCGATTCCCTCGACTTGCGCGGCGACCTGCGAGTCACCGATCTCGTCTCTTTGAGGGGTCGCATAATAACCCAGATGCGACAGGCCCAAAACCAGCGTGCAATGCTCCTGCTCGCGCAAGAGTTTGGTCACGTCGCGCGCCGAGCGCACCGGGTCCAGATAGTGCAATGGTTTGAAATTGTCGGGAGTGATCAATCCGGTAGGGCTGATTCCCAAACCGAAAAGGCCGATGCGCAATCCGCCGACTTCCTTCACCAGGTGGCTTTTGACTTTGCTCTCCAGCGCGCTGCCGCGGACATCATAGTTCGTCGAGACGATGTCGAAGTTAGCAAACGACATCGCCTTGGCCAGCGATACGACGCCGTTATCAAACTCATGATTTCCGATCGTGCCGGCGTCATAGCCGATCAAGGACATCGCCTTGTACTCGACTTCGCCTTTGTAAAAATTGAAGTACGGCGTGCCCTGCAAAACATCGCCGGCGTCAATCATCAGCGTGTTCGGGTTTTCTTTGCGCACCCGCTTGACCAGAGTCGCGCGGCGCGCCACGCCGCCTTTGCCGGCATACTTCTGGTCGTTCTCAAGAATCGGATCGATTTGAGAGTGCGTGTCGTTCGTGTGCAGCACCGTGATCAGCGTTTCGCCCTTTTTCGGTTCAAGCAAAGGCGCCCAGATCGCCGCGCGAGCGGGTGTGTAAAGCGAGCGTAGGCCGTTCGGAAAAGTAAGCGACAAGCCGGCAGCGATCGAAGCGCCTAAGAAGTTTCTGCGAGTCGTCATTGGGGGCGCACCTCCTCGGAAACCGCCGATGCGGCCTTATCGAAAACAAAGCGGCCATCCAGGTTCGGCTTGATGTCGCGGCCGGCGGCGGTTTCGGATTTCACATAATTCATAATGGCGTCGCGCAGCGTGATGCCCAACTCTTTCATGTTCTTTCCAGTCTGCAGCATGCCGTAGCGGCTTCCTCCGACTCTGTAGAGATAATCGATGGTGACGATCGTGTACGTGGCGTTCGGATCGATGGCTTTTTCTCCGCCGGCGTCTCGAAGTTTGGCACTTTCCATCTCTGAAGATTTGTCTGCGTTCGTCTTGTAAACGACTCGCGCGCCGGATTGGGCCTCATGAGCCGCGACAATCATTTGTAACAGCTTAATCAATTGCTCGCCGGTGAGGTCGACGGTGACCAGCGCGTTTTCAAAGGGCAGCAACTCAAAGATGTCGCGTGCTTTCAGGTCGCCTTCGCCGATAGCATTGCGCCGCATGCCGCCGGCATTCATCAGGGCCAACGCCACAGGTTTGCCTGCTTTCAGGCTCGCTTGCGCACGCATGCCGTCAGTCACAAAATTTCCCAGCGAGCCCGATCCGGTGCCGCTCTTTTTCAACTCACCTTTTAGTTTTCCGAGCACGACTTCGAGTTCACGCACCTTTGGACCATAGACCGCCAGCATCTTGTCCATCGGCGGATCGTCGGGAATCGACGCATCAATCGCCGTCTCAGTGACGCGCGCGCGAACGTCTGCGCCGGGCGCCGGCGATTGAGTCGTGGATGTTTTGGGCGCTGGTTGCTGTGACAAAGCCCGCGGGGCGCCCGTCAGCAGCAATACGAGCAGAAGCATAGGCGCCGAGAGCCCGGCGAGCATCTTTCGAGCAGATTTCTTCATAGACGATTCCTGATTGAAACTTGGTGAACGCAAATATAACAGTCCAATGACCACTTCCGAATTGACCTGACGGCGGGAGCTTCAATAGTATCTCGCAGCATTGGCGCAGGAGCAAACGGTTGTAGCGCAAACTGGTAGTTAGCGCGCGCATGATACCAGCTTGCGCTACAAACTTTGACGGCGAGCCGACTCTGAGAGAAACTTGAACTCCTAATTGAAAGGGAACAAAACATCTTGTCCACATCACCTGCACGAATCATGACAGAATTCAGCAACTCGAACCTGGAAGTCCTGATCCCAACTGAAAAGATCAAGGAAAGGATCGACGAGTTAGGCGCCGAGATAGCCCGTGATTACGCTGGCCGCAATCCTCTACTGATTGGCGTGCTCAAAGGCGCGTGCCTGTTCCTGAGCGATCTGATGCGGGCAGCGGACATCCCGTTGAATGTTGAGTTCATCGCGATTTCAAGCTATGGCGCGCAGATGCGCACGTCAGGCGAGGTCCGCATCCTGAAAGATTTGGACGTGGCCATCGAGGGCCGGCACATTCTGGTCGTGGAAGATATTGTCGACACCGGCCTCACGCTTTCGTATCTGTTGGCTAACCTGAAGTCGCGCGGCGCGGAGAGCGTGAAACTTGCGGCCCTCCTCGATAAGTATGAACGGCGAGAGAAAGAGGTCCCCATCGATTATCTGGGCTTCAAGATTCCTGACAAATTCGTTGTAGGTTATGGATTGGATTTCGCCGAGCGGTATCGCAACCTGCCGTTCATTGCGGTATTGAAGAATCCGGAAGAGGCGCAGATGGGGTTGCCGATGAAAACCTCAAACAGTTAACTCACTCACTTAAAACTGAATGCCGTAATACGCAAACAGCGCGTTCTTTCCGCGACCGTGATTGGCGATCGTGTAACCGGTAGTAAGCGAGCTGTTCTGAGAAGTCGTGAATGACAGTCCCGGGCTTACGTAACCAAGCCGATTGTCGCCGCTGGACCAGTCAATTATTAAATTAACCTTCTTCGAAAGTGGCTGTTCGTATCCGACGATCGCGCCGGCTTTGGTTCGTTCGTCTTCGTTTGAGTGCAATAAGGCGTAGGCACCGCCAGTGAGACGAGGCCCAAAACGGCCGCGCAGTTGCTTGCTGAAAACCGAGTAACACTGACCGAGTGTATTGGCGCCGGCCCGATGAGTTACCGGAGCATACAGGATGCATCCGACCGCTAAAGCCGTCCCGTTTTCCTCGCTACTATAGACCTGCCATTTGATATTCGGTTGCACTTCGATGGGCTGGTTCTCGCCTGAAACGTGTGTATACGAAACGTTGGCGCCGACTTCGACGTTACGGCCCACGCCGATCACGGCTCGCGGAAGGTAATTTTGAAACGAGCCCTGTCTTTGCCAGGCATAGTTGGTGAGAAAAT
Organism: Blastocatellia bacterium; assembly: GCA_033856915.1. Classification (GTDB taxonomy): domain Bacteria; phylum Acidobacteriota; class Blastocatellia; order Pyrinomonadales; family Pyrinomonadaceae; genus UBA11740. The sequence goes on along the minus strand of JAWVEB010000036.1, from coordinate 29,134 downwards.
CAAATTCCAGATAGACCTTTCTGGCCGCGACTACGTCGGTCGAAGGAACATTCATGAGAGCTGATTGGGCGGTAGCGACCCGAGGATCTGACAAGCAGACGACAAAGGGAACAGCTAACAGAAACAAAGCAAGTCCGGATCTATTCATCAAGAGGTTCCTTCGTGTCATGGGCGAGAAACTATAACCATAGACGGCCGGAAAATCTACTTCAGGACTCGATTGAGCTTTCCCGTCGGCACATCCCACAGGACCACCGACATATTGCCGGCCCCGCTGGCGAGTAAACTTCCATCGGGCGAGAACGCGAGGCAGGTGACTGCCAGGTCATGACCCTTAAGGGTGCGCCGTGCTTTTCCCGTCGCAGTCTCCCAGAGAATCACTGTGCGATCATCGCCGCCAGTAGCCAGCAAATTTCCATCGGCTGAAAAAGCGATCGCGTTTACAGCCGCTGAATGCTTTTTGAGTTGCAGCCGCAGGGCGCCCGTTTGCAGATCCCAAAGGCTCACGCTCCCATCGGCGGCAGCGCTGGCCAGTATCTCGCCTGCAGGCGCGAAGCGCAGCGCCGTGATTCTGCCGCCGGCGGTTATTGTTCTGATCAGACCTCCGCTGACCAGGTTCCAAGTGCGGATCGTGCCGTCTTCGCCGGCCGAGGCCAGCCTCTGGCCATCGGCGCTGAACGATAGGCAATCAATCCTAGTCGCCGCGAATTTTAACTTTTGAATGACCGCCCCGGTCGCAGTGTTAAGCAGCGCGATCGAGTTCGGATAAGCCACCGCCAAACTGAGCCCGTCCGGCGAAAGCCCGAGCGCCGACACCGAACCGCCGGTTGCCGGAATATCCTTCTTCTCACCGGTCGCCACGTTCCACACGCGAAGTGTTTCATCCTCGCTGCCGAGCTCTGCCAGCGTGCTTCCGTTCGACGAGATGGCAGCCATTGATCCGGTGTCATCGTGTTCGGCCAACTGCTTTTTCACTTCACCGGTTCGCGAATCCCACAGCTTGATTCCGCCCTGCTCGATTTCGCCCGACACGATCAGGCCGTCGGTCGAGAACGCCAGCGCCATTACGCTCTTCACTGACAAAAGGAATCGCCGGCCGGCTGTACTAGTGAAACTGCTGTCGCTGGTTTCATTGAAGGTGTACTTAATCTTCCAGGTTTCAGCGTCGACCAAATGCACACTGGAAGCATCAGTTTGAAAAGCAATGATCCGACCGTTTGGAGAAAGAAGGACGGAACTGGTTGTGCCCTCTTCCCGCGCTGCGATGCTGCCGATGCTTCCGCTGTTCAAATCCGAAAGTTCGAGAACGGCGAACGAGTGCGCGTCCTCGCGTTGAAGTCCGCTGATGAGCAATTGCTGTCCGTTCTGCACGAAGGTCAGGGCGGATATAGTCTGCGTATTCACCGGCACAACTTGCTTCGGTGCACCGCTGGCTACATCCCAGGTGCGAATCTCGCTCTTGAAATCCGGCCGGTTGTCTTTGAATGAGAACTTCGTGATCGCAGCCGCCAGCGTACGGCCATCGGGCGAGAAGGCCGCCGCGCTCAGGCTTCCCTTGAAGTTTTTCAAACGGCGTAACTCTTCGCCCGTGCCCGCGTTCCAGAGCTTAAGTTCCTTTGTGTTCCACGCCGCCACCAGTTGGCCATCGGGTGAAAACGCCAGCGGTTGGCGCCGTTGATTCATCACGAACATCGAATACGAATCAGACTGAGCAGAGTCCCGCGAAAAGAGAGGCATCTCATAGCTGCCGATGCCTCCTTTCAGTTTCACCCTGATTTGTCCGGACTTGGCGTCGAGCAACCTGAGATCCCCCTCGTAGGTTACTGAGCGCAGCATCGGGGACATGACGGCATTGGACGACCTGCCGGTATCAAAGGATCCAAAACCGCCGAAACTGGAAAACCCGATGGCCGCGCGGTACTCGACGGTCGCCAAAGACGCGCCATCAGGAGAGTGGATCGCCATTAAACTGACACGGTCGTCACCCGGCAGTTCAACGCGCTGCTTAAGCTCGCCGGTGTCCGTGTCCCACCACTTGAGTTCGACGAAGGGCGTGCGGTTTTGGCGGGCCAGCTTTTCCGGGATCTTGTTACTGTGAAATCCGCCGCTGCCTGTAACCAGCGTTCTACCATCAGGCGTGAAAGATATGGACCAGACCGCGCCGTCGAAACCTTTGATCGAGTGCCGCAGGGTTCCGGCCGCGACGTCCCACAGTTCAACTCGTCCCGCATCGCTTGCCCCGCGGGCTATCGCGAAAATCCGGCCGTCGGGCGAGAACCTTACTGCCCAGATAATATCTGTAAGGGCTGAAAGAACTCGCGGGGCTCGACGCCTGGGCTGCGCGCGTTCCGGCGTGGCCGTGCCCAGCACGAAGCAGGAAACGATGAGCGCAAAGGCCAAACGGCTCGATTTCATAACGAACCCGCTTTCAATATTCAGGTGAGAGCATTCAGAGCGACATCATTCAGGAAGCTTTTCCCGGCAGGCAACTTCAATCCGAAGTTCTCGGCAATAGTTTTTCCGATATCTGACAATGAGGCGCGGGTGCCGAGATCAACTCCCGCACGCGCGCCTTTTCCGAAAACGATGAGCGGAGCGTACTCGCGCGTGTGATCGGTGCCGCGATAGGTTGGATCGTTTCCGTGATCGGCGGTGATGATCACCAGGTCTCGTTCGTTCATCGCGGCCTCAATCTCCGGCCAGCGCAAATCGAAGTGCTCCAGCGCGCGCGCATAGCCTTCCGTGTCACGTCGATGACCGTAGAGCATGTCAAAGTCTACGAGGTTCGAAAAGATCAGACCCCGCGTTTCATCTTGCAGGGCACGTATAGTCTGGTCGATCGACTGTTCGTTGTTCTTGGCAGATAAGTCCTGAGTCACTCCCGCTGAATCGTAGATGGAAGCGATTTTTCCGATGCACACCACGTCGAGGCCGTGTTCCTGTAACAGCGGCAAGAGGTTTTCGTGCGGCGGCGGCACCGCATAGTCGTGGCGATTCTCAGTGCGATAGAACGCGCCCGCTGTTCCGAGAAACGGACGCGCGATCACCCGGCCGACTTCGTGCTCGCCCCGCAGCATGTCGCGGGCCGTCTCGCAAATTTCATAGAGACGCGTGAGCGGAATCACTTCCTCGTGCGCGGCAATCTGAAAGACTGAATCGCCGGACGTGTAGACGATCGGCTTGCCGGTCCGCACGTGTTCTTCGCCCAACTCCTTGATGATTTCAGTTCCGCTGGCCGGAATGTTGCCGAGAATTCCGGGCACGTGGGTCCGCTCGATAAACTGTCCGATGATTGCTTTGGGAAAACCATTCGGGTAAGTCGGAAAGGCGCGCTCCAGAATAATGCCGGCCATCTCCCAATGCCCGGTGGTCGTGTCTTTACCATTCGACGCCAGCGCACATTTTCCATAACCGCCACGAGGTTTTTCGATTCCGGGAACGCCGGCCAGCGAACGAATGTTGCCGAGCCCCAGGCTTTGCAGGTTAGGCAAGCGCACCTCGCGCGATTCGCAGATATGGCCGAACGTGTCGGACCCGGCGTCGCCCCACTGTGGCGCGTCGGGCATTGCGCCGATGCCGGCGCCGTCGAGGACGATTAAGGTGATTCGATTGAATGAAGTTTTGCGTTCCATCCTGAGATTCGTGGCCAGCATTTTGTATTCGAGATTCCGCAGCCTAAGTTATATAATCACGCGCATGGAAGCAAACGGAACATATACCTTCACGATGCTGTTCGAACCTGCGGAAGAGGGGGGCTACGTAGTCACTTGTCCAGCTTTGCCGGGCTTGGTTACTGAAGGCGATACATTAGAAGAAGCCCGCCACATGGCTGAAGATGCGTTGCGTGGTTATCTTGAGAGCTTGCGCAAGGATGGTATATCGATTCCGCCGGACAAGACCCCTATAACTGAACCAATTGAGATAGCACTAGCCTCCTAGAATGTCGATGATGCCAGTCGATGACTCAGGTATGGGACAAGAGTTAAGAATCAGAAAGGCAGAGAAACCGTCCAAAGAACAAGTCCTTCAACTCGCCAAGCTCCCTCGTAGAGAGTTTTATCCAGCAGCCGCTCGCCTTACGTTGTTTCCAGAGAATCCAACTCGGAAAGCGTATACCGCTTTAAGAGAAATCTACTTAGCGTTTGCAGATGCTTGGTGGGATTTGCTCAGTGATAGCGCAGAAAGGCCTGTCTCTAAGGAACACTTTGCCCAAGCGAGTAAGTCGTGAAACAAACCCTACCGGCTGTTCGACCAAAGAGATTAATAAGGGCTCTTGAACGGGCTGGATTCTTCATTCATCACGTGACCGGTAGTCATTACATCTTGAAGCATCCAGCAAAGCCGGGCCTCCGAGTTACCGTGCCTTTTCACAATCGCGACTTAAAACGTGGAACCCTTCAATCGATTATCAAGCAGGCGGGATACACCAATGAAGAATTCTTGGACTTGCTATGAAGGGATGTCCGGAGAGATTTCCAATAAGGCTATCACCTGGTCCCGGCGCACGCTGGGAAAGCCCTCGAGAAAGTCGTCTATTGACTCTCCGGCCTCAAGATGGTCAAAGAGACTCCGCACCGGCACGCGCGTTCCGGTAAACACAGGCGTACCACCGAGAACTTCTGGATTAGAGTGAATGATTTCCTCTTGCTGCATAACGAAAGTTTAACCCTCACATTGTCGGGGTTCAAGCAGCTTGCGATTGAAAGTGGTCGCCCGCAGCTCACTGCTTTGGTGCATAATATCCTTCGCGCGCCCGCACGCTGGCGTCCTTAACCCCGCGCATCTCAACTTTGATTTGACGAAAGCGACCATCGCGAATCTTGTTCAAAGGATAGTAGCCCAGGCTGTACTGCGTGCCGATTTCGTTCGCTACCTGGGCAAAGGCGGCCCGCGTTTCTTGTAGATCGCCGGCCACGAAGGCTTTTCCTCCAGAGGCGCGCGCCAACTCGCCCATTTCCTTCCGCGCCAGATTGTATAGTTGCCGGCTGATGTCCATGCGTTCGAATTGGCCCAGGCGGCAAAAATCCTGATAGTCTTCCTTATCGGCCTGCGGCACAAAGAGCCGGCGAAAGCGCTCCAACTGTTTTGCCGAAAGCGTTAGCCGCCCGTCATCCTGACAATCTTTCAAGAGCCGATCTTCGACATATTCCTCCGTGTTTACCTGGATGAAATAGGAAGCCACGCCGGCGTGCGCCAGCTTTGCGCGGGCGTCGTCGTAACCCGAGTCACTGCTGGAATCGACGCCATCGGTTAACGCGACGACCGCGCGGCGGCCGCGCACTTCTTCGCGCGGCGGATCGCGAAACACCTGATCGGCCACGCGCGCCAATCCGTCATAGAAAGGCGTGCCGTTGCTGGTGCCGAGTCTTTCGATTGCCGCGCGCAAAGCCACGCGATCGCTGTTGAGCAGCGACAAGACTTCCACGATGGCCATCGCTGATCCCTTTCGGGGCGCGTTGTTGAAAGCCACAATCCCCACGCGGTCTCCTGGTCGCAGCGCGTTGATGAACGCGTTGGCCGCGTCGCGAATCAAACCCAACTCGTCGCGAGTCGATCCGGAAGTGTCCAGCAGCAGGGCAATCTCAAACGGTGCTTCGGTGGTCGCAAAGTTCGTCACGCGCTGCGGCTTTCCGTCTTCGAATACGACGAAGTTTTCTGCTCGCAATCCCGCCAAAGGCCGGCCCGTCCGATCAGTTACGACTGCAGGCACGGTGACCAACTGGGTTTCAACGCGGACGACATCGCCTTCATCAACGTCTTCGCCGGATGAAGTCGTTTGGGTTTGATTGGTTGGCGGAGTACCGGTGGGCGTGGGCGTAGTCGTCGCAGCAGGAGTCGTCGAGGTGACGCCGACTTTGCGAGGCCGCTGTTGCTGTTTGGTTCCGTCCTGTTGTGCGGCGCTATCCGCGACAAAACACACCGCGAGCGCGAGCACGGCGCACACTAAACAACCCTGCAAAGTGATCTTAACTTGTCGTGCCGGCATTGGACGTTGAACTGACCGCTGACTTGAATAGTCCGGGGTGGTCTAAATATAGCCGTAAATCTCAATCAAACCAAAGCCATTGTTCATAGTCACGACTTCGATGGCCGAGCGCGGACCTCTTGACCACCAGCCGGCGCAGCTCGCTCACATCGTATCGGCAGATTACGTGGAGGTTGGTTCGCGGCTGCGCGCTCGGGCGCACAGGATGTCCGCGCTCTGTTTCTCGCTTCTTGACACTTATCGAGGCTTTCCCTAGGATCACACCTTGCGACAGGGCAAGAGTTGCAGCGATTTTTGAATTGGGCACGTATGTCAATGGTAGACGGCCTCCCTTACAAGGAGGAGGTTGGGGGTTCGAGTCCCTCCGCGCCCACCAAGGCAGAAGTCAGAAATCAGAGGTCGGATGTCGGAAGTTATGCGCAATGACCTCTGACCTCTGACATCTGTTTTTTATGCGGAGTCGTAGTTCAGTTGGTTAGAACGCCGGCCTGTCACGTCGGAGGTCGCGGGTTCGAATCCCGTCGGCTCCGCCACTTTTAGAGCGGTTGCTTTTCGAGTTTGAAGAGCAACCGCTTTTCCTTTTACACTCCACCATGATTCCCATTAGCGAAGCGATCAGCATAGTTCTCCGGCACACGTCCAAACGGGAAGTCGAATCAGTAGCGCTGGGCGACGCGTTGAATCGAGTGTTGGCCGAAGACATCGTCGCCGATTGTGACCTGCCGCCTTTCGATCGTGCCCAGATGGATGGTTATGCGGTTCGGGCGGGGGATGTAGCGACGACACCCGCGCAACTTAGCATCGTGGGTGAATCAGCGGCGGGCCGCGGTTGGCATCATGAAATGAAAGGTGGCGAGGCGGTGCGCATCATGACCGGCGCGCCCGTGCCAGCCGGCGCTGACGCAGTCCAGCAGGTCGAGTTGACTCGTGAATCTAATGGTCACGTTGAGATTCTCGAGCCAGTCGACGCAGGCAGATCAATCGTCAGACGCGGCGCCGAAATCAGAGCGGGCGAGACGATCTTGCGATCCGGCGAAGACATCAGCGGGGCGATGATTGCGACGTTGGCGTCGTTTGGTTATGCGCAGGTGAAAGTTGGTCGCCGCCCGCGCGTAGCGATCATGGCTACTGGCAGTGAGCTCGTCGACATAGATCAGAAGCCTGAGAGAGATCAAATTCGCGATTCAAACAACTACACGCTGGCGGCGTACGCCCGGTTGGCGGGCGCGACTGTAGAGCGCTTGCCGCTCGCCGGCGACGATACTGAAGAATTGAAGCGGCAGATGTCCGAAGCAGCCGCACGCTCCAATGTCTTGATCACCTCAGGCGGCGTTTCGATGGGTGTCTACGACTTCACCAAGGCTGCGCTGAAGGAGCTTGGCGCGGAGATTTTTTTCGAGCGCGTTTCGCTGCGGCCTGGTAAACCGACGGTCTTTGCCCGGCTCGGCAATACGCTCGTCTTTGGGCTACCCGGCAATCCCGTTTCGGTGACTGTCACTTTCAATTTGTTCGCGCGCACGGCGTTGCGAGCGCTACAAGGCGCGCAAGAGCCGGCATTAAAGGAAGAGACAGCGGTGCTGGCTCACGGTCTGAAGGGATCGATTGATCGCGAGAGCTATCTTCCGGCGGTGCTGAGCACGGACGAGAATGGAACTCTGCTGGCTGAGCCTTTGAAGTGGGGTGGCTCGTCGGATTTTGTAGCGTTCGCCCGCGCGACGGCGCTAATCAACGTGCCGGCGGGAGTGAAGAAAATTGAAGCCGGTAAAGTCGTCAAGGTAGTTCGTCTGCCAGGTTCGGCCGAATAGCTAATTCTGTTATGCTCGCCAAAAAGCAAAGAGACTTTTCTAGTGCTGATTGTACGCGGCGATTTTCAAAGGCGCGTTGGCAGAAACCGAAATGACTCCTGAGCCTGATGCCTGCTACTGTCACCTCTTCAATGGTTAGCGAAACTTCAGCAGATGCCCTGAATTCAGCGCCGGCGCCCCTGGCGCATGAAGCGATTCATGACACCGTCGTCGGGATTCTTGGAAAAGAGAGAAAGGGCGCGTTGCTGGATGTGCCCGCGGGAGAAGGTGCACTGGCGGCGCGTCTAATCGCGTCCGGGTTTGAAGTGAGTTGCTGCGATCTCTATCCCGAAATTTTTCGCCTGGACGGCGTTAGCGTTGTTCGGGGTGATCTGAATGGCGATCTGCCTTTCGAGAAATCTTCATTTGACTATGTCACGTGCCTCGAAGGCCTGGAGCACATCGAGAATCCGCAGCAAGCCATACGCGAGTTTGCCCGCGTGCTGCGGCCGGGTGGGACAGTGATCGTCAGCGTGCCCAACATCTTGAATATCGAAGAACGTTTGAAATGGCTGCTTTATGGTTACACGTCTCACTTCAAACCGATGACGCGCGCGCATGTCGAGCGTCTGCGCGCCGAATACGATAACCGCGAAGAGATCGCCGCGCACGTTAATCCCATCGGTTATTCTGAGCTGCGTTACATACTTGAGAAATACGGTTTTCAAATCGCGGGCGTGCATCGTGATAAGCCCAAGTCAAACGCCTGGCTGTATTGGCCCCTCGTCCTGTTGATTCGTTTGATTGCTCTGCTAACGCCGGCAAAGAAAAAGCGAGAGCGATGGACTGAAGAGTTGGCTTCCGATGAGGTCTTACTGGGTGGGAACACGCTGATTGTTCATGCGATTCGGAATAATATCGCATAAGGACTTAAACCGCAGAGGGCGCAGAGGCGTTCGCAGAGGACACAGAAGTTGACTGATTACGAGCTTACGCAAAAAGTCATTGGTTGCGCGATGAAGGTCCATAGCGCGCTCGGTCCGGGACTGCTGGAGTCTGCATATCAAGAGTGTTTGTGTTTTGAGTTAATTAAGGCGGGCCTGTTAGTGGAAAAGCAAAAGCCAATGCCGTTGGTTTATTCGCAGGTTAAGCTGGACTGTGGTTATCGCGTCGATATTATGGTTGAGCGAAGGCTGATTCTTGAAATCAAAGCAGTGGAGGCGATAAACGACATACGCCTCGCGCAGGTTCTCACTTATCTGAGATTAGCGAACTGCCGCCTGGCTTTGATAATGAGCTTCAACGTTCTGCATTTGCGACAAGGGATCAGAAGAGTAGTCAACAATTACGATGACTCCGCGTCCTCTGCGAAACCCTCTGCTTCCTCTGCGGTTAATATCGATACGAAAACTGGTCCGTCATGAGTGAACTAACACACATCGATGAACACGGCCGCGCCACGATGGTCGACACCAGCGAGAAGGCGATCACCACACGGCGGGCTGTTGCGTCAGCTCGCGTTTTGATGTCCGCCGGGACCGTGGCCGCGATTCGCGATCACACTACGCCCAAAGGCGATCCGTTGGAAACGGCCCGGCTCGCCGGCATCGTCGCTGCGAAACGCACGGCTGAACTTATCCCTTTGTGTCACACCTTGCCGCTGACCCACGTTGATGTGCGCGCAGAGTTGCAGGAGACCGGTGTTTATCTGGAGGCAGAAGTCACCACCCGGGCACAGACCGGAGTTGAGATGGAGGCTTTGACGGCGGTGTCGATAGCCGCGCTCACGGTCTATGACATGTGCAAGGCTTTAGATAAAGCGATGACGATCAGCGACGTGCGGCTCGAACTAAAGACGGGCGGGAAATCAGGCGACTACAGGCGCGAAACAAATCAGCCGGGAACAAGCTAAGCGTGATTGACGTTCAGCAATGTGACTGGAGCCTGACCGCTTATTACGCGGCGCGTTAGCGCGATTTGGAAGCGGGCTACCCCCCGCTTGGGTCGGGCAGTAGCCGGACTCTAAACGATGCGTTCGAGGTTCACAGACTGAAGACGCTTCCAACGGCTGAGGATCTATTCTATGAAATACGGAGTTTCGCAGGATGCTCGCCCTCAAGCGGTGACGCTGCTGATCGCGGCGGGGCTTTCGATCGCGTTGTGGTTCATTCCTTATGCCGATATCTTAAGTTATCCATTCCGCATTTTTGTGACCTTCATTCACGAAGGCGGACACGCTGTGGCGGCACTGCTCACGGGTAACTCAGTGCAAAGCCTGAGCGTCGCCATGAACGCCAGCGGCGAAACCTATACGACGCAGGGTGGAATGTTCTCTCAGATACTGGTTTCGAGCGCCGGCTATCTGGGCGCGATGACTTTTGGCGCGCTGCTGCTGGTGTTGATTCGCAGAGCGGTGGCGGCGCGCATAGTCCTCGCGGGCTCGGCGCTGTTGATTTTGATCCTGGCGACAGTCTTTGGACTTATCAAACCCATGTTGGCCGGATCGTGGAACTCTCTGACCGGAATACCATTCACGTTTTTCGCGGGAATCGCACTGGCAGTTGGACTGCTCGCCGTGGCGCGTTTTGCCAGCGCGCGCGTCGCCACTTTTGTGTTGAGCCTGCTGGCCGTGCAATGCGTCCTAAACGCGTTGCTGGATTTGAAAACCGTTTTCTTTCTGTCGTCGCCATTTGCCCCGGCCGTGTCTACGGATGCCGCGAACATGGCCGGCGCCACCGGCGTACCGGCCTTCATCTGGACAATTATTTGGATCGCAATTGCGTTTGGAATTCTGTTGATGGCGCTGCGGCTTTATGTCGCCGCGCGAGAGCGCGCCTTTGATGCGAAGAGGGATTTGCCCTTCGAATCGAAAGCTGAAGCTTGATTTGACCGGCGATCGGGCAGACCTGTTGCTGCCCTTTATCGCATGCTACCATTGAGCCCATGTCGTCCAATGTTGTTCACATCGATCCCGAGATCTTAGGCGGAACGCCCGTGTTTAAGGGAACGCGCGTGCCCGTTGAGACTTTTTTCGATTACATTCAGGGCGGGGAACCGTTGAGTGAGTTTCTTGAAGACTTCCCAACAGTCTGCCAGGAGCAAGTGACCGAGTTGCTGGAAGAGGTAAAAGGTGAAATTTTGCCGTCGGTGAAAGCGGTGTGAGAGTTCTGCTCGACGAATGCGTGCCGAAGAGACTCAAGAGGTTTCTTTTTGGGGCACGATGTAATGACCACGCCGCAAGCTGGCTGGGCCGGGATTACTAATGGGGAACTACTTGAGCGAGCTTCAAATGATTTCGATGTCTTCGTTACCGTTGACCGCAATCTCGCCTTTCAGCAGAACCCGTCGAACTTGCCGCTTCCGGTTATGGTGATACATGCGCGGTCAAACAAGCTATAAGATCTCGTGCACCATGTTCCCGCTCTTCAACAGACGTTGGGTTCCACGTTAGCCCGTCAGGTTTATCACATAGGAGCACCGCGGTTAATTGACTTATCGAGTAACTAAACTCAATGCGGTCTTGTAAAAGGGCGTGCTGGCGTCGCATGATCTGTTAGCCGGGCGAGGGGAAAGCCACAGATGAACACGGATATTAAAGGCGTATTCCACTGTGCCCCGCTGTCTTGGTTCCTATCTGTGAAATCCGTGTTTATCTCCAGCAGTTTGATGTTTCAAATCACACTCGGTCATTGATAGAATCCGCCATCAGCAAGTTGATTCAATGAGCAATGGACAAATTCATCGAGGGTCTCGACCGGCAGTTTGCTCAACTCCGTAGCGATTCGCACAAATTGATTGAAGCGATTACGCCCGAGCTGCTATATCATCAGCCGCCCGGCACGGCGAATTCCTTGCCGCTTCATTCATTTGGCGAGCATCTTCTACGCAGCGCCGCGGTAGTTGAGCAGACGTTTGGTGGTATTACAACTAACCTTTGGGACGATCCGTTTGAGTGGACGCTGCCCGAGAGTTTGCCGACCGCGGACAAGGTCGCCGGCTATCTTGACGAAGTCGAAGCCACCCGGAAACATGGCTTCCAGCATTTCAAAAACGACGCGGACCTTTTGAAAGAAATCATGGCGCCGTCCGGGCCTACTCAACTATTGCCCTTGTTGCTGGACACCCTGGCGCGAGCAGCGCATCATCAGGGCCGAGCCTGGGCGACATTTGAAATTCTGCGAAGCGAGAGATCAAACAGAGCGAAGAACTGAATCATGTATTGCCCACGATGCGGTCAACAGCAAGCTACGGACTCGATGCGCTTTTGCGCTCGCTGCGGCTTTCCGCTTGAAGGCGCGATGATCCTGCTGGGCCATAACGGCATGCTGCCGCGCTATGATGCAGCCGGCGAAGAGACAAAAATTTCGCCGCGCCGGAAGGGCGTAAAGCAGGGCGCTCTGCTCATACTGATTGGCGCGGTGCTCGTACCGCTGTTAGGAGTATTCTCGAACTTTGCGCCGTTTCGCATCGGCATGGCCTTTGAATTCTTCACGGCGGCCGCGGCGATCCTTTGCTTCCTGGGCGGGCCACTGCGCATGCTCTATGCGGCTCTGTTTGAAGAAGGAGCCCGGCCACGCCAATACGTATTGCCGTCTACTTACGCTCCGCCGGCGATTCCGCCGGCGCCCGTGCGCCTTGCGGCCCTGCCTCAGGCAAGCGCAATTCCGAATGCCGGCTGGAGAGCACGACCCGAGACCGGCGAGATCGTTCAGCCTCCCAGCGTAACGGATCACACCACGCGCCTTTTGGAAAAGTCTGAGCCTGAGGCGGAGTAGACGCTGCACGACCTCCCTCAGCGAGGGTTAGGGCGAGGACTCTAATAGCAACGCCGACAAATCTCTCCCAAAGGGGAGCGAAAGAACTCAAAGCCTCCCGAGCACATTCATCCGGCCATGGAAGTCTCCACTGACGTAGAAACCAAAAAAGATTCGCTGACCGCACGTCTGCGCACGCGCATCGGGCGCGAAGGACCGATCAGTTTTCGCGAATGGATGCAGGCCGCGCTCTATGACGATCGCGACGGCTACTATTCCGGTTCGAGCCAGCTTCGGCAGGGCCGGAGCGGCGATTACCGCACGGCGCCGGAAACCAGTCCGCTGTTTGCCGCGACCTTTGCGCGATATTTCTCCGCGTTATTTTCTGAGCTGGGCTCACCGTCCTCATGGACCATCTTTGAGGCGGGCGCCGGCTCTGGTGAGTTTGCTTACGGCGTCCTTTCTACGCTTCAGGCGCGTCATCCCCGCGTCTTCGCCGCCACGAATTATTCGATCGACGAAGTTAGTTCTGGTGCACGTCTGCGCGCAAAGGACCGTCTGGCCGATTTCACTGCTTGCGTCAGATTCGAGCGCTTTTCCAAAGTTGCCCAACCCGCCGGCGTCGGGATTGTCTTTTCGAATGAACTCATCGACGCGTTGGCCGTCCACCGCGTCACAATGCGCGCGGGAAGACTGCGCGAACTATGCGTCGGCGTAGCCCAAAACAGTTTTGAGTGGGTTGAAGGTGATCCCGGCAAGAGCGTCCAGGACTATTGTCTGAGCGCCGGTTTGCACCTGGCTGAAGGTCAGATCGCCGAGGTCAATCTAAACGTTGAAGACTTTCTGTCCGGCGCGGCTTCACTACTCGAACGCGGCTTTGTGATCACGGTGGACTATGGCGCCGAGCGAGACGAATTGGTGAACGCGCCGCACCGGCACGAAGGAACCTTAAGGGCCTTTCACCGGCATCGACTGATTAGCGACGCGCTGGCCAGCCCAGGCGAACAGGATCTGACAACTACAATTGACTGGACGCAACTTCGTGAGGCTGGTGCTCGCGCTGGTCTGGAAACTCTCCGGCATGAGCGGCTCGATCAGTTTCTGTTGCACGAAGGCCTGCTCGACGAATTAGAAATGCTGGCGAGCAAAGCATCGGACGTGGATGCGTTACGCCTCCGTACGAGTGCGCGCGAGATGATCATGCCGCACGGCCTGGCCGCGTCGTTTCAGGTGCTGGTGCAGAAGAAGCATCCCGGGCCGTGATCGAGTGTCAGACGCACGACCGTGAGGGAGGCGCCTCATTTCCAACGCTGAAAGCGTTGCCCAGGGCCAGCGCGCAGCGCGCCTCCCGGGATCTCGACGCAAGCATGAGGTCGGTACCATCCAGAATGTTCTTGCAAGCGGGGCGGCTGGCCAGCAGGCTGCCGCCCGCTCCGCGGGCTTGAGATAGGGCTAACGCCCCGGCTCGTCCTCATCCGCCACCCGATACTTCTCCTTCTCCTTCTCGCGCTGCAAATACGGAATGCCTTTCTGCATCCATTCGGGCGCGGGTGCGCCTTTCAGAAAATGATCGAAGAACTCCTGCAGACGGCGCGTGTAGTCCTTCTGATTGATTCGCTTGCGCAGGCCGTGCTTCTCGCCGTTGTAGCTGAACATGTAGGCCTCTTTGTTCAAGCGTCGCAGCGCTAAGAAGAACTCGATGCCCTGATACCACGGCACCGCGTCGTCTTCGTCGTTATTAATCATCAGCAGCGGCGTCTGCACGCGGTCGGCGCGAAAGACTGGCGAGTTCTCCAGATAGCGCATCGGGTATTCCCACAGGCTGCCGCCGATACGCGATTGCGAATGCTCGTACTGGAATTGGCGCGGCAGACCCGTGCCCCAGCGAATGCCGCTGTAGGCGCTGGTCATGTTTGAAACCGCCGCGCCCGGCGCCGCGGCTTTGAACCGATTGGTTTGCGTCACCATGTAAGCGATTTGATAACCGCCCCAACTGTGTCCCTGAATTCCGATCGCGTTCTCGTTAACGAAACCTTTGTCGACCACGGCCTGGATTCCCGGCAGCACGCACTTCAAAGCGCTCTGTCCCGGATAGCCGGTCGTGTAGACAATGTCGGGCATGAAAATCAGGTAGCCGTTGCTGACGTAGTAAGTCGGATTGATCGAAGTGCCTGGTCCGGGACTTCGAAAGGCGTGCAAGCCCTGCGTCAGTTTTTCGTAGATGTAGACGATCATCGGATACTTCTTTTTCGGATCGAAGTTGTCGGGCTTGAGCAGCAGGCCCTGCAAAGGCACGCCGTCGGTGTTTTTGAAACTCACTAATTCCGCGCTGCCCCAGTTGAACGGCGCGCGCTGAGCATCGCCATTGCTAACCTTCTTAAGGCTTTTGAATCCGGGGCCGGTCACCCAGATGTCGGGGAACTCATCGAAGCGGGAAGCGGTCAACATCAAGACGTCGGCGTCTTTCGCTTTGGCAGGATTATTAAAGTCCTTCGCGCCCATGATGAGTTTTTCCGGCAAGCCGCCGTTGACGCGATCACGATAGAAGCCGGAGTCGCGCGTCTCTTCATTTTCGGCGTGCAGCAAGAGCGGCTTCGCCGGATCGATGGAGCGCTCCTTCGGATCCAGCCGCACGTAACGCAGAACGATCTTGTCTCGACGCCCAACCCCGTCGGTCAGGTTCTTTGCGTTGCTGCCATCGGGCGAAACTTGCCAGACGTCATAACGATCGTAGAGCAAAACTTCGCGGTCGTCTTTGGTCCAACCGGCGAGGCCGTACGACGACGGTGTGGCCGGGACGTCATTGTCTTCGTCGAAGAAGTGCACGCCCAGCGTCTTGGTCAGGTTGATCGTGCGGCCGTCAGCGATCGAATAGGAATTCCAATCCTTGCCGTCAAAGGAGAGCGTGTACTTTGCGCCCGGCGACAGCGAAGCTCCGAACCGCTGTTTTTGTCCGACAAGTTTGCGGCTGCCGTCGGAAGTATTCACCAGATAGTAATCGGACAGTCCCGGATCATAGTCGCTCATGATCCGATACGCGCGATTGTCGGCGCCGACAGCATAGCGGCCGTCGTTTGAAGGTGAGACAGACTCCATCGCCTCATCGGCGAGCTGTACGAACTTCTTATCTTTGACCAGATAGACGGCGCGATAGGATCGGGCACGTTCCTGCTCAGCGCGGACCTTCTGGATCGGCTGAACGTAATCGTCCTTCCAATGCCATAGATCGACCAGTACCTTTTCATCCGCGGGGATTTCCTGGTCCGGGGTCTTTTCCGGCTCGGGCGGCGGCGCTGTTCCCAGGAACAGGTGACTGCCGTCGAGTGAAAAGCCCAGCGTGGCCTTTTCGCTGACCACAAAATCTTTGCGAAAGCCCGGGGAGTTGGTCGAGACTACTTCAGTGAGTCCCGCGCCGGCGTGATTGCGATCTGCGCTCTCGATAGCCGTCCCAGTGTTGCGGTTCCAAAGATAGACTTTGAACTTTGGCTGCTTCGCCTCCGCGTCGTCGCGATCGCTGATGAAAGCAAGTTCAGTTTGATCTTCGTCCCAGGTCGGTTTTAGATACTTTCCTTTTCCAGCGAGCAGAGCAGTCGGGGCAGCATCGCTCTGCGTAGTCAAAGCATAGAGGCTATTCGTGTCTTCCTTTTTGGCAGAGACCGCGAAGACGAGGGTCTTTGCATCCTTGCTCAAGGTGTAATCGAGTACGTCGTTGAACGTGCGTTCCGTTCCGGTGGTGGTGTTTCGGAGGACGAGATCGGTGCCGTAATCTTTTTTCTTTGCCGAGCGTGAGGGCGATTGGGAGCCCTCCCTGACGGTCGGGCTAGTACCCCGTGCGCTCGCGCCTGAGTTGTTGGCGGTGGTCGACGGCGATGGAGAAGGTGCGCCGGGCGAACTGTTTGGTGAGGGCTCAACAACTGCTTCCTTTGGGCCTTCCCTGACGGTGGGGTTATTGCCCCGGGCCTGATCAGGTGTTGCTTCCAGCAGATATGCGATGAAACCCGAACCGTCTTCCGGGACCTGGAAGCTCTTCACTCGCTCGATGCGCGTGACCTGACCGGTGGCGGTGTTCATGATGCCGAGCGCGTTCTTCAAACCCTCTTTCGCTGACGGACTTGCGCCTGAGCCTTCCTTTACCGCCGGGATATTGCTCGCTTTCTTTGCTTTGTTCACTTCGGCTTTGGTCGGCTCGATGCTGAAGATTACGAAACGGCCGTCGGCGGTGAAGGCCGGACGAACGAGACGCGCGTTGGCGGCGATGAGTTCGGCGACATTCGGAATTGAATCGTCGGGTGGCGGTGCTGGCGGCCGGTAACCTCTGGGCGCGCGCCATTCGGCGCCGCTGGCCAGGTTGCGCACGACGATCTCACTGTCGCCGTCCTGGGCCATGAACGCATAGGCAACGAACTTTCCATCGCGCGAGATCTGTGGCGATTGGATCGAGTGCCATGAATCGTAATCCTGGTGAGTCAGCGCTCGTTTAGCCGGGGCCTGCTGGCCCAAAGCGTAAGCGAAAGACGTTACCAGCAAGGCTAGCGCGCAAAGCGCGGACGTGGATTGGCGCGAAATTCTACCGAAGGGTTTCATAAGCTCACTCCATAAACCTGATCTTCACACGGCGGGTTTGAAATCGCGGCCTAAGTCTCTTCAGAGACGGTGGGGAAGTCAAGAGTTGGAGGGTCCTATTCTGAGAGATTGCCGCTCTTTTGTGATGAGGTCAGTACCGGGAGTCGTAGCGACCGGGTCACAGTTTGGCGATCTCAACCATCGCGTGGCCTGAGAACCCGGTCGCTACCGCTCCCGGTACTGACTCCATCACAAATTAAGACACTCCTCGTAACCAAAGTCTTTGGAGCGTCGTCGGTACATGTGCAATCATATTGAACCCCCCGGATTTTGAGCCTCGAACGGCGTGTTTGTAAGCCCAGCCGCGTTCGCATTTATTTGTGCTGCCTGGCCGTTTCATTCGCCGGCTCAAAGAATGGACGTAGAGATGCGCGATGGAAGAAAAAGCCTCAGGTGACCTGCCGCCCACATCAGCCTCGAGCGGCGTGCCGCCCGCGGATAATCTCAGCAAGAATTCAGCTCCGGTCAGGCCTCCTGACAAGCGACGGCCAAATAAGACGCGCGCGCGAATCGTCCAGATCGTCAGCGTGCTGGTGCTGGTGCTTCTGCTGGTTTTGCTCTGGCGTTTTCTCGGCGATCGGTCGGCGCCTAAGGCCGCCGGTCGCGGCGAAGTCGTCCCCATAGAAGCGGCCCTGGTCACGCAGCAGGACGTGCCCCTGCAGATCAAAGCCATTGGCAACGTGGAGTCGCTTTCGACAATCGCGGTTCGCTCACAAGTCGAAGGGACTCTCACGCGAGTTGCTTTCGCTCCGGGCCAGGAAGTGAAGAAGGGCGATCTGCTGTTCACGATCGATTCACGGCCGTTGCAGGCGCAGCTCAGTGAGGCGGAAGCAAACCTCTTGAAAGCCATGGCCGCGGTCAGGCAAGGCAACGACATCGTCGCCAAGGACCAGGCGACTGCTAATAACTCCCGCACAATTCTTAATCGCGATGCCAGACTGATCGAAGCAGGCGTGATCTCGCGCGAAGAATACGACAACGCTAATTCCAAGTTGCAGTCGGATGAAGCGACGGTGCGCGCTGATAGATCAGCCGTGGCCAATCTGCAGGCGGCCCAGAAGGCCGAGCAAGCCGCCGTCGAGAATGCGCGGGTGCAACTCAGCTACACGACCATTCGCGCGCCGCTGACGGGCAAGACCGGCAACCTCGCGGTGACTGCCGGCAACCTGGTGCGGGCGAACGATACGACGCCGATGGTGACGATAACGACTTCGGCGCCCATCTATGTCACTTTCTCTGTGCCTGAGCAAGACTTGATGCGTATCCGCCAATACACAAATTCGGCCGGCTTTACTACTGAGGTGATCATCCCCGGCGACGAAGCCAACCACGCATTCGGAAAACTGTCTTTGGTAGATAACACGGTCGATGCGGCGACAGGAACAGTGCGTTTGAAAGCAACCTTTCAGAACGACGATCGGCGGCTTTATCCGGGCCAGTTCGTAAACGTCGTGCTCACTCTCGGGATTCAAAACGGGGCGGTCGTCGTCCCATCTCAAGCCGTTCAAATTGGCCAGGACAAGTCGTTCGTCTATGTGGTCAAGTTTGATTCGACCGTTGAGATGAGGGTCATCAAGCCCGGGGGCGTTGCCGACACGATGACCGTCATCGAAGACGGATTGAAACCCGGCGAGCAGGTTGTGACCGATGGGCAACTGCGTCTGGTGCCCGGCGCCAAAGTCCAGGTGAAGGGACAGGGCAGCGGCCAGGGTGGACAGGGCAATCAGGGCGGGCAGGGTAATCCGGGCGGCGGCGGGCAAGGTGGAAAGCGCGCTGGCGGAAATTCGAATCAATGACTAGCGGCTATGCCTCCGTCACTCGAGGCGTAGCCTCGAATGATTTTCTTAATAGCCCTTCACGGAAAGGCAAGCCTTTCCGCACATCAAGTGGCGAAGCCACCCCACTGGCGAGATAGCTCGTCACGGAAAGGCAAAGCCTTTCCGCACATCGGGCGGCAAAGCCGCAGACGGAATACGGCCCAGGCGCGTACCCAATGTCGGAACTTTTCATTCAACGGCCGATCACGACCACCTTGATCATGGCGGGCATCGTGTTGTTCGGCTTCATCGGCTACCGCTCTCTGCCGGTAAGCGATCTGCCGAACGTTGACTACCCAACCATTCAAGTCACGGCCGAACTTCCGGGTGGCAGCCCTGAGACGATGGCCTCTTCGGTCGCGACCCCGCTCGAACGTCAGTTCTCAACCATCGCCGGCCTCAACACGGTCAGTTCGACCAGCACGCTCGGCAATACTCAGATAACTCTGCAATTCGATCTCAGCCGGAACATCGATGCGGCCGCGCAGGATGTGCAGACGGCGATTTCAGCCGCGGCGCGCCAACTGCCGCCGGGAATGCCCAGCCAACCGACGCTAAAAAAAGTTAATCCTGCCGATCAGCCCATCGTGTATTTGATGGTGAGTTCGCCAACCTTGCCGCTGTCGCAGGTAAACGAGTACGCGGACACTTCGCTGGCGCAAAGGCTTTCGACGATCAGCGGCGTGGCACAGGTTCTGGTTACCGGCGAGCAGAAATATGCCGTGCGCGTCCAGGTTGATCCGTCAGCGCTGGCCAGCCGTGGCATTGGCATAGACGATGTCGCGACCGCTTTGCAGCGCGGCAATTCGAATCTTCCCGTCGGCACGCTGTACGGCATTCACCAGAATCTGACGGTCCAGGCGAATGGCCAGATCACCAACGCCGACGGGTATCGCCAGTTGATTGTCGCCTATCGCAACGGCGCTCCGGTGATGTTGCGCGACCTCGGCGACGTCGTTGACAGCGTCGAGAACAATCGTTTGGCCAGCCGCTACAACGGTCAACAGGTAGTCACCCTGACCGTGCAGCGCCAGCCGGGCACGAACACCGTCGCCGTCGTCGACGCCATTCGCAACCTGCTGCCGACGTTTCGCCAGCAACTTCCGGCGTCGATCAAGCTGGACGTTTTGTACGACCGTTCTGAGTCGATTCGCGAATCAGTCAATGACGTCCAGTTCTCGCTGCTGTTGGCGATCGGTCTGGTGGTGCTGGTCATCTTTATTTTTCTGCGCAACGTCAGGGCGACGATTATTCCTACCCTGGCCCTGCCAACTTCGATCGTCTTTACCTTTGCCGTGATGTATCTGCTCGGGTTCAGTCTCGACAACCTTTCTTTGATGGCGCTGACGCTATCGGTCGGTTTTGTGGTCGACGATGCAGTGGTGATGTTGGAGAACATCGTGCGACGCATGGAAGAAGGCGAAGGCGCGATGGAGGCCGCGTTGAAAGGCTCGCGCGAGATTGGATTCACGATCATCTCAATGACGGTATCGCTGGTGGCGGTGTTTATTCCGGTCCTTTTTTTGAGCGGAATCCTCGGCCGGCTGTTTCGCGAGTTCGCCATCACCATCAGTGTCGCGATTTTGGTTTCGGGGTTCGTCTCTCTGAGCCTGACTCCGATGCTCTGCAGCCGTCTGCTGAAAGCGATTGGCCCGCGACGGGGCCCAGTAGGGGATCAAGATGCGGACGGGACGTCCGCGCTCCCGGCAGAACGGAGTACGTGGTGGCAGAAGACGGAGCGTGGCTATGAATGGCTGGTGGGCGGCTATCGTTGGACACTGCAAGTGGCTCTCGATCACCGCGCGCTGACGATGATGATTTGCGGCGTGCTTTTCCTGATCACGATCGGCCTGTTCTATGTGATCCCCAAGGGCTTTATTCCGAACGACGACACCAGCCGCATTGTCGGCTACACGGAAGCGGCCGAGGGCATCTCTTTCGCGGAGATGTCGCGTCACCAGGAACAGATCGTCGACCTGATTCGCGCCGATCCGAATGTGGTCGGAGTCCTTTCGACTGTTGGGTTCAGCGACGTTAGCGCGGCCAGCAACACTGGCAACATCCTGGTTCTACTCAAACCTGTAAACCAGCGGAGCAAGGACGTCGACTCGATCATTCAAGACTTGCGCCCCAGACTCGCCACCGTTGCCGGGATGCAAATCTTCCTCCAAAATCCGCCCCTGGTTCAGGTCGGCGGGCAGGTGACGAAAAGTCCTTATCAGTTAACGCTGCAAGGCCCGGATCGAAATGAGCTATACACGGATGCCGACGCGCTGCAAAAGAAGATGGCGGCGTTGCCGCAACTGTTGGACGTCACCAGCGATCTGCAAATCAAGAACCCCCAGCTCAACGTCCAGATCGATCGCGACAAAGCATCGTCGCTCGGCATCAGTGCCCAGCAAATTGAAGACGCCTTGAATGATGCCTACGGCACAAGACAAATTTCGACGATCTATGCCACGTCAAACGAATACCAGGTCATCATGGAAGTTAAGCCTGAGTATCAGCAGGACCCTGACGCCTTGGGGCGGCTCTTTATTCATTCGACCGCAACTGCTTCGACGGCAAGTTCATCGGCCCAACAACAAAATACTCTGGTCCAGTCGACTCCGCAGATTGCTTCTTCAACACAGTCGCCGGCAGGCCAGGCTGTGCCGGGCCAGGCAACAACCGGCCGGCTGATTCCGCTCAGCACGGTGGCGACCTTGTCGCGCAGCCTCGGACCTTTGCTGGTGAATCATCTTAGTCAGCTTCCCTCGGCGACGATCTCGTTCAACCTACGCCCGGGTGTTTCCCTGAGCGCGGCGACGGACCAGGTACAGACTCTCGCCAAGCAGACTTTGCCTGGCACGATCACGACCAGCTTTCAGGGCACGGCCCAAATTTTTCAGTCGTCGCTACAGAATCTCACTCTCTTGATGCTGGTAGCGGTATTGGTGATCTATCTGGTGCTGGGAATTCTCTATGAAAGTTTTATTCATCCCTTAACAATTCTGTCGGGACTGCCGTCGGCCGGCCTCGGAGCTTTGTTGACCTTGCTGGTGTTCGGACGCGAGCTGGACGTGTACGCCTTTGTCGGCCTCATCATGCTAATAGGTATCGTCGAAAAGAACGCGATCATGATGATCGACTTTGCTCTGACTTTGCAGCGCGAAGAAGGGAAGCCGGCGGAAGAAGCAATTTTCCAGGCGTGCCTGATCAGGTTCCGTCCCATCATGATGACGACGATGGCCGCGCTGATGGGTACTCTGCCAATCGCTTTGGGTTGGGGCGCGGGCGCCGAGTCGCGACGCGGTTTGGGCCTGGCCGTCGTCGGCGGCCTGTGTGTTTCGCAGGTGGTGACGTTGTATTTGACGCCGGTGGTTTATTTGTACTTTGAACGGATGCAGGAGTGGTTTCAGCGGAGAAGAAGAAGAAGAAGCGAACAGCCGGCAGTTGCGTGAGGAATGGTGCGAGTTCGGTCTTTCAGAGCATTTTCCATTCGTCATTTGACAGTTGTTATTGGTCATTTGCCTGGCTCGCCGTTGCTTCGTGTCACTTTCGTGGATCGTTCGCTGGCTGAAAGAATGAAAGACGATCCACGAAAACACACGAGAACAATGGCTAATGAACAATGTCAAATGACAAATGGAAGATGGCTTGACCATGCCTAAGCAAGACAAACCAAAGGAGCGGCACAGCATCTCTGAGCTGTTCATCCATCGACCCATCACCACCACCCTGGTGATGGTCGGGATCGTTCTGTTCGGCTTCATTGGGTACGAAGCGCTCCCGGTCAGCGATTTGCCCACCGTCGATTACCCCACCATCAATGTCAGCGCCAGCTTGCCGGGAGCGAACCCCGAGACGATGGCCGCGTCCGTAGCGACACCGCTCGAAAGACAATTCTCAGGCATCGCCGGAATCGATTCGATCAACTCGACTAACTCGCAGGGCTCGACCTCGATAACTCTGCAGTTCAATCTCAGTCGAAACATTGACGCCGCCGCTCAGGACGTTCAGACGGCGATCTCTGCGACGCTGCCACAACTGCCTACGGGCATGCCGTCTCCGCCCGGCTTGCGCAAAGTCAATCCCGCGGACAGTCCGATTCTGTTCATGTCGCTCAACTCCGACGTGCTGTCTTTGCCGCAGGTCGATGAATACGCTGAGACGCTGATTGCCCAGCGCATCTCGATGGTGGACGGCGTGTCGCAGGTCCAGGTCTATGGCGCTATGAAGTACGCGGTGCGCGCGCAATTGGATCCGGCCGCGATGGCCGACCGCGGCATCGGCGTCGATGACGTCGACGCCGCGATTCGTAACGGCAATCCGAACACGGCCACGGGGTCGCTCTATGGCAAGTACACAAATCTGACTTTGCAGACGAATGTCGAGCCCAAGAACGCCGCTGAGTTTCGCCCGCTGATCGTCGCTTATCGCAATGGCGCGCCGGTGCGGTTAGGAGACATTGCCAACGTGATCGACAGCGTTGAGAACAACCGGGTAGCGAGTTGGTTCAATGGCCGGCGCAGCGTCACGATGGCCGTCCAACGCCAGCCGGGCACCAATACAGTCGCCGTGGTCGATGAGATTAAAGCGCTCATGCCGCAGTTCAAGCAGCAATTGCCGGCATCGGTAAACCTTGATGTGCTCAACGATCGTTCGATCTCGATCCGTCAGTCGGTTAACGACGTCCAGTTCTCGTTGTTGCTGGCCATCGGGCTGGTAGTGATGGTGATTTTTCTTTTCCTGCGAAATGTTCGCGCCACGATCATCCCCACGCTCGCTCTGCCGACTTCGATCGTGGGCACGTTTGCCGCGATGTACATGCTGAATTTCAGTCTCGACAATTTGTCGCTGATGGCCCTGACGTTGTCGGTTGGGTTTGTCGTGGATGACGCGGTCGTGATGCTGGAAAATATTGTGCGTCGCATTGAGCTGGGCGAAGGGGTGATGGAGGCGGCCCTCAACGGCTCGCGCGAGATCGGCTTTACGATCGTTTCGATGACCGTCTCCCTCGTCGCGGTATTTATCCCGGTGCTGTTCATGAGCGGAATTCTGGGCCGGCTGTTTAGAGAGTTTGCCATCACTATCAGTGTGGCGATTCTCGTCTCGGGCCTGGTCTCTTTAACGCTGACTCCGATGCTGGCCAGCCGCCTGCTGAAAGCAAGTGCGATTCGCGAGAGCGCCCTGCATGATCAAGCCGGCAAGCCCGCGCATAAGAGCTGGTGGAGTTTCACTGAGACTTTTTATAACCGCGTCCTGCATGCTTATGAATGGACGCTCCAGCGCGTGCTGGCCCATTCATTGCTGACGATTGCGATTAGCCTGGTGCTGGCCGGCGTGACTGTCTATCTCTTCACGGTTGTGCCCAAGGGGTTTATTCCGAGCGGCGACAGCGGGCTGTTGCTCGGCAGCACCGAAGGGGCGCAGGGCATCTCGCTCGACGACATGATCGCGCATCAGAATGCGGTCACTGAAATCATCAAAAAAGATCCTAACGTGCAGTCTTACGCGTCGACGGTGGGCGCGGGCGGCCGGAACTCGGGCGGCAACACCGGCACGATTTTCATCGGACTTAAACCACTCGATCAACGCAAACTGAGCGCGGACGAAATCGTGGAAGAGCTGAGGCCGAAACTCTCGCGCGAGCCGGGGCTACGCGTGACTCTGCAGAACCCACCTTCGCTCAATATCGGCGGCCAATTCTCGCGCAGCACTTACCAGGTCACGCTGCAGGCGGCCAGCACCGCGGAACTTTATGACAGCGCCAACCTCATGGAAAAGAAGATGCGCGAGCTGCCGACGATTCAGGATGTAAACAGCAATCTTCAGATTAATACGCCGCAGATCAACGTCGACATCGATCGGAAACAGGCCGCATCGCGCGGCGTGACCGTGGCCCAGATTGAAACCGCGCTTGGCTCGGCGTTCGGCTCGCGCCAAATTTCGACGATTTATTCGCCGACCAACGAGTACCAGGTGATCATGGAGGTCAAGCCCGAGTTTCAAAAGGATCCGAACGCGGTGGGAAGACTTTATATCCATTCGTCTTCGGGTCGGCTGGTGCCGTTGAGCGCGGTCGCCAGTTTTTCAAATAGCGTCGGGCCCGCGCTCGTGAATCATTTTGCCGAGTTGCCGGCCACGACCATCTCGTTCAACCTGCGGCCCGGAGTTTCGTTGAGCCAGGCGACCCAACAGATCACCACGCTGGCAAAACAAACTTTGCCCGCGACCATCACCACTACGTTCCAGGGTTCAGCCCAGGTTTTTCAATCATCGCTGCAGAATCTGACTTTGCTGCTGCTGGTCGCGGTGCTGGTGATTTATCTCGTGCTGGGAATTCTCTACGAAAGTTTTATTCATCCGCTGACGATTCTTTCGGGTTTGCCTTCGGCCGGCCTGGGGGCTTTGCTGACCCTGCTCATCTTCCACCGGGAACTTGATATCTATGCGTTTGTCGGCTTGATCATGCTGATCGGTATCGTGAAGAAGAACGCGATCATGATGATCGATTTCGCTCTGGACAAGCAGAGAAGAGAAGGCCACCCGGCCCGCGAAGCGATCTACGAAGCCTGCGTCGTGCGTTTCCGTCCCATCATGATGACGACGATGTCGGCGCTGATGGGCACGATGCCGATCGCGCTCGGCTGGGGCGCCGGCGCATCCGCGCGCAGAGGATTAGGACTCGCGGTAATCGGTGGGCTAATTGTGTCGCAGGTGCTGACGTTGTTTCTGACGCCTGTGGTTTATCTCTACTTTGAAAGATTTCAGGAATGGTTTAGAGGGGTGCGGGCAGGAACAAGCACGGGCACGAACGACACCAAGATCATTCCAATGTCTCACTAGGAATTAGCGCTTATGAGGAAGTGCCAATTCACGCGGCCCTATCAGTTGAAAGGCGTTCGCTGAGCCACAAGTTCACGAGTGTCGCCAATGAAACGCCGCGGGTCCGCGCTTGCTCTTCCAGCCGAGCATAAACCTCAGGGTCAAGCGTAATACGACGCGGGGCGCGGACTTCGAATTCCACCTCGTGAGTCTGTATCCAATGATCAGCGAGACTGTGACTATCCCAAAAGTCGGCGATCTCTTCAAGAGACCGGCCCTTTGAAATGCTGCTTTCTTGAACATGCATTTAAAACAACTGGAACTTGATCGTCAGATATTTCTTCGGGTTCTGGCGGAAGTCATACATCAGCTTCACGCCTTCTGAAGAGAGGTTGTTGACGTTCGAATAGAGCTGGTCGTCGGTGATTAGTTTGCCGAGCGTTCCTTCGCCCCGTTGCGCTCCGGCCACCACGTTATCAATCCGCGCGGCGGTCGTGTTGAAGCGAGCGATGGCGGTACGCGCGTCGTTGTAGATGGCTTCGTCCTTAACCAGCTTGCCGAGGGTGCCCTGTCCCGAATTAACTCCCGCCACGATCGAATCGATCTGATCCATCGAGTGGTTTACGCGATCGGCGATGTGGGCGATCTTGTTGTACATCTCGTCGCTTTGCAGCAGCTTGCCGGCGGAGCCGCGACCAGCCGCCAAATCAGCGGAGAGTTTTCTGAGATTGGCAGAGATATCGTTGGCGTTGTTGTAGAGCGCCTCGTCATAGATGAATTTACCGGCAGAGCCTTTGCCGCTCTTAATCTGCGTCGCTAATTCTTCGGCATCGCGAATCGTTGCGTTCAAATTGTTGTAGAGAGCTTCGTCGTTGAACAGGCGTCCGACCGTGCCCTTGCCGTCGCGAACATTCTTGACGACTTCGTTAAGTTGATCCGAGAGCTTACTCAGCTTCTGGGCCAGCTCAGTGCCGTTGGTCGCCAGATCGCTGATCGAGCTGCCTGATGTCGATGGCAGCAAATCGTTTTCCTTAATTTGCTGACCGAGCGAAGTGCCCGGAGTAATGTTGACGATCATTTCGCTTCCCAGAATGCTCGGCGCCATTTGTTGAGCAGTTGAATCCGTGCGGATGCGATCCTGGGCAGGCACGCCGTCGATCTTGCTGTCGATAGTCAGAAAGGCCTCAACCTTTTGCGGAGTGGGTCCGGTGCCGACTTCGGAAGGGCTCAGCAGTCTGATGCGGTCCACTTTACCGATGCGCACGCCGGCGAGGCGTACTTCCGAACCTTCACGCAGGCCGCTGGCGTCGGCGAACCGTGCCCGCAGGTGTATGTGGCTGGCGAAAGGATTAAGTGTGCCTGACGCGTTCAGGATTAGCAGAATCAAAACGGCTATGGCGATAAGCACCAGCAAGCCGACGCGAAGCTCACTTAAACCGATATTCCTGGTTGATTTTGGCATTGCGTTAACAAGGCAAAAGTAAAAAGTAAAAAGGTAAAACCCGGTGTGAGGCTAACGGCTAATCTCCTTTTTATTTTCCCTTTTCCCTTTTCCTTTCTGTCAGTGTCCCCGCAAAAATTTCTGAATGTATTTATCGTCTGCTTTGCGCAGGGTCTCGTCGGTGCCGCTGAAGATTACCTCTCCATCGCGCATCATCAAGACTTTGCTATTTATCAGGCAGAGCTTCTCGCCTTCTTTTTCAAAGACGACCTCGCCGGCTTCATCGACTACGGCGTATTCCGAGCAGAGATAATCCAGGTTGTTCATCTCGTGGGTGACGAAAATTGACGAGACATCCTCCAGATCGCGCAGCTTCATCGCCAGCTCGCAAATCGTGCGCGCGGTCGGTGGGTCCAGGCCGGCGGTCGGTTCGTCGAACATCACGATCTTGGGATCGCCCACCAGCGCCCGCGCGATACCCACGCGGCGTCGCATGCCGCCGGAAAGTTCGGCAGGCATCTTGTCGATGGCTTCTTCGAGGTTGACGAAACGAAGCATGCGCCGCACTTCGCTTTCGACTTCTTCTTCCGGCACGCCCTGTTCGTGGAGCTTAAAGGCCACATTCTCGTAAACGGAAAGCGAATCAAACAACGCGCCTTCCTGAAAGATCATGCCGATCTTTTTGCGTACCTTCATCATTTCAGCTTCGCCATAGTTGGTGATGTCTTCGCCGTCGACGAGGATCTGGCCGCTGTCAGGTTTGAGCAGGCCCAGGACCAGCTTGATGGTCGTTGACTTGCCACAGCCTGAGCCGCCGAGAATAATCTTTGTCTCGCCTTTCATCACCTTAAAGCTGAGATTGTTCAGAATCTTGCGGTCGTCGAAGATCATGGTCACGTTGCGAAACTCGATGGCCGGAATCGCACGCTCGGAATCGTCAACTTCGCGAAAAGTCGATTCGGCAGCCTGATCGCTGACGCGGTTGTCCGGTACGTCAGTGTCCGTCCGGTCAATTGAACTCTGAGTCATCATGTGGTTGTGCCCAGGATAATTTGCAGCGCCTTCGCCAGGAAAAAGTCGGTAATGATTACTATAATGGAAGCGGTTACCACCGCGGAAGTTGTCGAACGGCCCACTCCCACCGTGCCGCCCTCTGTCTTCAAACCTTTATGACAGGCAACGGTGCCCATCAAAAACGCGAAGAAGAGCGGTTTGATAACTCCGCCGATAATATCGTCGGTAGTAATGCCGTCGCGCACCGAGTTGAGAAACATCGACGAAGGCAAGCCGAAGAGAAAGGTCGAGACGGTCCAGCCTCCGGCAATTCCCATCACGTCGGCGATCAAGGTCAAAAGCGGCAGAGTAATGATCAGCGCTATCAACCGGGGCGCCACGAGCTTGCGGATGGGGTCTGTTCCCAAAGCGCGCATGGCGTCTACTTGTTCGGAAACTACCATCGAGCCGAGCTCGGCTGAAATTGCGGACACCACGCGCCCCGTGACCATCAGAGCACACAGTACGGGACCGAGTTCCCGCACCAGTGAAATTGATACCAAATAGCCGAGCTGATCGGTCGCGCCATACGATGCGAGGGTCTGATACGTTTGCAGCGTCAGCACGCCGCCGGTGAAGAAACCGGTGAGAATAATGATCGTCAAAGAGCCCACGCCAATGCTGTCCATTTGCGCGATGGTCTCGGGAATGTAACGGGGTTTGCGGACGAACCCACTCGCGGCCCGGGCCGCAAGCAGGGACATTTCCTGCAATTCAAGCAGAAGACGCGTGACGATATTCATTCGAAACTCGGCGACGATAAGAAGCCTGCCCGGACTACGTTCGCCGCTGCTTGTCAGGATAAGTGACCCGAGCAGGCAGGGCGCATCGGGCGGCTTAAAAGACTGCTCGAAAGCATCACCGCG
>JAWVEB010000035.1:0-32641 GCA_033856915.1 Blastocatellia bacterium | reverse complement strand
GGTCTCTGACCGTGACGGGTCGAAGACCCGAATGAAAAAGAAGGTTCGCCGCCGGCAAGTCGCAGACTTGCCGCGCATCAGAGTGGCAGAGCCATTGCCGTAATGAGTCAAGTATATTAGTGCCGTTTAAACGGTAATAATATACTTGGCAACTCCAACGGCTTCTCGTCCTTATGGGACGGTCTTGTTAGGCGCGGCTGGGGTCTCCACATAGCTATTATTATGATACGGGTCCCAAACAATGTCGTACTCAGGCATCCACGTCGGCCGCTTGAACGGATGATACGAAAAAATCGATCCAACTAAAATCCACATCATGACCAGAATCGGCCACGGAATGCTCAAACCGTCCCGTGTACTGCGCGAGCCGAACAGCAAGATAAGTGTTAGGCCAACAGTAAGCAGTGTGATCATAGGTATCAAAACAGGCGTGGCGTACCAGTATTTGAATGTGCGTGTCGACTCGCCTCTGTACCTGATGCGGCCAGCGCCTATAACACGGCCGAACACCCGGAATTGAGTAGTGCGGGGGCCGATGAAATCAATCTCGAAGACACCGCCATCAAGCTCATCAAGGGCATCACCATTCATTATCTCCATATAGATATCTCGACCTGCTTCATCTGGAGGCCGACGCCTATCGAAACCGAATCGCAGAGTGGGCCGACTACTATGGATTGTTCGGACATTAACTATTCGGACGGGTGTTGACGCGGAAATCCGCAGCGGGTCAGCGGCTGTCAAGAGATTTTGGGTGAGCGGACTGTTGCCGTGGTTCCAAAAGGCGACATTACTTGTGCATTTCTCTATTTGCGGTGTGCTCTTGAACAACTCGAAAGCCGGGTCTGTATCAGAGGCCTGAACAGCTTCGGTGGCCAGGTACACAGGCTCGACTCCCTTTGTGGTCAACCAAAAGAAAAAGACAGTCGTCACGATTCCGATCACCAAATTCGTGAGCGGATTCTTCAAAATCACTTCCAGCCGACGAAGGAATGTAGACGGCCTGTTCATGACGATTGCTCGCAGGATGAGCAGGACTGTTGAACCTTACAGTAGTCAATTTGCCAGGCGGGATAATGATCTCGCACGTTGGTGTGAGTTCCTTAATATAAACGGATCTTAGGCGGTTACCTTTGCGCGTGAGCGTTTCTTCTGCCGCGCTTGTTTATGTGCGGCTTCTTCTTTCAGAACATCTTCCTTTGAGACAGTGAAGATATGGCGCACGGCGTTATCTAATCGCTTCCACGGAGTCTTGCCTTCTACCTTGGGCGCTGGTTCTGTTTTCATGTGGCCATCATACCGCATTTTGTCTTTGCGGTTTAAGTTTCTATAGCTAAGGGATAATCTCTGGCAGGGAATGGCGCGGGAGTAGTTCCAAAGAAACGGGCTTAGATCCAAGTGCGCCAGTAGCCTTGCGGTCACACTCACTGCAAAGGGCTGTAAACTCTCTTGTAGGCGTCTCAGCCGACAGCCTCCGGTCATCCCTGCGCTTTCTATGTTCCGGGTTTGTACTCAACCACAGGCCGCACAGCGACAGGCTTTCATTCCGCGCCAGATGATAGACCGGATTGGCCTCACTAAAAATGTATTGCGTCTTGGGAGCTTCTTGCATACTCTATGCGCACCTGACCGCTATGCTTATCAAGTCACGAGGTAAACCGGGTTAATGGCCCACGCCCGGACGACACGGGCGTTCCGGGCATCCTCTAAGTCGGCGCACAGTTTATATCCAACAGGAAATAGGCGCAAGCTAATTCTTGCTCTACCAGGAGGGAACTCCTGAGATGGGCAATGCCCGGCGAAAACCGAAACGGTTAGCACGTAAACTTCTTGCTATCCGGCAACGGCTGGAAGTGAGCCAAACGGAAATGGCGAGGCTGCTTGATTTGAAACAGACCTACACGGTTGTTTCGAGTTTTGAAAGCGGAAGGCGAGAGCCCGATCTGATAATCCTGTTGCGCTATGCGAGACTGGCTCGGGTGCCAGTTGAAAACCTCATCGATGATAAGCTGAACCTTCCCACGTAAAGCGAGGCTCCTATGTATATAACGCTCAACCGAGGCGATATTGAGTACTTGCTTCAATCGCTCGCCTATTCAAAGAAGAACATTTCGGAAGAGAAAATTGACCCGGACGCGCCGAAAGAAATAAGCGATGATCAACGCACTAGGCGAAATGAACATCTCGCAAGAATTGAGGCGCTGGCCACTAAGCTGCGACTCTTGCGCGACTCAACAGAGCCTGACGACGAAGACGCGACATAAAAAGGCACAACGCGCATCCGATTCGGTCAGAAGTAACGGTAATGGATAGTTTGTCGAAGCGGAGACGCAGCGAGATTATGAGCCGGATTCGGGGCAAGGATACCGTGCCCGAATTAATGGTCAGATCGTTAATTCACAGACGGGGATATAGATTCAGGCTTCACTCCAAGACTCTGCCAGGAAAACCCGATCTCGTTTTTTCAGGACGTAAGAAAATCATATTCGTACACGGCTGCTTCTGGCACGCCCATTCCGGCTGCCCCAAGGGAAAACCGCCTAAATCGAACTTGGAGTTTTGGTTGAAAAAACTCGAAACCAACAAACGAAGGGATGCTCAGACGCGCAGAAAATTGAGGTCGCAAGGCTGGCGAGTCCTTACCGTTTGGCAATGCCAACTCAAACACGTTGAATCGCTGACGAGGAGAATCGTGGCGTTCCTCGAAAACGATAATCAAAGCTCGGTTTCTGCGAAATAAGGGAAGTAACGATATACGCCGTCGAATCGTTGCATATCGGCATCGGAAATCGGGAGATCCGTAGGAGCGTTAACCAAAGGCAAGTGTTGTTCGAGAGCACGCATTTCCCTAAAGGTTAATAGCGGTGGATCGATAAAATAAGACTCCTCGCCGTTACGGTAAAACTCAAGATGATTAAACCCGCAACTCGATACATTGGCTTCTTGAGCCTCATCGAAAAATAGCCCGCCAACGGTCAACATTTTAGCGCCGTCGGAATAATGAAAGTTGAAAAGTTGTGAGTATTTCATTCTAGCGCCCGGACTCAGAATACCATTCCGTTCCTTTAGCGTTTCTTCGATCTGATTGTCGATAATCGAGCGGTAAGCTCCGGCGGTTCCCCATCCCGCCAAATCCCTACTCTCTAACGTCGGTACTTTCACTTTACCGACATCTCTTTCCAAGGCATCTATTGCCGTCTTCGGCCCGCCTTCGGTTTCGTCAGAGCTTGCCTTGGGCACACTTGCATTGACGGTTACGAGCAACACACTCCCGCTGGTCACTTTTGAGGCTACGGTAGCTACGTCGGTCAACACTCCCTTGTCCAATCCTCCTTCGTAATCGAGCCAAACGATACTTCTGACATCCCACGGCAGGCCCGGAAGAACGGTGTTGGAATGCCCAAATTTCATCGTGACGGCTTCGAATGGCCGGTTGTACTCGAAGCGGCTTTGAACATCCGCATCTTCGGATTTCTGAATGCTCAGCATGTGCTTAAAGCCAAGCAGCTTGTGGAAAAGCAAGAAATCACTAAAATACAGCGCCCCAAAGCCCACGTATCGATACAAGTCAACGCTACCGAACGGCGACAGCCTTCGGAAGGATTCTGCTAACATCTTCCGCTCGATGCTCTTGGCGGGTCGAAGTCGGTAGTCGAGTTTTGGTTTACCTGCCACGATTTCCGCCCTCCATTGAGAGATAATAGTCGAACGTGCCTTCGCCAACTGCGGTTGCCGTGGTCACACCCAATAAGTCTTTGACAAGATCGATCTCCTCGGTGGGTTTGCTATATTTGATATTGCCCGATTTGGGTTTGGGTCGTGACGCCTTTGGAGTCGGGAAAATGAAGAGCGACTGCTGAGGTATGTCGGCGATCTTGATTGGCTTCGCCGTCTTGATGGCCGTCATTAGGAAGTCTTCTCCGGCGTCGATCTCAGCGTCTAGCTTATTAAGAAAGTCAATTACTTGGCGCATGGCCCCTACCATTTCGAGCTTCGTAGATTGATATAACGGAGATTCCGTATCCAACCCGCTTTTGGTCGTATTCCACGGAAGGAGAGAGGCCGAGTCGGAGTGGAAACGGACGTATCCTCTGAATCGTGCAAATTGGTAATGCGCTTTTGGGATTATCAGTTTTTCGTCGTAAGTTGCATCCCACCCAGTGACTTTGGTTTTATCCGCTTTAAGGATCAATCTTCCATTACAGGAAATGTACCAACCAGTCGCTTCCTCGTTAGCCTCTTCAACGATGCCGGCGTAGATGTCTATGAGGACGGGGGGGTTGCCGTCAGCCTTCACTATGTTTGCAACATGAATTGGCTTGATTTCGTCAGAGAGTAATAATGCTGCCTCATCGTGCGAAAGGGTGACCGACCCGACCTCAATGATCAATCCTTTAGCCAAACTTTCTTCGTGCTTGGAACGCAAGGATTCGATCAGTCTCAGCTTGAAGTTTTCGATCTCGAATTCTTCGGCAATCGGCGTATGAAGTCTCTTGACGGTTATGGTAGTGCCGCAGTCCTTCATATCGTGGGAAGCGCCAGTGTGTAGCTCTTCAAACTCAAACTCCCAAATCTCTTTACCATTCTCGTCCACTTTCTTCGCCCAGTCTTCGACATCTACATTCAAAATAAAGTCGGAAGTCGGAGCTATAGACATGATGCCGAAGTAATTTCCCATTTTGAAGAGAGACCGCTTCATGCCTACGCCGAACTGTCCTACCGAACCCGGTGTCTCCGGCATCCCCGGAGGACGCCCGAATCTAAAGGCGTAGTTGATGGCAATATCGGCTTCGATTCCCCCGCAATTATCTTCGATTGAGAAAGAGTCTCGGTCGAATTTGACCTTGACGAACAAATCCTTGTAGTCGCCGGTCGGCCGGATTCTGATCGCCCCGTCCACGCAGTTATCGACCAGGTCCGCAATGGCTAAATCTAGCAAGACATCTCTCGTAATGATGGAGATGAAGAAGTCTTTCGTTGGAGATGCGTCTATTGTGGGAATAGTGGCAGTCATGATATTTAGAAGTCACCTTCTTAGATTGTTCGCGATTACTTGGAGTAGGCGTTCAGCAACAATGGGGCTGACGCTATTACCGATCTGCCTAAAACTGTGCCATTTTGTAGGCTGAAAAACGAACCAATCGGGAAAGCCTTGAAGTCGCCCACCCTCTCGCGGGGTAATGACCCTCGGACGGAGATAGTGAATGGGTCGAACGGCTTGGTAGCTTCCTCTGTCTCTTCCGGTTCCCGCTCTCAATGTCGGACAGAGTCCGTTGCCGGCGAGCTTAACGGATTTTGAAACAATGTCTTGTTCACCCGGTTCCAATGCTCCGTATCTGGCTGCGACATCAGCAGAATGTCGGGTGCCCAAGCACCCGGATACTTGTCCTCTGACTCCATGCCTTTCCAAGGAATCGGGATCGCCGACGTTTGCGGGGATTCTGCCCCGTGAGCGTTCGGTGAAGTAAGACCTCCCGTTATAGCTCACGCTTCGCCAACTTTGCCGCTCACTCTGCCATTCGGGGTTGATGTCGGTCGGCAGACCGCGCAATGCCTCTCTAACGCAGACAGCCGTCATATTGGCGCGCGGAGCGAACGATCCTTCTGTAAGCGGCTCGAAGTACCGACTTTGAAAGCCCACGAAGAATATCCTTGTTCGGGTGGTGGGAGCGCCATAGTCGCTGGCTACTACTTTAATGGGATTTAGAATCTCATAACCCGAAACGAAACTCATGGCTCGTTCGCGGAGAGCATCGAAGCGAACGTCAAGAATTCCGGGAACATTCTCGGCAAGGAAAAACTTCGGTCGGACTTCGCCCACCAAGCGAAAGAACTCGCCGAATTGATTGTTTCGATCATCGTCCAGTCTTTTTTGGCCTATAAAACTGAAGCCCTGACAAGGCGGCCCGCCGATAATTCCGTCCAACTGCCCTCGTCTTAGTCCGGCGATTTCGAGGAGACGATCGCCATTGAGGGCGGCAGCGTCAGTATCGACATGGATCGTTTGCGGGAAGTTTCTCGTGTGCGTGTCTAAAGCATGCCTATCGTTCTCAACGGCAGCTACGACTCTAAAATTGGCTCTTGCGGCTCCCAGGCTCAAGCCGCCTGCGCCAGCATATAGGTCGATCACATCGGGCATGCGCGTAACCCCTTAATTTCTCAACGTGTTTGTACGCGAGAAATACTATCGCACTTTTCTAGAAATTGCGACCGCAGGGCCGGTGAGCGAGAAACCCGCACAGTGTGCCTTATACATCAGTGAGATACCAAACGCAATCCACCATCTACTCCTTGCGTTTGGAACGAGAGCATCGGGTGAAAGACCGCTTGCCCCTGCCCTGCCGTTTGCGCGGCAGGGCTACGCGGGTTGGCGGCAGTCTGTTTTGCCTGTCACTTCGGCAAACGTCAAACGTTTTCCGACGATGTGGCGCGAGGCAATGTCGAATCTCTGTCCGTCTGTTAGTTTGCGGTTATTAAATCTGAATGACTGTTCATCCAGATAGCGGAAAAGGTGAAAAGGTTCGACGCTGATATACGTGCCGCCAAGTGTCCGCTTTAACAGACTCCAGAAGTTTTCGATCCCGTTCGTGTGGATATGGCCATCAACGTACTTCTCAGCATGATTGATCACGCCGTGGATATAATCTTCGTCAAGTTGATTGTAAGAACGTAGCGCGTCAGTGTAGACCGCAGAGCCAGCCTCAACGTGGTTTCTGACTCCACCCTGAAGCGAGCGGCGCCTCGTATTCGGAATCACCATCGCTCGTACTTCTCCGTGACGCTCAAGCAAACCCATGACAGCGACTTTGCCGATATTCTGATTGCGTCCAGTGTGCGGCGTAGCAAACTCAGCCACGCGCTTTGCCAGCTTCGTGCGGTGCATGTTCCGAGCCTTGCCGCCGATATAGGTTTCGTCAGCTTCGACGTGGCCGGATAGCTTCTCAGATGATTCCATGCCGAGAGCCAAGCGCACGCGGTGACTCATGAACCACGCTGACTTTTGCGTCACGCCGATTGCTCTGTGAATCTCGTAGCTACTGATTCCGTTTTTGCAGTTCACAACCAACCACATGACGGCCAACCACTTGTCCAGGCCAATCGGCGAATCCTCAAATATCGTTCCCGTCTTGAGCGTGAACTGTCGGCGGTCGTGGTGACTCGCACACTGCCAGCGGTTATACTTTGGTTGCGCGGTTACGCTTTCACTGCCGCATGTCGGACACGTAACACCGTTCGGCCAGCGACGGGCCACAAGATAGTCGCGGCAATTCTCTTTGTTTGAAAAGTAGAGGATGGCTTCCTGAAGTGTTTTCGGTTCCTTGTTCATGGTGAGGTCATGATACCGAAATCAGGTGGAGTTGTCAAGTATATTATTGCCGTTTAAACGGTTTCCTGAGTGTGTCGGTAACCGAGAACACTGTGCTAAAGCGACGGTGCTAATAAAAGAGTACGCGCAAGACTCGACAGTATCCCTGGGAAAGAGTATGCGATCACAACGTGTTCGTGGGCTTCGTGGGGTCAGTTCTGCGTTGCGTTGGTCTTCTGCTCTCCCAGACGCTTCCTTGCTTCTGCCGCTTCCGGAGTCTGCGGATAGCGCTGCAGAAGCTCACGCCAGGCCGCGCCGTCATAATGAAACCTCTTCGCCGAACGATCGAAGCGGAAACCCACGCCTTGCCGGTTGTAACGATCGAGGCCGCTGTAGTTTAAATAGTAACTGAACTCTGGCGCGCCATTCTCCGGCAACTCGCGCTTTTCAAAGCGGCGTTCGGCTTCGCGTGAGAGTTTCGCCGCGGCTTCTTCGGCAGCATCGCCGAGGATTAGTAGAACCTGCGAACGAAGCGGCGATCGCGCGAAGGCATCAAGGAAGACTCGGGCACGGGCGACGCGATCGAATTCGTCCACCCCGCTAAGCAGGCGCAGCAGGCGCTGATCGTCGCCCGGACGCCAGGCGGCGATGACCGCCTCGCTTTGCAACCAGCCCGAAGTGCGGCGCGTGACGGTGACATGGTAGAAGAGCAAGCCTTCGCGGCTGCGGCTGGCGCCCCGAATGGAAACGAAGCGGCCACGACTGAGACGGTGCAGTAGACGGGCCGATGGCTCGGGCACGCTACGCAGTGCGGCCAGTCTTTCGTCCGCGACCACTGCGAGGCGGCCGCCGGGCGGCATGCGTTGTTTTTGGGCGACTGCGTGTGCTGCCAACCCAGACAGAATGAGAAGAGTGAAGATTGGAATGCGCGGGTTGAGAAACCTGGATGACAACGCCTTGCCTCCTTTTGTGGGCCCAGTTCAGAGTTCAACCTTTGGGTTGCTGATTAAGACACAAGTTAAAGCTTGAACTCTAAACCGGGATCAGCTACACGCGGCGCCGTCTGGCCGCAACCGTGGGATTAAGTTTCGTGCGGGCGTCGGCGGCCAGCAGCCGATCTCGCACTCCTGCATGATGAAAATGACAGATGGCCACGGCCAGGGCGTCGGACGCGTCGAGTGGTTCCGGAACTGTCTTTAAGGACAGCAGCACCCGCACCATTTCCTGGACCTGGAGCTTGTCAGCGTTACCGTAGCCGGCGACGGTCTGCTTAACCAGACGCGGCGCGTACTCGCCGATCTCCAATGCTGCGCTCTCAGCTACCAGCAGGGCGACCCCGCGCACCTGACCAAGCTTCAAAACGACCTTGGGATTGACCGAGTAGAACGCTTCTTCGATCGCGCAGGCATCTGGCTTTAGCCTGGCGATGACTTCTTCAAGGCCGCGGCAGATTTTCAAGAGCCGCGAAGAGAAGCTGGCCGACGTAGACAGTTTGACCACGCCGAATTCAACCAGCCGGTAACTGCGGCTGTCGCCTTCGACGACACCCCAGCCCGTGGTTTCACTTCCCGGATCGATTCCTAAGACGCGCACAATGGACAAGAGTTTACAGCATGCATCAAGCTAGTTCTACAGTTGGGTGCTTCTGGTATGAAATATAGAGGTTAAGTCCGGTTGCAAATCTGAATACAGGATCGAGCTTGGACCTCGTTATCTTGTGCGGCTCTGCGGTTAGATTAGTTGGCAGGTGGACTAATGGTCTTGGTTCTACTTTTCAATCGAGTTATGTGAATCTCCTAATCCAGGGCCGCAATCGCCTCTTAATCCAGGGACCGATGAAAATCGACATGAGCGTGGTGCCAAGTCCGGCCACCAACCATGACGTGATCGACATCGCCAAGTTCCAAATAGTCGGCTCTTGTACTGTCACTTGGAAAACACGACCGTCATTCGGCCATACTTCATTGGGTCGTTTGTCTGGAACCCCTGAAACCTTGGACTTCCACCAAATGTAAAGGCGGATCTTCAGTTGCGTGGTTGATGTCCTACTCCCTTTTACATGCCACACCCAGCGCAGAGGTTGGTCGCTGTCAAGTGATTGATAGCCATCGCCGTCGTTCCCCTCTCCTGGCGTAAGTTCGAGATTGGCGGGCTTCTCAATCCTTGCCTTGGCAAAGCCGTCATATGTGCACCAATCCTGAAGCTCCGATTTAACCTTGCCCTGCACTGGAGCTTGGGTTGAGGGAGAAGGCGCTTTCCCGAATAAGGCACCAAGCCACCGAAAAAATCGACGAACAGCTCCTGGTTGCTCCGGTTGCCTCTCGCTTCTACCATTAGCAGTGTCGAGGGTGACTTCGACTTCGGACTCGCCATTGTTCGCGAGCAGGTAATCAGGATAAGTGATTTCTATGAAGTCCTTGGGGACGGGAGTGGGAGATGAGCACGGCGTCGGCTGACTGTTCGGCGTCGAGTTCGGCGTAGGACCGGTCACTGGAAACTTATCGGGCTGCGTGAACCGAGTGCCCGGTGATGGCTGCGGGCTTGGCGTTACGAAGGGTGTTGGCGACGGACGCGGAGGCAGTCCATAGATAGCTGTTGAGGTCCAATCCGTGCGAGGGCAGCTTGGATCAAGTCCGCCGACCTCGACCGTGGCCCTAATCGTCTGGCCAGCAGTTCCCTTCGTATCAACCGTGATGCTGTCCGTACCCTGACCGCTCGTGATCGTTCCAGCCGAAACCGACCAGTTATACATTGGCGTCACGGGCGTTCCCCGGGTGTACGTGGCATGGAATGTAATTGGCGAGCCATCTTCGGCGCTGTCCGCACCGCTGATACTAACCGTTCCGCAAACCAGATTCGGTACGCAGTCCGGGCAATTCGCGACCGTAACTGTCGTCGTAGATGATGTGATGCAACCGCAACCATCATCAACCTCAACCGAAGCGGTATACGTTCCCAGTCCCACGCCACTTAAGTCCCAACTTACACTGGCGCCCTCGCCGGTGACTCGGCCGCCCGTGACCGTGTACGAATAGAGCAGCGTGTCGCCGTCTGGATCACTGGCCGTTGTCGTGAGTCCAACCGTCGTGTTTGCAGTTGCCGGACAGCCACCGGATTGGGAACGCTGATCCGGGCCGCAGGGCAATGTAACTGTCGCCGTCGATGCTGACAGCGCAGCGGTCGCCGGCTGGTTCGGAAGTACAACCGGTGCTGGCTTCATTCCCAGCATTCTCTTGATAAGATTCAGGACGCCCCTAAAGATTCCTACCTTCTTGCGCTCGCTTCGAGTTAACCGTGTACACCTGGAGCCCGGAAAGGGTGAAGGCTGTTGAAAACCCGCCGGGCGTCGCGATTGAGATTTCTCTTGTAACCCTGTGGTGTCCGGCGCCCGATCAGAGATGCTTTCATCCATCAGACACGTGGACTTATTGTGGTTTGGCCAGAGTCCGGGTTCGTTACGAGTAGGTACTCGTGAGGCGTGATGTTTCGTAACGGTTCCGCGGGAGCTCTTTCGCGTCTCTGAACGCGCCTTTCCATTTTTAGGAAGAACTTGCGGACTCGAAACCGGAATAGCCTGAAGTTGCGGAGGAACCAAGTAAACTTGATCGATGCTTGCTGGGACTTGCCTTTGACGAAAACGCTGACGGCCTGCATCGTATGCTATGCCGAGCACGCCAATAATCAGAAGGGCGAGTCCGACAAAGAGAGTGGTACGACTATTAATGAGCCGGTGGTTGCTCATAGTACGTGACCGGATACTTAGAAATGACTGTTCTTGCCGATGGTGATGTCCAGCTACATCAGGCTAATTCGCCATGGTTGGAGAGAGTCGATGTAGCGACGCGGAGAATATCATAGATAGGAGTAATCGGGAAGGAAAACCTTTGGCGGATCACGCAGACCCTATCTCAGCTTCGTCGATATCAAAGTTGGAATAGACTTTCTGGACGTCGTCATGATCTTCGATGGCTTCCATCAGGCGCAACATTTGTTGGGCGTTGCCGCCCTCCAGCTTGACGTAGGTTTGCGGGACCATCGAGACCTCGGCCATTTGCGGTTCGATGCCGGCGGACTTGATCGCAGACTGCACGCCTTCAAAGTTGTCGGGCGAGGTGATGATTTCGAAGTTGTCTTCATCGTCGCGCAAATCATCAGCGCCTGCTTCAATCGCGATTTCGAATAAGTCATCTTCCGGCTTCGCAGTTTTATCGACGACGATGTAACCCTTCTTTTCGAATAGCCATCCGACCGAACCTGCCTCGCCGAGGTTGCCGCCGTTCTTGGATAACATGTGTCTGATTTCCGCCACGGTGCGGTTGCGATTGTCGGTGACTGCTTCGATTAAGATCGCCACGCCGCCCGGGCCATAACCCTCGTAAGTGATCTCTTCATAGTTCACGCCCTCTTCAGCGCCGGTGCCTCGTCGCACAGCGCGATCGATTGTGTCGTTGGGCATGTTGCCGGCCTTGGCGTCGAGGATGGCTTTGCGCAAGCGCGCGTTGGCGTCGGGATCACCGCCGCCGGTGCGGGCCGCGACAGTGATTTCCTTGATGAACTTGGTGAAGAGCTTGCCGCGCTTGGCGTCGGTCGCACCCTTCTTGTGCTTAATCGAATGCCACTTCGAATGTCCGGACATTTGAGCTTATCGATCCTTAGAAGAATTTTCTGTGATTGAGTTTGAGGCCAGAATATATCACAAGTCCTGGAAGGCGGCGACTTGGCGCCGCTTTCCATTGCGCTTCAGGTTGAATCGTGACGAATCTCTTTCATTAGCACAGCGGCTTTAGTCCGGTGATTAGTGGTCGTGTTCGGAAGGGAAACCGTCTGAAACGGTTTGCAGGTTACTTTGGTTACCCAATTCACCGGACTAAAGCCTCGCTGCTAATGAGAATGGTACTGACAAGCTGCGGCACTCACGCGTGAGTTGTGGAGTTTCGCACTTAACGAGGTGGATCCCTTCCCGAGTCATTTCAACTTTTCGTATTCTGCGTGCGCTTCGATCAGGATCGGGATCGTGGGATCAGCATCTTTCCAGAGAGTGAAGAAATCCTGGTAGTACTTGCGCGCACTCGCACTATCATTGCTAAGCGCGTAGGCGCGAGCCATTCCCAGGTGGGCCATTGGGAAGAGAGGCGAGACCGGATACCAGCCTCGATGATCGATGATGGTCTTGAATTCGGTAGCTGCTTGCGCGCCATTCCCCAGTTTCAGATAGGCCTGTCCGCGCAGGTATTGCGGCCAAAATTCACCGGCCACGTCGTACTTCTTCGCCGCATCCAGCAACTGAATCACCTGGGCTGCATTGCCGCGACTCAACTCGAGATGCGCTCGCGCTAGCGGAATCGATATCGTGCCGAGCAAAGTATCCTTATCAAATCTTTTGGATAGCTCTTCGACGTTCGCCTGGACAGCGGTTACTTGCCCGCAAGCGGCGAGTGCGTTCGCGGCGGCAACCAGGTTGGCCCGCTCGCGCGACAAGGCCAGGGCGCTGTTTACGATCTCAGTCACGGGGGCACAGTTTCCAAACGTGGCGTGTCTACCGGCCTGCTGCAAAAGGACGCGGGCCTGAATCTCTTTCACTCCACTCTGCCGGGCCAACTCGACCGCGTGGTCGTTGAATTGACTGGCTTTCAACAACTGTCCGGAGAACTCGGAAGTCTGGGCTTGCCAGGTTTGGGCTTCCTCCGGTTTGGCGGCAGCCCAGTCGAGTTGGTCTTTCATCGCCGCCGCATCGCCCTGCAAAAACGCGATGTGATAAAGACGAGCGTGCATGTTCGTGGTCTCGAGCTTTTGCGACAGCGCTCGACGAAGCACGCCCTTCGCCGCGTCAAATTGATTCTGTCCCATGAAGGCCACCGCCAGGTTCACGTATGGTCGAGCGTCCGTGGGATTGAGCCGGACCGCTTCCTGCGCATTCTCAATCGCCTTTTCGAATGGACCGACGAGGGTGTACCTGTTGGCGAGGAGATTGAAAGGCTCCCAATCGCGCGCATAGGTGCGCTTCCAGATTTCCAATTGCTCGATTTGCTTGTCCCATTCGCCGGTCACCCCGCCGTAATAATTCGCCGAGACATTTAGCTTTTCGCGTTCGCTCGCCCGGTCGCGCAACACGTAAGCCTTGTCGAATGCCTCGCGGGCCAGCTCATTTTGGCGGGTGTTGTTGTAACAGCTTGCCAGTCTGGACCAGGCGATCGCGAAATACGGATCCCGGGCAATTGCGTCCTTGTAAAAGGAGATCGCGTCGTTGTATTTGCCGTTCGAATGCTTTTCGAAACCACGCGAGTACGCTTGCAGCGCTTCCAAAGATGAAGTCGTGGCCTGCTCGATCGGAGCGTCGAATTTTTGCACCGAGCTGAGTGATTCGCCCAACTTTTCGCGCAGCTTCGATGACGCCTGGCCCAGCGCTTTCAAGACCTGTTCTTTGCCGTCAGCTTCTACCTGCTCGCTGGTGATTGAATCGCCAGTATGCGCATTCACGGCTTCCAGCGAGATCGCATAATGACTGCCGATGCTCGAGATAGTTCCGAGCAACATTGCCTTGATTCCCTGACGTTCACAGATTTCGCGGGCGACTTCGCGGGTAATGCGCTCGTCCGGCGGCTTTTCCATGAAGGTAAGCGCCTCGTGGACGCGGTCTTCGGAAAAGATATCAAGGTATGGTGATTGACCAAGTTGAACTGCCAACGCTTGCTTGAGCGTGCCGTCAAAGACCGGGTCGCCGGTGCTGTTCACAAAATCGGCCAGTAGAATTTTGTCCTTGTCGGTTAGCCTCCCTCGCTCGCGAAAGTAGAAAAAGTAAGTCGCGGCTGAAGCAGCCAAAAGGATCACGAGGGCGGCAATGACGGCGCCGATCTTATGACGTTGAATCTCTCCGACAATGTATTCGGCGCTCGACGCGCGCGTGGGCACGGTGCGCGAAGCTGAGCCCGAGTCCCTGGTCGCGTACGGTCTGGTCGCGTGCAGAGGTGCCAATGGTCTGGGGATTTCGGTGTCGGCATAGGGCAGGCCGGCAACGCTCAGCGCCCCAGTCAATCTCTCGGGACCTGCTGAGCGCTCGAGTTCCGTCTGAAACTCGAGCCGCTGTTTCAGTTTCTTCAGATCGGATTCCAGCTCTTTGACCGTCTGGTAACGCTCGTCGACGTTCTTGCGCAAGGCCTTCAGCATGATCCATTCGAACTCGGCCGGGGCGTTGGGCGCGAAGCGAGCCAGCGGCGCCGGATCGTTCCTGGCAATCGCGAGGATTACGTCGGTCTTGGTTTCGCCGGTGAATGGCGCGCGTCCCGACGCCATTTCATAAAGCACAACGCCCAAGCTCCAGATGTCAGTGCGCGCATCCACTGGTTTTCCGCGAGCTTGCTCAGGCGACATGTACTGTGAAGTTCCCATGACAACGCCCGCGTCGGTCTGGACCAGGGCCCTAGTTATCGCTTCAGTATCCGGCTCGTCGGTGTCGGGTTCTTCGGTGAGCTTGGCGAGGCCGAAATCCAGAACCTTAACGTGGCCGTTGCGCCGGATCATGATGTTCTCGGGCTTGATGTCGCGGTGGACGATCCGCGCGGCATGCGCTTCTTCCAGCGCGCCGGCCACTTGAATCGCGACACTCAGGACTTCCGCCAGATCCATCGGCGCACCGCC
This sequence comes from Blastocatellia bacterium, assembly GCA_033856915.1. Taxonomy (GTDB): domain Bacteria; phylum Acidobacteriota; class Blastocatellia; order Pyrinomonadales; family Pyrinomonadaceae; genus UBA11740. The sequence goes on along the minus strand of JAWVEB010000035.1, from coordinate 17,700 downwards.
CAGACGCTTTCTCAAGGTGATGCCCTCGATGAATTCAGTGGCGATGAAGTGCCGCCCCTCGTCATCTCCCATTTCATAAATGGTGAGAATGTTAGGGTGATTCAAAGCCGACGCCGCATAGGCTTCCTGATCAAAGCGGCTCAGGCGATCGCGATTTTGCGTCAGTTCTTCGGCGAGTAATTTAAGAGCAACCTTGCGGCCCAGTTTGGTGTCCTCGGCGAGAAACACTTCTCCCATACCGCCCGCCCCGAGCTTCTCGATAATTCGGTAATGAGAAATGGATTTTAGTTCCAAAGGGCTTTCGTATTATTTCAAGGTCAAACGCTCAAGCGTGGCAGAGTCCGCGCCCTTAATATGAATAGTCTTATTTTTCGAGCCGGCTCCTGAAAGTATCGCAACCGAATTCTGTGGCAGCTTGAAAAGCTTTGCCAGTAAGCGAACCAGTTCTCGATTAGCGGCGCCTTCCACTGGCGGCGCGGCAATGCGAATTCGCAGGGCGCCATTATACTCACCGGCGATCTCACTACGCGAAGCGCGAGGAACGATGCGAACCGCGAACGTGAGGCCGCGATCTTTTTCGGAATACTGAATCACTCGAAGGAATAGTAAGGCTGGAAGCGTAAATGGTAAATAGAGAATTGCGAGTTGCGTCCTCGGCCGCTCGTTTTTTGCCGGACACCGGCATTTTATCAAAAGAAGCGCAGCGGCCAATTTCGCAACAAGGTTCCGGCGACTGCGGCCTGACACAACCAAAGAATAATGAAAGCCACTATCGGTGAAATGTCGAACATGCCCACCGGCGGCACCATTCGGCGCAGGGGACCGAGCAACGGTTCAGTTATCCCGTAGAGGAAACGCGTTAACGAATTTCCGTAACCGGCCGTGACGAAAGAAAGTATGATGCGGATGAAGATCGCCAGGGTGTAGAGTCCCAGGAAGCCGTAAAGAAGATAGCCCATGATGGCGACCGGTGCGCCCAACTGCCGGCTGGAAACGGCAGTGATAATTCCGGCGATCGTGTTCAGAACGCTCCCCGCCACCTGAATCACCAAATAGCCCGCGACGATTATTAGAATTATGGCGATGAAGGGCGCAACCTTTGGATCGAGCCCGAACCCCATCAGCGTCCGGCGCACCGGACCGAGAATCCCTTCGGTCGCTCGCCTGAGGGTGACCGCCCACCATCCGAACGGATTCACGTCCATATAATTAAAGATCGAGCGCAGCACGATCAGCACGATCGCCGCGACGATCGTTGCCGTGACTCCCCAGGTGATGAAAAGAAAAAGTGTCTGGACGATCAGCATCAAACTTCTCAGCTTTGAATCTGCGCCGCTCTGGCTCCAAAGATGGCCGTGCCAATCCGGACAATCGTTGCGCCTTCTTCAATCGCCACCTGATAATCGTGCGTCATCCCCATCGAAAGCTCTCCGGTCCCGACACCGAATGCTTCGTGCGCGCGCAACTCGTCGCGCAGTTCGCGCAGGCGGCTAAAGAACGGCCGCGCCTTTTCCGGATCATCAAAGTATGGCGGCAACGTCATCAGTCCCGTCAAACGCAGTGTCTGTGACTGCTTTACTGCGGCAACGATCTCCGGCAGTTCATTTTCCGATGCGCCCGATTTAGTCGCCTCTTGCCCCAGATCAACTTGAATCAGCACCGGCAATACTTCCCGACCTAGTTCTACACAGACACGATCCAGCCGCCGGACCAATGCCACTGAATCGAGCGAATGAATCACATCAAACAACTCGGCGGCTCGCCGGGCCTTGTTCGATTGCAGGTGGCCAATCAAATGCCAGCGCGCCGCCGTTCGACCGACTAGAGGGATCTTCGTCTCGGCTTCCTGAACGCGATTCTCTCCGAGATCGGTTACGCCACAAGCGATCGCTTGCTGAACGGCTGGGGCCGAATGGGTCTTGCTTACCGCCACCAGCGTAATATCCTCTGGTCTGCGATTGACCCGAAGCGCGGCCGCTGCGATCTGTGCTTCCACGCGCTCTAACTGCTGACGAAGCTCTTCCTGGCGCTGCGTTTGTGAATTCATTCCAGTAACAAAATTGAACGCCAACTATAACAATCGCTCTGAAGCGCGGCAAACAACCATCACGGGCCGTGTGCGATAAGCGAAGCGAACGAAACGATATCGTACGCTCATAATCAAAGAGGGAACCAAAGCCTTCTAATAATCCGATCAACCCCAGCGGCATGGGGCTTGTTGCCTAAACTGAAACGTAGAAAATAATTTTCGCTTTGGTGGAGGTGTTATGAACTTAAGGAAACGTAATCGCAAGATTCTGTTGGTGGTCGCGGGTCTTTTGCTGCTGGCGGCAATGCCGGTCACAAGCTTCGCGCAGGGGCGTGGCCGAGGCCAGGAGAAAAAACTGGATCGGTTCGTGAACGGTCACGACGCGCGTGACGGACGTTGGGACGGGCGGGGTCCGCAGTATTCTCGGCGAACTCTGATCGGCAATGAGATGCGGCACAGGCGGTCTAACAGAATCCGCAATCGAGATTTCGAACGAAACGACCGCTTCAGTAACCGAGGAATGCGTCGAGGTAATCTTGATAATAACCAGTTCCTGCGCTCGCAACGATCGCGACAATGGAATCGCCGTCTTAATCGACGCAGTTTCTGAAACGAGAACGAATCCTAATTAACTGAGAGAATTGGAGGATGCATCATGAAGTCAAGAGTGTTTTCGAAAATGTTTTATGGAGCGGTTTGTGCGCTCGTCTTGAGCGCAATCTTCCCGGTCGCCGCTCTCGGTCAAAGAAGATGGGGGAATCGTCAATATCGCAGTAGGACCGTCATCTATCAGCCGCGGCCCTATGTGATTTACCAACGGCGGCCTTCGTACAGTTACCGGTCTTACACGAACAGTTATCCTCAAAGCTACTACGGCAGCCAATACTACACGTACGGCTCGTCTCAGCCGTATTACACAAACCGGTATTACTCGGAGCGGTATTCGCAGCCGTACTTCGCTAATCGACGCACGTACTCGTGGGCTAACCCGACTTATCGCTATGACGAGTCCTGGTACCGCCAACGGCATCGCCGCAGCGGGCTTCGTATCGGAATTCGATTGCGGTAGCGGAAGAGAGCGTTCTTGACACCCCGTGAGCCCGTTCGTATATTCGAACGGCACGGGGATGTGGCGGAACTGGCAGACGCGCAGGTCTCAGAAGCCTGTGATGGTGACATCGTGGAGGTTCAAGTCCTCTCATCCCCACCAAATTTTTCTCTCCTGCCCCGATGAAAACATCTTCACCAGGCACCACATATTTCTTGACGCAATATATTAGGGTTGTGATGTAATTCGCGGGTCACCGCCACTCTCTCTTTTTTCTTACCGAAAGGAAAGGCCATGAGCAAAATAAAGTTTGTCACTGCCATGAGTTGCGGTCTTGCATTAGTTGCACTATTGGTATGCCTGACTGTATTTGCAAAACATCACGGGGCGACTGTCTCCGCAAACGCATCGTCCGCTGAAACAACCAAGGTCTCCCCTCGACTTGGAGTCGAAATAACTATTGATTCAAGCGACAAGACTTTGTATGTCCCGGTCGGACTAGTCCCCGGAAAAAGTCCCATCGCGTACGTGCCCGTTAAGGACGGAGGATACATTTCCGCTGTTCGCGTTACTCCTGTAATGGAGGATGGTGTCGTAAAGCTAGATGTTTCCGCCGTCTCCGGAGACTACAGGGCCGGCAAGTGCGACGAGCTTAAGAACCTGCCCGCCCGACTTCTCGGAAAGCATTCGCTAAACAAGGGTGATTCAGTCGTTGTTCAAGATGACTTGATGGGCTCACCTTGGAAAGTCACTGTGAAGGCTGTTGATCTGCGGCCACCTGTCGTAATAGGTCGACAAAAAACAGTTACGAGTCCCAAAGCGAGTTCTTTCCAGGATCCTGGCTTTATTATGGAGGAGTCTGGGGCGCCCTGCGGCTGTGCCTCGTGTGGTCGAGAGCATCCGCTGCTGTGTTGCCCAAATTTGGGCCAATGCATGGGTTGTAGCACCTGCGGAACGGTTTGCTGTCCCGCTGGCTAGCTCTCTAAATAATTGCACTGGACAGATAGAAAGTTTAGGGGCGTGCGGAAAAGCTCGCCCTAAACTTTTGGTTAATTGGTATAGGGGCTCGCCCCTTTCTTTTCCCGAGGGTTCTCAACCTCGTCGTTTCAATTTCGCACCAATCAACACACCTGCCGCACCGATGAACGGAAACGCAAACGGCACCCAAATTGGTTGTTTAGCCCTTTGCATAGCTTCCATGTTGGAAACATTGCCTGAGCGAACCAGATTTGGTTTTTGAACCATGAGCGCGGGTATCGCCAACAGCAGCCCGAGCACAAACACAACCACAGCGAGCGCCACCGGCGCGCGACCGCCTCTCGCAATCGCCGCGCAGACAAACCCGGCAATAATTGCGACGACCAGGCTAATTCCGACTGCCATCGCCAGCCATAAACTCGAAGCGTCATACGAGCCGGGCTTGAACGCCGTGTCGGCCCCGATTGCAAGGTAAACGCAGGTAAAAATCAGAAACGTGAGGATGAACATGATAACGTAGCTCACGATTACTGCGATGATCGCTCTGGCCATGTTGGGCACTCCTTCGTTTTCGATCTCGAGCTGAAACTGCGACGCGGATTTATCACAAATACCGCCAACCCGCAAGGCGCTCCCATCACCCAGTACTGAGATAGCTGTGTGTTGCGACTATCACTGGCTCGATTTCGATTTCCCTCTCCGACTGGGAGAGGGTTAGGTGAGGGCTTACGCCCGCCCCCACCCAATTAACCTTCTTGTCTTTGAATACACTCGCCGCGTCTACTGTGTCGCAGCCTTCGGTGTCTGCCAAGACCCATTAGCTCTGCAAGCCGACGGTCTTCCTTAAGCTCTGCGCAATCAGCGGCACCACCTTTCGCGGGACATCGATGGCCGCCTTAATGTGACGGGCATGGGTAAAATGGCCGGCGACATAGATTCCACGCACGTTGGTTTCGAAAGTTTCCGGATCATAGACCGGCATCTCGGTTAATTTTCCCGAGGTAGTTTCTACTCCCAAACTCTTCAACAGAGTCAGATCAGCATCGCTGCCAACCAGCACAAAGACGACGTCGTTGGGAATTGTTAGCTTTTCTCCGGTATCGGTTGTCAGAGTAACTTCAAGCGCGCTGATTTCATCGACCTGCTGATAGAGAATGACCTGTAGGCGGCCTTCGTTTATCTCGCGCTCGAGCGGGGAACGCACCCAATGCTTCATTGCGCCGGCCTTCGGATCGCGGTTCTCCCAGTCTTCGCGCCAAATGGCCATCGTCGTGTGCGCGCCTTCCTCAGACAGAAACAAGGCGGCCTCAGCGGCGCTGTTGCCGCCGCCGACCACCAGCGCTTCCTTGCGCACATAGGGATAAGGCTCGATGAACCGATGATGAACTTTCGGTAGGTCTTCGCCGGGCACGTTCAGAAGGCGCGGCGCGGCCATCGCGCCAATCGCAAACAGCAGACGCCGCGTCTCGTAGGTCGCTTTGATTTCCTGGCCGAGCGTGTTCTTGCTCCTGGTATGCACGATGAATCCATCGGCCTCCGCCTTTTCAAGAGCGATGACTTCTTCGCCGGTATTGATTCTCAAATCGGCATCAAGCACGAAATGAATGTAATGCGACAGCAGCTCTTCGCGCGTTGGTTTTTCGCGCACCGGGTGCAGCGCGCCTGAACGCATCTCCAATTCGTTGGGCGTCGAGAACAGAGTGCGGCCCACCGGATACTGGCGAATCGTGTCGGCAATCGTTCCTTTCTCGATCACGAGATAGTTGAGGCCTTCGCGCGCTGCCGCTTCGGCAGCAGAGAGTCCCGCCGGCCCTGCTCCAATGATTAGAAGATCAAGAACGTTTTTGGTCATGAGTTTCGTCGAATCATAGGACGAGGAAAACGTTTCTCGCAAAGGCGCTAAGGAAAACAAGAGGCGCAAAGTACTGATGTTTTCTTTGCGCCTTGAGTTCGTCTTGGCGCCTTTGCGTGAAACAAAAACACATCGAGCCTTAAGTCCCTAAAACTCCAAAACTCCGCGCGCCACCACCACCGAGTTCCCGCTCACGCAAACCCGCTCGACTTTGCCGGGTTCGCCCTTAACTTCCAAACCAATACGGCTGGGACGATTAATGAAATCACCCTGCTCGATCACAAACTTGTAGACACCTTCGACCGGATCTACCCGCGTCGCGCCATGATGAACCAGATAACCACCCAGCGGCCCTGCGGCGCTACCCGTCGCCGGATCTTCACCGATGTTCTGGCCGACGAAGAATCGCGCATGTGCGCGGGCTTCGCCAATTTCGATCGTCTCACGAGTAAACGCGTAGCACCCGGTGGCGGCTCCAAAAGAACTATTGCCTTCGTAAATCTCGCTGAGCAGCGGCAGGTTGACCTTGCAATTACCAAGATCAGCCAGCGATCGCACCGGCACCAACAACATCGTGTTGCCCGTCGAGACAGCCTGAATCGGTAAACTCTCGTCCAAATCCTCGCGGGCCAGCCCCAGCGCCCGCGCAATTTGCGCCTGGTCCTCCCATTCGTCAATCTCGCCGCGAATTTCAAACTTACCCTGTGTCATTACCACTTGCGCGGGCTCGCCGTCTTTGAACTCGATATCAATCGGCAGCACTCCGATCCCGACTTCGTGTTTCAAGTGGACCCAGCCGTTACCATTTTCGGGAAGCGGCACGACGCCTTCGCGCGCCAGACAATTCCATGTTCCCACGATCGGATGACCCGCAAACGGAAGCTCGTTGCCGGGAGTAAAAATGCGCAGGCGACGCAGTGCTTCGTCTTTATCAGACGGCAGGACGAAAACCGTTTCCGACAGGTTCATCTCGCGGGCAATCTGCTGCATTTGCTCGTCGGTGATTCCTTCGGCTTCCGGAAAGACCGCCAGCGGATTACCACCAAAAGCGTGATCAGTGAAAACGTCGAGTTGAAAGAAACGATGGTTCAAAGGCCCACGCCCTCCTCTTCAATAATGACTCGCCATCATCCGGCACGCCCAGTTAAAGCGTCAAGCGCCGTCATCGCCCAGACAACCAGGAAGTGCGGTTGGATCACGCAACGATGCAATCGATCCAATCAGAGCGTGAGTGTTTCAGTGAGCCTTCGCCTTAGCTTTCTTCCTGGGAGCTTTGGCGACCGAAGTTTTTCGGCTTCGCCAAAAGCCCTTAACGTCACGGCGAATCGCCCACCCCAGGAACAGGATGAAAGGGAGGCTCAGGATTAGTCGAGTTGACAGCCTTCCGGAATGGAGATGAGCCCACCAATCATGGATTGTCTCGAGAACTTTCCACGGTCGCTCAAAACCCAACATGGCCGTGGTCGCCAGAATGCCAATCACAATGAAGACTAGAATGGCTGAAATCGCGAGCGCCTTTATGACCTTGATCCAGCCCTGCCGCGAAGTAATCAGGCTGCTCAAGACCCATACGGCGAACTGGACGGCCGCCGTAATCGCGAACATAAGTAATCCGTATTTCTGTACTTGCGTGTTTACCGTCAGCGTACTGCCGACAATTAACACGACCTCAAACAGGTAAAGCAATTTAACCCAATGATGAAATATCAGATTGGGAATCCTGCGTGGGACGGACACTTCGACCATGCCCCAAAAAATCTGTCCCAATTTAACAAGCCAGGACGTGTACCTGGTTCCCACGTCGTACCGATCGGAAAGATCGTCGAGCATCTTGCCAATTACGGTCGTGGCACGGGCGACCGATTCAAGTGCACGCTCCGGGTTCAAACGGCTCTGCGTTTCAAATTTATCCAGGTACCATTGTCTCAGGTGCCGATCATCGATCTGTTTATTCAACTCGGTTGCTTGCGCTTCGGTTGACCCAGCCTTCAGCTTCTCAAGGAACTGAGTTATCAAAGCAGGCTCGGCGTTGCCCGAACTTGTGCGCATCAGCGATTCGACAATGAGCTCTGCAAGCTCTGGTTGACCCATATCCTTAATGGTGTCCAGGAATATGGCCGCGTGCGCTTCGCCGATAAGTCGCGCCTTCTGCGGGTGATCGGGAGGCATAACGGTGGTGATCAGCCGTTCAGCCCCGTCCAATCGTCCCCACAGGATGTCGTTCTCGCGCCAAAGCTTTTCGAGAAACGCGCCGAAGTGTCCCAGCGCCGTGCCGGCGAGCTTTCGGCATTTCATTCTTCGCTCGTCGATGAGCGCCGTGGCATCCTCCGGGCTAACCCTGAAGATTTCTACCACGGCTGCCTCACCCACTTCCAAATCGTAAAGCACGGGAAAGCTAATCATGTCGTAATCGTCGTAGCCGCGGTAATAGTGGCGCATACATTCAAGCGCAGCCGACCTGGCCGGGTTTGTTGAGGTCCTCTGGAGCAGTTCTAAGCAGGCGGTATCTATCGTCTCCATTTGCTTCAACTCTGCTTCCAATCGGCGTCCCATCTGCTGGAAGAGAGACAACAGCGCGTTGCCGTTCTTCTGCAACAAGTGTGCTGCCCGCCTGACCGCAGCGATATCGACATTGTTGTCTGTCTTGTTCAATTGACCGGTCGCTGCCGGCAATTGCGCCTGGTCGGCAGGCTCGGCGTTCTCCAAAAGGTATTCGATCAAGGGATCCGAATGCGGCGGCCACGTCTGCACGTTCGAGATCTCTTCTCGGCATGCGGTCACTAGATCCTGAATCTCCTGGTAGATCGGGCTCGGCGCCGGCTTCGAATTCGCTGCCGCTCCCTCTTGCGCGGCGGCATGCCTCGAGGACAACCTCCGTCCGAGGGCGCGGAGAGCGTCGTACTGGGCTTTCATTTGCTTCTTGGTTTCGATCAGCTCTTCTTTGAAGTCCATGGCTTCCGCTGCAGACAGTTCAGTTCCCTTACTCCAGAACGATAGATTGCGGAGCAGGACCAGTTCATGGGCCTCTTGATCAAGGCGATACATCTGATCGATCTTGGCGAGCAAGAAATTCAGGCGGCGAAGCGGATACGAAAGATCGAAAGCGTGTAGAAACGCATTCATAGTTGGGCGCTGGTCTTCGTCCCGTCGATATTCTGTGTATGTCAGGTCCCGCCAGGCTCGAACAAGAGCGCGAAGCACCAGAAAGTAATCGGACTCTTCGTCAAACCCTGCCACCCGCGCCACCAAATCCGTTAACCCATCCGTGGCAGTCGCGATTTCCAGCCGGTGATAGGCTATGTACGCGCGTCCTTTCCTTCGGATCATGTCAGCCAGATCCAGCGTGGCGAACTCGACATCCGTTAAGTGCTGCTTGGTCCACACCTCGCCCGGCTCTTCTTTGAGGCAATCGAGCACGCCCAGATTCGAGCCCGCCTGGCGGGCCTTCAGCTCATCCCTCTCGACGCCGCTGATGATGCGATTGACGCGTTGCACGAGCCGGTTTCTCTCCACCACGCGCTGCAGGTCTTCCCGAATTGTTTCGTACCGAGGCAGCGTGGTGAGAGCATCCAGGACGTTTTCAATCACATCCGGTTTGCGCGAATCATCTACTTCATCTTCAGGGTGCTCAGGTGAGGGCTCGATATAAATTAACTTGCGCTCGACGGGCACGGCTGCGTGACGGCGCGCAAGTGTCTGAATCGCGTAGGTAAACGGTTTGTTGTCCAGGTCACCACCATCCGCAAATGAGCGTCGAGGGAACGGAACTGGTTTTATTCCTTTTGCCTGGGCATAACTGCGGAAGAAGCGTTCCCATCGCTCACTGTCGGACCGCGAATCTTTGTCACCCGCATAAGGCCCGTGCCGCTCGAGTACTTCGTCAATGTCAGTAAGCGTCATTGGCTCAAATGCGAATGGGAAGGACGAGGTGCAGCGGGCGGCAAAGGCCAGGAAGGCATTATTCATCGTCTTGAAGTCATTGCGTCCTTCATCGTCAGAGGAATAAACAAAATGAAAGACATTGCGATGCCTGCGCTCATAGACAACACGATCTGCAAGGCGAATCGGCAAAGTAACTCCGCGCAGATCTGTGGTAGTTACAAACAGATCGAGTTCCTCTACGAGGGCTGGGTTGGGACTTTCCTCGACGCCGTCGGCGCGCTTGCTCATTCCGTCGAAGGCCTTGAGCAGCTGAAAATACATTCGCTGGCTGTTAAGCAACGATGTCGGCGGGTCCGTGAAAGACAGCGGCGGATCCTTAGACCATTTGTCGTTAATCAGCTTTTCAATCGCGCCCTCCTGCACCCAAAGTTGCCGAAGCTGATCCATATTCTGGCCATTAGTCAGCGCCTTCGCCAGAAAGACTCCATTGATGCCGCCAGCCGAGGTTCCTGAAATAATGTCGACCACAAACCGGGTCCGAATCGTCGCGTTACTCTCAGCCCGTTCCGGCTCTTCTCCGGCAAGCACGTAGGCCAGTTTGCGATAAACCCGCTCTGAGCGGTCCAGCTCGTCATAGCTGAGCGGCTTACCGTCTTTACCAGCCAGCGCTGTTGCGCGGACCATTCTCAGCATTTCCTGCGCTATGCCATTGATGTAGATCGCAAGTGATACCCCGCCGTACATCACTACGGCAAAACGGATTTCCTTGGTGCAATCAAACTCGGGTCTGGTAGGAATTGTCATGTGAGTCTCCGCGAGAATAGCTCGAACAGTTTTGGGATGAACTGAGGCCGTAACGACTCGGCGTTCCTGTCAACAACGGAACCTCGGTTCCTGAGGAGTTACGGCCGACAGCTGTCGTAAAGTACCTTAGAGTGGGTACTTCATTGCGCCCGCAAGATATTAGCAAGAGATGAGAATGTCAATGCCCAGCTAGAGAGCAACTCTTCACAAGGTCTGCGGGCGGGTGTGAAAACCAACTTTGGTAAGTCTAATCCAATCGCAATCAAGCTTTGCGGCTCTTGTCCGGGCAGCTAACTGGATCGCAGCCAACTGTCGACCACATCCATTATTCCTTCATAGATGTTCTGCTGCGCCACCCCGAGAGATTTCGGAACCTTAAACGAGTGATCACCGCCTTCGATCGGATAGACCGTTGCGGGCAGGCGCAGTCTTTTGATCACGGCGCGAATTTCTTCTGTTGTGCCAAATGTGTCGCGCGCGCCCTGCACGAATAGCATCGGCGCTTGAATGTCTTTCAGATGCGCATCGCGCATCTTATCCGGTCTACCCGGAGGATGCAGCGGGTATCCCAGAAAAACCAGGCCGGCAATCCCGTCGGACGCAACGGCCGCCACCTGCGAAGCGATGCGTCCGCCCATCGACTTGCCTCCGATTATCAACCGATTCTTCTTTAACTTACGGTTGGTCTCCGCGGTCTTGATTACTGCCTGGTAACAGGATTCAAGTCGCGCCTTTGGATCCGGAATGCTGCGCCCGCGTTCTTTGTAGACAAAGTTGAAAGTCATGACATCGAATCCACGCGCCGCCAGGCCTTGGGCGATCATGACCATGAAACCGCTAAGTTGATCCGCGCCGGCGCCGTGACCTAACACCAACGTGACGCCGACGCGTTTCCCTTTCGATGCAGGGTACAAAAGCGCCGTCACACTGTCGCGGTCGTCGACGGCAATTGTTAGCGTTTCAGATTTCATTGACTAGCGCCTCACACTTCTTACTACCCCTCGCGAGACGTTGAGTTTACCTGCAGGTCCAATGTGAGGCAAAGAACAGGCGGCATGAACGGAGGCTGGCAAAACCGTGCGAAGGTACAACGTTCACAATCAAGCTGCCGATAACACACCGTGTACGTTGTTTAGAGGCTATTGCCATTACCCACAAAGAAGGAGGGACCAAGGGATCTCATTACAGAATTGATGATGGCTGGTCGACTCACGTAAGTCGGCGAAGTTGGTTGGGGCAAGGCGCGACGAGTCTGGATCGAACTGGTCCAGACCCGTTCCGCCGCTCGCGAACCGCATGTAGCTGCGCTCACTTCGGCCCGAGATGCAATTTCGCCTGCTCCTCGATTTTCTTGAATGGAGGAAGATCCGGGTTAACACCGTATGAAGTGATGACCTTGATCATATGCGAACCCAGCATTCGATAGCTTTCAAACTGAGCCTCGCCAAACCACTGGTCCGTAATCGTGTCTTCCGGAAAAGCATCGTCGCTTCGGTGGAAGTTCAGTACGTCGGCGGGTTCGCTCCCGTTGAGCGAGGGCTTGATATAAATCAACACTCCATCGTACGCGGGATCGGGCGTCGTGCCACCAGGTGCGTCCACACAAGAATAGAAAATGTCGGCAATGGCGCAATAGTTATTTGTGTCGTCCGGGTTTTTGCCCAAATTCATCTTTTTTCTCATTTCGATCGGCACGCCGAAATCGACGCGAATTTGCCGAATCGCATAGGCCAGCGACTCGAAAGCGTAGTCCGGATCGGTGCTGGCATCGCTGACGATGATAAAGCGGCAACGCCGTAAGATCATTTCGTACAAACCGAAGTTATCAAAGTGTCCGCCGTCTGAGAGATAGACGTAAGGACTCTTGTCGTCGGTCATTCCCAGGGCTTCCTTGAAGATCGGGCCGACGGATTGAGTTGGTGAAGGAAGCTTGAACGTTGACGCACCGTCAACACCCGGATTGCCGAGCCAAAACCCCATCCGCACATTGAATAACGTCATGATGAACCGGACTACCGGGGAAGTCATCATATAACCCATGTTGGGGCTGGCCGCCGCGCCAGAGATGGCGACCGAAGTTGCGAGGGAAATGCCATCCGGGCCGCCGTAGAACCTCGAGTCGCGATAGCCAAGCCAATAACTGCCGGAGTGTAACGGTGAAACGCTAAACGACTCAGCCTTGCGATCCTGCCACTCCAGTTTGTTGCCCCCCGCAAGATTCAAGGTGACGTTGACGACGTGCATTGGCTTTTGCGTCTTCAACTCGTGCATCTGCACGTTGTCCTTGAGATCGAAATCGGTGAACTTGTTTTTGGACTTGGCCCGCTCCTGTTCATCCCTGGACACGCCGAGATAGGCCCGCATCATGCGGTTGCGCCAGTAGTAATGGAGCGAGAATCGGTTGGTATTAATGAAGCGGCCCAGGACCCAGCCGGCCCCAGCGAGTATGGCCAGCACCGCCAGAAGGACCCTTCCCGGCGACTTATAAATAATGGCTCTTGGGTCGTTTGCGTTCATCGAATACTTTCCTGCGCGGAGGAACGCGCCCGCATATTCGCCCGGGCTCGAAGCCAGAATCCAGTTGGTGGCCAACGCCAGCACGATGACTATGAAAGCTCCAAAGACTACGGCCGCTACGGATGTGCCGATCGATAATACTTTGGTCTTCCAACTGTCCGATCGATCCGGCTCGCCGTGCGCCGGGGTCTTCGAGCTGGAGCCGCCCAACAGCGTGAGGGCGCCTGAGACAATTCCTACTACAACTGTGGCTGCGTCCTTGAACCCAACCTGGGACCAATCTTTCTTTATCAAGAAGCCCTGCAGGCCGAGCACCAGCGCGGGACCAACAAGCACGAGCAAATGAAACGCGCTCCAGCCGATAACCACAATCAAAATCCAGGCGCCGGCCCGCGCCCACCATTCCTGATCATCAACATCGGTGAAGCGGCTGGTAAAGCCGGCGATCAGAGTTCCACCGACAGTTAATAGGACCAACAAAGCCGGAACCGCCAGACTCGCATAAAGGCGCGCGTACCCGATTTGGGGAATCAAGCCCACCAGGGCCTTTGCGCTGACTACATACCCGGTCAGATAGCCGGTAATCGCAAAGGCGGCGAAAATTAACAGCGTGGCCATAAGATAACGGCCCAGCCTTCCTGGCCAGCCACCGGGATGTTTGCGTTGCTCTTCAGCGGCCTCTTTCTGATCCAGCGGCGGCGCAAGAATTTTCAAGAGAACATAAATGACCCAGGGCACCGCGCCTAGAAGCATTGCAAAGGCGGCGAAGTTTCCCGGGCCGGGCTTTTTGTCCGAGTCTAAACGTACCCAATAAGTTGTCAATGCCATCGAGGAAATCACCAACGGCACCAGACACAAATAGACAAAGCGATGTTCGGGAGAATTCAGCCGCTTCGCGCCGGGTAGACTCACTCCGATATAGATGAGCGCAATAGCGGCGCCGGCGAATCCAATCGCCAACAGGATGCTAGAAGCGAGAGGAGAGCCAATATGCTGACTCTTCAGAAAAGTCACCCACAGCCTGGGCAACATGAGCAACGCCATGATCACCGGCAGGAACACCAGCCAGTTAAGTAAGAGGTTACGCAAATATACTGCGATGAGAGTCCACGTATCGACTCCGAGCAATCCCTTTCTCGGCGTCAGATAGTTCGCGTACACGCGCAGGTTGTAGAGCGGTGTGGGCTCTGGACTGAGTGGATTATCGGGCCGGTCTGCCAAACGGGCCGCGACTCTACTGACCTTGAGTTGTGGCGGAACAAAATCCTTTTCCCGATGGATCCAGGCTGTTAGCCAACTGCCGATGAACCCGCCACCCGAAACAGTCGAAAGATAATCGAACTTGTCGAGCAATTTACAGCGCGCCAGTCCCTGCAGGATGCCAAGATTGAACACTGCGCTGCGAACTCCCCCTCCAGAGAGACAAAGCGCCGAACGCGTCTCGGGTAATAAGCGGCCAAGCTCGTATAGATCGGGGACTAGCTTCTTGCTGAGCTGTGTCCTGCAGTCCCATATCCTCTCGGCCAGCGTTTCAGCCTCGGGATCGATCTCTATTTGTTCTTGCGTACGAATTTGCTCAAGCCGATTCTCATCGCACAAACTCTTGATCTGTGTGAGCTTCGCTTTAACCTTTGTGAGCAGCTCCTTAATTTCGCTGAGCTTCGCCTTAACGTTTGTGAGCTTCTCCTTAACCGCCGCAATTTCGAGGGCGGTTTCTTCAATACTAGAAGTGGCTTCAACCTTTGCGAGCTTCTCCTTAACCGCGGCAAGTTTGCGATCGGTTTCATCAATAGTAGACGTGGCTTCAAGTTCAGCGAAGAGAACCTCAGCGAGCGTGAGCGGATATTCCGATTGCGCGTTTGGCATGGGTGAACTCACTCCTGTTCTGCCTTTTGGGTATGGCGATAGAGCCGTCAACGAGTCCGGGAAACTTCAGCCGGAGATGATAAGTGCGAACGATTACTCAGGCTGGTACGAATTGAAGCGCGCTTCCGAGGTTCTGAGGACCAGCCCATAAATCCCCCATTTGGTGGTTGGAAGATATGCCGATTTGCCGCATCCGTCAATTATTTTTGTCGAATAGCCTAAGGGATATTAGGACCTTCGCTTGACTAGCTCCCCCACTTGCGATTCTCTCTCGCCGCTTCAATCTCTATGAGACCAGAGCGCAAGACGTTTCTGTGATTGGCGCCCCGACATGGCGACGGGAGAGTAACTCGGAATTATGTGAGAGGAAATCAGCTTCTGAACTCAGGGATTTGTTTATTCTTTCCCCGGATAAATTCGCGGCACGCGACTGCTGATGCCGCAGGTGATCTCGTAAGAAATCGTTCCGGCCAGGGCGGCGAGGTCTTCCGCGCTCACCGACAGCTCGCCCTCGCGTCCCAGTAGAATCACCTGGTCGTGCAGCGAAACCTCAGGCACATCCGTCACATCAATTAAAGTCATATCCATCGAGACGCGGCCAACTACCGGCGCGAAAGTTCCACACACAATTACCCGGCCGCGATTTGAAAACGAGCGACGATAACCATCGTCGTATCCGATCGGGATCGTCGCTATCATGGATTCGCGTGCTGTTTGAAACGTACCGCCGTACCCAAGCTTCTCGCCGCTGGGGACCGTCTTCAAAAGCATTATTCGCGAGCGCACAGACATGACCGGCCGCAGTTGCGGAGCTTCGATGTTTGGCGGGAGCACGTCACGCTGAAAACCGTAGAGAGCTCCGCCCGGCCTTACAATATTTCCGCGCGCCATTGGAAAAGCAAACGTGGCCGCCGAATTCGCGGCGTGAATGTAGGTCGGCGCAAAACCACGTTCACGAAATAGATCTATGGCTTGCTGAAATCGTTCGAGCTGAGCTCTGGTGAAGTCTTCCTGAGTAGGATCGTCGGCCGAGGCGAGATGCGTCATTAAGCCATCAACCCGAATATTCGGAAAGCGGGAGAGCGCTTCGCAGAATTGGAGAACGTCACCGCCGCGCACGCCCAGCCGGCCCATGCCTGTATCGATCTTGACGTGAACATCGACTACGACGTCCGCCAATCGCGCTGCGCGATCCAGCGATTCGATCATATCGAGCCGGTAGACAACCGGAGTCAGGCGTTGCTGCAAACAGGCCATCTCCTGACCGGGCCAGAATCCTCCTAGACACAGGATCGGTTTGGTGATCCCGGCAGACCTCAACTCGACTCCCTCTTCCGGCAGTGCCACGCCAAACCAATCGACGCCTTCCGCCTCCAGGCGTTGCGCGCAACGCACCGCGCCGTGGCCATACGCGTTGGCTTTGACGGCCGCCATCACGCTTACCGCCTGGCCCAGCTGGTCGCGAATCACGCGCAGGTTTTGCGCGAGCGCGTCAAGATCGATCTCGGCCCAGGTCGGACGCCCAGCAATGTTCGCTTCCGTCGTCATCGTCGATTTCGTTCTATCGGATTGATACTTTCAATGCATCTTGAGCGGACCACCCTTGGGTTCCGGCTTTAACTCGGGCCGAGCAGAATCCTGTAAGACCTCATGAACTTCCAGCTTGTTAGGTCCGGTGAAAGCCTCTTTCGGCATCGTGCCGGAATGTGCGTGACCCTTAACGAACTCGTCAGAGCGCACCCAGTTGAGAAAATCTTCGCGGCTGTTCCAGGTCGTGAAGACGATGTATGGGTCACCATCATTGACGGGACGCAGAACCTGGTTGGAAACAAACCCCGGCATGCCGTCCACCAGTCCGGCGCGTTGGCGAAATCTCTCTTCGAACGCATCGCCGTACTCCGGCGCGACGAAGATACGATTGGCGACAGTGATCATTGCTTAATCTCCCTTTGTTTGATGATACACGATAGTGGCACAGACTTTAGTCTGTGATTGTGTCCTGGCCGACAGTGCATCACAGACTGAAGTCTGTGCCACAAAACAAACCGTCTTTATTCGTCTGCCGATGGTTTTGAGCGCAGTCGTTTGAGTCGCGATCGCAACGCTTTTTCTTCCAGGGTCCGATTCTTGACGCTGCGCGGGACGCGGGTGGGTACGCGTTTGGCGGGACGATAGTTCAGCTTCGCGATCTTCTCGCGCAGCTTTTCGAGACAGATGGCTTTGTTCCGATGCTGGCTGCGTTCCTGTTGCGAAGTGACGACGACGCCTGATGGCAGATGCGTGAGGCGGACCGCGCTCTCAGTCTTGTTGACGTGCTGGCCGCCTGGGCCGCTCGAACGAAAGGTATCGACCTCGCATTCGCGCAAGAGTTCTTCATCTGATTCCGGTATCAGGATCATTGTTCGCCTCGCGGTTGATGATGTCCGCGGATTACACAGATTACGCCGAAGAGACGGTTCAGTGCCATCTCCGGGTCGTGCGCAGTCTTGTTCCGTTCGCTCTCATTAGCCACCGTGGCTTCAGCCCGGTGATTGCGGTTTGGGTTCGGAGGAGGACCGTTTGAAACGGTTTCAGATCATATATCGGGTACTAAATTCACCGGGCTTCTATGAAGTCGGGTCGTGTCAAGAGAGGATCGAGTGATTGGTTCCAGCTTCTATCCGAGCTGCCACGATCTTTGGTTTAGCTATCTCGTGGGCTCATTTAACAAATACGACGACGCCC
>JAWVEB010000034.1:0-66508 GCA_033856915.1 Blastocatellia bacterium | reverse complement strand
GTTCGCTGAGCTTCTCGACCACGATGACTACACGCTTGCCTGCCTTGGCGCCGGCGAAAGCCATCTCAATGAACTCTTCGTCTTTGAATCCGTTGAGCACCAGCAAGCTGTCGGGGGTTTGCTCAAGCGCGAGTGCGGCATAAAGCTCCGCTTTTGATCCGGCTTCCAGGCCGAAGTCGTACCGCGAGCCTTCCCGCAGATATTCTTCCACGACCGCGCGCTGTTGATTGACCTTCATCGGATAGACGCACATGTGGGCGCCCTGATACTCGTATTCACGGATCGATTTGCTGAAAGCGCGCTGCAGTTTCCGAACCTGGGCGGCTACGAGTTGGGGAAACCTGAGCAGAATGGGCGTGGTGATGCCCCGGGCCGCCAGGTCTTCGATAATTTCCTTCAGGTCGGCGGATCTGGCATCGCCCTCGGCTGGGCGCACGATTAGGTTGCCCTTTCGATTTACATCGAAATAGCCTGCTCCCCAATTCTCGATCCCGTAGGTTTCGACTGTCTGTTCGATCGCGGTGGTCAACTAGCGGTCTCCTGGATGCCCTTTCAGCAAGCGTTCCGCCACGGCAACCTTGGTTTGGCTGCGATTCCTGGCCTGATAGCGGATTTTTGGGGTGGAACGTTAACGCCCGAATGTAACAGAAAATCTGGGGAGGGTCTATCACTTTTTTGTGCCGAATATCCGTGTCCAAGGCCCTTTTTTACGAAAATTTAGGGGCTCGGAGACAAGGAACGACTGACTGCGGCGTTACGGTTCAGCTTCCGGTTTTTGCCGTTGTGCCTGAGGAAAACTGCAAGTCGTGCCTTTCTGATCGGCGACACTTGGGAACACAACGGGGTAGGAAGGGCGACAGCGTTGCGCTGCGTTGAGAGAGGAAACTCGAGAGATCCAAGTAAGAAGCGCTCGTCACTCCGGCTCTTCTCTCTCAATTATCTTGACATCCCAAGTTTCCCATCTATAATGCCTGTTTTTATTGCGCACCGTTACATGTCGTTTACGCAGTCTGCAGACTGTCCGTTCCACCAGAAGGCTTCGCGCCAAACACCGCAAGGGGCGAAGGTCAACTACATCACTCGCTTTTTTCCCTACAGGAGACTAAATGAACGCTAAAACTGTGTTGAAGTACGCCTCTGATCAGGGCGCTAAGTTTGTTTCTGTCCGCTTCACGGATCTTCCAGGTTCGTGGCAGCACTTGACCTTTCCGATCGGTGAACTGGCCGAGGAGTCTTTTGAAGACGGCTTTGGCTTTGACGCTTCGTCAATTCGCGGCTGGGCTGCAATTCACGAATCAGACATGTTGCTGGTGCCCGACGCGTACAAGTTCTGGATGGATCCTTTCTCGAGCGAGCCGACGCTTTGCCTGGTCGCCAACGCTGTCGACCCGCTCTCTCGCCAGGGTTATGCTTTTGACCCGCGCACTGTGACCGTGCGCGCTGAGAGCTATCTCAAGAGTTCAGGTATCGCTGACATCGCGAACTTTGGCCCGGAGGCTGAATTCTTCGTGTTCGACAGCGCCCAGTTCTATAACGAGCAGTACAGCGCCGGCTATTCGATTGATTCGGATGAAGCACATTGGAACAGCGGCCGGGACGCGAGCGAATCGCAGGGCCCAAACCTCGGTCATCGGATCCGGCCGAAGGAAGGCTACGTGCCAGTAGCGCCGACAGATACTCTCTCAGATCTGCGTTCGGAAATTTCTTTGACTCTGGGTGAGTGCGGCATCAACGTGGAGTGTCATCATCATGAAGTGGCAACCGCCGGTCAGTGCGAGATTGATTTTCGCTACTCGACGATGCTCGGTACGGCCGACAACCTGCAGATATTCAAATACGTAGTGAAGAACACGGCGCGCAGCCATGGCAAGACTGCGACCTTTATGCCGAAGCCTCTGTTCGGTGACAACGGCTCTGGCATGCACTGCCATCAGTCTCTCTGGAAGGACGGCAAACCGCTGTTCGCCGGCGATGGTTATGCCGGCTTGTCAGAGACCGCGCTGCACTACATCGGTGGACTGCTGAAGCACGCGCCGGCGATTGTCGCTTTTGCCGCGCCTACGACCAATAGCTACAAGCGGCTGGTACCCGGGTTTGAAGCGCCGGTTAACCTGGCCTATTCAGCGCGTAATCGTTCCGCGGCGATTCGCATACCGATGTTTTCCACGAACCCCAAACTAAAGCGGCTCGAGTTTCGTCCACCTGATCCGTCGTGCAATCCATACCTGGCGTTTTCGGCGATGCTAATGGCTGGCATCGACGGGATTCAAAACCGAATCGATCCCGGCGCGCCGCTTGATAAAGACATCTACGACCTGTCACCGGAAGAGCTTAAAGACGTACCGAGCCTGCCCGGCTCGCTGGACGAATCGCTCAAGGCGCTGGAAGACGACCACGAGTTTCTGCTGAAGGGCGACGTGTTCACCCCGCAATTGATTGAACGTTGGATTGAATACAAGCGCGAGCGTGAGATTCAACCGCTGCGTCTGCGGCCGCATCCGCTGGAGTTCTCGATGTACTACGACGTTTAGTTTCGCGGCGGGAAGCGGTTCCGATATGCTGGGAGCGCGGACGTCCCGTCCGCACTGAGCGCGAAGCGCGAATAACTGTTCGAACGCGATTTGAGAGTGCTTCGCACGTTGTGCGGACGGGACGTCCGCGCTCCCAGCAATAACAACCGACAACCACCAAAGCTGCATCCTGCAGGAACACTCCTATTGACTCGCGTCGTCCGCGCTCGCCCGCGTAATATATCCCTCGTGTCCGCGACTTCCAATGAAATGCTCGACCAGTTGCTCGGCCAACTACCTGAATCTCACGCGGCGCAGCTTCTCTTCAGTCGACTAGTTGACGGTCGAGACTCCATTCGACGCCTGTTCCAACGTGAGCCGGGATTGCTCTCGGATGTGCTGGCCATTGCGGCCTGGAGCCCGCTGCTTGCGACTACGCTGGAACAAAATCCTGATTACGTCACATGGCTGCAACGCGAACGCGCCAGCACCCGCGTGCGCACTCGCGAAGAGATGGGCGAATCGCTGGCGCGTTTTGCGCTGACTAATTCGCAACTGGACGCTCACGTCCTGCTGGCGCGTTTTCGTCGTCGCGAACTGTTGCGAACTTATCTGCACGACCTTCGCCGCGTCCGCACAATCGTCGAAACAACGGAAGAGTTATCGAATCTGGCGGATGCGATTCTTGATTATGCGCTGACGTTGTCAAGGCAACTGCTGGACAATCGTTACGGTTCACCGCGAGTCAACGACGCCCGCGGCCGCATAGCCGGCGCGGAGTTCTGCATCGTCGCTTTGGGCAAGCTTGGCTCGCGCGAATTGAATTACGCGTCGGACATCGATCTGGTATTCCTTTTCTCTGACGAGGGACTCACTGCCCCTGGCGGCTCGCGCGGACAGATCACCAACCGGGAATACTTTGTTAAGTTAGCCGAATCACTGTTGCGGGTAGTTGGCGAGCCGACGGGCGAGGGCGCCGCCTATCGCATCGACGTTCGCTTGCGTCCACATGGACGAGATGGCGCCCTGGCTTGCGCGCTCGACGAGGCCGCTCGCTATTATGATGAGAGCGCCCAGGATTGGGAGCTGCAAGCCCTGATTCGCGCGCGGGCCGCGGCCGGATCACAAACACTCTACGCGCAATTTTCCCAGCGCGTAGTCGGCCGCGTCTTTCGAGTTGATACCAGCGTCACCCACGCCCTCAATAACGTCCGCCTGGCCAAACAAAAGATCGATCGCCAGCGCGAGCGGGATGAGAAGGGTTTCAACGTCAAGCTCGGCCGCGGCGGCATTCGCGAAATCGAATTCATTGCGCAGGCGCTGCAAGTAGCATTAGGAGGCGTTGATCCCTGGCTGCGCGCGCCGCACACTTTGATTAGCCTAGGGCGTCTGGCTGAACGCGGTTTGATTAGCGAGTCGGAGCTCTCGCAAGTGTCCGACGCTTATCACTTTTTGCGGGCACTCGAGCACCGCCTGCAAATGGAGCACGGACTCCAGACACATTCGGTGCCCATCGATCCGGTCCGCCGGGAACTGGTCGCCCGGCGCATGAATTTTTCCGGCGACGAGGCGCTCGCTGACTTTGACAGCGCGTTGGCCCTACACGCAACAAACGTTCGAACGGCGTTTGATCGCGTTTTTGCTCAGGCAAATGACGACTCCGCAGTGATTCGACCGCCGGGTCGGCAAGCAGCGACCGCCGTCGATGCGATCGGGGATCCTGATGAGGGGGCGGCGCGCCTCGCGGCGACCTTGTTTCTGAAACATCTGGCGCCGGACAAACCAGGCGGCCCGAAACTCGAAATCGACACGCTCACCGGTGCGTTGAGAACGGTGGCGGAGAAGTCGCTCAATTCTCACCGGGCTCTTTCCTTCGCGACCCGCGTGGCCAGTTCGCTCGACAAGGAGACCGAAGCCGCCGCTGTCACTGAAGCTGAGATCACTTCTCTCGTACGACTGTGTGGCGCGTCCGAATTTTTCGGCGAAATGCTTGCCAGCAGGACTTCGCTGATTCATGCCTTGAATGCAGATCCAGTAATGGCCCGGTCGCGGGACTACCTGAGCGAACTTCGCGCGGGCGTCGCTCAGCAGCCAACCTTCCGCGCCGAACTCGACGCTGTGCGTCGGGTGTGGTCGGCTTTGTTGGTTGAGATTGGAGCGGGCGATGCGCTGGGTGGCTTGCAGCTTCCTAACGTGAATCGCTTGCTGACTGAACTGGCGTTGGCGGCGATTGATGTGGCGGTGGAGATCGCGCGGCGCGAATTCGCGCGGCGCTTTGTAGAGCTGGCAAACGAACCGCGTATGGCCGTGCTCGGTCTGGGCCGTTTAGGAAGCGGCGGTATGGACTATGGATCCGATCTGGACGTCGTGATCGTTTACGACTCAGCGGCGCCCGCGCCGGTTGCGGGCCTGTCCCATGACGAGGCCTACGCGCGGCTGGCCGAGTTGGTAATCACGACGCTGTCGAGCATCACGCGCGAAGGCTATCTCTATCGCGTCGATCTCCGATTGCGTCCCGACGGACAAAAAGGACCGTTGGTTACGGGCTCGGAAGGGTTCCTCACTTATGTGCAAAAGCGAGCCGGGTGGTGGGAATGGCTGGCTTACGTAAAGCTGCGCGCGGTGGCCGGAGATCTGGAATTTGGCCGCGTCGTAGAAACCACCGCGCGCAAACTAATTCATGAGTTGGCTCATCAGGCCGATCATACTCAGCTACGTGCTGAGACGCGGCGCGTGCGCGATCGTTTGGAAAAGGAAAAGACTGCCAGGCGCGATGCCGGACGCGACATCAAGCACGGCGCCGGCGGCATGCTCGACGTTTACTTTGCTGCGCGTTACTTGCAGTTGCGCGACGGTGTGCATGAAGATGAAGTAGACAGGACTACGCGGGCGACGCTGCGGCGGCTGCGCGCAGCAGGTTCTTTGGATGAGCCGGACTTTGTGGATCTGGATAAAGGTTACGCTCTGCTGCGTTCAGTAGATCATCAACTGCGGTTGATCGTGGGCCGGTCGGCGCGACTTCCTTTGCCCGAGCATCCGGCGTTTCGGGACATTGCCAGCCGCTTAGGGTATGACGACGCGGGAGAGCTAACTCTGGAGCTTGACGCAGCCATGACCGGCATTCGAAGCGCCTACGAGCGAATAATGCGTATCGAAACGAACTGAGATGGCGACTAACAATCAATGCCCGCGCTGTGGCATCGGGCGTTTGCGAGCCTGGAAAGAACTGAGCGACGAAGAGCGCGAAGTGGTGCGGCGGCTGCCGGCTTCCGCAGAGTATTCTCTTGAGGTGCGGCAGCGCACCCATCGATGGTGTCCGAGATGTTGGCACGAAGAGAGCGCGGGAGTGACGCAGAATGCGTAGGGAACCCTGAACAAGTTTTGTGGACTTGTCTTAAGCCCGCGAAGCGCGGCGACAGCCTTTCATTCGAGAAATCGCAGGTTTTGGCTATCGCACACTTTGCGCGCTCTGTTTTCTTGGGGGTTAGCAACCCTGGGGTTCTCGCTCCGCTTCACTCCAGGCTTTATGCTTACACCCGCTGCGCGGGTTCTGCCGAATTGAATTGACCGTCTGATTCTGAATTCCTATTTTCTAAAATGTTTCGCGTTAAATCTTCTTTCAAAACTCAATTTGAAATCCAGGCGCCGGTGATCAAGGTGCGCGAGTTTTTTCGCAACCTGGCGAACTTTACCGACTTGCTCAGCGGCGTCGACAGCATCCGGCGCGAGTCCGGCGGCATCGCGCGCTGGACGATCGCCACTGATACTCCGGTGGGCCGGGTGCGCCTCTCACTGCCGGTGCGCGAGACTTCGCTGCACGCCGATGTGATCGAATGGTCTCCTGCGATTAATGAAAACCAGAACCTGCTGCGTTACCAACTTAAGTTTGAAGAGCAGAACGGCGCGACCCTGGTGCGCGTCTCCCAACAAGTGGAGCTGCGCCGGAACCGCGCCTGGGATCTGCATCCGGGTGTGGGTCTGATGGGCGAAGCGCGACTCAGTGCCGCGCTCGAACGGCGTATCAACGAAGCGATCGATACTTTCCTGGCGCGCGTGAAAGAGAAATTGGAAAGCGATGACGCGGCAACGAAGGTCGCAACGTAACCCTGGGAGCGCGGACATTCCGGTCCGCACTGAGCGCGAAGCGCGAAAGTGTTTTTGTCCCAGAGGGACGAAATATTTATAGTTCAAAGTACCAATAAGAGATTTCGGCTCGTTCGAGAGCGACAACGTCGTTCTCGAACGAGCCGATTTTTTCAATGGGACGACGGTGCTATAAATATTCGGCTCCTACGGAGCCTCCTGCAAATAGCCGGGCAGTCAGACCTACCGAATCCAACTACTTCGCATGTCCATAGCTAATCATATTCGCCAGCATGCGATACGCGCCGGGCACGCCTGCGCGCAACTCTCGATACCAAACCATGCTCGTATAGATGTATCGGCCGCGTCCGTAATCGGCTACGAGCAGGCCGCCCTTCTGAGGCGCCTCGCCGGGGTCATTCGATTGCAGCAGCGCGTGAAACTGCGGGTCCCATTCCTTCGGATAGTAAAGTCCGCGTTCCTGGATCCAATTCATGAAATCTTCGGACCCTAACTTATTTGGCACGTTAAGCAGCGGATGCTGTGGCTCGAGAAAAGTGATCGGCGCATTCTCATCCGTGATACGTTCGTCACCAAGGATCAACTTGTAAGGAGCGAGCTGCGGCCGTTGACGCCGCTCGTCGGGGTTCCACTCGAACGACTTGTGATAAAAGACGATCAGCGTCCCACCCGCATTCGCATAATCAAGCAGCTTCTGATTCGCCGCGATCAAGCCCGGCGTTGATTCATAGACACGATTGTCGACTATGATCGCGCTGTACTTCTGAAGGTCGCTGGTCCTCACGTCGTCAACGCTCAACTCTTTCGATTCCACGCCGAGCGCGTTGAGCGCATTCGGCAAACTGTAATCGAAACCACGGACGTAACCGACGTGGAGGTTTGGAGCGGTTCGCGCGTCAGCGAAGACTATCGGCACCTCAAGGCGCGCCAATGGTTCTTTTGCTCCGTTTCCAACCACGGTGAAGGAAATCGGCGCCGCCTTCTCCTGGGATGCTCGTTTGGGATCAGTCTGCTGAGGACAGCCGGGAACCGACACACTGAGATCGACTTGGTCGTGTGCGGCGATAGTGACGGGATGATAGGCCGCCTTTCTGTAATAGCCCGGACCGACGATTAACTGCCCGGAAAATGGCCCGTCCTGATGATTGGTCAAGCGTACTTTGTAGTCAAAGTCGCGCAGCGTGCAATCCATCGTGTCTTGAAGTTTAGTCTTCCTGTCGGGCGGAGTTCTCACGGCCGGTGATGGGCTGATATTGGTGATTTCAACCGCAGGAGCCACATCGACTGATGCTCTCGCTGGGACCATAAAGGTCACTCCGCCGTTCATCCTTACAGAAACGATCGCAGTAAACTGTTCTCCGAATTCCCGGCCGTCATAAAGATGTTCCTGATGAGGAACCGTGACAGTAGCGTCCCGGGGTGTTTGAAATTCTCTTTCTATGGTTACGGATTGTCCCGGTGCTACCGGAAGAGTGCTTGTCGCCCGACCGGGTCCGCTCGCCGGTCCGCCGGCTCCGTGTCCCATCCCCTCCAGGTGAACCATACCCAACCGCGCCTCGACGCTTCCGTGGTTGGTAACAGAAACTTTGAAATTCGCCGGCACACCCGGCACCAGCGCCTCACTCCCTGGAACCAAATCGACGCTAATGCCAGCCGCCGCAGCTAAGGCAGCATCGAGACGCTTAGCCATCGCGGCGACTCGCGGCAGAGTCAAAAGCATCTGGGGCGGGTCGGCTTGATGGAAGCTTTTCGCCAACGCCAACAACCGCGGAAGCACTTGTTCTCTTTCGTTAATCGGAATCAATGACTGATCGCCCCACAGCGGAGACAATCGCGGCTGTAACTCGGCGGGGACTACCAAGCCGGCGAGAAAGTTATCTGTAGCCGGGGTCAGGGGCTGCGCATCCTTTGCTTCCCGCACGAGCCGATATCGAATCAGCGGCAGTCGACCATCGGGTGAATTAGCGAATCGCGCCGCCATCTGCGTCACGGTCTTTGGCCACGGCCCCTGGGTGGCATGCTTCTGCAAAGCTGATAGCGCCTCTTCGGCGAAAGTGGTGCCGCGAATCTGATCTCGTTCGTTCGGATCGATGGTGACGACAGGAGCGTTGTCGGCTTGGTCTTGATTTCCGCGAGCGCGTACAAATAGCCGCTGCACCTGCCAGGTCGTCACACCGTCTTTCAATTGGTCCGGAAACCGCTTTGGATCGGCGGCCGCATCAAATGCTTCGAGCTCAAGCCGGGCGGTCGCCTGATGATGACCGTGGTCGTTGTTGGTAACTGAGTGGTTAGTGATGATTACATCGGGGCGCAGTCTTCTGATTTCCAGAACCATCCGGCGCAGAGCTTCTTCATGTCCCCAGAAGCGGAACGCCTCATCCGCTGATTTTGAATAACCGAAATCCTTCAAGCCAAGAAAATGCGGCTCGGAGCCCTGAATCTCGGCGGCAGCCATCGTCTCACGAGCGCGAATCGCGCCAAGCTCTTCATAAAGCTCCGGCCCGATCGCGTTCTGTCCGCCTTCACCGAAAGTGGAGAATAGGCTGACAGTGTGCGCGCCGTACTTGCGCCGCATGACTATCAGCGAAGTGCCGTCTTCGTCATCAGGATGGGCGGCGATGCACATTACCGTCCACGGATTGGTGAGATCGAGAAGTGCCTGGTAAAGAGCGACGCGATCGTCCGGCGATGGCTTTATTGCCGCCGCCGGTTGCTGAGCGGCCGATGTGGTGAGCAAGAGAGAAACGAAGAGAAGAGCCAGTGCGGCAGTTAGAATGTATTTGCGCATAATGATATTCATTGCTGGAAAAGTTTAACCGCAAAGGCTGCAAAGGGTCACGCAGAGCGGAGCAGTAGACCGATATGTGGAGTGCCGCACTCCAAAACCCTCCCTAACGGTCGGGCTACTGCCCGTTATCGCGCTCGACTCTCTAGTCGCCCCGCCACAATCATCACGATCACAATCATCGCGATCAGGATTACGCCATAAGCCGCCGCCGTTCCTAAATTGAAATCGCGCATCGCCGAGGCTATGGCGATCGAAACCGGACGATTGTCCGGCGTGAACACGATCACTGACGCCACGTATTCGCCCAGGGCGATCACAAACACCAGCAAGGCCCCAGCCAGCGCGCCCGGCGCGACGAGAGGCAGACGCACGCGCCAGAATCTTCGCCACCAGTTTGCCCCGAGCACGGCGGCCGCTTCCTCCAGCGCGCCATCGAGCTGTTCGATGCTGGCCTGCACGGCGCGGACGACCAGCGGCATGAAACGCAGAAAATAGACCACCGGAAGAATCCAGAACGTGCCGACCAGAATAAATGATCCCGTGAGCGTGTTGGGCTGTCCGTACGCCTCGGCGATCGAGACTGCGACCACTGTTCCCGGCAAGGCCCACGGCAAAAGCACGAGCACACTGACCAGACGCTTCCAACGGCTGGGTTTGCCAGTGGCCGTGAGCGCGGTCACACAGAAGCTCCACACCAGAGCTGCCAGCGTGGCGATGCCCGCCATCAGCAAACTATTCACAAAGACTGAACGAGCGTCCGCGTCGGTAGCGAGCCGAGCGAAGTTGGCAACGGTGTAGACCGGCGGCAAAGTCTGTGTGGTCCATGAACCATCGCGCGAGAAACTTACCAGCAGCAGCGTTACAATGGGCAGTGCCAATACGACGCTGAATACAATGGCCGCGAAGGCCGCCAGCAATCTTGCCTTTCCGCTTTTCAACTGCTCACGCCGACGTGTCGTTCCCTTCATCGCTGCCGCCACAAAGCGTCGCGTCCCTTCATATCTTTGAAAGAAGAGTAGGGCTATCAAGGAAATCAGGGACAGCAGGACGGTTTCGGTAAGCGCGACGCTGGCGTCGCCTCTCTGCCGGGCGCTAAAGATTTCAAGGGTCAATACGCGCACGTTGCCGCCGAACATTAGCGGCGCGCTGAAGCTCGCCATCGAGGTCATAAATGTTAAGAGAGCGGCGGCTATCAGTGACGGTGTTAATTGCGGCAAGGTTACGCGAAAGAGAACTCGCGCGCGCGAGGCGCCCAGACTGCGCGCGGCCTCTGCCAGGCCGGCATCGACCCTCTGCAATCCGGCCCCGGTGAGTACGTAGAAGAACGGGTACATCGTGTAAGTATGAAAGAGCAGCAATGCGCCCCAGCCTCGCAAAGACCACGGCGCCTTCGTCAGATGAAATGCGTGCTGGATCGTCCGCGCCAGGATTCCCGATTCGCCACAAAGAAAAATGAATGCGACCGTGCCTACCAGCGGCGGCAGAACCAGGGGCAACGCCGCCAGCGCAGCGAACAAGCGTCGTCCGGGAAATGCATAGCGTTCGAAAAGAAATGCCAGGGGCACGCCGGCCAGGCCACATAACAGGACGGTCAAGACTGAAACCGCGATGCTGGTGACTGCCGATTCGATGACGGCCCGCTGCGACAGCACAGCGAAAAAGTTTGCGGGCGACCAACCGCCATCGTGCTGCAGCGCCGCGATGAACACATGCGCGGTTGGATAGATGATTCCGTAAAGCAGAACCAACCCGACGACGACGTAAAGCAAAAAAGATTTGGAGTGCGCCGGCAGAGCGAAGCGGCGACTGCGCTTTGGATTTGTTTTATTAAGGCCCATGGTCATTGCAACGCGCGAAACAATCCAAAGCGGTGTCGCGCGACCCTGCCACCGCACGCCAAAGGTCAGTCAGCCGGCAACAATCTGATTTGCTCTGATGGCAAGGCCGCTACGCACTCTTGGCCCGGTGCGAGTTCGCTCGCTCGCAAAACCAGCACCTCCAGTTTCAGTCCGTTCGCGTTGAGCATCAGCATGCTCGTCGCCCCACCGAATTCGATATGCTCAATCCGGGCGGCGAGTTGGTTGTCGTTCGACGGTTTATCGTTAATCGTAATTGTTTCCGGTCGAATCGCCAGCCAGCAGGGTTTGTTTACCGGTAGATTCATCAACTGTTCGTGGGTGGCGCCGACGGTCAAGGTATGGCCGCCGTCCAGCGTCTTGAAGCTGGCAACCGGATCGTTGCTTGAAGTCAGCCGCATTGCGCGGATCAGATTATTGTTGCCGAGAAACTTGGCAACAATCACGTTGGCTGGATGTTCGTAGAGTTCACGGGGAGCGCCGACCTGCTGCACGAGCCCTTCACTCATCACCGCGATCCGATCGCAAAGCGCGAAGGCTTCTTCCTGATCATGCGTGACGTATACGGCCGTCAGGTTCAGACGCTTCACGAGCGAGCGCAACTCCCGGCGGGTCTCTTCGCGCAGCGCGACGTCCAGATTCGAAAGAGGTTCATCAAAGAGGAGCAGAGACGGCTCGATCGCGATCGCCCGGGCGATGGCTACGCGTTGTTGTTGGCCGCCGGAGAGTTCATCGACCCGCCGGGTGTCGAAACCGGGAAGCTGAACGAGTTCAAGCGCTTGCTTCACTCGCTCGTTGATTGATACGCCCTCCCTGACGGTCGGGCTACTGCCCCGCTTCGCCCGTGCGCGCAGACCAAAGGCCACGTTTTCAAATACATTCAGGTGAGGGAAGAGCGCGTAGTTCTGAAACACCATTCCGAATCCGCGCTGTTCAGATGGCAGCGTCGTGATCTCGCGGCCATCGAACTCTACCGAACCTTTGTCCGGCAGTTCCAATCCGGCGATCATGCGCAGTGTCGTCGTTTTGCCGCAGCCCGACGGGCCGAGCAAGCCAAAGAACTCGCCGCGTTCCACAGCGATCGAAACATCGGCGACTGCTGTCGTGGCTCCGAACCGCTTGGATATAGAATTGAGAGAAAGTAGTGACATCCTTAGTCTTTGGAGTGCGCTGACTTGTCGCCGCAATTCTGAGACTGTCATTTCAGCTCCAGGTCCGCGACCACTGGAATATGATCGGAGGCGTCAGTGTTAACCGTCCACGCGCGTTTAGTCCCCACCCGATCGGTTGAGCGAAAGAAAATGTAGTCGATTCGCTTCGACGGTTTGTCAGTAGGATAGCTAAAGCCAAGGTCTGTGCCGCGGCTATCAATCCAGGCGTCGCCGAACTGATAGCGCATCAACTGATAAGCTCGGCCCGCCGGTATGTCGTTGAAATCACCGACAACGATTAGCGGCCCCTTAACATCTTTCAGCGCACTCAAGAGCTGTTGCGCTTCGAACAGCCGGCCATCGTCGTACTGGTAATCAAGATGAGTGGTAACAAAGTTAAGGACATTTCCGTGGACGCTGACTTCCGCGCGGATAAAACCGCGGCGCTCGGCTTCGCGCGTGTTTTGATAGAGGCGGTGATCGGTGGCCCTGATCGGAAACCGCGAGAGGATCGCCACGCCATACTGCCCGCCCTGGTAATGCAGATTGAACGCAAACGCGTAATCCATCCGCGTCAACTTTGACAGTTCGACGATCTCATCGATGCGTTGCGTGCGCGTGACGCCGCGATCGACTTCCTGTAAGCCAACAATGTCGGGATGCTGAGTGTTGATGACGCCGGCCACCCGCGGCAAGTCAAGCTTCTTGTCCATGCCGACGCCGACGTGAATGTTATAAGTCATCACGCGCAGCGTTTGGCTCGCAGCGGGCGGCGCGGCAGAGATTCGCGCTGCCGGCGAGCGAAACATCACTGCGCCGGTCAGCGCGATCAGTAGTACAGCGAAGAGAAATCCGCGCCGCATCGTCAATGCCGAGTCCTATTCGGCGCTTTCAGGGTTGATACTTTCAGCCGCCTGAAATCCGATCTTGCTGTGTGTGCCGTCACAGAAAGGCTTGTTTGATGAAGCGCCACACCGGCACAGAGCAATCTTCGGCCGATCATCGGTCGCAATCTTATTACCTGCGGTGTCATAGATGTCGACGGGACCCTCAACGAGATAAGGACCATTTGGTTTCGGACGAATTGATACGTCTGCCATTTTTCACTCCTGATAGATTGTTTGAATTGCGGAGCCATTCTAACACGTGATGAGAGATAGCGGGGGCAAGCCCCTTCCTAACCCCGAGGTTGTCTGGGCTGAAGGGTGTCTCCGGATTGAATGGCTTTCAATGGTGACTGTCGATTCGTATACCGAAAATCTCTCAGGTCAGAACGGGTGGCTTGCCCAAGCCCATGCGTGGCTAAAATTGATGCTGCATCAATAGACTTTTTCTTTTACACTGTCGCTCACCCTTATGACCCTGTTACATGTTGCTCTGATGTTCGTCGCCGCGTTCTTTGCCGGCGTCGTGAACTCGATCGCGGGCGGCGGTACCCTGCTTACATTTCCGCTTCTGATCTGGCTGGGGCTCGATCCGAAAGTAGCCAACGCCACCAGCACGGTAGCGCTTTGGCCCGGCTTGTTTGCCGGCTTGTTTGGTTATCGGCGAGAGATGAATGACAGCTCACTGATGCTGATGCGTCTGGGAGTGATCAGCATCATCGGCGGAGGCGTGGGCGCGTGGTTGTTGATTGTCACGCCTTCACCTGTCTTCGCGCGGCTGGTTCCTTTGTTGATTCTATTTGCGACGGTTCTGTTCATGATCCAGGGACCGGTGAATCGTTGGCTGCGCTTGCCGGTTCCGGGTAGCAAGCCGATATCGACCAGTTGGTGGATCGGAGCGATGGTTGTTCAGTTTTTCTCGGCAACGTACGGCGGCTATTTTGGCGCCGGCAATGGAATTTTGATGCTGGCCGTGCTGGGTCTGATCGGCCTGCACAACATACATCGCGCAAATGGCATCAAGAACTTTCTGGGCGTCTGCATCAATAGTGTCGCAGTCGTCGCCTTTTCAATTATGCATTTGGTTTCGTGGCCGAATGCCCTGCTGATGGCTGTGGGCGCGTCGTTCGGCGGCTACTTCGGCGCGCGGACTGCACAACGTGTCGGGCGCACGTTCATTCGCCGCGCGATCGTGGTGATTGGATTTGCGATTACGATCGTGATGCTGTGGCGGATGAGGTGACGGAGTCCGCAGATTGCGCAGATTACACAGACTAGAAAAGACACATCGGTAACATCTCGATCTTTTCCCTAATCGGTGGAATCTGCGTCATCAGCGGATTGAAATTCTTATTCAGACTAATGAAAAAGCTTCCCCGCGATTTCTATACTCGCTCCAACGTCATCGAGGTAGCGCGCGATCTGCTCGGCAAGAAGTTAGTCGTGCCAAACAGAAATGGTGTGCGCGTGGCGGGAATCATTGTTGAGACAGAAGCCTATCGCGGGCCGGAAGACCGGGCCTCACACGCTTACAACGGTCGTCGCACCAATCGCACGGAAACGATGTACGGGCTTGGCGGGAGTGCGTACGTCTATTTCGTTTACGGCATGTACAACCAGTTCAATGTGGTCACGAATGTCGAGGGTGTGCCGCATGCGATTCTGGTGCGCGCGGTCGAACCATCTGAAGGGCTGGAGGTCATGCGCCGCCGTCGCAAAGGGCGATCCGAACATGAGTTGACGAGTGGACCGGGACGTTTATGTCTGGCAATGGGAATCGATCGCGGACTTGATAAAGCCGATCTGCTGGGCGGACACGTCTGGATTGAAGAAGGCATTTCGATCTCAGCCCGACAGATTGCGCGTGGGCCGCGAGTCGGAATTGACTATGCCGAAAGCTGGGTAAAAAAGCCCTGGCGGTTTTGGGTTCGCGACAATCCTTTTGTGAGCCGAATCAAGAAGTCGTAAGTTCGCGTGCTGTCTCAGGACGACTCGGCGAGTCTCCGCCACACGCTTGCCTCGCCGTTATTCCTGACCAGAGACAGCACATCGGTGTAGGCCTGCGCGTACAGCGCGCGCATCTCTTCCCGCGAACCTGGCCGTTCGAGTTTCTTCTCGAGTTCCTCTGGCGGTAGTGCCCCGCGCCTGAGGTAATTCGAAATCATTGACCCTTCGCCCGCTAAGTAAATCGCGAACCCTTCTTCCAGCCAACGCGGCGTGCGGTTGTGCCCCGCCTTATCGATCACCACATGGGCCAATTCGTGGCGCAGGGTAGTAAATAAAGCACCGCGGCGTTTCAGAATGGCTACAGGTTGCAGCTCGATCCGATTTCCGCGCGTAGCCGCCGCGGCCCATGGCGGTTGGCCGGTGCGGGCCGTGAAGTCGCCCGTGCTGTCATTGAGACGGATCTCAAGCACGGGCAAATCGCCGATCGAGATCGAGGCCGCATCGGCCCGGCGCAGGAAATCTGATCGGGCAGAGTCCAGAGTGCTTAAGACCTGGTTAGCGTCGCGCCGATCGACATCGGCTGGATAGGTCACGCGAAAGTGTCCGGATGAGATGGTTAGATATTTGGGATTAGCGTTCAGCCCCGCAGGGACGAAATGTTCATGGAGGGGCGCATTTAGCAGGTCCGCTTTCCAAAGCGCACTTGCGTGATCATCGGAGGAAGCGGTTAAACGCGAAGGACGCAGAGGCATTCGCAAAGGAACGCAAAGGTTTTCCTCAGCGACCTCTGCGAAAACCTCTGCGGCCTCTGCGTTTAGATCCGAACGTTCGCCTTCACTCGACATACTCGCAATGCGGTTTCGGATACTCGTTCCCGGAAAATACTTCTCCAGAATCCGCCTGAAATCTGAGCCACGCTCCGCCATCACGTGCGCGCCTTCCTGGCAGAGCCCAAGCCCGTGACCAAAGCCGCTGCCGCGAAAGACAAAATTCGATCCGGACCGGGTGACTTCGAATCGTGAACTCTTCAGCACGTTCCATCCCAACACCCGGCCGACAATGATCTTGAAATCCCAACCGCGCACGGATTTGCGGTGCTCACCTTCGAGCGTAATGAATTCCGCGCGCCCGGTTTCGTCGCGCTTGCTCACCGACACTTGATCGAGCCGATCGCCGATGTTGGTGCGCGCATCGCTCTGCAGCGCGCGCAGCAAATCAGCGCGACTAATCGTGTCGCTCCAGTTAGCGTGCGGACCGGAGAGGCAATACTCGTCGCGCACTCCACGCAGATATGCGGGCGGGGTCACGCCCCACAGCATGCCCACGTTTGCCGTCTGCCCGCCGCACGAGGCGCCAAAGTAAGCCTCGACGAGTTGGCCGCGTTCGTCGAGTAACACCTGCCCCTCAGTTGATCTCACCGCGGCCATCATGGTGTCAGAAGCCCGACCGTTAGGGAGGGCCTGATTACTATAGGAGCCCTCGCTTACGCTCGGGCTTCTTACACCGCTGGCGAACCGCTGGCAGTGCGTGGTGGAGCAGAAGTCAAAGCCGTCCTTTGCGTGTCGGCCACGATTTTTCAAAGCATAGGTGCGAACCGCAATGGCCAGAGCTTTCAGCGCTTCTGGCTCCGTCTCCATGCTGCCTTCGGCGCGCATCACGCCGAGCACATAATCTTCCAGAGACAGTTCCTCGGTGACGTTCTCAGTCACCAGGTGCACTTTGATTTTTGACTGCGAATTACTAACCGAGGACTTTTCATTCGTCGGAATTGAGGTGGTTTCAACTTTTGAGTTCTGCGAACGCGCCCCCGCGTAGGCCGCAAAGATTGACCGCGAGACCGCGGCTGCCTCAGCGCCATGCGAATGTTCCAGCAGCACGAGGACGGCGAGCTCGATTTCCTCAGGCTTCGGCTCGCCCTGGGGTTGTGACGCGGCAGCAAACCCCACGAACCAACCATTCGAGCGAAAGCCTTTCGGCGGCACGGACGTTCCCGTCTTGCCCAGGATATAAAGCGGAAGCGAATCAAGGTGAGCGCTGCGCGCCGTTCCGTAACGCACTGCGCCCGCCATCCCTTCAGTGATAATCGCGCGATGACGTTCAGAGATATCTATCGTTGCCCGCTCGGTCTTGTCAGGCACACTGTCGTTAGCGTAGCGAGGCTGAAGCAGGTGCCCGCCGTTCACGAGTGCAGTGTAGGCCACCAGCAACTGAATCGGCGTTACCTCGATGTGGTCGCTTTCGCCAATCGCAGAGCGCGCATCGCAGTCGCTCTTGCCTGATACATGATTGCTCTCGGCGAGCCGCGCGCTGTTTCCCGTCTCGCACGGGCGCAGAGTACCAGCTACTTCGTTGAGTCCAGTGAGTTGACCAAAGCCGAACTGCCTTAGCGTTTCAATCAAATTGTCGCGGCCAAGACGTTGTCCCAGCGTGGCGAAATAGTAATTGCACGAATACGCGATCGCTTGTGACGGAGTAAATGGCGGCAGATGATCGGCGTGCACGCATGGCAGAGAGAAGTTAAGACCGGTAAATCGTCCGGGGCACACCGTGCGCGAATCCTGATCGATAAGTCCGGCCCGCAACGCGGCCAGCGCGGTGAACGGCTTCATCGTCGAGCCCGGCATTGCCGCTTCGGCGAAAGCTGCCTTGGGGTTTACCAGTGCGCGTATGCGTCCGCTTTGCGCATCCATGACGATGATCGTGCCTTCGCGTTGGCCGAGCGCGACCGTCGCCGCCTCCTGCAAGACTTGGTCGGCTTCGCTTTGGTCGAGACTTGTTGAGGGCCGGCCTGGCGAAGACCAGCCGCCGTGCTGAAACGGAAAGCTGAGCAGCAGAATTGCAGCGCAGGCGCAAGAGAGCACCCACGCATGCGGTCGTGTCATGCGTTCGAGATAGTTAATTTCCGGCCTGACAATCTTCACGCGGGCGCCTCAGCCGGAGCGTCGGAGATTGTCGTGACCGGGACGGGCGGGGTTGGTTCGAGTTTCGCCAGAGTCGAAAGAGTTGCGATCCATCCGATCAGGGTGAACAGAAAAACGAGCAGCAGACGGACAATGAAAACTGCAAAGTCAGTCTTGTTTCCTTTGGGCGGGTTCCCCAGGAAGAGAATCGCGTAGGGAACCAGGACGAAGACGATCAGGCCAATCGCGTAAGTTAGAACTGCATCAAAAGCGAAGGCGCTCGCGAGGGCGTCAGCAATACGCTGTAGCACCGTCTTGATCCCGCCGCCAAGCGAGGCGCGCGCATCGCGAGCGGTCACCTCAATCCATAACTGAATGGCCGCGAGCGGTAACATGATTCCCAGAACCAGCAGTCGCACAGTAGCAAACAGCACGCTCGGCCAATGCATCGGCGCGGGAGGCGTCTTTGCCGTAGGCAACGCCAGCAGAGGCTCGGGAGCGGGATAGTGCGCCTGCCACTTGTTGAGTAAGTAAGATACCAAAAAACCGAGGAGCACAATCGGGATAGTGACGACGGCGATCTTGATTGCATCGCGCAAAATTTGCGCCCAGTGAAACTTCTGAGTACGCGTGTGCTGCAGAATCGCGGCTTGTAGGGCGAAGAACTCTACGGGTATCAGTACGAGGAAAAACAGAGTCAGGGTGACTTGCCAGAGAGTCGCTTCGCGAATTGAGATAAAGCCGTAGAGCGTGGCGAGTAACAGCGCGTAAAGAACGGCCAGAATGGCGAGAGCCTTTGGGTTTGTCAGGATTGATCTGGTGGTGTTAAGAAATCTTTTGATTGTAATCATAGAGTCGTCCTCTTCGGCTCTGCCGCCTGATGTGGGGAAAGCCTATGGCTTTCCGTCTGTCTCGAGAATGAGTTAAAGGCTGAGTCTCGGGCGACAGAGCCGCACGGTGTGTTCTGTGCGCACTCTGCGTCCTCTGCGGATAGTTGATCTTTCATCGCCGATCTCGTTGTCGCGAAAACCAAAGCGGCGTCGCGCTGCTCTTGCCGCCGGTCTCCAAATTTTATTTCTTGTCCAGGATCCGCAAGCGGTCATTGCTCGTGTTGGCCTGGACGGTTGGTTGGTACATCAAATCCGCGCGCGCTGGTGCGATGCGGAATTCACCGGGCACCTCCACGCGCATGGCATATTGGAACGTCGCGTCGCCGTCAAAATAATTCTCGAAGATGACGGTGCGGTTGTCGCGAAACTCGCGGTTGCTGTACCAATCGGACCACGACCCGGTCGAGTAATTAAGGTAGATGCCGCTGACGGTTGCCACCTGTTCAGCGCCCGCGGGAATCGGATCTTCGATCATTACGTACTGCGCGCGAGCTCCGGTCAGGTGCAAACGCACGACAATTAAATCGCCGGAGCGGAGTTCGCCCGTTAACGGTTCGATCTTCCAGCTGGCCTTGCCGCCTTCGTTTTCAGACACCCGCAGACGCAGGTACTCGCGAGTGATCTTCAAATTCTGCGACGCCTGGGCCGGCACGTTCTCGTCCGCGGTGAAATATTCCAGCGAGCTCGAAACGTAAAGCGCGCCTTTGCCGTGCTTCACGATCCGAATCTGATTGTTGGTGCTTACCTCGCCGGCCTTTTTGTTAATGACCAGCGCCTGTGCGTTCGCCGCGTCGCTGGCGCCGACGTGTTGCGTGGCGACCTGCGTGCCGTTCAAATAAATCTCGAACGAATAGTCGGGCGACAGTTCTTTGCTGACTTTCAAGTAGTCAGTCAAACCATAGATCGCAAACGCCGTTTCCTTGGTCGAGAGCCAGTAGTACCCGTTCTGCCGGTTCTTAACGAGCCAGCGAGCGACCTTCGGCAGCAGCGCATTGCCCGGATCGATTTGCGCCAAAGCCTTTAATGACAGCGCGGTGGCTTCAGCGTCCAGATAGACATCGCGGCCATAATCATTGACCCGCGCCGTCTGCCAGTGCGCTTCGAATTCATCCGCCCGGGCCGCACCGGCGATCGTGTTCGCGATTTCTTTCGCGCGGCCATCCTTGCGCTCGTGCAACGCGAGTGCGAGCAAGGCGCGTCCATAAGGACCAAGCTTATCGCGCTTTCCGTAAAGCTCTTCCAGGTAATGACCGTCGCTCTCACCGCTTTCGGTGAAGGCGTAGATCATGTAGGCGCGCGTTTCATCGTCGATGGGATTGCCGTCCTCGCGCTTGCCGGCGGTCAGCATCGCGGAAAGTTTCTCGCGTCCCTGATCGCGACGGCCCGTGTCTATCTGATAACCGGCGCGAGTCGCCAGCGTCAGTCCATCGACCACGTAAGCAGTCATGAACGGATCGGTCTTGTCATCCTTCCACCAGCCCCAGCCGCCGTCGTCGTGCTGATACGCGTAGAGACGATCCATGCCCTTCTGAACTTTCTTGTCCAGATCGTTCGACGCGCGCAGCTTTGCCGTTGGTATGTCTTTCAGAGTCTGCGCCACGATTACGTTCGGCAGGAAACTCGACATCGTCTGTTCAGTGCAGCCATAGGGAAAACTCGTTAAGTAATCGAGCGCGCCGAACAACGTGCCGGCGATCGACGATGAAGCTTCAATGCGCAGCGAGCGGGCCTGCACGTTGGGATTGACCGGAATATTCAGCGAGATTGTTTGTTCGGCGTCGTTCTGAGTCACTGTGGTCGTGTTACCCATCGTCTGTTTCAGACCGTGGGGGACGATTTCCATGCTCATCTCGACCGCGTCGGATTCCGTATCGGTCAGCGCCTTGGCCAGCAGCGTGAGCTTGCCCACCTGATCGGCGCGGACGCGCCAGTCGACGCGATGCTCGCCGTTCTGCTTGATTGTCACGGTGTCAGTTGGCGAATCCAGCAACTGCGCGCCATTAAGCTCGAGCGAAATCTTTGTCGATTTATCGCTCTTAAGGAAGTTATGCACCACGCCCGAGATGGTTACCGTGTCGCCCTCGGTTAAGAAGCGCGGCATCTCGAGACGCATGATGACATCCTTGCGCGCGATCGTTTTCTGCACCGCGGAGCCGACGCGCGTGTCGGCGGTGACGGCGCGCGCCGTCGCTCGCCAGGTCGTCAGGTTATCCGGCAATTTGAAACTGACAGTGGCTTTGCCGTCGCCGCCGGTGACGACGTCCGGTTGCCAGAAAGCAGTGTCTTTGAACTCGCGCCTGATCGTCGGCTCGGCGTACGAACTCTCGTTCTTAAAGTCGGCCAGTTGATAGCCTGACTTGTTGCGCGCGAGGTTCGCCGGCTTGTCGCCCGCGTACCCTGTGAACGTGTAATGAATCGCGAGACTGGTCTGCACCTCGTCGTAGCGCTTGCCGTAAAACTCGCGCTTGATATTGCCGGCCGTCTCGGCCTGAATGCTGTAGATCGCTTCGTCAATAATGCCCAGGCTCACTTCAGCATTAGCGGCGGGCGAGCCGTCTTCGTTGCGCGCCAGGATCGTGTAGGAAGCAACGTCGCGCGGCTTGAACTCTTTCTTATTCGGCACGATGTCGAGCTTCAGCATTTTGTCGCGCGCGGGCACGGCCAGCAGTTGGCTCTGGTTGTACATGTCGCTGTCTTTGACGAACGACACGTCGAGATAGACATTCGGTTCATACTTGCGATCGATTGGTACGTCGATCACGATGCTCCGTCCCGTCGCGTCGATCTGCCGCACCGTCATGACGTTTGATAATTCCGTCGTTACGAGCAGATGCGCTTTATCCGTTGGCAACATCGCCAGCACATGCGCCGTCTCACCCGGCTGGTAAGACTTTTTGTCGGGCACAAGTTTGATCGACTTTTCGTCAAAGTCCTTGAACTCAAAATCCGACCATTCGCCCTTCTTGTCCGGGGCAAAGAACGACCCTCCGCGATTCACAATCTGTTTGCCGTCCTCGTTGACGATCGCTTTGACGTAAATGCTGCCGGGCGAGGGGACCGTAAAATCGTACGTCGCGTTTCCCTGGCTATCGGTGTTTACATCGGCCGTCGCCAACTCGCGTTCGTGGAGAATGTAATCGGTCGTCTTGTACTTATAACCG
Source organism: Blastocatellia bacterium (assembly GCA_033856915.1). Lineage (GTDB taxonomy): Bacteria > Acidobacteriota > Blastocatellia > Pyrinomonadales > Pyrinomonadaceae > UBA11740. The sequence continues at coordinate 44,317 of JAWVEB010000034.1, read as the reverse complement.
TTGTTCTCTTCTTCCTTCTCGACCTTCTCCCATTTCTGCTCGACGAACTTGAGGGTGACCTTCTCAGACACCGGCTTGCCGGAATAGTCAGCTGTCTTAACTTTGACCTTGGCCGCGTCGCCCTGGTAGTAGAGATAGCGTTCGGGATAAGCGTCGGCGACAGTTTTGCCGCGCGTGCCGATGAACGATGCCGCGCCCTGCATTTCGCGGCGCGAGGCGTCCGTCACCTGTGCCTCCAGGCGATACGAATAGTCCCACTCGTCTTTATCATCGGGCTTTGGCACTTCGAAATCGACGGTCAGCTCGCCGCGAGAATTCAGTACGCCCTCGCCCTCGGTGACCATGTCGTTTCCGTAATAACCACTGTCCTGTTCGTCGCCGCCTTCGTTGTCGGGTCCGGCCGCGTCGTCGAATTCATCGCTGGAATCGCCGCCCCACCACCAATGGTAATAGCGTTGCTTGTAGACGTAGTAATGCACGTCGGCATTCGTGACCGGCGCGCCAAAAAAGTAGTTGGCGTTAACAGTGAACTTTACTTTCTCGCCTACCGCTGCAAATTCTTTGGGCCCTTTGACGGTGACTTTGAACTCGGGCTTTTTGTATTCCTGAACTTCGAAGTAGCCGCTGGATTTTGCCTCACCAACCGCGGCCGTAATGTTGTAACTGCCGAGCGGTGCTTCATCGGCGATGTCCAACTCGCCGCTGAAAGTGCCGCGACTTGAAAGGGGCAGCTCCTTGTCGAAGACCTTGCCGTTGTTGGGATCTTCGATGGAGACATTCACGGTCTTGCTATCGAGCAGTTGGTAGCCGTTGCGGCCCCATCGACGCAGGATTCCCTTGAAATAGACTTTCTGTGCGGGTCGATAGATGGGCCGATCGGTATAGATGTAGCTGGTGAGATCTTCGCCCGAAAGGACGTCGTCCTCACCGCCCTGGCCGCCGAAGTAAAATGATTCGACATCCGAGATGACAAAGTTGTCGCGCTCGTGCGCCATGATCAGATAGGCATTTTTTGTAGTCGATTCAGGATCGACGTCTTCGGGCGCCGTCTCAGTTGTTGGCGGTGCCTTGATCTCTGCTTTGAAAACGCCGGTCTTGTCGGTAGCGCCCGTCGCGAGTGTCTGCTTCGCTTTGCTGACTTCGACACTGACGCCCTCATGCGGCGCGCCGGTCTTGCGATCGACGACATAGACCAGAACCTGTCCATCCTTCGTCGTCTTTTCGATCATCGTGAGGTTGGTAACAATGGCGAGTGAGTAAGCGCGCAGGTCTCCATTCACTGCCTCGACGAGATACACGCCCGGTTCCTGTTTCCCGAGCGAGACCACGCGGCTGTCGTAATCGTGCTCGAGCGGGGGCAACTTTTCGCGCCAATCCTTGACCTTCTGATCCGGATTCAACAGTGGCACACGCGCGTAATCGGCAACGTTGAGGGGCGTTTGCTCGGGCGCCTGCTCTTTACGAAATTTTTGATTGAAGGTCTCGCGATGCTCTTTTAGTAAATGCGAACGCACGTAATCCCGGACCGCCGAGAATAGCGAAGTCTTCAGACGATGCGTGCGCTCGAGAATCGAAACGCGGCTGCCGTAACCTTGCGAAGCCGCTTCCTTTTCCTTCTCGCCCATTTGATGTGGGTCGTCGAGCTGCTTAAAAAACTTGCTGGGGTCTTTCACTCGATAGACGCGAAAATCGAGATAGTCGACATTTTGATAGCTCGCCCACATGCGCGCCGTTTCGTTCGGCGCGTACGTTCGATTGGTGGTCAGCGAAAAGTAAGGCTTGGTGCTGACGACAGACGGTGGGGGCGCGGCGGCCTCCGCGGGCGTTCGCGCGGCGCGCGAGCGAATCACATTAAACCCAAAGGCCGAGGCCACGATGGCCAGGTAGATCGCCGCGGTTGCGAGATAACGGGGTAAAGCCGATTTAGTTTCAGACACCTTCGATAGCCTCCTCAGAGGAAAGAAAAAAATTCACCACCAAGACACGAAGAGCACAAAGACAAGCAAGTAAGCAATCGAACTAGCAACCAGGGACCTCGTTCGTTGCTTCGTGCTCTTTGTGACTTTGTGGTAATTGTTCATCGCGCCATTCGTTTATAACTTAGCTAACGGTTACGTAACTCAATTAAGAATCTTCAAACGATAGAATCCCAAAAAGTTTTTATTACTCTCCACCGGCCGCCAACGCGGATCGGGGTGATGGTCAAGGACTGAAAGCTGAACTTTCTTTACCGTTCCCTGGTCGGTCGGTGACGAGCCGGTGTGATAGACGACCCAATCCTGGCCGCCGTTGGGCGCGATGTGCGGCGAGCCGAGCATAATCATCACGTGATAGGGGAATTTCTGCACCCACGGTTGATAGTAAAAGAGCAAATCGCCGGGTTGAGCTTCGCGCCGATCACGGCTGACAAAGAAGCTGTTGAAATTCTTCAGAGAACGGCCGTCCGCAAACTCGGAAAACCTGCCGTTGCGCAAATCGCTTTCATGGAACGAGCCAAAGTCAGTGCGAAAGATTTTCTCGCCGAGCACGTTCTGGTCGAGATCAAAGCCGGCCACATCCGGCGCGACAGTTTCATAGCCCGGCCCCATTTTTTGAAACCAGATCCGATCGTGACGACGCAGCGCCTCGCGGATTGCGAACCGCACCAGGCCGGCGCAGTCGCGTTGTTCGGCGTTCCATTGTTCACTCAACTGATAAAACTGAGTTTCGGCGATCGCGGTGAACCAGCGGCGAAAATTGTCGCGATCCTGAAACGTGTGCAACTCGGCCGCATCCGGAATCCCGTCGTTGTCTGAGTCGATCAGGGTTGCCGTCCCAGTCGACACGGTAGCAAATTCGCTTTGAATGTTTTCTTTGCCTGCCTTCTGCTTACTGCCTTCTGCTTTCTGCGTTGCTAAGGCGGGCGCCCCTGCGAAACCGCGCGCGCGCGGCAGCAAGCGACTGAAGCTCCACCCGAGCGCGGCGAGTAGAACGATGAGGGTGCTCGCCGTCGTTACCGAGCGTTTCGAAGGGGCACGCATTTGATTGGGGATCAGCATTGCTGATAACTAATACGACGGATATCGATTAAGTGGAATGCGGATGCTATCACGTATCCGACGGGCCAACCACTTTAATATTCGGGCTTGGTACGTCGCCGGTGAGTGTGGATTCCCTCAGTCGCGCGCCGCGTGCTAAGCTGCGCACAATCGCGCAAACCTGCGTACGGAGCGACCGGATCGCAGAGCGAAGAACATTCAAGGGTTGAAACAACCCGCTTGCTAGCGCAATCGATTCCGCAACGACATGCCTAAAGAGAACGCCAATCCCGATGCCATTCTCGAAGCGATTAAGAAAATTGAGATCGTATCCGAGCTGCTCGAAGACAAGAACAAAAACAATCTGAAAATGATCGCCGAAGGGAAAGTGTCGGGCGGCAAGCAAATCGGGCCGTACGCGCGTTTGCTTACCTACGCGCCGGGTGAGGTGATCATGAGCGAGGGCGACTGGGGCGGAAACACTTTCTATTTTTCCGTCGATGGAGAGTCGCACGTGTTCGTCGCGGACGAGTCGGGTGAAAAAAAGCGAGTCGGTGCTGTGAGTCCTGGAACGTGCTTCGGCGAAATGTCGATTCTCGCCGGCGTTCCGCGCAACGCCACCGTGGTCGCCGCTCCCGAAGGCGGCGAGGTAACCGTTTTGGAAATGGTACGGCCGGCCCTCAGGCTCTTGCGGTCTCTTAAAAAATTCGCTGAGATCGTTGACGCGACCTATCGATCGCATGGTTTGGGAAACGCGATTACCACGATCCAGGAGGAGGCCGGTGAGGCTTTGAGCCCAATCGAGCTGGTTGCGCTCGGCAATTTGGCGCAGTTCATGGCCTACGGCAAGCACCATGTGCTAATCCAGGAAGGGAAGCCGATTGATAGATTGTTTCTGATTCGCAGCGGCTGGGTGCGACGCGTGCGCGGCGTTCCGATCTATCAGGACGTTAACGAAAACACAGCGCAGAGCGTGTTAATTCCCGAGGATTTTCTCGGCGCCGGCAACTGCCTGGGGCTGGAAGGGCTCAGCGGCCAGGCAACGTGGCAATACTCGGCGGCCCTGATGGCGCGGACTGAAGTGTTGGAAATCCCTTTGGCGGATCTGCGTGCCGACCGGGAGCTTTGTGCTCGAGTTCAAAAAGCATTCTCGGAGTTTTCCGTCGCCGACGATGATACGCGCCTCGAGGCTCGGGCTGAGACAAAGAGCCTGGCCGCGGCCGAGAAAGAGATCGCCACGGGTATCGTCGACGCAGTCAATCTGCTGGTGATGGACATGGACTTGTGCGTGCGCTGCGGCAATTGCTCGCTCGCGTGTCACAAGGTCCACGGGCAATCGCGGCTCCTGCGGCGCGGCATACACATTGAACGCCCGCAGCAGATTGGAGCGCAGGCTACCCAACACGTGCTGGCTCCTTCAGTGTGCATGCATTGCAAGGATCCAGAGTGCCTTACCGGCTGTCCGACCGGCGCCATCTTCCGCGATCCTAAAGGACAGGTCGACATCAACATGTTGACCTGCATCGGCTGTTTCGATTGTGCTACCCAGTGTCCGTACAACGCGATCACAATGGTGCCGCGGGATGGCTCGCCAACTGCACCGCTGGATTTGAAGAGCCGAATAAGCAATCTGTTCAGCTTCAATGTTCAGAAGCCGGCGGCGGCTGTCGAAAGCGACGACATGGTGGCGATCAAGTGCAATCTCTGTGAAAGCACGCCTCTGAATCCCAGCGGCGCCGCGCGTCCGGCCTACTCATGTGAAGAGAACTGTCCCACGGGGGCCTTAGTCAGGGTCAACCCGCAGGAATATTTCGGCGAGATTGAAAAAACGCTCGGCCTTGTCTTTCGAGATCAGACACACGCGATCGGCCGCAACATTCATCAGAGCGATCCCATCGCCCGGCTGTGGCACATCGGCGGCTCGCTGATGACGATCGCAATTGCCGGCCTGATCGGCTGGGCGGCTTTGCATTATGGATTCACGGAGCACCTGGGCGGAACATGGCTCACGATGCGTTGGGTGACCGGGCTGGTTGGTCTGGTGGGCATCGCGGGAGTGATGACCTATCCGGTGCGCAAGCCAATCTATCGCCGGCGCGCAGGTGCTTTGCGTTACTGGCTGCTGGCGCACATTTACCTGGGGGTGCTGGCTGGGATCGTTCTGTTAATGCACGGCGGCAGTCACTCCGGCGGGCTTCTGACCTCGGCGCTAATGCTTTGGTTTGACGCTGTGATCGTAACCGGCCTCTTCGGTTTGTTTTGTTACATCATTGTCCCGCGCATCATGACCAGCATCGAAGGCGATCCGTTACTGATCGAGGATCTGGAAGGACGCCGGGCTGAACTGCGGGAAGATCTGGCGGCGATCAAAGCCAAAGGTGACGAGCAGCTACGCGATTTGATTGAACGACGAGTGCGCCGGCATTTTTCTTCGCTTTCGTATCTTTTGGGACAGTATTTGCGACGTGAAGAACTGACCGCATCGCTGGCGAAAGGCCGTTTGCAGTTCAAAGCCGAAATTGCCGCTCTCGACGACCCGGAAAAGCGAAAGTTATTTTTGAAAGCGATTGAGCGCAGCGCCACTCTGCGGCGAGTGGAATCGCTGATCTATCTGCATCGGCTGCTGAAGGTGTGGCTGGCGCCGCACGTAGTTTCAACCTCGGTGATGCTGGCGCTGATGGTGGTGCATATTGTGCAGGTCGTGTTTTTTAAGGTGAGGTAATTGGCAGTCGTCAGTTGTTCGTGGTCAGTTGTTAGTCGCTCGCTTTGCTTGCTTGATTTCTGAAACGCCAACCGCCTGGGCCAGAGAGCAACAATTAACAACTAACTACTGACAACTGACTAATCACGATGGAAGCAACCTTCATCATCATCCGCGAAGACTTGCAGGTTGATCCGGTGACGATCGTTGCCGAAGGTCTGCTGGTCGGTCGTCTGCCTACCTCCGAATTGCTGCTCAATCACCCGTCGGTTTCCCGTCTGCATGCCGGCATTACCAGCGCCGAAGGCGACTATTACATTCGTAATTTTCGGCCCGGCAATCCGATCATGCTTAATGGTGCGCGGCTGGAAGATTACGAAGCGCTGGCTGACGGAGACGTCATCGGAATTGGGCCCTTCGCGCTGAATATTCACTTCCTGCAAGGCCACCTAGGGATTAGAGTGTCGCTGCAAATCGCGGCGACGGCGGGCGATGCGGTGACGCGCAAAGATTCATCCGGGCTCTGGGATTTGGAGACGACGGTGAAACTGGAATTGCCCGCTGCGCCTGCCGCAGGTGAGCCGGCAGCAGGCGCGCACAAGAAGCCGGCGCCGCGCAGGGCCGTCGCGGCCGGCTCAAGCTCCAAGGCCCTCGATGTTTTTTGGGATAAGCGAATTACCAGCGCCACCAAGACGATCAAACCGTCGCCGCTCTTTCCGCTCACCGGCCGGCCGAGTGGTAAGGCTCAGTCCATCTGGGCTCCGACAACAGACCTGCGGCGGCGCTGGCCTGCGTCGCTGATGCTGTGGGGCGCGATTCCGATCGCTTTACTATCAGTGGCGGGTGCGCTGTTTTACGCTTCGGCATTTTCTCCGGCTCCAATCTCTGACGCTCACACCCGGGCCGACATGATTCTGTCCCCGCCGGTCGCGGCCCATGCCAACGCCGGCTCGTGCACTTCCTGTCATGCGCTCAGAGCAAGCATGGAAGCGAAATGCGTGTCGTGTCACTCGACCGATGCTTTCGTCGCCACAGTGATCCCGCCGCACATGAATGCTGGAATCAGTTGCGTCACTTGTCATGCCGAGCATCGTGGCGTCGAGTTCAGCGCCTTAGGTGGAGCGCTGCTATCGTGCGCCGAATGCCATAACGACAAAAACAAATCTGTCTATAACGGAAAGACGGTTAGCACTCCGCACGGCGGGAGCTTTGGTTATCCGGTGATCAATGGTCAATGGAAGTGGGCCGGGATGGACCCTGAGGAATTGCTGCAGAGAAAGACCACTCTGAAACTGGAGCGTCTACCGAGCGACAATGAAGATCAATGGCGCAGCAAACAGTTCCATGCGATTCACATGTATCGGGTGAAAGCGGTCGGCGGACTTGCGGGTAATAAGGAGGGCGAATTGAGCTGCTCGAGTTGTCATAATTCCTTCAGCCCGCCCGATCTGGTTACTCCGCGAACAACGTGCGCGAAATGTCATAACGGCCAGCGCGACCCACGCGCCGGGCGCCAGGTGATCGCTTCTGATCAACCCAACTGCACCTCATGCCACATCCAGCACCGTCTGGACAAACGTCATTGGAATCCGAGTTTGCTGGCAATGCAGTGATTTGGAGTGCGCCGGCAGAGCGCAGCGGCGACGGCGCTTTGGTTCGGAGTTAATACCGCCTGAAGGCGGAACTCCGAACTACAATCCAAAGCGGTGTCACGCTACGCTTGCCACTGCCCTCCAAATTCACTTCGCTACGTGACACTTCGCACAGCCCTTGGGATCAGAGCCGGAAATTTTTGCAGCCAGCTCGGGCCGCGCTTTGATAGCAGCGTCGTGACAGGCAAAGCAATTGGTGTGATAGGCGACTTCGTTGTCGAGCTTTAAATCCTTGCCATCTTTTTTGATTACGGGAAGCGGCTTGCTGTCGTCACCTGCTTGCAGGTGACATGAGCGGCAGCCTTTGACCGGCGCGGCGGCCGCATCTTTCAGAACGTCCGCGGTGAGCGGGACACCTCTTTCCGAAGTAACTAATGGCGGCGTCAGCTTGTCTTTCGGCTGATCGGTATGATGACACTCGACACAGACGCCGATCGTCTTTCCGTCGGGAGTGTAGTTCTTGATCGTATGGTTCTCGTGATCGAATGCGACCTCGCCCCACTTATCATCGAGACTGTCGGTGCCGAGCTTTAACTTCTTCGGCTGCTCTTTGCTCTCTTTAGGAATTTGCTGATCCGCTAACGCCGAAGTCGAAGACAGCGCCGCAGTCGAAGCGGAAGTTCGGGCGGCATTTCCCACGATCAGAAGTACTCCCGCACTCAATACGACAATCACCGCAATCAGCAGTCGCTTCATCTTCTTTGTCCTCCCCGTCTCACCCCGGATCATTTGAGTCGTCATGTTATGGATGTGCTCAGAAGGTTGTCAAACTCATTCGTTGGATGCTGTTTCGCCCTCTTCGTGGGAGAGAGTTGGGAAGGGGGTGTACTTGTCGGCTGAATTTATCGCTGCTCATCTCCAGTGCCGCGGCATAGCCGCGCGGACCTATAACCATCGCTCTAGCCTCAATTGCCTAACCTGAAGCTCTGTCCCGAATGACATCGCCGGCAACTCTTGAAATCCAGATCGCCGCCAAACGATCGCTTGCCATTGTGACAGGTGGCGCAGGTTCTGTTTCCGCTGGGGAAGTGTTCGCGAGCCTGGGGAGAGCTGACTTGTCGTTTTTGTGGTAGCCCGGCCGTGTAGTTATGACAGTCGGCGCAATTGAGCCGCTGACGGCTGCCGTGTTGCGCATGACTAAAAGCGAGCCGGAACGCGGGGGCATCGGTTGAAGTCCTGCTATAAGGTTTCTGATCGTGACAAACCCCGCACGATGCCAGGTCGCGACCGTTGGCTTGCGAGTTCGGAGTATGACAGGTGTAACACTGGTTATGCGCCGCGAGGCTGGCCGGAATTGAAAGGGCTACGCCGCGTCTCAGCGGCGAGGCGTGACACGACGTGCAACCATTTTTGGGGCGCGCCGCCACGGTCAGGTGCTGTGCATGATCAAACTTCAGGTTGAAGCTCTCCTTGAATTTGTCTGGGAAAGCTTTCAGCGGCGGATTATTTCCATCGACGTTTGTGTGACAGATCGAGCACATGGGCACATTCGGTGTGGTGAATTGAGAGAGGTGACAGCCGGTGCAATCTTTGTGGCCCGGGAAGCTGGGCCGCGCGGCAGCGTCATTCCGATGATGACAACTCGAGCAGGCCGCGGACGCGTGACGCGAACTAGTGTGCAGGAACTTCGAGTAGTCGAGATCGTTTCCCTGCGGAAAGACCAGGGCAAAAGACAGAAGTAGAAAGGCAAAAGTAAAAAGGCACAGCCAAAAACTTTTTCTGCGCGCGAACGTGGACATCTTCATTTTGCCTTCTTACTTTTTCCGGGCTTCACTGTGCTGCCGCTTCATGACTCGCTGGAGGTTTCTTCTTCCCCACATCCGCAGTGTGGCAATAGGTACAGTTGCTCGTCTTCTTAAACTGCTCGAACTCTTCCTCGATCGTAGTGAGTTTCGGATAGGTCGTTTTCTTGTTGTCCTTGTGACAAGTGATGCAGGCGGCGATCGGAACGTCGGGAGTTAACCCCCGGAGCGTGCTCGCGCGCGTGATGTTGATGTGGCAGGTGGTGCACTCGTTCATGTGTTCGCCCTTACCGCCTTCATGACTGAACATCGCTGAAATACGTTTCGGCGCGGTCACTGCCGTGAAGGTACTGGAGGGTTTGTGACAACCACCGCAATCGTCGCCGGTCGGCTTCTGGTTTCTCCAATGGCAGTTGAAGCACGAGTCGTGAGCGTGCGGCATGGTCTTGAAAAACTTGTTCGACTGAGTTGCGGCGTCAGGCTGCGTGGAGAGCGGCGCAATTACCAGGTTGTCATCCCTTTGATGACAAATCGAGCAGTTGTTGTAAGCAGGGTTCTTCTGATCGTCTGTTTGCTCGTTAGAAAACGAAGCGCGAATGAATGCCACCATCGAACTGCGACGCGGGAGAGTCCAGGCGATCACGTTCTGATGTTTGTCGTGCGGAAACTCGATCGTGAACTGCCGCTCATCCCTTGGTTTCGTGGGCTGTCCGGCGCCATTCGGATTGCCGAAAACGAAGCGGCCGTCTTCACGCGGCGCGGCGCGCACGTGACAGACCGTGCAAATGACCGGCCCGCCGCCTGCGAACGACTGTCGCGTGAAAAACTGCTGTCGATGACAACGAACGCAGGCGTCATGATTTGGAAAGTCAGCAACATCCGGGAAGGCGCGCTTTGCCGTCCATGCGGTGGGAACTTTGTGACAGGCGTCACACGTCAGACTTTTGTGCTTGTCGGATGAGTGTTGGAAGGCAGAGTACTTCGCCGCGGATCCTTTGGGTGCTTGCTGAGTTGTAGGTTTTCGCTGACGAGTCTGGGCCACTGCTCCAATCGCCACGATGAAAATGAGAACGAACATGATTGGGCTCTTTATGAAAAGCTTCAAATGCAAAGGTACGCAAAGGTATTCGCAAAGCACGCAAAGAGGAATCCTTTGCGTTCCTTCGCGAATACCTTTGCGACCTTTGCGTTTAGATCTGCCGTTCGCCATCTCGTTTTACTTCACAGTCTGCTTACAAACCGGGAGCGGCCGCTCAACGAACTCGCACTTAACCTTTGGATCTTTTTCGTTCGACAAAGTAAAAGGCCGGCGCATGGCAATCGCCAAGTCAACAGCCTTAACTTCTTTCTCGCAGGCCCACAGGATACTTGTCTTTCCAGTCTCGCTCCCGACAAGATTGGAGATCGTATACGTTCCCGGTTCGATGTCGGTGAGATAAGCGGTGCCTTTGCGATCAGTCATCACCGACATGACCTTCGTCTTCGTTGCATCCTCTGACTGCTTGACCAGCGCCTCGATGACTTCCTGTTTCTGTTTGTAGAAACCGTCGCGAATGTCCGATGGCAGATTAACGGTCAGCCAACGCCGCGCGAGTCCCGGAGTTTTGAATTCGCGTAACCCCTGGTTGTATGCGGCCTGGAACTCAGGCACGGCGTCACTTCCGCTCAAATATTTCTCTTCAATCTCACGGCAGTAAATTGAGTCGCAATCATTGTCGACTAGCCACTTAATTAAGGCTTCGCTCGCGCCCTTGGTGCGGTAGTAACATTCGCGCGACACGCTATCGGTCTGTTTGAGTTTTGCGATCAGCGCCCGGTTATCGTCGAGAGTCCCTTTGATTAGAAAGAAACGCTTGCGCGGCAGCTCTTTCGTTACGTCGCCCGATTTGAATTTCACTTTCAGGCGGATGACGCCGCGAGTGGCTGGCGGAGTTTGGGAGTTAACAGCGTCAAGGAAAAAGTAAAAAGGAAAAAGTAGAAAGAAAGAAACAATGACTGCGCGGGCGGCCGCATTTCTCGCGGGCCGTTGCTGTGAAGAAATACTTGCGGACCTGGAACGCTTTGTCTTCACTTTTTACTTTTACCTCTCTAAAGATTCGGGCTGCGCGGGAACTTCAAGTACGGCAGTCGCACGCCGCGCACGAACACCTGATCGGAACGCATGGCGACCGGGGGAGCGTAGCCACTGCTGCCGGCCCCGGTGATGAGATCGTCCTGGTCCACGCCGTCGCCGCTGATCCCGATTGCGCCCACCAGCACGCCGTTCTTGTATAGCGGCGCGCTGCCCGGAAATATCTGAATGCCGTTTGCCAAACCGGGAACGGAAGTGCAGGGAACTGTGAAGCCGCTCAAAGTAGCTTCCAGGTTTGCCTTAATCAGATCGACCTGAAGCCCGAGATTGAAAACACTCCATTCATTGATTTGCCGGCTGAAAGGACCCGCAGCAGTGTTGTTAATGTCGTCAGGGAAGAAGGGCCGATGCAGAAAGCCGCCCGCGCGATCAGTGAAGGCCACCGAACCGTCAAGCTTGAGCCCATCGGCGGCGGCCCGATCGACGTAAGAGCCAAAGCCTGCGGCTCTCAATGAAGCACCGGCGCCGGCGCTGGAATAAAACGCTGCCGTGCGGGCCTTCTGAACTGACACATCGAAGCCAAACACGGGAGCATCGGTTTGGCGGAATACGCCCAGCACTGCGCCATTCGTATCAACCACGGCTATCGACACGCGCGCGTTGCTGCCGAGCGGTTGCCGAATGGCCGCGCGGGTAATGTTTGCCTGCTGGGCAGCGTGCGCGATGATCGTGCTTACATCAGCAGCAGTCAGCGAGTTCGCCGTGACCGTCGGGCTGGCGATGAAGGGAAAGAATCGTGTATCGACCTCACCGGCTATCCCGCCGGTCATCGTCGCGGTGAATTGTGACGGTTGCGCGCCGCGAATTGGAAACAACGAATCTACCGCGCCCGGCAAACTTCCAAACGCTATCGTCGCCGGATTCGGAGCGTTGTCGACGTTGAGGTAAGCGAGACGAATGCCGTCGACGAGAATGTTGTCGCCACGGATCACTGAGGGAGCTTCGAAGCCTCGTGCGGCGGCAACGGCGATCACTTCTTCGAACGGCTGATCGAAATCCGCCGGATCGCGATCCACCGTGTAAACGCCGTCGCCTTCAATACCGACTCCGCCGACCGCTTCGCCATTCTTATAAATCGGGACGCTGCCGGGGTCGCCACTCAAGCCGAGCGGCAATCCGGGAATCTTGATGTCGGAACAGGGAAGGGAAGAAAACTGCACCCCATAAAGCGGCCCGCCGGAGCGAAAATCAACTCCCGGCGGAAAATGTTCCTGGATGATGAAGCCCGCCGTGCGCGTCGTGAATGCATTCCCACGCGTGCTGAACAAAGACGCAGTTCCTGCTTTCGAGATGGCAGCCAGCTTTGCCGGGACCACCGTTCCGTCAAGCCCAACCGGAACGAATCCAGTGAGAGCGCTGGGAACTTGCGAAGGTCCGGGGCCGCCACCGCGAAATTGAGTCGAGGCCGGCGCGCCGTTCATCTTGAAAACGCCCAGGACATTTCCTTCTCGATCAGTGACGGCAACCGTGACCGGACGGTTCAACTGAGCGGCGGTCGAAACTGCCTGAGCAATGATGGTCTGCACCTCTGAAGTACTGAGCGTGCCCGCCGTGGCTGAGGGTGGGAAAGGCGGCGTGGTTGTCCCTGGCGTCGGAACAGACCCGGCGTCGTCCGGTGGTCCATCGCCAACGTGACCGATGCCAATACGCACGCGATTGCTCAGCGTCCCGTGATAAGTGATTCCAACCAGGACGTCACCGACATCGCCCATCTGATCGTCGAGGCGCAGAACGATTGAACTGATCCACTCTTGCGCGGGCACCGGACCAACGAATTCGACTGCCAGGTGATGGATGCGGTGCGCGCCGTCTTCAGCGTCGGCCGTCACCGCCGTTGACGCTTCGCCCGGCTGTAAACTCAAGCCCATCGCAAAGATCATGATGCGAGTGCGGCTGTCGGATCCCCACGGTAGAGCCGAAATCGTCGCAAAAGGTTCATGCTTTTGCGTTACGGAATCGACGGCAACCGCGCGAGTCGAGGTCTCTTCGCTGATCAGCGTAAGCTTTTGGTCCTGGGAGTGGACGCCCTGAGAAAGGCTCTCAAGGATAACCAGGAGGAGCGCGCAGAAAAATGTTGGCAGCAGGAAGTGCGTGCGTTTTCCGAAGAACTTAGCTCTCATCAAACGTGCCAATAGTGCGAAGTGCGGTGCTCAAAAATTCGTTAGGGGAGGCTTTGGCAATCTATCACTAAAGTATGGGGAGTGAAAATGCCCTGCTGCTCTTTTTAGCAATAATATTTGGATTGATTGCTGAAGAGTCGCGTGCTACAACGCCGAAGGCGTTCGCAAATTTCAGCCCAGGATGAAATCCTGGGATCGGGATCTATCACTCGCGACCTTACCCTGAAAGGGTTCACAAATGGAGGCTTCCACGATGGCACAATCCTTGGCCAAACTCAAAATTTCATTGGCAGAGTGGTTATGGTGCTTTCTCGGTTAGTCTATCGCATGTTGACCAAGTCAGCAGTTATGTCATGAATCAGGAGAAGCACCATCGACGGACTACGTTTCAAGATGAGTTCCGCGCGTTCCTGAAAAAATACGAGATCGAATACGACGAGCGCTACGTTTGGGATTAGTAGAAGCGTTCGGTTCCCCAACGCCGAAGGCGTTCGCGAATCCCAGCCCAGGGCAACCTCCCGGGTCATCGACCGAAGGATAATCTTCAACGCCCGAAGGTGTTCGCGAATCATGCGATGGGGCTCGCAGTCTTCGCGAACTCTTTCAGAGTTCGAACGAATCTTTGGTTCGTAACCCCGGGGCGTTGCCCTGGGCTGAGATTGGCGAGCGCCTTCGGCGCTTTGCGTCCGGACGTTGGGAGCCCATTGAAAGGAACTGGCTGCTATGCTACAAAACGATCAATCTTGGCGAGGCTAATTATACTGTTGGCTTTCATTTTGGCCCTGGCATTGTCTGCTGTCGGCCAACGACGGGGAACAATCGCTGGTGTGGTCAAGGCCGACACTCCTTCCCTCCCTGGCATTATCGTCATCGCCACAAATCAGGTCACCAGCAAAGTCACTCGGACCAAGGTCGCGGTCGATGGGCGTTATTCATTGAAACTCCACCTCGGCGCGTATCGCCTCAGCGTCCAGCTTCCTTTTACGGCGAAGTTTGATAGCGCGAAAAATTACGGCGAGCACGCTTTGATTCGCGATGACTCTTTAGAAAACGTCATAGTCAGCGACGGCAAGGAAACGAAAATTGATTTCGCAGTCGAGAAGCGAGTAGCGACGGCGCCGGTCAATATTCCCGAACGTAAACCGCTGGGCGCTGCCGGAAATGAGAGCGTCGCTTCGGAACCGCAAACACAAACGGATCGTCGCCCCGTGCGTGATCGCTGGCGCATCGGTTTCCCCGAATACGATCGCTACGGCGACAAGGGCGCGCGCGGCCGCGACATTCCGTTCAAGAAAGGCCGGTGGTACGACCCGTACAATCAGAGTTGGCTAAAAGGCGACTATCCGATCATTGGTAACAAGACCTTCATGATCATTTCGGCGGTGAGTTCGACTACTGTTGAGTTGAGCCGGACACCAAAGCCGTCCGATGTCAGCAGCGCGCGGCCAGGCAGCGGAGAGTTCTTTGGTAAGCCGGAAGCCCTCGCCGTGAACCAGATCTTCCAGGTCACTTTCGAAATGTTTCACGGCGACTCGACGTTCAAGCCACGCGACTGGGCCATCAAGATTTCGCCGACCTTCAGTCTTCCCAACTATCTCAACGCGCGTGAAACCGGCGTCGTGAATATCGATGTACGGCGCGGCACGAACCGAACGGACACGCAGTTCTCTCTGGAAGAAGCCTTCGCCGAAGTGAAGCTCAGAGACGTCAACTCGAACTTTGATTTCATCTCGGCGCGCGTCGGCATTCAGCCCTTTGTATCGGATTTTCGCGGCTTCATTTTTTCCGACAACAATCTGGGCGCGCGGGTCTTCGGGGCGTTTGATAATAATCGTTACCAGTACAATCTCGCTTATTTCGCTCAGCTCGAGAAAGACACGAACAGCGGCCTCAATCGATTTGATCGCCGCCGCCAGAACGTCTATATCGCGAATATTTTTCGGCAGGATTTTGTTAAGAAGGGCTACACGATTCAAGCCAGCGCGCTCTACAACGACGATCGCGCCAGCCGCAAATTCGATCGCAATGGGTTCCTGGTACGGCCCGCTTTGATCGGCGATGTCCGGCCGCATTCGATCAAGGTCGGTTATCTGGGCATCAACGGAGACGGGCACCTGGGCCGGCTGAATCTGACGCACTCTTATTACTATGCTTTCGGCCGCGACGATCGCAATCCGATTGCCGGGCGCGGGGTGCATGTCAGTTCGCAAATGGCGGCGGTGGAGGCGTCCGTTGATAAAGACTACTTTCGTTTTCGCGGTTCTTTCTTTTGGGCGCAGGGCGATAAGAATCCGACAGATGGGAAGGCTACTGGGTTTGACGCCATCTTCGACGATCCGAATTTCGTTGGCGGGCAGTTCTCGTTTTGGAATCGCAACGGCATCCGCTTGACACAGACGGGCGTCGGTCTGGTGCAGCCCAACAGCATTCTGCCGTCGCTGCGCAGCAGCAAGATCGAAGGCCAGGCGAACTTCATCAATCCTGGAATTCTCATTTACAACGCAGGCGTGGACGTCGAGATTACGCAAAGGCTGAAAGCGATCTTCAACGCGAATTATCTGCGCTTTCATCGCACCGAATCGCTGGAATACATTCTCTTTCAACCGCACATTCGGCACGAAATCGGTTGGGACTACAGCGTCGGCGTCGCATACCGGCCTTTGCTAATCAATAATGTGACGCTTACGTTTGGAGCGGCAACGCTGAAACCGGGACATGGCTTTCGCGATATCTACACAAACGCTTCGGGCGATTGTCCGGCGAATGTAAGAGAGTTTTGCACCGCGGACAATACCGTCATTAACCCGAGCAAGCCACTGTTTAATTTGTTCGCGCAAGTGAAGTTCGTTTTTTAGAAAAGTGAAACCACAAAGACACAGAGACACAAAGACGAATAGAACAGGAAGGTTTGCCATCTGGCTTTCAGTCCTGTCTTTGTGCCTTTGTGTCTTTGTGGTGGAGATTGTCTTTACCACCCGCGCTGAGCGAGTCAAGGACGCGCCAAACTCATCACATAACACCGCTCCCGCCGACACACTCGAAGGCTGTCTCAAGTGTCACGACAAGATCGAACCGATGCACAAGTTCGGTCCCACGGCGACTCTGGATGAGCTCGATCATGGCAAAGACGCTTTGGGGCTTACTTGCACAGCATGCCACGGCGGCAATCCGGCCGCGACCGACAAAGAAGCGGCGCATGTGCGTCCCCGTTTTCCTCGAGAATGGCAACAAAGCGGAAAGTTCAAGATACCTGAGCGCTCAGGACCTCTGCTCTCCAGAGAGAGCCTCGAGTTCGTGCGCTTCATCAATCCCGGTGATTTGCGGGTCGCGGGTAAGACCTGCGGCAGCTCTGAGTGTCACAGCACGCAGTCAAGCGCGGCGTCGAACAGCATGATGCGACACGGTGCGATGTTGTGGGGCGCGGCGCTTTACAACAACGGCGGCTTTCCAATCAAAGATACAAGCTTCGGCGAAAGTTATAGCGCGGACGGCGCGCCGCAAAGACTGATTCAAATTCCGCAGCCAACTGACGAGCAGAGACGATTGAAAGGGATCCTATCGTTTCTCGATCCGATTCCGCGTTGGGAAATTTCGCAGCCGGGCAATGTCCTGCGCGTTTTTGAACGCGGCGGGAAGCGTCGTCTGGAAGTTGGACTTCCCGACAAAGACGAAGATCCCGGCAAACCTGACAAGGGACTAAGCGCGCGGGGTTTGGGCACGGCCCAGCGCACCGATCCCGTTTATCTGGGTTTGCAGAAGACACGCCTGCACGATCCGACGCTTAACTTCCTGGGCACGAACGATCATCCCGGCGATTATCGTTCCTCCGGATGCACTGCGTGTCACGTCATCTATGCCAACGATCGCGATCCGCGACACTCGGCGTTCTATAGCAGCTCGGGCAATCAGGGTTTGTCACAGTCATTAGACACGAGCATTCCGAAAAACGAATCAGGCCATCCCATCAAACATCAGTTGACCAGCCGCATTCCAACTTCGCAGTGCATGGTCTGTCATATGCACCCCGGCGAAAACATGGTCGCGTCTTATCTGGGACTCATCTGGTGGGACAACGAAACCGACGGCGACAAAATGTACCCCGCCCAACAGCACGATCCTTCGCAGACTGAAGAGCAGAAGAAACTCAACAGCAATCCCGAAGCTTCGAGCCTGCGCGGCCTCTGGTCGGAGCCTGACTTTCTGCAAAAGACCGGCACAGCGGAATTCAACAGCCAGCTTAAGCGCACGCAGTTTGCAGACTTCCACGGTCACGGCTGGATCTTTCGCCAGGTCTTCAAGAGAGATCGGGAAGGGAACCTGCTCGACGCGAAGAACTCAATTGTCTCGCCCGACGATCCGGATCGATTCAAGAAGGCAGTCCATCTCAACGACATTCATTTAGAGAAGGGCATGCAGTGTGTCGATTGCCACTTTCGACAGGACGCGCACGGCAACGGCATCCTCTACAACGAACCGCGTGCGGCGATTGAGATCGGCTGTATCGATTGTCATGGCACGATTCGCGATCGGGCAACCTTGGTTACTTCTGGATTTGCCGCGGGCACGAGCGTCAAAGACGGCAAGTTCGCAGAGGGCCCTAAACGTAATCTCGCGACAATCCGCTTTCGTACTCCGGAAGGTGGGCGACAGTTTTTGTTTCAGCCCATTAAGACTGACAGCAAGCGAAAGGACGAGAACGGTAACGAGGTCGCGCTGAAAGCCGGTGACATTGTCCAGAATTCGATCGTTGTGCCGGGCCGCTGGTGGCGCGTCAAACAGACGTCCGACACCATCAATCCGAATGCGCCGCACGCCGAGGATTACAGTGTGAAGTCGCGTTACGCGAAGACCATGCGCACCGATAACGCGACCTGGGGCGACGTGCCGGCCGACGATAAGCAGCTCGCCCATCGCGATTCCAACATGACCTGCTTTGCATGTCACTCGTCCTGGGTGACGAGTTGTTTTGGCTGCCATCTCTCAATGCAGGCAAATCGCAAAATGCCTAACCGGCACAATGAAGGCGGCAACAGTCGCAATTTCACCACCTATAACTATCAAGTCTTGCGCGACGACGTGTTTATGCTGGGCCGCGACGGCACTGTGACAGGAAATCGCATCGCTCCCGTGCGTTCTTCAAGCGCGATTTTGGTGAGCTCTCAAAATCAAAATCGCGAGTGGATCTATTCGCAGCAGCAAACCGTTTCGGCGGAAGGCTTTTCGGGTCAGACTTTCAATACGCACGTGCCGCACACTGTTCGCACGACTGAGACCAAAGGCTGTTCCGACTGTCACGTTTCAAAGAAGAATGACAACAACGCCTGGATGGCGCAGACGCTTTTGCTGGGCACGAACTTCGTTAACTTCATGGGCCGATATGTGTATGTCGCGGCGGACGATTCACTCGAAGCCGTGGTCGCTACCGAACGCACTGAGCCACAAGCAGTCATCGGCAGCACGCTGCACAAGATTGCTTATCCGGACAACTATCGGAAATTTGTTAACGATGATCGCGAGTTGCGCGAGGGTTATGAGCACAAAGGCAACCCGCAAGTTCTGCAGGTACAACTGCGCGGCGAGTATGCCTATGTCGCGGCGGGTGAAGGCGGCCTGCGCGTGTATGACGTAGCGCAGATTGATCAGAAAGGATTCTCTGAGCGCATCACCACGTCTCCCGTTTCAAGATTTGGACAGAAGTTTTTCGTCAAGACTAAATACGCGACGGCGGTGGCTGCGCCTTCGACGTTGGCAGTCGATCCAGCGCGTTGGCGAATGACTACCGAAGGGCAGATGATTGACCCGGAACGCGCGCGCCAGATGCCCGCAGAGAAACTGGTCAATGAGGAACAGCCGATTCATCCGCTCTATGGTTATCTGTATGTTGCCGACAAGTTCGAAGGATTGATTGTGGTGAACGCAGCCACGCTTTTGGATGGCGATCCCTTAAATAATTATTTGAAACGCCAACTCGATCCGAACAAGTACGCAAACGGCGCATTCAATCCCGAAGGCGCTCTAAACGGTGCGAACAATATCGTCATCGCCGGCACGAACGCTTACATCACGACGGATCGGGAACTCGTAATCGTCAGCATTAACGATCCTTTGAATCCGAAGATCGTCAGTCGCCTTACGCTCAGACATCCGCGAGCCATTGCTATTCAATTCAGATATGGTTTTATCGTCGACGACGACGGCCTGAAGGTGCTCGATCTAACTGAACCGCAAAGCGCGCGGATAAGCGAAGGAGCGTTGGTGCCGCTGCGGGATGCGCGCGATGTATACGTGGCCCGCACCTATGCGTATGTGGCTGACGGCAAAGACGGGGTGGCGATAGTTGATGTGAAGGAGGCAGAAAAGCCTCGTCTCGATCAGATGTACCAGGCGGAAGGAAAGATCGACGACGCCCATCAGGTAAAGATCGCGATGACCAACGCAAGTTTGTTTGCATACATCGCCGACGGCAAAAATGGTTTGCGCATCGTGCAGCTTACTTCGCCTGAGACGATGGCAACTTATGCCGGCTTCAGTCCGCGGCCTGAGCCGCAATTGATCGCCAGCTTCAAGACCAGGGGTAAGGCTCTGGCTGTTTCCAAAGCGCTCGATCGTGATCGGGCCGTGGATGAGAGCGGCAATCAGATCGCAGTTTTCGGCCGGCGCGGCGCACGGCCATTTACGTTTGCTGAAGTGCAGCGGACGCTGCGGACCAATGAAGGGCGCGGCGACGTTTTTACCGTGACTGACGCGCCGGCCACCGAACCACACAATCCAAAAGCAGCGATTTCAGAGAGCGAATCCGGGTTGATCGCGCGAACTTCAAACTTAAATGCCGATGCGGCGGCGGCGTTGGTAATTATCAGCGGTTTTGTAGGACTCTTTCTGATTCTGAGCCGCCGCCGCATGCGACGAAAGGTGATTTCGTAAGCCGGACCAACGATTTGCACTCCCTCACCTTGAAAATATGTCGCCCGTTAGTGCTGGGAACGCGGACGTTTCGTCCGCATCGCGTCGGAGCTGCGAAGTCGTCTCAGTTCTCATGCAAAGTCAGAGCGGACGAGCCGTCCGCGCTCCCAGCCAACTGTGGCCTCTGGATTCGAAACTGAATGAGTATCTCAAATTCGATTGAAAGATTTGCTTTTTCGTTTTGGCAATCGGAATGCTGTGCAATCGGAATGCTGTTGCAAAATCAGTGAGGCTAAGGTTAGATTGGCAGGCGGTTAGATTGGCAGGCGGTTAGATTGGCAGCGCTTGAATTGGCAGCGCTTGGATTGACGGCGCAGTAACCAAGAATCTTAAATCGTCAACTGCGAGCCGTTACCTGAGAATTCGAAATCTTCACTGGAGGTAGACGAAGTGCCGACCGGAACGTGTCCTGAATGTGATGCCGACGTCCACGTTGATCTCGACGTGGACAAAGGCGAGACGGTGGATTGTGAAGAGTGTGGACTTCAACTCGAAGTCGTCGGTCTGGATCCAGTCGAGCTGGATCTGGTTGAGGAAGAATCGCTCGACGATGACGACGATGATGATGAATTCTGAAAAGCAGAAGGCAGTAGGCAGAAAGCAGTAAGCAGAAAACCCAAAGGCCCGATGGCCACAGTTTGCTGCCTTCTGCTTTCTGCCTACTGCTTTTTGGCTTGGTATCCCGGCCTGCTTTGCCGCAAGATCATCCCATGCGGGCCTTCGATCCTAATCGTGTGAAACTGTCCGTCGTTTCTTTTCTCAGGCGGCGGATAAAATCCCAATACATAAGCGGCCGCCACCTCCTCGGCAATGGCCCGAAACAACGGACCTAAATCCTTCTGGTTCGCATAGACACTTCGCCCGCCAGTTTTTTCTACCAACCCGCTGACGTCCAGCGGCGTCGGCAGCGGAGTGATCTGCGCTGACGCGAGCAGGTTTGTAAACGAAGGCATAGTGACCACGTAGACGCTCGTGTCTGCAGCGTTGGCGCGCTCGATCACTGTCTCGGGCGCCACAGTGTCGCCCACGGGAAAGCCGTCGGTGATTACCACAACGGCTCGTTTCATCATCTGATGCTCGCGCGTAAGCGGGGCGTGACGAACCAGCATTCGCACCGCGTCATCAACCGCGTCATAGGTGTGCGTAGACATTCCATTTGGCTCGCGCCCTAACCGGTCGAATGCGCGATCAAGTTTCTCGCGATCATTGGTGAAGGTTTGAATTGTCTTGACGCGCATGCCGAAGGTCATGACCGCGAAGACTGCCGGATGTTCCGCCAGACGGCGGGAAAATTCGCGCATGGCATCGCTGACACGGGCCACCTCTGCCGGCGTCATACTGCCGGAGAGATCGAGCGCGAAAACGATCGCCACCGGACGCGGCGAGCCTTCGATCTTCTCGACATTGAACGAAGCGATCGGCCGCTCGGCGCCGTCCTCGAAAAGTTTGAAGTCTTCTTTTTTCAGGTTGCGCACCAGCCGGCCCTGAGCATCGAGTACAGTGACATCGACCGGCACGAGGTCAGTATCGATCCTAATAATGTCCTGCGGTTCGGTTTCGCCTGGGACGACCCGGCGGGGGCGCTCCTTGGTGGATTGGTCCTGGGCGGCCAGGGAAATGGACACTGAAGCAATTAGCGCCAGCGCCAGGGCGAATAGAGAGAGTTGCTGTCGTATTTGGGGCCAGCCGCAAGCAGTCAACATGGTGAGTGTTGATTATACGCTCGCGTCAATTGAGCGCGCCAAGCCCGACGGGTACGGGTCCAGTTTGAAATTGGACCAGAAGTCATTAGCAGCAACTTCAATGAGGTGTTACGCGACGCTCATTAGCCGAGAAGCCATTTCAACGGTTTTGATCGGCAGCCGTTGAAAACGGCTGATGGATTTCGCGGTGGGTGTGATCGCCTCACTGAAGTTGGGTGCTAATGAGAGCCAACTCAAGCAATACACAACGGGCAACGCTATTTCGTATAAGAGGCTTCCTAGCCTTCGTCCGGACTGAGATATTCATCCATGCCCACTGAGCGCGGAAAATAATCTCGTTGTCTCTCGATCATTTCGTGACTAACAAAGCGTCGGCGTGGGTGGTAGTTGCACGCAACCCCAACGTGGTAACTTGGAGACCTAAAGGAAGTGCCATGACATTAATGAAGACAACTTTCGCGACGGTCTTACTGCTGCTAGTTTCAGTTACAGCTCTGGCCCAGGACAAGGGAACGGCGTCAATCAAAGGCAAGGTGCGGGTCGAGAAGGGGTCACCCAGCGGCGTGTCAGTGGTTCTGCTGCAGGGCGACCGGGAGATTACTCGGGTCGCGACCGACAAGAAGGGCGAGTTTACGATCGCCCACATTACTCCCGGACTTTACACCGTTACGTTTCGCAAGGCTGGTCTCGCGGTCAACTCGATTGCGAACCTGGATCTAAAAAGCGGCCAGAGGCGCCTCCTTCACGATCTGGTTCTCGGGATAGATGAAGGGTCGATCGCTTTTCTGCGCGGCAGTGTCTTCACTGAATCGGGACGCAGCGTTCCCGGCGTGCGAGTCGAACTGGCCAGAATCGTAAGTGAGAACTCTTTGCAGAAGATCGATGCCCGGGTCACCGGCGAAACCGGCGAGTTTGTATTTCGCGTGTCTCCTGAGACGGCCCGTTACCGCGTAACGGTTAAAGCCGACAAAGCTGAGCCCGTTTCAAAAGACGTCGAAGTCGACAGCGCCGTCGTCTATCGGGTGGCGCTGATACTGAAGCCGGTGCCGAAATAAGCTCAAGTCCGAAATCGCAAATTCAGATTTCAAATCTCAAATCTGAGATTTCCAATTCTTGTTTTACCCCAGGTTCCCAATCGCTGACCAACGACGCCAACCCTCAGAAAAAACCGAATATCAGTTGGCTAGAGATCGTCTTTGCGTTACGATAACGCATTGCTAAGAATCACTTGCGAACGGTCTTTGGACTTGCTTTGGAGAGTTAAGACTGGTGTCTGATAGGGAAGAGTTTCTAACAGCTCGGCAGCTCGCCGCAGTCTTGCAGGTGAGCGAATCCACAGTGCGCCGGCTGGCCGCCAAGCGCCGCATTCCTTCAGTGCGCCTTACTCCACGCATTGTTCGGTTCCACCTGGACGCAGTGCGCGAAGCCTTGGACGTTCCACGCATTTCGGGGCCTCGTCACGTGCAAACCGACGATGCGCAGTTGTCGTTTGAGGATTTGCTTTCGAGTTAATCAGTGGCACAGACTTTTTAGTCTGTGATCATGCGTTCGTGGAGACTCATCACAGACTGAAGTCTGTGCCACCTGGTCGCGACTCATTTACTTCTTTGCCGTCCCAAAGGAATTTCTACCCATTGGCCGTTCTGATTGATGTAGGCACGCGTTCGCTTAATCGGAAACTTACGTGCAAAGCCTGGATTGCTCTTTAAGAAACGATCAATCGTCGCCCGATCACCAGTGGCCACGCGCCAGATGCCATCCTCGCGCACCAGGTATTGCTGCACAACTAACTTACCGTCGGCATTGAAAGGCTGCTGGATGTGCGCGTACATCACGGTATCAACGACGGCCAGGTTTCCTGAGACGCGCACGCTGCCGATCTCGATTCGATCGAGTTGGTACATATTGCGTGTTCCCTGCAGGCCTTTAACGAAACGATCGCGTGCCAGGCGCGAACGGGTGGATGACGGCAGCGAATCGTACAGCGCTTCGTATTGACCGGCTTTCAATTGATCGAAGATCCGTTGGACCGAGCTGCGAACTTCGGATTCATCAGAAGGGGCCGCGCAGACCGAAACGGTGATCGCGGTGCAGGCCAGGCTCAGGAGGGCAAGAATTATTAGCTTACTTTTCATTCGAGTCTTCATTGGTTTCCGATTCCTCTGCATCCACCTCAGTCGCCGCAAGTTTCGCGCGTATCTGAGCGCGATAGCTTAAGAACCATGCGACAGCGCCCAGCGTTGCGGTAACGAAAGCCGCCGACATATTGTTCCGCCACAGGAAAGCGGCCGCGATGATTACCAGGACGGCCGCCGCAAAGATCCAGATGCGTTCGATCATGGCCGCGTCATTTCACGATCACCGAGATTGTCGAGTTGACGGTCGCCGGTGGGAAACATTTTTCCTCGTCGCAGGCCTGCACCCTGACCGTGATCGGGACAGACAAAGGACCGGTGGTAGTATTCTTGTCAGCGCGCAAAGTGAGCTTAATCGGTATGTGACCTTCGTAGACGGCGAGGGGCTGTTCGGCGAACTGAAATTTCTTTTTTACCGGCGCCGGATAGGTCGGCGATCCTGCCGTGATTCCAGCCACCTTACCTGGCATCACTTCGGTGGCGATCAAATAAGAGAATGTCGCCGGATTAGCGTTGATGTGAAAGCCGGGTGATATCGAAAGAGTAACCACCGCCTCGGCAGAACTGTTTAGCGAGATGCTTACGGGCGCCGAAGCTACCTTCACCACCTGGTCCGAAGAAGAGACCACCGCCGGCGTCGGGCCCTGACCTGGTCCCAAGCCGCCGCCGTATCCTTGGCGCACCTCCTTACTGCATGCTGCCATAGCGAACGCGAGCCACAGACATGCCGCAAAACTGAAGAAGCGTTTCATTCTTCATCCGCTCCCTTCCCATCGTTCCTCTTGATTCCGAACTTTTCCAAACGATACTGCAAGGTGCGAAAGGTAAGTCCGAGCAGCTTGGCCGCCTTGGTAATGTTGTAGTCAGTCTGGTCCATGGCCTGAAGGATCAAGTTTTTCTCGACTTCCTCAAACGAAATTCCTTCAGGCGGCAGTTTGAACCCGCCGGTGGCTGCGGTCTGCGATTCCTGCCGCACTTCCGTCGGCAAATCGTCAGGAATGATCATGTCGCCTTCGCAGAGCAGGATCGCGCGTTCGATTGCCGACTCGAGTTGCCGCACGTTTCCCGGCCAGCCATAGTCCATCAGGATGCGCCGGGTTTCAGTCGTCAATCCCTTCACCAGCCGCGAAGTATTGCGCGTATGTTTCTTCAGGAAGTAGTCGATCAAAACGGGAATGTCGTCGCGCCGCTCGCGCAGTGGCGGCACGTCAACCGACAGAACATTGAGTCGATAATAAAGGTCATCGCGAAAACGGCCGTCGCCCACCATTGCTCGCAAATCGCGATTCGTAGCGGCGATGACCCGCACGTCTACCGGGATTTCGAACGTGCCGCCGACGCGGCGGACCCTTCGTTCCTGTAAAGCGCGGAGGAGTTTTGCCTGCATGCTGACGTCAAGCTCGGCAATCTCGTCGAGAAAGAGCGTGCCGCGATCGGCAACTTCGAACAGCCCTTTCTTGTCCACATGCGCGCCGGTGAACGAGCCTTTTTCATGGCCGAAGAGTTCTGACTCAAGCAGGTTTTCATTGATCGCGGCGCAGTTAACCGCCTGAAACATTTCCGAAGAGCGCGGAGACTGATTATGAATTGCGCGGGCTATCAGCTCCTTGCCGGTGCCGGATTCACCGCGCACCAGCACCGTTGAGTTCGATCGCGCCACCTTCAGGATCATCTTCTTAACGGCTTCCATTTTTGGAGAAGCGGAGATGATCTCTACGTCGATCTTGTCGAGGTTTCCCAGCGCGCGTTTGATTGTTCCCAGGAGGGCATCGCGTTCAAAGGGCTTTTGCAGGTAATCAAAAGCGCCGCGCCTTAACGCGTCTTTGGCGGATTCGATGGTGCCGTGTGCCGTCAGCAGAATGACGATGATCGACGAGTCGAGCGCCAGCAGTTGCTGTAAAAGCTCGATGCCGTCCATGCCGGTCATCTTGAGATCCGTCAGAGCCAAATCGAAGTCGCGTTCTTTGGCGAACTTGAGCGCCGCTTCGCCAGAGGCAGCCGAAGTCACATCGTAGCCGGCGCCGGTCAGGATCTCCTGCAGAATATCGCGTTGTGGTTTTTCGTCGTCTACAACGAGTATGGATTTACGTGGCATGATTAATTTTTGTAGTGCGGTCCGTTGATCAGCGCTTCTTTTGTCAGTATAGGCGGGCGGTAGCTCGCCTCTAAACATACTAGTCTGGCGGGCAGCGGTCCGTCTCTAAACATTGGACTGTTGTGTTGCCGGCAAGGTGATCGTGAACGTCGTACCTTCTCCCACTTTTGATTTTACTGAGATCGTTCCGTCATGATCGTCAACTACTTTCTTGACGATCGCCAACCCGAGACCGGTCCCTGTCTCCTTGGTTGAGTAATAAGGCTCAAACACTTTCGAAATGTCTTCGGGCGCAATCCCTCGCCCGCTATCGATCACATCGATGCGCGCCCGGCGGCCGTGTTCTTCGCCCGACAAAAGAACAGTTAGTTTACCACCGCTGCCGTCCATCGACTGGAGGCCGTTAATAATCAGGTTTGTCAGCGCCGAACGCAAAGACTCGGAGTCAGCCATGACGAGTGGCACGTCACCCTGCTTCTCAACGCGCGCCTCGATATTGCTCTCGTCGGCCTGGGCCTCGAAGAGGCGCATCGCATCAGTCGCGGCGGCGAACAAGTCGAGTGGTTGGGGGTCGAGCTTCACCGGACGCGAGTAGTTAAGGAACTCCGTAATGCGGCTATTGATCCGCGCGACCTCCACTTTTAATTGTTTAGTCAGCTCATCGAATTTTTCCTGCTTCTCCGGCTCGCTCGGAGAGAACGTCGCGCGCAAGTGATCCAAAGTCAGATTGATATAGTTTAGCGGATTCCTGATTTCATGCGCGATGGCGGATGCCAAACGACTTACGACCACAGCTTTCTCGGCATTGTAAAGCTGGGCCTCGAGTTCTCGCGTGCGGCCGAGCTTGATCGTCATCTCGTTAAAGAGGGCAGTGAGTTCTCCCATTTCGTCGTGCCGCGTGTTGGTCGGAATCTGAAAAGCAAAGTCCCCACCCGCGACGCGACGAGCGCCGATTGATAGAGACTTGATCGGACGAGTGAAGCGCCACACGACGATCCCGGTCAAGCAGGTCGTGACCAGCAACACTGCCAGCGTGTAAAGCAGTGACCGCCGCGCCTGGCGCCGCAAAATAGTCATGAGACTATTTGTTGAGCCGAGCACGACGATTACATAGCGACGGCCTTTGTCGGTCTCCACGGGAATATAGAACGCTCCGGCTGTGGACTGACGTCCGATCGTCATGCCTTCCGGCAGCGGCGTATTTTCCGACGGAAGTTCAACCGCGCTCTTCAATGGGGGCAGGGAAATGTCCTTGACCTTCAGATAGCGAATGGATTTGTCTGGGCTCTGCTGTGGGATTTGATTCTTATCCAGACTGTCCTTGATATCGCCCTGCTCGTCGACTATCAGGACGTTCTTCACTCGCTCGGATTGATCGCCGAGCAGAGGCTGCTTGGCTTGGTCGCGCATCTGATCCAGATACAAGCCGCTCGAAAGACTATTGACCCCTAAAGCCACGCCAGCCATGATCGCCTGTTGTTGTTCGATGATGAATTGAGTGTTGCTGCGGACGGCTCGCAGGTTCACGTAGTACTGGGCGCTCAGGGTAAGCATCAAGAGCGCTGCCAGCAGTAGCAACAGGCGAACGCGGAAGCTATTTAGCAATCTCGACAAGTCGTTTCGTCGGTAGCAAGATGCGCGCCAAACACTCGCAAATACCAGCGAAGGCGGGCTCAAATTCGGGTTGCCGTTTCGTTACGCTGATGTTATAGTTGGCCCGGCCTCAAAGCAAACTCTCCAGAGGCTGCCCGCGGGAGCTATCCCGCCTCACGTTAGGCTGGCGGCGGAAGTAGAACATGGGAGTTTAGTTGCAGAAGGTTGAGCGCCCTTAACGGTTTCTAAAGCTTACTAGGACGAACAAGCACGTCGCCCCCCGACGCGCAAATCAAAGCAGCGAGAGTTTCATTCAATTCCGCTTCACTGTACTTGCGATCGAATTTCATTAACTAGGGAGATGCCTATGAATTTTAAAAGTTCCCCCAGAGTCGCACGTGTTTGTTTTAGTCTCGTCATTCTCTTCGTATTACTTGCTTCATTTACAGTCGAAACAGCGGCACGCGGAAAGCATCCGCGAGGCCGTGCTGCGCGCAGATCGGAAGCGCGCGGCGGCAAATTATCTAAACGAGAACGCCGCGAAGAGGCACGCGCCAACCGCCGTGGCGGGCGAGTGCGTTTATCTAAGCGCGAAATGCGCGCTGAACGCCAGCGCGACGCTCGCGACCAGGCTGCGGCTATAGCTAAACTTGAAAAGCGCTCCGGGCATAAACTCAGCAAGCGTGAGCGCGCCGCAGAAATGCGCCGCTCCGGATCCAGGCGACGACGCGAAATTGAAGAGGCACGGCGACGGGCCGAAGCCGCGCGCCAGGCGGCGATTGCCCGACAGCGAGCCATCGACGAAGGTCTGCGCAACGAAGTCCAGGCCAACATCGGCAGAGACAATACCGTAGGCGAGGATCTTGAAGTGCGCAACGCGGCCATCGCGGCCCTCGGTCATCATGCTGGCACGGTCGTCGTGATGGATCCAAAGAGCGGACGCATTTACACGGTCGTTAATCAGGAATGGGCGCTGCGCCGTGGCTTCAAGCCATGCTCCACCATAAAACTGGTGACTGGCGTGGCCGGGTTGTGCGAGAAAGTGATTCAGCCCATTGAAACGGTCAGCGACGGCAGCAACTATCGAATCGATCTCACCGATGCCCTGGCTTATTCGAATAATTCCTATTTTCAGCACGTCGGCGGCCAGGTCGGCTTCGAGAAGATGGTGACCTATGCGCGCGAATTAGGCCTGGGTGAAAAGACCGGAATTAATTATGTGAACGAGTCTCCGGGCAAGGTGCCGCTATTCAAATCGGGATACGCGGTAAACCATATGAGTTCACATGGAGACGATTTCGAGGTGACCGCGATTCAGTTGGCTTCGCTCGTTTCGGCAATGTCGAACGGTGGGAAGCTGTTGACCCCGCATGTGCCAAGGACCGTCGAAGAGAATTCGCAGTTCAAAACCGAAGTCCGTCGCAAGATTAACGTAGTCGACAACGAGGCCTGGAAGCGCATGGTTCCCGGCATGATTGGCGCGGTCAATTATGGCTCTGGAAAGAAAGCCTATCGACCTGAACAGACGGTAGCTGGGAAAACCGGCACTTGCATCGGACAGGGCTCCTGGTTGGGACTGTTCACTTCTTATGCTCCAGTCGTTAATCCGCGGCTGGCGGTAGTGGTGATCACGCGTGGTGCGGATGCCCATGGACACCTGCCAGCGGCCGTGGCCGGCAACATCTACCGGGCACTCAGTACGCGCTTTGGCACCCAGATCAATTTCCAGATAGCTGAGGGTGCGGACGACGAAGCGACGCCTACCAACGGACGCGATAAGAAAGCAGCGGCCCTGAACGAAGAGGCAAAGGAAACCAAAGCTGCAACCGAAGCCGAGGAAAACAGCGACGACGCTGCCGCCACGACCAACACGGGTACTGCCAAATCAAACGTCGAGACGGCGCCGGCAAATGAGAAGAGCAAGGTAAAGGTCACTTCGATGCCTATCGAAAATAAGCCCAAGGCTCCGGCAAAAGCGGGCGCGAATGACTTGAAAGACGGCCGCCCCCGGCGTACTCAACCAAATCAGCAGTGAACTGCATTTAGAGTTCAACGGCCGATTTCGTGACAATTGAACCAATGCCGAACTCTCGTGATTTCTTGCGAGAGTTCGGCATTTTTGATGTGATGCCGCGATGCTGCTGGTCCCAGCGGATTCCGGCGAGGATTAAGCTTGACACATGACGGCTGTTGCCTGATTATTGCCGTTTCCGTTTGTAAGATTAACCCGTCGTCACTTCAGCAAACAGCGGTCGGGCTTGAGCGGTGACAACGAGCGGTGCGCAAATTGCATCTTAGGCCTGCGGCGCGTGAGCGCCACGCAACTCACCGACGGGTTGCACCCAGACAAGTCAACAGAAGGAACTAAACAATGAAACGAACTATTAAACTATTGGCACTCGCTGCGACGTTCGCGGTTATGGCTGCCCCGGCGCTAGCTCAGACCAAGGAATGCAACGACGAGTTCAAGTCTGCGACCTATCAGAAGTGGTACGACAACCGAAAAGATCATCAGGATATCGCGTATCAGGCGGCTAAAGATTATTTGGCGACCTGTACAACTGAGGATCAGTATTCGAAGGCGCTGAAGAACTTCGTAGATGCATACGATAAGCTGACTGCCACCACCTCAATCAATAAGCAATTCGAAGATGCCTATAAGAACAAGAACTATGCGGATCAGCTCAGACTGGGAAAAGAGATTATTGCTAGCGATCCGGAGAATTCGGCAGTCTACATAGTTATGGGGCTTGCAGGTCTTGGCGATCCGGCCCTGCTCAATGATTCGAGCCCGTATGCAAAGAAAGCTATCGAGATGATCGAAGCGGGAAAACCTTTTAAGCCCTTTCAGACAAAAGATCAGCCGCTTGCCTATCTGAATTACGAGCTCGGCAAAGCCACTTTCAAG
Source organism: Blastocatellia bacterium (assembly GCA_033856915.1). Lineage (GTDB taxonomy): Bacteria > Acidobacteriota > Blastocatellia > Pyrinomonadales > Pyrinomonadaceae > UBA11740. The sequence goes on along the minus strand of JAWVEB010000034.1, from coordinate 13,557 downwards.
ACCTCGCCTGCAGACGCCATACCCTACTTCTTGAAAGCCGCCAAGGCTGATAGCGAGCTGAAAAAGAATGCGCAGCTTTATCTCGATCTGGCCGCGGCCTACAACGACGGCCCCCGCGCTAAGCTGTCCGAAGATTACAAGGTTTATCTGGGCAAGCCAGAGTCGCCTGAAAGTAAACTCGCGCTCGCCAACATTAATCAGATCATCGATCGGCAAATCGATGCTATGGCGCGGGCCGCGGCTTTGGCGGACGCCGCCAACAAGAAGGCGATCATGGATGCTCTGACCGAGCTATATAAAGATCGCAACAAGTCAGAAGCCGGACTGAATGAATTGGTGGCGAACGTTCTATCGAAGCCCTTGCCCGATGTTCCGACGCCGCTGACTTCTCTGCCGGCCTCGACGCCGGGTGCAACTCCAGCCACGGGCGGATCTCCCAATGGCGGCGGCGCGCAACCCACTACGGGAGGCGCGAAGACAGGTGGCGCTGGGGCCTCGACTACAGGTCAGAAGACGACGGGTTCCGTCACGGCTAGCGGGACTGGAACCGCAAAGCCGGCCGCGACTCCGACGCCGTCAAACAGGAAGCCGCGCTTAAATCATCGCCGCGGATAATGCCGGGCCTCTTTGGTCGGTCTTAATCTTAACTAGTGCTCTGATTTTTTACGCCGAATGCATCGTCTGTGTGACGCTGCGTTCGGCGTTTTGTTAGAATCTACCATCCGTGGAAACTACCGAACTGCAACAGCCCGATCAGCTTGAGGAAATCCTGGGCTATCAATTTCGTAACAGTGCTTTGCTGGCGCAAGCGATGACGCATCGCTCGTGGGCGCACGAACAGGTTTCGCCCCGGGCGCAGCAAGACGCGCGCAATCTGCACAACGAGGCGCTCGAATTCCTCGGCGATTCGGTTCTCGGCCTCGTGGTCGCTGACTATCTTTTCAAAGCTTATCCTGGCGCCACCGAGGGCGAATTATCGCGCATGAAGCATCGACTGGTCAGCGAGCCGTCCCTGGCGAAGGCCTCCGATGACTTGCGTCTGGGTCAGTTCGTCCGATTTGGTCGCGGGGAAGAGAAGAGCGGCGGACGACAAAAGCATGCGCTGTTGGCTGATGTCTTCGAGGCGGTAACCGGGGCGATCTTTCTCGACGGCGGTCTGGAGGCGGCGAAAGACTTTGTAGTCCTGGCCCTCGGCGAAGACTTGCGCTCCGCGGATCCCGTCGCGGCGGCCGCGGCCGATCCCAAGACTACTTTGCAAGAGAAGCTACAGGCTATTCATCAACCCGGACCTCAGTACTCTGTTATCGAAACCCTCGGTCCGCCCCACCGCCGCATGTTCCATGTCGAGCTAAAGTGGAACGGCGGTGCAGCGCGTGGTGAAGGTCCAACCATCAAAGCCGCCGAAGCAGCCGCTGCTCAGGCGGCATTGAAGCAAATGCAAAGCGAGTAATCCAGATCGAAACCCGGCTTGACCACGACGCTGGGCAACCTCTACGATGTCCGCAATGAGCGAATCAACGATCACGACTGAAGAAAAGACAACTGAGAAGACCGGGGCATTCACCGCTCGCTCGATTAAGTCCAACGGTCGTGACCCGGACACGAAGGTCCAGGTGGAACCGATTGGACCACCGCGAAGTGTAATTCGCGAATACTTCGAATCAGCGGTAGTCACCGTCATCATGGCTTTGTTCGGGATGACGTTCATAGTCCAGGCCGTCAAAGTTCCCACCGGCTCAATGCAAAACACGATCGTAGTCGGCGATCATCTTTTGGTTAACAAGTTCATCTTTGCGCCCGGCCCGCGTCTGCCCGTGTTGCCACAGCGCGAAATCAATCGCGGCGACATCATTGTTTTCAAGTATCCCGGCAATCCGTTTGATCCGGAGCGCGACCGACAGGAAGACAACATTCCCTTCAAGGTTAATTATGTGAAGCGCGTTATTGGCTTGCCCGGAGACTCGGTCGAAGTGAAGGGGCTGCGTGTTTTCGTCAATGGCCAACCATTGCCCGAACACATAATCGTCGCGCGCAATCTGAATGATAAGGCGCCGCTCGAAATCGTCGAGGATACGCCGCGACAGGGCAACGAGCTATACAACGTATATTACTTTCCCGAGAAAGTAGCCGCCGTGCGCCAGGGTCAGGACGTCACCGCCAGCCCTGATTTTCACTTTGCGGTCAACGGCAAGCCCGCGAAGGTCCCTGCTAACTCTTACTTCGTGATGGGCGATGATCGCGACAACAGTCTCGATAGCCGGGCGTGGGGTTTTGTCCCGCGCGAATTGGTCATTGGGCGAGCAATGTTTGTTTACTGGTCCTATGACGAAACCAAACAATTTACGAGCCCCTTCGATTTCTTCACCAACACGCGCTGGAGCCGCACCGGCACAATGGTGAAGTAAACCTTCGCGTCGCACTTGCAGTGTTCCGTCGAATATTCTCAAAAGATTTTCTCTGGCGTCTTTGGGCTCGAGCTGAAGAAGATGAAATCCTCGGCCGCGCGGCGCAGTTGTCATACTACTTTCTGCTTGCGCTCTTTCCCCTCCTGCTTTTCCTGATTACTCTTTTCGGCTACATGGCTGGCGCGGGTTCACATCTGCGTCAGAAGTTGATTACTTATCTCGGCAGTGTCATGCCCAGCGCAGCGCTTCAGTTGGTGGTAGCAACTATCGATCAAGTCGCCAGCGGTCGCGGCGGCGGCAAGTTGTGGTTCGGGTTGCTCGCATCGTTGTGGGCCGCCTCGAGTGGTCTTAACGCACTCGCGCAGGCGCTTAACTCTGCTTACGATGTAGTTGAAACGCGTCCGTGGTGGAAGGTGCGTTTGGTTTCCATCGCGCTCACGGTGGCCATAGCAGTTCTGATTGTCTCCGCGTTGCTCATTGTGCTTTACGGGGGCCAACTCGGTCATTTTCTCGCCACATTTGTCGACGAAGAATACGCTTTCACGGTGGCTTGGAAAATTTTGCAGTGGCCGATTGCGCTGGCGTTCATTTTCATGGCCTTCTCACTTATTTATCAGTTCGGTCCCAACGTAGGCGCCCGGCGCCGTGGCAAACGGTTGCCCGCTTCTGATTTCCGCCGCCGCTGGCTCTCTCCCGGAGTGGTGGTGGCGGTAGTTCTCTGGTTCCTGGTCTCGTTGGGTTTCCGTTTCTATCTGCATTTCTTCGATTCATACAGCGCCACCTACGGCTCGCTGGGCGCGCTGATCATTCTGATGTTGTGGTTTTATCTGACCGGGGCGGCAATTCTCCTGGGCGGTGAGATCAACTGCGAATTGGAAGCCGGGGAGCAGTCCTCGCCCTAACGGCCACGCTCCGCTAATGCCTCGCTATTCCAGCGGATTTCAATTGATTCCTTCAGACAGGTCCGAGATCAATGCATTACTTCGTTCCGTTTTGGTTCAAGAGTGCCTAATAGAGCACTTGAATCAGAGCAGGACTTGCGGCACGAGCATTGCTCCTTACCCGTCCGCAATCGCACAGTGTTCTAAGAAAGGACGGTTCAATAACATGCTTTGGACAATTCTGTTGGTATTACTGATTTTGTGGCTACTCGGTTTGATTGGCGGAATCGGCGGCAGCTTAATCCACCTGTTGCTGGTAGTAGCTCTGGTGGTTCTGATCCTGCAGTTGATCTCGGGCCGCAGAGCCGCAGTGTAACCAGGCACGACTCTAATGTTTCCCGACAGAGCGCGCCTTCATTCAAGGGGGAGTTCGAAGAAGGGTGGAAGTATGCGATACGAAGACGAAGTCAAAGGCAAAGGGAAACAAGTTGTCGGCAAAGCGAAAGAACATCTTGGTAAGCTTGCCGGCGATCGGGACCTGGAAGATAGAGGAAAGCAGGAACGGTTTGAAGGATCCGTTCAATCGACAGTAGGCAAGGTCCGAAGGAAAGTCGGAGAGGCTGTTGAGGATCTCGGCGATAGAATCGCCAGCAAACGGTGATGCTGGCGATTCTTCCTCGGCCTTCTTCAGGAAGACGAGAGGCGAAAGATGAGAATGAAGTTATTGTTGCCAACGGCGATCATGGCGCTGGCATTGGCTCTAACGGCTTGTAACGATACCGCGACAACTACAAACGAACGCGCCAACACGAACGCTAACACCGGCCTGGTCGTGCCGGCGACGCCGGCGCCGACAGCTACTCCTAAATACACCGAACAGCAGGCACGCGACGAACGGGCTCGAGCTAAGGAGAACAAGGAAACAGTCGGGCAGTCGCTGGACGACGCGTGGATTCATACCAAGATCGTGGCCAAGCTCATCGGTAATTCGCAAACACCCGAACGAACAATCAACGTCGATGTAGTCAATGGCGAGGTTACCTTGCGCGGCACAGTTGACACGAACGAAGCGAAAGCCGAGGCTGAGCGCGTGGCCAAGGAAACAGATGGCGTTAAGAAGGTCACGAGCCAATTAAAGGTCAGTTCCGCTTCCGCGAAGCCGGCTAACACAAAAAAATCAACTAACACGGGCAAGAGTAAGACGAACCCGTAACGCGTGTTTATTGATTCCTGGATATTTACAAGGGCGGCCCGCTAGTGGCCGCTCTTTTTACGTAAGAGGTCTGAGGACGATGATTACTTTGTTTTGAAACCAAGGCAGTCCGGCTTCTACTCAACCAGCCTCGATATTCTTTTGAAGCCCCTGGGAACTGAGACTCTAATCCTAATGGGCATGGCGGGAGACATCTGCGTTCTCTTTACGGCAAGCGATGCACACATACGAGATTATCAATTGATTGTCCCGAGCGACTGTGTGGCGTCGCAGGATGCTTGCGAGAATGAGCGCGCGCTCAAATACATGCAAAGAGTTCTTGAGGCAAATATCCAGCCAGCCAGTGAATTGAATTTCCAAAAGCTCAAACGCAGCGACTCGGAGACGGCGCCCTCAGACTGAGCGCGACCCAACAACGTGGCTCGGAATCGCCCTGGTTCACGGGCCTTCCTCATCTCACGAGCGTCTCAAGAAAAAGCTCAAGAAAAAACTCTTGACAACTCACATGACTCGATATAGAGTGCGCGCCATCATAAAGCAACGCTCGTTGCTAGCAATGTTAGACATCCGTTCCTGCAAGGCCGTAGGGTTTCACAAGCACTCGGTAATACCACCTAAGGTCCGTTAGGGTAACAACGCAATTTCAAAATGCTCGTTAAGCCGACTCGGGCCGAAGGTCTGTCTTATTCTGCAAAAAATAGGAGGAGTCCCCAGTGGCACATTTTTCAAAGCGAAACCGAAGAAAAGAAAAGGAAGTCCAACAAGCTTTAGAGAACCGGCTTGAACTGGTCAAAGAAGGTTTCAGTCGGCGCGACCTGATAAGGATGGGTCTAATGACCGGCGCCGGTGTCTTGATCCCTAAGTTGGGGTTGACCCACGCTTACGGACAGGATCCATTGGCTCCTTTATCGGCGGATTCCTTCTCCCGTGGTAGTGGTTGCTATTCGGGTAATTGCGACGTCGGATGTAGCCCGCAACCCGCCCAGATCTTTGTGGATCCGATGCCTATTCCGCCTGAGTTGCCCGCGCGGCCGTTGACCGATCCCGGATTGACCTTCGGCGCGCCACCGCAGCTATTCCCTTTCAACACCACTAATCCGGCAACGGGGTTGCCCTATGAAGGCCGTGGACAATACAACGGCAGCTTGCGACCGGGCACGGATTCTTTTCAGTTTTTCAATCAGTACCCGCCGCAGAAGTATTTTGTTCAGCGCATCAGGGCCAATACCAATTTCCGGATCACTTCAGACACAAACATTCCGGCGCAGACCATCTGGGGCTTCAACCTGGGAGGATCAGCCGCGAGCGATGTAGGGACATTCCCTGGGCCAACGATTGTTAGTCGTTATCAGGAGCCGTGGGTGATTCGCCGCTATAACGAGTTGCCGACGCAGAGTCAAAATGGCGGCTTTGGCGTCCCGGAGATGTCGACGCACTTGCACAATTTCCACTCAGCCCCGGAAAGCGATGGTGGCCCCTGCCGTTGGTTTTTCCGTGGGCAATATTTCGATTATTACTTCACCGGACAACAGGCGGGATTTGCATCGACGAATCAGCCGAACGGTGATATCAACGAATCCCTGAGCACCTTGTGGTATCACGATCACCGCATCGATCACACTGCGGAGAACACTTATAAAGGACTCGAGGGCTTCCACCTCATCTTCAACCAGTTCGATACGGGGAATGAGACGACAGGCTTTCGCCTGCCTACTTACCCGCAATACGACGTGCCCATCATCCTGACTGACAAACTGATTGATCCAAGCACGGGAAAGATTTGCTTCGACACTTTCAATTTCAAGGGACTGCTCGGCGACGTCCAGTTGGCTAATGGAATCGTCCAGCCCTTCTTTAACGTTAGTAAGCGGCGCTATCGCTTCCGCGTTCTGAACGGTGGGCCATCGCGCTTCTACGAATTGTTCCTCACCGATCCGTTGAGCCCCAGCACCGTGATTCCGTTCTGGGTGGTTGCTGATGACGGAAACCTGTTGCCTACACCGCTGCAAGTCACCAGCTTCCGGCTCGGGGTCGCGGAACGTTATGACATCATTGTCGACTTCAACCAGGTCAAGAATCTGATTGGCAGTCACACCAAAGTCCGGCTGGAGAACCGTCTGGAACAGGACGATGGTCAGGGACCGAGCTGCAACATCTTTTCCGGCGGCCAGGGAACATCGTGTGTTGAGTTTCGCATCGGCTCTGCGGTCGCTGACGCGAGTGTTGACCCGGCAACCCACCCCGTGTTCTATCAACTGCCAAGCGTCATCACGCCACGCATCACGCGCACGTTCAAGTTTGACCGCGACAATGGCCAATGGGTCATCAACGATCGGTTCGCAGACTGCAATGACCTCCGCTTCACGGTAACGCAGAACAGCGCGGAGAACTGGATTTTCCAAAACCCGCGGAACGACTGGCAACACCCAATTCACGTACACTTTGAAGAACATCAGATCTTGAGTCGATCCGGTAATGGTGATCGCTACAGTAGTCGAAGCGGCTCCACCTACGGCGACGACCGCAACCACGGCGACTGTGCGTTTGGCGGCGGCGGCGCCGGCATCAGTACCACTCGCCCCAACGTTCCCAATGTAGAGGTGTCGCGCAAGGACGTCACCCGGCTCCAGGGCGATGAAGACGTTAAGGTCTTCTTCCGTTTCCGGGACTTTCGGGGAGACTATCCCATGCACTGCCACAACACAGTCCATGAAGATCACGCCATGATGCTGCTCTTCCAGATGCAACCCGGCGTGACCGACAACAACCAAAATCCTTAACCTGGCAGCCCACTGAGGACACAAGGAAGGAGCTAAGATTATGAAAAAAATGACGAGGAGAAATCTGTTGGTGGCTGCCGGCGCGGCAACAGCCGCGGTGGGTGCGAGCAGGTTGTTCGCACAGGAGGCTACTCCGGCGAGCAAACACAACTACAACTTCAAGGACATTTCGCCGCGCGAATCAATTCAGCGGCGGCACTTACCGAACGTTGAATTGGTTACCCAGGATGGTAAGAAGGTCCGCTTCTATGACGATTTGGTCAAAGATAGGCGGGTGGTGATCCAGTTTATGTTCGCCCAGTGCAAAGACATCTGCCCGATCATTACGCATCATCTGGTCGACGTGCAGAAAATCCTGAAAGACCGCGTGGGTTCCGACATTTTCTTTTACTCCATCACGCTCAGTCCGGAAGAAGATTCGCCGCGTGCTCTCAAGGCCTACGCGAAAATGCATGGAGTAGGCCCGGGTTGGACGTTCCTGACCGGCAAGCCCGCTGATATTCTGTTGTTACGAAAGTCGCTCGGCTTTTTTTACGATAACCCCAAAGAGGACGCCGACAGAAATAACCATTCCGGTATGTTGGTGGTCGGCACAGAGCCTCTGATGCGTTGGGCGATGTGCCAGGGTGGCGCCAAGCCTGAATGGATCGCTACTGTTATTCGGACTGAGGCCGACGCTCCCTTCCAGGGATCTGTCGACGGAGTTAAGCAGATGGATGCGGGGGTGCGTCTGAAGCCCACGCCCCAATCCCAGAGCCGCTCAACACAAGGTGCGATGCACCGGCATTAGCTCTCCCTCGGACTGAATTGGTTTAGAGGCGGAAGTGGCCTGCTCCTAAAACGATGAAACCAGGATGATCGATGCGATCATCAGCCCGGAGTGGTCTCGCCACTGAGCAAGGTGAGCACTTCGCCGGTGACGTAAAGTGGAATCCACTTCCGAGGCGAAGTAGACATAGGCCGGCGCGATCTCTTCCGGTTGCGCCGGCCGTTACTTCTTACTTTTCTTACTGCTTTTCTTGCCGCCCTTTTTAGATGAGGCATGGCTCTCTTTCTTGCCGCGTCCTGATCCACTCTTCTTTCCGCCGCCTGATTCTTTGTTCACCGTGGCCCAGGCGCGGGACTCGGCTTCCTTCTTCGAAACTCCGCGATCTTCGTAACCCTCTTCAATGTGTTCCGCTTTGCGCTTTTGCTTGTCGGTATATTTTCCTTTGTCTCGTCTTGGCATCGCTGGCCCTCCTTCTGATCTCCATCCAGCAAATGCCGCTCCGAAATTGCGCGTGAGGGCAAACTCGAGCAACGATCTTTTTCTTAAGCGGGCAACAACAAAATAACGCCCATTCGATCTGGACTTGGCATCTCGTTTGCTGCCCACGCTCAAGCAAGGGCGAAAGTTGTTCGGTAAGAATGCAGCGAGTGAACTTCGACCAGACAGGAAGAGCGAATAGTCTTGCGTCGACCTGCGAAGTCCAGAAAGCTTAGGGAGGGTTTAATTATGGAAGGTCCTTTACGAGGATGCCTGGCGGGGGCGGCAGCGTGGAAGTGGGGTGGCGGCTGCCTATCCACCATTGTGATTTTCATAATTGTTTACTTGCTGCTCGGGCATGTGAAGTGTTGAAGTGCGGGCTGGGACGGTGACTCCGTATTCAGGACTGGAAAAGTTTTTTGGCCGAACTATTCCCAAATCTATCGGTTTTCGTGTAGGCTTATAAGCCGCGCATGACCGATAAGATTCGCAAGGTCCTCTCGTTCCCGTCACCCGTTCCAGCCAAGGCGGACTATCAACGTGTCAAATCAAGTTACTCGGTCCGCGAAATCAAACAACTGTTTGGCTTAAGCGAGCGCACCGTGCGGCGCTGGACTGAGGCCGGAATCATTCACGGCACGCCCGCCGCTGATGGCGGAGACTTTACCTACGACTTTCAGGCGCTCACTCTTTTCCGGCGCGTCCGTGAAATGCGCACGCAAGGCCTGACGATCAAGCAGATTGAAGCTGAGCTGCAGGGACAGATGAGTTTGTTCCGGCCTGTAGGTGGACAGGTCGCTCGGCTGCTGACGCCGTTTGAGGAAGCTCTGCTACTGCACGAGCAAGGCGACGATAAGGCGAGCGAGTTTTACGTCGAAGCGATCACCGCGGGCGACAACGTTGCGGAAGCTTTCTGCAACCTGGGAATTATCGAGTTGGATCGCGGTAACATGATTGGCGCGCTCGAGAATTTCACCCAGTCTTTGAAAAACGATCCGCGCCACGTTGAGGCCCATTACAATCTGGCCAATCTTTATTACGACGCCGGCGACTTTCCGCTGGCGCGTCTGCACTACGAAGCAGCCATCCAAATCGAGCCGAACTTTTCACTCGTCTACTACAACCTCGCCCTGGTTTATCACCGGCTGAACAATGTCTCTGCGGCCACGCAGTCCCTGAACCGTTATAAGGAACTGGAACCCAGCGATGAAGAGATTGAGTTGGTCGATCAGCTTTTGAAAGCGCTGGCCAATGGCCGGCCTGGTAACTGATCCCCCGCCGATCACCTCTTCTAACCCGAAATCCAAAGAGTTTTTGCCATGTTCCCTTACTAGTACTTGACAATTAATGCGCGAGCCTCTATAAGCCTGACATCGCAAATGAGTAGCGTTCATTAGGTTTTCGGTATATCCTGTGTCTGGAGTTAGGCTCCTAGTGTCGTCCCAATGAGGTTGTCAAATGTCCATCATTCCTTCAAAGACGCCCGCTGATCCATACGCCGCTCTTGCTTGGACAGCATCTGTCGCGGATATAGCGCTGGATAAGCTGTCCTTGCTGGTTACTCTCGATGCCACCGAACAGCAAAATTTGGACGTCGATTTGATACTCGACGGAGATGAGGAGGGAGCTTTGCCTGCGTTGTCGAAGGAAGCGCGGCTGTTGTCAAAAGCGAGTAAAATCTCGGCCCGTGATCTTTTTGTCGCAAATGCTAGCCCTCTTTCTGCCGAGCTTCGTGAGAGTTTTTCCACGTTAGTGGCAATCGAACGAGATTTTTACGCGCCAGGCGCTCGCCCGGATTTTGAGAAAATGAGTGATGATCTTGACTTCATTTACAGTCATGTCAAATCTGGAAATATTAAGTCCTTACCTCCCAAAATAATCGCTGACGCGCAACGAGCGTGTCTTAAGCTTTTGGAACATCTCGACAATCACCGGCATTCAATGGCGCCTCACTAGACTGTCTAATGCCCTCCCCTTGGCAAGTAGAGTGTCTCCTCATTCGCATGGATTCCCTGCGAAACGAGATCCTGCGAGTGAAGAACAAGGACCGTCCCTATACCGAAACAGACATTGTTTATGATTCACTTGTCTCAGTAATTGAGTCCCGTCGTAATCTGGTCGTCAGAGCAAAGAAACTCGCTGCTGCGAAAGGCACTGTGATCGACCAAGCTGTGTTCAATCACAGAGCCAAAGATCTCGAAACCGTTTTCCAGGTTTTTAGTTATACAGACAGGGTTGACAGCCCTCGAATACCTTTCGAGGTTCTGCGTTCGCTTTCATGGGTCGCGAACAAGCTTTTCGGCGAACAATGCTACACCGTGGTTCGACTCGAACCGAAGTATAACTATGGCATTCTGTCTTGCCGCAGAGAATTTGAAAAGAATGGTTGGGGAAAATATTGGCAGTACGCAGACGAAGGACAGCACGATTCGCTGTCCATCCAGAATGGGCAAGCACCTCCGAACGTATTGTTGTTAGGTTTCCCATCACCAGATGCCGGATCCACGCTCGTTCATGCGCTGGCAGCACACGAATTTGGTCACGAATTCGCATTCAAATGGAACAACGACATCAAAGACGTAAGGGAAGCAGTCGTAACGGCGGTGAAGGGCTCCTACAACGTCGATCTTCAAGATTATCTTTGGGGAATTATTACCAGACGAGAGGGCGAAAGCCAAGACGATGTAACGGAGAAGGCGCGACGATATATTTTTGCTCTGATCGACAAAATTACTTCAGGTTGGCTGAGCGAGATCTTCTCGGATCTTGTCGCTGCGCGGTTAGTGGGTCCCGCATTCCTAGCGGCGTTTGATCGAATTATCATCGGGCATGGTAAGGCGGGAGAAACACATCCTTCGGCCTCGCTCCGACGTTCGCTCGTTCGACGTTATCTAAAGGACTTTCTGCCGGAAGTTATCTCAGATCCGACGTGGGCCCACTTGTTTGACGGCACTTCTACGGCAGTTGGTTCCTCTGACGAGCTTTATGGAGTTATAGAAAAAGTCTTCGACTCGATGATAATTGAAGCATTGAAGCCAATCTTGAATCGCATTCCATCGCCGCTAACCCGGTTGAGTCCGCCTGAGTTTGCGGAATTACTAGAGACCATGGAAGATCATATCGACCATTTGGCAACACCCAGCGTTCCGTTGACTTTGGGCGATCACTTGCCGGACACGGATAAGTTTTGGCTCTTGATGTTTGCCGCATGGCATTACCGACTTAGCCCTCGCTTTGAAAAACTCAGAGAAATCTGTGGGGACGATCCTAATTCAGCGAAAGCTGAAGAGGTTTTAGGTAATCTCCTCCTTCATGCCCTTCTATCACTTGAACTTCGGGCACGCTGGCAAGATAAACTTAGCAAGGGAGGAGCAAATGTCGCTTAACCTTCAGACTCTTATTCAACGCATGTCTCCTATGACGCATTGGGATGAACGCCTTGTAGTTGAGCCTTTTTTCCCAGAGAGTGTGGATATGGAATCGTCTTCAAACTCTTTGGACTTTCATTTAGGAAATCGGTTTACGATTCTTCGAAGCCGTCGTTCAAGCCAGCACGATCCGCTTAGTCAAGATCCAAAGCGAGATGTGGTGGTTAGAGAATTATTCATTCCAATGGGGAAAGAATTCACTCTGAATCCAGGTCAGATAGTCTTGGGTACGACTCTTGAGTGGTTTCGCTTTCCCTACGACTTAATGGCCTACGTCATTGGCAGATCGATTTGGGGACGCCGAGGTTTATTGATCGTAACAGCGTCAGCGGTTCACCCAGGATCTTCGGGAACGATTACCTTGGAGATGTCAAATTTAAGTGAAGTCGGCTTGCACCTCAGGCCCGGCGCGGCGATCGGGCAACTTTTCTTCAATCAAGTTGATGTTGGCTCTAATCCGGGACAGAGGCGCTCACCGAACTTCACTGGAGCACTTAGGCCGATCATTGGCACATATTCCCTGAGCAAGGTTGAGGATTTGTTACTAAAGCTCGAATAACGAAATGAAACTGAAACTGCCTAGCCTTCGCCCATCTCATCGTTGATCGACTTCAAAGCGCTCTCGAGCATAGTTCGGTGCGCCGGATTCGTGGCCCGGCTAAGTTGGCCCATGATCTTAGAGCGCGACAGCCGCAAGGTTTCGAATCTTGCGCTGCGGGCTCGTTCCTCGACGGTCGAGGTTCCCCGGTGTGCCCGGGCGTCCGCCGCTGCCTGTTGCCGTTCAAAGACTTCTTCTGCCTGGCCGGCCAGGTCATCTCCATCCCATGTCATTGGTTTACCTCCCGCAAATTGTTGGGCCATAGTAGCACCTATTCCCCTCATCACGCACTGCTGGCTTGCTCTTTGGGTGTTCTGCTGAGACGATTGGTTCATTCTCATTAGTGACGAGCTTTAGCAAGGTGATGATCCGGAGCAATCGACCCGTTAACCGTTCCTGCGGTTTTCAAATAAAGTCATGCAAGGTCCAGCCGTGATCATGGGAGAGGCGCATCCGCTTTTCCCGGAGCCACCTCTGCAAAAGGGATCGGAGACGAACGACAATGGCCGAGGACAGACTCAAAGCATTGCTTGCGATAGCCGAAGCGCAGCCCGAAGAGGTGATGATCTGGTACGGTCTGGCTAATGAGTATGTAAAGCTCGAACGCTGGCAGGAAGCGGTGGAGGCTTTGCGCCGGACCATTGCGCTCAACCCCGATTTCACGGCCGCTTATCAAATGCTCGGGACAGCGTTGATCGGTCAGGGCCAGCCCGACGAGGCACGGCTTGTATGGACCAAAGGCGTCGAGGTCGCCGGGCGCACGGGAGCCTGGAAGGCGCGCGAGCATATGGAACGTTTGCTGTCGGACACGGCGGGTGAGAGAAACGGTTTTTGCGTGGAGTGAATGGAAGCGCCGAGGCCGGACCGCGGAGAGGGTCTTCTCATTAGCACCGCGGCTTTAGAAACTATGAAAGTCGGGTCTCCATGAGTGGTCTAAGATGTTGGTGCTAATCCAACTCAACGAGCTTACCCGTAAGGATGGCTCAAGACCAAAACAAAAAGGAGA
>JAWVEB010000033.1:0-10314 GCA_033856915.1 Blastocatellia bacterium | reverse complement strand
CTGCGACTTGCCGGCGGCGAACCTTCTTTTTCATTCGGGTCTTCGACCCGTCACGGTCAGAGACCGTTCAGATTAATGGGCCACGTTTCGGCAAGTCCGAGACTTGCCGCGCATCAGAGTGGCAGAGTCATTGCAGCGGCCGCATCGAAGTTCGACAGAAGCCGGCGCGGAGTCAAGTATGTCGCTACCCTTGAAACGGTTAGACCTAACGAGCGCGTACGCACCAAAAAGTGTTCGGGATGTTCGGGATCACTTTTGGCGTTCCGCCCTCAACGCCGAGGCTGCTATACTCTCTCCAAACTGAATGGCCATTCATTTTTGATCGCGAAGAGCGAGTGAGGCATTTATGGAACGCGAAAGTCTGGAAATGGATGTGGTATTTGTGGGCGCGGGACCGGCGAACCTGGGCGGAGCGCTGCATCTGACGCGGCTTATCAATGCACACAACGACGCGGTCGCCAATGGAGCTAAAGAAGGAAAGTCGCTCGGCGAAATTCAAATCGCGGTAATCGAAAAAGGCGCGACAGTGGGTGGGCACATTCTTTCCGGCGCGGTCATGGATCCGCGCGGCCTCGCGGAATTGATACCAGACTTTATCGAAGCGGGTGCCCCGCTCGAGTCGCCGGTCAAAGAAGATCACTTTCTTTACCTCACGGGCAAGCGCGCTATTCGTTCGCCGATCACGCCGCCGCCTTTGATGAATCATGGCTATTACATCGTCTCACTGAATCGCTTGACCGCCTGGCTGGGCGAGAAATGTGAAGAGGCAGGCGTTAACATTTTCCCGGAATTTCCGGGCGCGGAAATGTTGTACGACCACGATGATCGCGTCGTCGGCGTGCGCACCGGCGACAAAGGGATCGACCGGGAAGGGAAGCAGAAGCCCAACTTTGAGCCCGGCGTGGATTTGTTGGCGAAGGTCACGGTCTTAGGCGAAGGCGTCCGTGGATCTTTAACTAAGAAACTCGTCGCCCGTCTGGCTCTCGACGAAGGACGCGAGCCACAGGTGTACAGCCTGGGCGTGAAAGAGCTCTGGGAACTTCCCGACGATCGTTATCCGACGGGACGCGTAACGCACACGCTCGGATTTCCTTCCGATCAATGGACGTACGGCGGCGGGTGGATTTACGGAATGCAAAACCGAGTCGTGAATCTCGGCTACGTCACTGGCTTGGATTATCGCGACCCGCTTATTGATCCGCACGCAGAATTTCAGCGCTTCAAATCACATCCGTTCCTCGCGAAGCTGCTAAAAGGCGGCAAGATGATTCGCTATGGCGCGAAGGCGATCGCGGCCGGCGGGTGGCATGCGATGCCCAGACTTTACGCCGACGGCGTCCTGATTGTGGGCGACAGCGCCGGCTTTCTGAACGCGGCGCGTTTGAAAGGAATCCATTCGGCAATCAAGAGCGGCATGCTCGCCGCCGAAACGATCTTTGAGGCTTTAGTCGCCGGCGACTTTTCAGCCGCCAGGTTGCAGAGCTTTGAGACTCGGGTGAAAGAAAGTTGGATTACCCCGGAGCTGCGGCGCTATCGTAATTTCCACGCGGCCTTCAGTCATGGCCGATGGCTGGGAATGGCGAACGCGGGATTGCAGTACCTCACCGGCGGCCGCGCCTGGGGGATTTTCGATCGAGTCCATCAGGAGGCGGGTCATGAAGCGATGCGAAAACTTTCGGCCTATGGATATCGCGGCGACGACGCAGCGCAACGCTACCGGGATTTAAGATTTGATGGCCAGCTTACTTTCAATAAAGTGACCGACGTCTATCATGCCGCGGTCGCGCACGATGAAGATCAGCCCGCCCATTTGCACGTGCTGGACACCAACATCTGCGCGACACGCTGCACGGAAGAGTACGGCAACCCTTGTCAGCGTTTCTGTCCCGCAGCCGTCTATGAAATGGCGGACAACGGTGACGGCCAGCGCCGGCTGCAAATCAATTTTTCAAACTGCGTCCATTGCAAGACCTGCGACATCATGGATCCTTACCAAATTATTAATTGGGTAACACCGGAAGGCGGCGGCGGGCCCGATTACAAGGGGATGTGAGGTGGCAAACGCATTCTGCGTAGATCCTGCGTTGAGGCCCGAAGGGCCGTCATGTAATAGCCACGCCCGTAAGGGCGTGATCAGCACGCCGTCTAAAAGTGTCGGAGGCCCGATGGGCCGGCACATCCGATTGTGTCCACCTATCGTGCCGCGCCTTCGGCGCTTAATTAATTTTTATTGGATTTCGATCCACGAGCTGACCGTCGTGGCTATTTCCTGACGGCCCTTCGGGCCTTCAGCATCCCTTAACTCGCGGGCTTCATCGCATACCGCTTGGTAATCAACCTCACGTAATCCCGTGTTTCCTGATAAGGCGGAACGGTGTAACCGTGCTTGATGACAGCGTTCTCTCCGGCGTTGTAACCCGCCAGCGCCAGATCGATCCGGCCATTGAACATCTGCAGAAGGTCCTTCAGATAGCGCGTGCCGCCCATGATGCTTTGCCCGACATCGTACGGATTTGTAATTCCGTACCGCGCCGCGGTTCCAGGCATGAGCTGCATTAACCCCTGCGCGCCTTTCGGGCTGGTGGCGTTGTTTGAGAAACGCGATTCCTGATGCATCAGGCAAAAGATCAAGTAAGGATCCACACCGTACTTGTTCCCATAAAAACGGACGAGAGTGTCGACTTTGTTATTACCGGTACTCCAGACAGCATTTGAAAGCACGGGGTTTGTTGAAACAGCAGCCACGACGACGGGCTTGTTGGCATCCGCGATCTGATTCCGAGCGTCCTCGACCTTCGCGCGAGCATCAGCCAATTCCTTGTCGCTCTTTTCCACATCCACCCGGGAGACCAGGCCATCCTTATAGAGCCCTTTGACTTGAATATTCTGTTGGTCAAGCTTCTGAACCTCACGCTCGTACAGTGCCTGGAGCGCAGCAAGACTCTTCTTGTAATCGTTCACTACATCACTGGTGCTTGGGACTTTCTCATCGACTCTTGCCGGCTTTGTGGAGGCCCCTGTCTTACCGGGAGCGCCGGCGCCCTCGCCCGCAACGCTGACCCCGGGTGTTACCGACGTTGCCTTAGGAGTCGCGACATCAGAAGCCGAAACACTAGTGTTTCCAGTTGCCGGAGCTACCACCGTACTAATAGCCTGCGGCTGAATCACCGGCGCAACATTCGCGATCTTTTCCTGAGCGACGGCAGTCACGGTGGCAAGGAAGCAGCCCAAAATCAGCGCAAACACACGGAGAATTACTGAGGATTTGCGAACTTTTTGATGCATATATGTTTTGACTCCCTATTAACTAGACACCGCTCAGCTTCTGTCGGTTACCTCATGAGGAGAAGCTCGGGCTGCCTCATTGGCGTGAGTTAGTTTGATGTCATTTGGGGTGGGTTTACTGCCTGGGAAAGAGTGGCTTGCATTCATGGTCGCGATGAAATAGCCACGTCCACGAGGGGCCACCCAATCTAGACTTTGGTCCTGAGGGGGAAAACCTTCGGGCCGCGAGGTCTTTAAGCCGCGGAGCGGCAAAAGATCTGTAGGCCACGGCGCGAGCCGTGGGGAATCGCGAAGTTCTTTACCAGCCGCATAGCGGCGTGACAAGGCGTTACGCCCATTCGGGGCGCGGCGTGGATTTTCGTTGAGTTCCCACGGCTGATGCCGTGGGCTACATCTTTCGTCCGCTATGAGGACTCGACAATGTTCGTCCGGTAACACGGACTTCAAGTCTGTGATTTTGTAACGGACGAATCACAGACTGAAGTCTGTGCCACTTGGTTTACCCGCCCGCTACCGCAGGCGGTTCTGACCTCTTGGCGAAGTCGGCGAGAGATTCTTTGAGGCGCGTTTGCTGTCGCTCGCGACGGGCGCGCTCGGCGTAGATCACGGCGGCTAGTTGTTGCGAAGCGCGGTTGATGTCGTCGTTGAGAATCACGTATTGAAAATCCTTGTACTGCGCAACTTCCGCCGGGGCGCCGCGCAAGCGTCTCTCTAAATCGGCGGGCGAATCTGTGCCGCGCGTCACCAGTCTCTGGCTCAGCAACTCAAAAGACGGCGGTAGAATAAAGATCGATACTGCATCGACGATCTTCTCGCGAATACTGGCCGCGCCTTGAACATCGATCTCCAGAATAATGTCGTGGCCGGCAGCGCGCTCGCGCACAACCTGCGAGTGGCTTGTGCCGTAGAGATAACCGTAGACATTTGCCCATTCCAAAAAGTCACCGTGCCCGATCATTTCTTCGAACGCCGGCGTTGTCACAAAAAAATACTCGCGACCGTTCTGTTCGGTTCCGCGCGGTGCGCGAGTCGTGTAGGAAACCGAATAACTAACGCCGGGCACCGTTTTGAGGACCCGATCGATCAAGGTACCCTTGCCGCCGCCGGACGGTGAGCTGACGACGATCAGCATTCCCTGTTCGCTGGCAACGGTTGAGGCTTTTGAATCTTCAGTGTGAGTTAGTTCATTCAACATTTTGCACTTGTTCACGCAGCTTCTCGACCTCGGCCTTGATCGCCAGGCCTGCGTCTTTGATCGAGATTTCAGTTGATTTGGACAGTACCGTATTGGCCTCACGGTTGAGTTCCTGAAGCAGGAAATCGAGGCGCTTGCCCACCTCGCCTTCGGCATCGATGGCGGCGCGGAATTGCTCGATGTGACTGCGCAGTCGCGCGAGTTCTTCGCTGATGTCGCTGCGGTCGGCGAGATACGCGACCTCCTGGGCCAAACGGCCGGCATCAAGGTCTACGGCCTGAGCACCGCGCGCCAGCAACTCACCGATTCGTTTTTGCAGCCGCTGCCGATATGCGTCGGCCAGGCCAGCGGCTGCGGCTTCGATGATCGGAACTTCGGTTTCGATCTTCGTCAGGCGTTGCCGCATCTCTTCCGCCAAAGCAGCGCCTTCGTTTTCACGCATGCTTTCGAGACTGTCGAGCGCTTCATCCAACGCTCGTTCCATGCCGGCGGTGTTTGTTTCGTCAAGGCCGTCGCGCGCGGGCGCCATGGCTCCGGGCAAACGCGCCACCGCACTGACATCGATATCGCCCGGCAGGTCGAACTCCTTCTGAATGTCGCGCATCGCACTGACATAGCCGGCGATCAGTTGCCGGTTGATTTCGTAACTAGTCGCCCCAGTCCGTTCGAAATTAATATTGAGATCGACCCGGCCGCGCGAGAGACGGGCGCCAATCCGTTTCCTAATCATCATTTCGAGCGGCGATAGCTCCTGACTTAACCTTAGATGGATGTCGAGGTAGCGATTGTTCACAGTCTTGATCTCAACGGCGACGGTGAACTCGTCGCCGCTGGCTGCACCGTGGCCAAATCCAGTCATTGATTTCATATGGAATGTCAGTAGTCAGTTGTTAGGTGTCAGTGGTCTTGGCGCGAAAGAAGGCGACCTGACTACTAACTAATGACAACTGACAGTTCTCCTTCTTCATCAGCAAACTGCAACTCATATAGACGTTGGTACTGTCCGCCTCGGGCCAGCAACTCGGCGTGTGTGCCTTGTTCGATAATCTGGCCACGCTCAATCACGACAATCAGGTCCGCCCGCCGCACCGTCGACAGGCGATGAGCAATAACGACCGTGGTCCGATCTCGAATCAAGTTTCCGATCGCGCGTTGTACCAAGTTCTCGGACTCGGCATCCAGCGCCGAAGTCGCTTCGTCCAAAATCAGCACCGGCGCGTCAATCAGAACCGCGCGCGCGATGGCCAGCCGCTGTCTCTGTCCACCCGAAAGAAAGGTGCCGCGTTCCCCGATGATCGTGTCATAGCCATCAGCCAGCTCGACGATGAAATCGTGCGCCAAAGCGGTCCTGGCCGCGTCGTGGAGTTGCGCTTCGGTGGCGTCAGGCCGGCCGTACGTGATGTTATACCGCACCGTATCATTAAACAGAACGGTTTCCTGAGTGACGAGGGCGATCTGCCTTCGTAAGCTGGCAACGCGTGCGTCGCGGAGGTCGATTCCATCCCAAAACACTGTGCCCGCACTTGGATCGTGGAAGCGCGGCAGGAGCTTAGTCAGGGTGGACTTGCCGCCGCCGGATTGTCCTACCAGCGCGACCAGCTTGCCG
This sequence comes from Blastocatellia bacterium, assembly GCA_033856915.1. Lineage (GTDB taxonomy): Bacteria > Acidobacteriota > Blastocatellia > Pyrinomonadales > Pyrinomonadaceae > UBA11740. The sequence goes on along the minus strand of JAWVEB010000033.1, from coordinate 4,228 downwards.
GCCGGAACCGTCAGGCTTACTCCGCGCAACACCGCGCGAGTTTCGTCTCCATAACCAAAATGCACATCGCGAATTTCGATCTCGCGTTGCAGCGGGCGCAGTTCGATCGCGCCGGGCTTTTCCTGAATCTCGGCATGCTCGTCCATCACTTCCCAAACATGCTGGGCGGCAGCCAGCGCCTGCGAGAACGCGTTATGCAAGCGGGCGAGCTTTCGCATCGGGTCATAGCTGCGAGCCAGGAAAAAAAGGAAAGCGAAAAACTGCGCGGTATCAATCCGGCCCAGCCTGATTTCGCGTTCACCAAAGAAGAGGAGAGCCACGATGAAAAGGACGCCGATCAATTCGATAATCGGCGGCGCCATTCCGGATATGCTCGCCGACCGCAAATTGGTTCGGCGAATGCGTTCGGCCACCGAGGTGAAACGATTGCCCTCGTGGCTTTCACCTCGATACGCCTTGACGATGTTGTGATTTGCCAGCGCTTCCTGGGCCGTATCGGTTAAGCGCTTGCTGCCTTCGAAAGACTCGCGCGAAAGTTTCCTGAGTGAACTGCTGAAGCGGATCGTCAACCCGGCGATGGGCGGAGCGATCAACAGCGAACCAAGGGTCAGTCGCCAATTCACATAGAACGCCGTGCCCAGCAAAGCGATCAAAGTGAGGCCTTCGCGCAGGACATCTCTTAAAGTGTTCGTGACGGCGGCTTCGATCGCGGCGGCGCTGGTGATAAGACGAGAGACAAGATAATTAGTGCGGTGCCGTTCGAAGAAGGTCGCCGACTGTCCTAGTAGGTGACTGTAAAGCTCCCGGCGCAGCCGCAGAATGGAAGACTGGCCGATGTGGGCCATCAGATAGGTGGAAAAATAATCGGCTATGCCTTTGACGACTGTAAAGACAACCAGCAACAGCGCAATCGTGCGGAAGGCCGCCAAGCCCGAGGACGGAATCAGTCTCTGTAAAGCAAACGGTGTCGGAGTAGGGTGTCCGTTGACCGGCCTTAGCGCCTGATCGACGATCGGAATGATCAAAGCTCCGGTAGCGCTTTCCAACACGCCGCCGACAACCATCGCCAGAGTAGCAACAGCGAACATGCCGGTGTGAGGCAGAAGATATCTTAGCAGCCGTCGCAGGTCGCGCATCTCAGATCAGTGCCTGGATCGTTTATAGGGAAGGGAATTAAAGTCTGGTCCACGGTAAGCACGCAATATACTGAGCCCAAACGTTTGACGTCAAGGCAAAGGCTGTACATACTAGTGCAAAACCCCTGAGGCTTCAGACATTAAATCAGGATAGGCTGCGTTCCGAGCCGGTTAACTTACAATTGTTCCGGTAAGACGAAAGCATAAGGATAATGACTGTGGATCCCCAACCTGCAAACACAACCGCCAAGCGATTGATGATTGTCGATGATGACGTCGAAATGCGTACGCTGCTGGCTGAGTATTTTCGGCGCTTAGGGTTTGACGTAGCCGAAAAAGAGAGTGGCGCTGCTGCGCTGCAAACGGTCACGACCGAGAAGTTCGACTGCTTTATTCTTGATATCTCGATGCCGGAAATGTCGGGTCTTGAATTATTAACAAAATTACGTGCCCGCGGAATTGATACGCCGGCGTTGTTCCTGACGGCCCACGATATGCTCGACGACAAGGTCGCGGCTTTCGAAGCAGGGGCCGACGACTATCTCGCGAAGCCCTTCAGCCCGCGTGAGCTGGAATACCGGATCGAGGCGCTCCTTCGCCGTGGCCAAACTGCGAAGCCAGAGAGCGGCGACGAAGATCGTATGGAGATAGGAGACCTGGTGGTAGATAAGCGGCGCCACGAAGTCTCTCGCGCCGGCGCCAGGATCGATCTCACTCCGCTCGAGTTTCAGATACTCGAGTTATTGGCGTCAGAGCCCGGCCGCGCCTGGTCGCGCAATGATTTGCTCGATCGTGTCTGGAGCACTGAGTATGAAGGTTATCAACGCAACATCGACCCCCATATCAATCGGCTGCGGAAGAAGCTGGAAGCCGATCCAAAAAATCCCCATTACGTCCTGACTGTCCGCGGTGTCGGATACAAACTCAACGAAAATCCCTGATCGGCTTGCGGTGAAGGATGCGGCAAGGGAACGATTGCGTGATTCGTCGTTTATAAGTGGGTGACGATGTACTCCTCAGGTCACTTTCGCGTTCTGCTGCTGACCGCCGCAATGCTTTTGCCCGGCTCTGCCTTCGTGTTTGCCCAGACTGGACCAGCCGACTCTCAAACAAGTATCACTGAGGTTCGTTTGCATTGGAGCCCGCGCCCCGGCGTCTCTCGTTATCGGCTGCAGCTTGCGAGCGACAATGCGTTTAGCGACATCCTGTTCGATCGTGTCGTTGCCGGCCACGAGTATCAAATCAACGATCTTTTGCCGGGCCGATATTTCTGGCGGATAGCCCCCTTAACAGATCGGCTTGGCGAGTTTTCTTCGGCCGGCATTATTGAAGTAAGCAAACCAACTCCGCGGATCCTTGCGACGCCTCTGCCGATTGCTTCCCCCGGTCCTGATTCACGTCGAACAAAGACCGGCACAGCCGCGCCGATTTTAGTTCGCGGAGGTTGGCGCGCCGCAGTCGGCGATATCGCTCATCCGATGCTGGCGCATTTGCGTTCGACGGCGCAACTGGATCTGGTCGGCGTCAATAGCGACGGCGTCGTCTTTGCGCTCGATGCAGCCGACGGAGTCGCCATATGGAGCACTGGCCGCTCGGGTTCAAACCGATTGGGGAATGGTTCGCCCACGGTGTTGTTGCTCAGTTCGCGATCGGGGCTTGACGATATCGTCCTGTTGTCCGGTATCAACGTTACTGCGATCGAAGGCACAACGGGCCGCGCGCTTTGGCGCACGACGCTGCCGACTGCGGCGGCGAGCGCCACCGCAATTAGCGATAGAAACTCTGCCGAAATCCTGGTGATAGATAATTCCTTGCAGCGCTTGATCACTCTCGACGCGGGTAACGGAAGGCTTTTGACTCAGACGCGGCTCCCACATCGGATAGTGGGCGCGCCGTTGGCTCTGTCGGGCCAGGGTGCAGGTCGAGTAGTTCTGGCTTATGAAACCGGCCTGATAGAAATACGCGATCTCGCGGGAGGCGTGGTTCGTTCGGGCGACGCCGGCAGTCCGGCGACGACTCCGCCGCTTTTTATTAAAGGACCGCGAGGACATTTCATTCTGGTGGGAACGCGCAAGGGTTTGATTGCTTTAACGGCCGATGAGTTAAATCCGCTGGGCATGGTTGCGATCAAAGACGATGCCCCGCGCGGGACTTTGGCGGCCCAGGATCTTGACGGCGATGGTTCGCCGGAAGTGATCATGATGACCGACCGGGGCCGCGTAGTAGCAGTCAGCGCCGCCGACGGTAAAACCCTCTGGCAGGCAACGGCCGATCCCGAAGGCCAGTCGGTGGCCTTTGCCGATGTTGACGGAGATCGCGTCCTTGACGTTGTGCTGGGCGGCGGGCAAAGTTTTGCGACAGCGTTATCCGGACGTGACGGGTCGGTGGTGTGGAAAGACAGTGAATCGCCCGCATTGGTCGCGAACCATTCAGTCTCGCTGGAGCCGCGCTCGATCGTTGCGATGCCGTTTCGTTCCGGCACGCTTCTGATTACCGCGGATTCGTCGCGCACCGGTTTGCGCGCACTTGAATTTCCAAAGGGAAGTGTGGTGCCTGGCCACTAGTAGACAGTCAAAAGATCGATTGCCAACGCCTCGTCCTCCAGCGCCAATGACCTCTCAAGCAGAAGCGCATTTCGTCAACTCGTTATAGAATGACAAGCAGGAAAGGAAACTGATTTCGGATGCTCTGGATCGGAGGCTTAGCGCTGGTTGTCGTTTGGTTTGTGCTCACGTTCCTGCTCCACAAAGGGGGCATGGTCCACGTCTGGTTAATGATCGCTGTCTCGATGTTTCTAATTCAATTCGTACAGGATCGGCGCACAAAGGAGTACGAGCGCTCGCGGGACCGTTAGGCTCAGCGTCTTTCATTAGCACCGCGGCTTTAGCCCGGTGTTCAGGTGCTGGGTTCGCAAGGTAAACCGTTTCAAACAGTTTCAGATTGTTTCGCGCACCGAATTCACCCGGGCTTCTATGAAGTCGGGTCGTGTCAAGAGAGGATCGAGTGATTGGTTCCAGCTTCTATCCGAGCTGCCACGATCTTTGGTTTAGCTATCTCGTGGGCTCATTTAACAAATACGACGACGCCCATTC
>JAWVEB010000032.1:0-38111 GCA_033856915.1 Blastocatellia bacterium | reverse complement strand
TGGTCGGGCTTTCCGCTCGTCCTCCGGACTCGCGCAAAGCCCGACCATCTACTCAGCTAACCAAAACTCATAAAGAGGACATTCCTATTCGGTTAAGCCAGAGGACATTTCTAAATAGTTCTGACAGTTAAATTTGACGAATTCGTAACAGGTCTGTGACAAACGCCTCCCCCGCTTCACGGTGCGCGCATCTCAGACAGCCGATACGCCTGCCGCCTTACCGCTTCCGAAACGTTGCGATTGATGGCAACGGATTTCAAATCCTTCGTCCTAAGTCGCGGAAGAATGTGAACCGCCGTCGCCATTGGAGTGCGCGGATTCCGAGCCAGGTTATGGATGATCGGATACGAGCGGGCCCACGCGCGATTCATGCCAATCAGCCGCAGGACTTCTTCAGGCACGGTGCGCATCGTCGAGATGTTTTCAACTTCCTGATCGGTTAGCCTTGGGTTATGTATCACTCCCGCGGCGACGATCCTGTTCGGGTCGCGAACGAGAATACTGCGCGCCTCGCGGTCTCCCTTGACTGCGAGTTTGACGCGGTCCTTGACGCTCATAAACATGATGCGCCGAATCAGCGAGATGCGTTCGGGGGAAGCGTTACCCTCCAGTCGCTCAGCATTAATCACAGCCTGTGCGTTGGCGGCAAGCTGCTCCGGCGACTCAGTCATCAGCTCCTCGATAAACTCGCGAGCCAGCCACGAATCGTCAATGTCGGCGTCTGACACTTCGATGTGCTGCGCGATCACCCAGGCGTCGTCGACCGACAATTGACCGCTGACGTTGGCCAGCTCGGCGGATTCAAAGAATTCCGCCGCCGCGGTGTTTCCGCGCGCGCGCAGTTCCTGGGCAATCTGGCGCGCGCCTCTTTCTTTCTCGAAAAACTCTCGCCGCGTTTCCTTTGCGCGGCGTTCGGCTTCCGCCGTGCGCGCCGGGTTCAGCAGGATCGCGTCGATGATTTGCGGCGTCCGAATCAAACGCTGTTGGTTCAAGGTGATGAACTCGAGCAGGGAAGCATCGGCGGTGATGCGAGCCAGCATGGCAATCGCCTCGTCCGGAGTGTTGCTGTTTGCGGCGACCGCTTCGTGCAAGTCAGGGCCGCCGTTGGAAATGGAAGCAAGGTGTCCCAGCACGGCGGGCGCGGCATCATCTGATTTCGCGACGCTCAACAAATCTTGCGACTGCTGTGTTCCCAGCGTTGATTGCGCGGCATGGGCCACTTCCGGATCATTGTCAGTACTGAGATGGACTAACGCTTCAAGCAGATCAGTTTGTGATAAAGGCAGCAAGCCCCGCGCGGCGGCCAAGCGAGCCGCCGCCGGCGCTTTGCGCGAGATGATTGATTTCACGACGGGATTGGTTGATGTGATTTCGGTGCTCACCAGGAACAGTGTAGCTCAAACGGCGAGTGGAACTCGAAGAGGACTAATAGAAATTGAAGTTGTACTGAAGTTCCATGATCATCGACACGGGTTTGCCGTCCCTGGTCGCGGGCGTGAACTTTATTCTACTAGCCGCCTCGATAGACTGTTCGGTAAGCCCGGCGGGAAGCGATCTCACGATCAAGATATGTTCTACCACCCCGGTCGATGAGAATACGGCCCGCAAAATTACCGTGCCTGCGATTCCTGCCATTCGCGCTCGCTCCGTATATATTGGCTCAGTCTTTTGCAGGATTTTTACTTTGGTGGTGACTTCCCAGCCGGCAAACACTCGACGCTCGGCGGCTTGGGCGGCACCGGCAAACGCTCGCAGAGTTTCCAATTGCCCTTGCCAGACCGCTGTTTCCTTATCCGAACCGGTAAGCTTTAAATACATCTCGAGCGCGTCGCCTGCGAGGGCGTATGACTCGGCCGTTTTGCGCGCGCGTCGCCGGCGCTCTGCAATCTCGTCTTCAGTCAAAGGCCTGTCGGTGGGAACATGAATTACTTTTGCAGCTCGGGCTGAAGCTTCACCCTCGAGTGCCAGAACCGTCTGGCATTTTAGAAGATAAGCGGGAGCAAACTTCGGATCCTGGGCAATCGCGATATCTGCTTCTGACCGCGCTTCCAAGTTACGCCACAAACGCAAATGCACCACTCCTAAAATGTAATGAGCTTCGGTGTCGGCAGCGCTCAGTTTGATAGCTGTGCTTGCCTCACGTCCGGCCTCTTCGTCTTTCCCCGCAGCCATCAGCGTGAAAGCCAAACCGGTGTGCGCGAAACCGAAGTCCGGTTTCAATTTCACCGCGGCGTCAAATGCCTTGCGAGCATTTTTCAGATCGTCCTCGCGAACCAGAGCCATACCCAGGTAATACCATGCGAAGCCGTCTTCTTTATCATTCTTGACGGCAGCTCGCAGGGCACTGAGGGCCCCTTTTGTGTCTCTTTGATTGTAAAGGCGAATCCCGCGATCGCGATCATTCGAAGCGGTTGTCCCAGACTGTTGCGCGCAGATACCGAGCCCACAAGCGAGCACCACGAGCACTGATATGATCGACTGCTTTACCCTAGCGGTGGGTTCGTGAGGCATCTGGATTTCGCCTGGACTGTTCCTGCTCAAAAATAAAACTCGTGTTCGGGCGTGTAAGGTTTTAGCCCGATGCCGTTCTTGAACTCGTACGAGAGAGTCTCGAACTGCGAAACCGGCTGACCGTTGCGAATGGCCGGCGTAAACTTGATTAGTCGCGCGGCGTCGATCGCTGCTTCCGTCAATCCATGCTTCAAAGGTTTCATGGGAAAGATGTCTTTCACCGTGCCGTCGGCGGCTAGCACCAGGCGCAGACGTACCTCTCCATTCGCTTTGGCGGCGCGCGCCGTATCGGGGTAAGCAGCCGCGGAAGCATCAACCAGATGCGCTCGCTTTTGAACTTCACCCGCACCAAATACTGAGCGGCTTTCAGGCGGGCTGATCGGCTGCGAATAGAGCTGCATCGTCTCGCGTTGTTCGCGCCACTTAGCTTCATCGGCAGGATGCAGCTTGAGAATTTCGTCGACGGTGGCGCCTGCCCGGGCGAAACTCTCGGCCAGTTCATCCTGCCAACGCGCAATACGTTCGCGAGGGTTAGGTGGATAAACTCTCTTCGCCGGCCCGTGAAGAAAAAGGTCTTCGATGGCCTCGTACTGCTTTTTGAATCGAGCTTCGAGTTGAGCCAACGTGGCTTGCTGGGGGGCGGTGGATTGCCCTAAGACTAGCCGCGGGCCACCCAGGTTCACGAGGAGCAGAGCAAAGAGAAATAACGAGGGGGCCTTAGCTTTTTGCATGACATCTCCAAACTAACGATGCTCAAGCAGAGCCTTGAAAAGACAGAAGAGTAGTAAAGCGATCCACGATATTACACGAAAGAAATCTTCGCTACTGGTCGAGTTGGGAAAGCATGATTCGCCCTAATCCTGGGAGCGCGGACGGCCCGTCCGCACCGCGCAGCAGGCGTGAATTCGTTAGATCCAACCGCGCCAATAATTCGTCGCGCTTCGCGCTCTGTGCGGACGAGCCGTCCGCGCTCCCAGCAATAACGAGCTTCCTGATCTGAAACTAGCGCACGAAATTTCTTAATATCGCTCGATGGGGGTGTCTCAATCAGCGCCTTGCTAAGCCATGCCGTGGCACTTCTTATATTTCTTCCCCGAGCCGCAGGGACACGGATCGTTGCGGCCGACCTTGGGCTCGCTTCGAGTTACGGTCTTAACTTTTCCGGCTTCTTCACCCGCTGGAGCTGCGCCCTGATTCGGCCCGGTGAAGTTCATCGAACGCGGGCGCGCGGCCCGGCGCCGTTGCAGTTCATCAGGCGCCTGCTCTGCGACCACCTGAAGGTTAAAGAGCGATCGAATGGTGAAGGTGTCGATGCGATCGAGCATCGCCTGGAACATATCGAAGCTCTCTTTTTTGTATTCGACGAGGGGATCCTTCTGCCCGTATCCCACCAGGCCGATGCCCTGCTTCAAATGATCGAGCGCCAACAGGTGGTCCTTCCACTGCGCGTCGATGATGTTCAGCATGATAATGCGCTCGTAGGTGCGCATCGCCTCATCGCCGATCTGTTTTTCTTTGTCGGCGTACTTCGCCTGCAGCCGGGCCCAGATCTGTTCGTCGATCTCTTCCGAGTTCGCGTGCCCAAAGTCGATCCCTTCGGCATCGAGGTCAATCCCATAGATCGATTGAATCTTGACCTTGTAGTTTTCGATGTCCCACTCGTGCTCAGAGAGAGCAGGATCCAGATACTGCTTGGTTGTATCGGCGAGCAAATCGCGCGCGACGCCGGTATCACCGACCAGGTACTCGCGCTGGTCCGGCTCTTCCATCAACTGGCGGCGCAGGCCATAGATGGTCTCGCGCTGCTTGTTCATGACGTCGTCATATTCCAGCAGGTGTTTGCGAGTTTCAAAGTTGCGGCCTTCAACCGATTTTTGCGCGGCGGCGATGCGCTTGGAAACCATCTTGGATTCGATGGCCACGCCTTTTTCCATGCCGAGCCGCTGCATCAATGCCTTGACCTTATCGCCGGCAAAGATGCGCATCAGATCATCTTCTAAAGAAAGAAAAAACCGCGAAGACCCAGGGTCGCCCTGGCGGCCGGCGCGCCCGCGTAACTGATTATCGATGCGCCGAGATTCGTGGCGTTCGGTGCCGAGGATGTGCAGGCCGCCGCGCTCAACCACTTCCTTGTGCTCGACTTCAATGATGCGTTTGGCCTTGGCGAACGCGTCCTTCCACTGTTCTTCAGTCGCCTCGTCCGGGTCGATCTCTTCCTCTTTCAGAAACTCGCGCGCCATGAAATCAGGATTGCCGCCGAGCAGGATGTCCGTGCCGCGGCCGGCCATGTTGGTGGCGATCGTGATGGCGCCTTTGCGTCCGGCCTGAGCGACGATTTCAGCTTCGCGTTCGTGATACTTGGCGTTCAGCACGTTGTGCGGGACGCCCACACGCTGCAAACGGCGGGCAATCAACTCAGAGTTTTCCACCGAAACCGTGCCCACCAGCACGGGTTGGCCATGCTCGTAGCGCGCCTGAATCTCTTCCACGACCGCGTCCCACTTCTCGGGCAGCGTGCGATAGATCATGTCCGGATTGTCCTTGCGCACCATCGGCATGTGCGTGGGGATGACGATTACTTCGAGTTTGTAAGTCGAGTGAAACTCGCCGGCTTCGGTTTCCGCGGTTCCGGTCATGCCGGAGAGTTTTTCGTAAAGCCGGAAATAATTTTGCAGGGTGATCGTCGCGAGGGTCTGATTCTCGCGTTCGATTTTTACTTCTTCCTTTGCTTCGACAGCCTGGTGCAGCCCATCAGACCAACGCCGGCCCTTCATTAGCCGGCCGGTGAAGTCATCGACAATGATCACTTCGCCATCCTGCACCACGTACTGATGATCGAGCCGGTAGAGCGTGTGCGCCTTCAGGGCCTGCTCGACACAGTGCAGCAGTTCCATGTTGCCCGGATCGTACAAATTCCCCACGCCCAACAGCCGCTCGGCTTTGTCCACGCCATCCTCTGTCAAAACAGCGGAATGGTTCTTCTCGTCGACGATGTAGTCCCCGGTCTTCTTGCCTTCTTCGAGTTCTTCACCGCGCTGAAGCTGGGGAATGATCGCGTTCGCCTGATAGTACTTGTCGGTCGATTCTTCCGAAGGTCCGGAGATGATCAAAGGCGTGCGCGCTTCATCGATCAAAATCGAATCAACTTCATCGACGACGGCGTGGTAGTGACCGCGCTGGACGCACGTGCCCAGATCGAACTTCATATTGTCGCGCAGGTAGTCGAAGCCGAATTCGTTGTTCGTGCCGTAGGTGATGTCGGCGGCGTACGCAGCCTGCCGCTCAAAGTCATCCATATCATTCTGGATACAGCCAACTTCCAAACCGAGGAAGCGATAGATCTGTCCCATCCATTCCGCGTCGCGGGCGGCGAGATAATCGTTCACCGTGATGACGTGCACACCGCGTCCGGTCAGCGCGTTGAGATAAGTCGGCAGAGTCGCGACCAGGGTCTTGCCTTCGCCCGTGCGCATCTCAGAAATCTTGCCCTGATGCAGCACGATGCCGCCGATCATCTGCACGTCAAAGTGGCGCATGCCCGTGGTGCGTTTGCTGGCTTCGCGAACCACGGCAAAGGCCTCCGGCAGAATCTCGTCCAGGGCTTCCCGCTCCAGACGCTGACGCTCCAATTTGTTGGCCGCGTCCTTAACCGCGTCGGCAACCTGCTCCTTGAACTTCAGGGTGCGCGCGCGCAACTCGTCATCCGAAAGCGCCGAGATTTCAGGCTCCCATTCGTTGATCTCAACAATTGAGGGCCGAACGGACTTCAAAAAGCGCTCGTTGCTGCTGCCAAAGACTTTGGTTAGTACTTTATCGAAACTCATAATGGTTCTTATTACTCTTTATAGTGCGCTGTTGTTCCAGTTTACCGCGTTTATGCAATTGGAGATTGTACGAGAGTGGGAAGTTTGGGGGCAAGCGGGCGGCACATGAGAAGACCCTGAGCAGTTGCGATGCGTGACTCCCTTCTGGCACACCAGCCGCGGAGCGGCGATAGATCTGTAGCCCACGGCGCGAGCCGTGGGTATGGATTGCTGAATGTTTCGCCCCTAACGGGGCTGGATTGGATGATGACTTATTGACCCATGGCTTGCGCCATGGGCTACAGATCTTTCGCCGCGCCGCGGCTCATGCCTGCATGCAGCTTGACAAAGATTCTGCCGCCAGCTAGTTTCAGTTTTCGCGTTAATGTTCTTTGCATTTCAGAGTAGAGGCGCGGCCTTTAAGAGTAGGCGAGTCAGAGAACGTGAAGGGTTCGACGATGGCTCGGTCGAAAGGGAAGGTCGCCGAAGCTTGTGCGGGCGTCTTCAGGCCGGGACGAGTTGGTTGCTGTGGCTAAATCCGCAGGACTGTCACTGAAGTAGATAGACCTCAGTCTGTGATTCCTCTTTGGAGAACATCACAGACTAAAGTCTATGCTACTGGGTGGAGAGCTACGACACGCGCGCCGATGTTTTATGGCGCGAAAAGTTTCTCGGGATTGAGGGGCCAGTCGTATGCTTTGCGATTGGCCCTTTTCTTTTGTGGAGTGCGGCGCCAAGCGTAGCGCGACGCCGCTTTTCGTTTGGAGTCCCGCCTTTAGGCGGTGCCGTGGAGGCGAAAAACAGCCGCCTGAAGGCGGAACTCCAAACTAAGCGTCGCCGCACTCCAAATATGTCTATGACTCCAACGATCATGAAATTTGGCGGCACGTCGGTCGAAGACGCGCGCGCCTTTCGCAACGTCGCGGCCATTGTGAAAGCGGCCGTGGCGCGTCGACCGGTGGTCGTCGTGTCTGCGATTGGCGGCTTCACGAACGCCTTGCTGGCAAGCGTCCAGAAGGCAATTGAGGGAGATGCGCGCAGCGCAACCAGGTCGTTGGATCAGGATCTGCGGAGACACGTGGCAATCGCGCGAGAATTGCTCAACGCGGAATCGAGCTCGGCTTTTGAACTAACAGTCGCGGTTGCCCGTCGCGAAATTCGCCAACTGCACAAGATTATCGCCGTCCACCCCGTGACTCACCTGCCGCTGCAGGATGAAATAGTCGCTTACGGCGAACAGCTTTCCGCGCAACTGCTGGCTGCGGTGTTGCGCGAAGAACATTTGGGGGCGCGTTACGTTGACGCACGCCGTTGCGTGAAGACCGACGACAACTACGGCAGCGCAATGCCGCTCCCTGAGACCGCGGAGGCGACGCGCGCTGAACTACTGCCGCTGCTCGACGCATCGAGGATTCCGGTGCTCGGCGGTTTCATCGGCAGTACTGATAAGGGAGTAACGACCACGCTCGGTCGCGGCGGCTCGGATTACTCAGCGGCCATCATTGGGGCCGCGCTCGCGGCGCGCGAGATTCAAATTTGGACTGACGTAAGCGGCGTGTTAACGGCCGATCCGCGGGTGGTAAAGAAAGCCAGAACGATCCGAGTGTTGTCTTATCAGGAAGCTGCTGAACTTGCTTACTTCGGCGCCAAGGTTTTACATCCAAAGACAATTCAACCGGCTATTGATTGCCGGATCCCGGTGCGCGTCTGCAACTCGCGCGCGGCCGGCGAACCCGGCACGCTAATCGTCGCTGAGTCCGAAGCTGCGCCGCAAACTGTCAAAGCTATCGCGCACAAGAATGGAATCACGACGGTGCAGGTGAGCTCGGCGCGCATGCTCGGCGCTTATGGTTTTCTGCGCGCTCTGTTCGAAGTGTTCGATCGCCATCGCACCGCGGTGGACGTGGTCACTACTTCTGAGGTGAGTGTTTCGCTTTCCATAGACGACGCCAGCGCGCTGCCGGAATTGATTCCCGATCTGGAACAACTTGGCGCAGTTGAAGTCGAAAGGCATCGCACCATTATTTCGATCGTGGGCGAAGGTTTGCGTAGTACGCCGGGTATTGCCGCGCGCGTGTTTTCAGAGCTCAGCGACATCAATGTGATGATGATTTCGGTCGGCGCGTCGAGTGTGAATCTCACTTTCATGGTCGAAGAATCGCGCGCGTCTGAAGCGATCAAGCGTTTGCACTATGTTTGCTTTGAAGCTTCCGAAGTCGCCGAGAGTCGGACGGAGCTGCCTGCCGAGGAGGTCACGGCTTGAGCGAGCCAATCGATGTTTTCAAGCTTACGCGCGAGCTGATCGATATTCCCTCGGTTACCGGGGAAGAGTTTCACGTCGGGACGTCTCTGGCAGAATTGCTTAACCGGCGCGGCTATCAGGTCGAGCTGCAGGAGGTCGAGGGTGATCGCGCCAATGTGATCGCGACCACCGGTGCCCAGCCAAAGATCGTGCTCTCGACGCATATGGACACTGTGCCGCCCTACATCGCCGCGAGCGAGGACGACGAATTCATCTATGGCCGCGGCGCTTGTGATGCAAAAGGAATAATCGCCGCGCAGATAGCAGCGGCAGAGAAACTGCGCGCGGATGGCGTAACGGAAATTGGCCTCATTTTTACCGTGGATGAAGAAGTGACCAGCGCGGGCGCAAAGTTATTGAACGAACTTCCGCTGGCTGCTTCGTGCCGCTACTTGATCAACGGTGAACCGACCGACAATCGACTGGCAGTGGGAACAAAGGGCTCGCTGCAAGTAACGATCAAGACTGAAGGACGGGCGGCGCACTCGGCTTATCCTGAGCAGGGTGAGTCGGCGATCGAGAAATTGCTCGACGTGTTGAGTGACGTGCGCCGGATCGTTTGGACATCGGATGAAACGTTTGGCGAAAGCACGTGTAACATTGGGGTGATTTCAGGAGGCACGCGCGCTAATGTGGTTCCGGATGAAGCGCACACTGTCTTGCAGGTTCGGCTCGCGACCGGGGCGCAGGCAGCGAAGGATTTACTTGAGCGCGCGGTAGGTGGGCGAGCTTCGCTGGAATACACGTCGGTTCACGATCCGGTAGGCTTGCACGCGCTGGAAGGCTTTGAATCCACGGTCGTGCGTTTCACGACCGACATTCCATACCTGACAAAGTGGGGCACGCCCCTGCTAATCGGGCCGGGTTCGATCCTGGATGCGCATACTGAGCACGAGCGAGTGGCGAAGCGCGAGTTGATGCAAGCTGTGGATATTTATGCGGATCTGGTTCGACGTCTCTTGGCCGTTGTCTAAAAATCGATTGGACTTTCTTAACATGGATACGGAGTTAAAAATTGAAACTAGCTCTAATCGGATATGGCGCCATGGGTCAACTCGTCGGCAAGCTGGCGAGCGAGCAGGGCCATCAAGTGTCGCTTACGCTCGACATTGACGATGCCGCTCGCGGTGTCGAGGATCTCGCGCATGCTCTGCGCGGCTGCGACGTGGCGATCGACTTTTCAGTTGCTGACATGGTCCCCAAAAATGCCGAAGCCTGCGCGCGCGCCGGTGTTCCGCTGGTGGTAGGAACAACGGGGTGGCAATCGCTCGTGCCTGACGTGCGACGCATCGTGGATGAACACGAGGGCGCGTTGATCTACGGCGCGAACTTTTCCGTCGGCGTGCAAGTCTTTTATCGCATCGCCGCGCGCGCGGCTGAGCTGTTTCGCGGACTCGAATCGTACGACGGCTTCATTGAAGAGGCGCATCATAAACGAAAGCGTGACGCGCCGTCGGGTACCGCCGCGCAACTGCGGGACATCGTGGCCGAGGGTCTGAAGCGCGAAGTCCCGGTGACCTCAACGCGTGCGGGGTACATTCCCGGGACGCATCGTCTTGGATTTGATTCCGCGGCGGATCAAATTAGTTTGACGCACACGGCCCGTTCGCGTGAAGGATTTGCAGCCGGCGCGCTGGTCGCGGCCCGTTGGATCATCGGACACAAAGGCGTATATGAATTTTCAGAGGTGTTTGACGAGATATTGAAGGAGTGCTGAGTTCATCGAAGATTTTCCATATATCATTTTCTATTTGTCATCGATCCGGGGATTTTTATGCACGTGATTTACCGGCAGTCAGTGCCATACACTTTCTTCGTTGGCCCCTTGGCGACGAATGACAAATGAGAAATGGAAAATGATCTGGCCCATTCTCTGGAGGTGTGAAGATGACGATGAAGGTTGATTGGATGCGCGGCTGCGCGACGGCGCTGGTGACTCCGTTCAAGGCGGATGGCTCGATTGACGAGGAGCGCCTGCGCGCGCTCGTGGATCGTCAAATTGTCGGCGGGGTCCGTCTGTTGGTGCCCTGCGGCACAACCGGCGAGAGCGCCACGATGACGGAAGCAGAAGACCAACGTGTGATCGCGATCACTATCGAAGTCGCGCGCGGTCGCGGCCACGTAGTCGCGGGCACCGGCAGCAACTCGACCGCGGCGGCGATTGAATATTCACTGCGCGCGCGCGATCTGGGCGCCGACGCTCTGCTGCAAGTCGCTCCGTGGTACAACAAGCCGACCCAGGAAGGCTTGTACGCTCACTTTCGCGCCATCGCCGAGGCCGTACCGGAAACGCCGATCATGCTCTACAACGTTCCGGGCCGTACCTCGTCCAACATTGCGGCTCAGACGGTGCTGCGGCTGGCGAGGGATTGCGAGAACATCGTCGCTATCAAAGAAGCGTCGGGAAACCTGGCGCAGATTATGGAGATTTTGCGCGAGCGGCCGGCGAACTTTCGGGTACTGTCGGGTGACGACGCGGTGACGCTCCCGCTGATCGCGCTCGGCGCAGAGGGAATCGTGTCCGTAGCGTCGAACGAAATTCCTGATCTGATGTCGCGGATGACCGAGCTGGCCCTGGAAGGAAACTGGACGGCAGCGCGGGCGCTGCATTACCGCCTGTTGCCCCTGATGGAAATCAACTTCATCGAATCAAGCCCGGGGCCGGTAAAGGCCGCCATGGCGATGTTGGGATTGTTGGACGAGAACTTCCGTCTGCCGCTGGTGCCGATTCAGGAGAAGAGCCGCACCCGGATTCATGAAGTGTTAACTGAACTAGGTCTGCTGGAGCGGGTGCATGCCACCGCGTGAAGGACCTGCTAATTTGTACGGCTCAGCCGCCCGATGTGCGGAAAGGCTCGGCCTTTCCGGGAGTTACTTTGAAGTTGTCCGGGAGGCTATGCCTGCCCGCGCGCAGTCTGAGGCGGAGCCTCGGTAAAGAACCAAGGTCGTCGGAAAGCCATAGGCTTTCCGCACGTCAAGCGGCATAGCCGCGCTCGGTCTATCATTGGTCTGGTTGGCGTAAGGCACAGTTTCCATGTCGTTGCAGGAACAGATCGAACAACTAGCCGGTCGCGAAAGGGCTGAATATTCGCAGGAAGACTTCGCGCTCTTCGCCGAATTCAAAACCGCGCTGAATCGTGGAGAGATACGCGCCGCCGAACGTAACTCTGACGGCAAGTGGCAGACGAATGCCTGGGTCAAGCGTGGCATTCTGCTCGGCTTTCGCATGGGTTCAATTATTGAAATGACTCCGCCTGGAGCGAGCCTGCAATTCCTCGATAAGCATACTTATCCAATTAGGAAATTTTCAATTAACGACCGCGTGCGCATTGTACCGGGCGGATCGAGCATTCGTGACGGCGCTTACATCGCCCCTGGCGTGGTTTGCATGCCGCCGATGTTCGTCAACGCCGGAGCTTACGTCGATGAAGGCACAATGATAGATAGTCACGCGCTGGTTGGTTCATGCGCTCAGATTGGGAAGCGCGTGCATCTCTCGGCCGCGGCGCAGATTGGCGGTGTGCTCGAGCCGGCCGGTGCGATGCCGGTGATTATTGAAGACGATGTGATCGTGGGCGGCAACTGCGGTGTCTATGAAGGCGCGATTGTGCGCGAGCGCGCCGTGCTGGCTTCGGGCGTGATTATTACCGGCTCGACTCCGGTCTTCGATTTGGTGCGCGAACAAGTCTACCGGCGTAATAGCGATGCGCCGCTCGAGATTCCCGCGGGTGCAGTCGTGGTCCCGGGAGCGCGCGCAGTGCAAAGCGAAAAAGGACGCGAGTGGGGCCTGTCGCTCTACGCGCCCGTGATCGTGAAGTATCGTGATGAGAAGACGGATGCGGCGACGCAACTGGAGGATTTGCTGCGTTGAATGTTGCAAGTTTGATTACTTGACCGGCCTGAGGGTAACTCCTAACATCTTTAAGATGATTACAGATTCTTTAAAACTAAGGCTACCAGATCATTTTTCCCAAGACGCAGTACCAAGGGCCGCGAGACCGTTCTTAAAATGGGTAGGTGGGAAACATCAACTTCTCGCCCAGTTTGAGGCGTATTTTCCAAAGGCGTTTCGCAGATATTTCGAGCCGTTTGTGGGGGGAGGAGCTGTGTTCTTTCATCTTTGGAACACAAGCAGACTCCCCAACCAGACATTCTTGCTTGATAACAATGACGAACTTGTAAACGCATACCTCGTCGTAAGGGATAAGGTAGATGAACTAGTTGAGACCCTAGCTATTCACAAGAAAAAACATGGGGAAAAATACTATTACGACATCAGAGGGCTCGACAGACAAGAGCTCGAATTGAGCAGGGTAGAAAGAGCAGCACGTACGATTTATTTGAACAGGACATGTTACAACGGCCTGTATAGAGTAAATAGCAAAGGCCAATTCAACGTCCCAATCGGAAGCTACGTAAACCCTCAGGTCCTTTATGAGGATGTGGTTCGGACTGCGAGTGTGGCATTGCAAGGCGTCAACATCGAACTCAGAGACTTTCGGAGTATAGTAGAACTCGCCAGAGCCGAAGATCTGTTCTACCTTGATCCGCCGTATGATCCCATCAGCAAGACTGCAAGCTTTACCGGCTACACTCGTGACAGCTTTGGTGAAGAAGATCAGAGAGAGTTAGCCAAAGTCTTTACCTCGTTGGCCGACAAAGGGGCCTTCGTCATGCTCAGTAATTCAAAAACACCTTTGGTGCTCGAGTTGTATCGGAAATTCCGAATTGAAACTGTCCTCGCAAAACGAGCGGTAAATTCAGATGCAAATGGTAGAGGATCTATTCCGGAAGTCGTGGTGCTGAATTACTAGCAAAAATCAGGTATATGGCAGGTTACATTTTTAGTTTGGACAGCCTTGATTCCCTCCACCGCTACACCAGGAATGGCGTTTATGGAACAAAGCTGTCAGCGCCTTCCCATTCATGGAAGGTGCATCATGAAGGCACCTTTGCAGACTACGCCTCCATGAGGACAGGCGATAATATCTACTTTTTTATCAAACGGAAAATATATGGAATTGGAAAGCTAATTAATGTCGGCTCCGACTGCAAATTCTTTAACTTTCCAGGAGCCGGCAGCGCCCAACCTTTCCCATACGAAACCGTCGGCGAACAATTACTTTGGGATGAAGGCGCGGCTAGCATCAATCAACGTTGCATCTGCGTTTTCGAACCCGATCCGTACTTCTTCAGATTGGGTATTGACATGGACGATGTCCTTTCGTCAAACCCAGATGCGTTTAGGATGCTGAGGGTCTTTTGGAAGCTCTCATTTATCAAGTTTGACGATGAAGAGAACCAGGCTTTTCGAGACGTAATCCTAAAACGGAATCAACATGCCCTGTCGATGTCGCGAGACGGCGGCGTTTTTGAGTTTGAGCCAGTTCATGAGCAGATTGCTGGTCGATTGTCTCCGGAATACGCGTTCGACCATGGAATGTCGGCCGTGTTGGCAGCCTGTGCAGATGGAGATCGATTAAGGCACGAGATGGCCATAGAGGCCGGGCTTCTGCATCAGTTGTCGCTTGAGGACAATAATACGTCCGACGTCTTTGGAAACTGGGATTATCTCTCGCATCAAGTAGTGGCATCACCTTTCAAGCCAGTCGACTATATGGACAAAATGGATTTGTTTGGTTATGCATATGTGTCGGGGTTCAAGCCGACCAGATCACGTTTTATTGTATGTGAGATCAAAAGAGGCGCCGCGACACTGGAGGATATTGACCAATTGCTGAAATATGTCGATTGGGTGAGAGATGAGTACTCTTACGGCGACTACTCAATGATCCGAGCTTTCTTTCTCGCTTACGAGTTCGATCAGCAAGCAGTTGAACATAAGCAGACTGTTGGCACGCGGAGATACACAGTTGGCGTAAGGCCAGCCCAATCCTTGGAGTGGAATGACGTAAAACTGGTGCGCTATGCTTTTGATGGAGTTACAAACCGAATTGATTTCAGAGTGATAGGGTAGTGGGATGATGAACAGATGCGAAAACGACCATTGCAAAAATGTGAAATTCATCTGCCATTGAGTCATAAAGATAGTGGTCCGATTGACCAGGAAAAGATCGTGTGCGTGCTTAAGGATTTGGTCGCTGTCTTTGGTTCTTTTACGGCACCAAATCGAAGAACTTGGAGATATGATGGCTTGGGATGCGTTGAGATCTTGAAGATAGAAATTCTCACAACTGGCGATAAACTCACAACGAAGCGTCTCAAAGGATTCAAAGAGCGTCTTAAAGGGTACCTTCCTCAGGTCGATATTCTGATTACCATTCAAAGCATTCAAGTTATTTAGGTTCATTATCAGACGGGTTGGCAGCAGCAAATTCATTGAAACCATTCCAACCACCAGCCTTCCTGCGCGGCATCGAAAAAAGCATGATCCGAAAGATCTCGGATCGCGCGAAGCCGGGCAGCATTAGTCTCGGTTTGGGCGAACCTGATCTGCCGACGCCGGAGGTGATTCGGCGCGAAGCGGTGCGCGTCATTCAGGAAGAACAGAGTGGGTACACTTTGCAGGCGGGCATCCCGAAATTGCGGGAACGGATCGCCGGCGATTATCCGCACATGAAGCTATCGACGGATCAAGTGGTTGTTACCGCGGGATCGCAGGAAGCTCTCTACCTGATCTTGATGACATTAATCGAGCCTGGCGATGAAGTGCTGATGCCAAATCCTGGGTTCATTGCTTACCCAATGATTACGCGGATGGCTGGCGGTCGCGCTGTGTCGTACGCACTGCCGGCGAAGAATGATTTTGGTTTTGACCTCGATGATTTCAAGCGCCAACTGTCGCCGCGAACGAAAGTTGTGATCTGCATTAGCCCGTCGAATCCGACGGGACGCGCTTTGACCCGAGCCGATTTGCGGGCGATGGCCGATGCAGTTTCGGAGAGCGGCTCGGATGCTTTCATCGTCAGCGATGAAATTTATCGGGAGCTTTACTACACGCCGGAACGCCCAGCTTCTATCTCCGAGTTTTATCCGCGCACTATCGTCGTCAGCGGACTTTCAAAGTCGATGCGGATGACGGGTTGGCGAATCGGTTGGCTGGCCGGTGAGGAAGCTGTGATACGCGCGGCGCTCGTTCTGCACGGATACGCAGTCACGTGTGCTTCGAGCATCTCACAGAAAGCGGCGCTGGCGGCGTGGACGGATGAAGCGGCCCTGGCGCGCGAAGAGATGCGTGAGATATTTCATCGACGGCGGGATCATCTGTTCGGACTTCTGCGTAACGAACTCGGTTTGCGCTGCGTGACACCTGAAGGCGCCTTCTACGCGATGGTCGATGTTAGTCGTTATGGCGAATCGCTGCGCGTGGCGGAAGCGGGACTCGAGCACGGTGTCGTGACGATTCCGGCGTCGGCATTTGGCAGCGAAGGCGAAGGGTTTCTGCGCGTCTCGTATTGCGCCGACGAAGCCAAACTGACGGAAGGCATGCGGCGCTTGGGCGAGGCGCTGAAATCGCTGGGGTGAGAATATTTGAACGCAGAGGACGCAGAGGTTTTCGCAAAGTAACGCAGAGGAAGACCTTTGCGTCCCTCCGCGAAGCCTCTGCGCCCTCTGCGTTAAATTTGATCTAAGGGAAACATGACGAATCAATGAACAAGAAACTTCGCGTGGGCATTCTGGGTGCGACTGGCGTGGTGGGCCAGCGCTTTATTCAACTGCTGGAAGATCATCCGCAGTTTGAGGTCGCCGCGCTCGCGGCATCTGATCGATCGCAGGGGAAGACTTATGCGGACGCCTGCACGTGGCGGCTGCCGGGTGAAATGCCCGAGCGCGTGAAGAGGATCATCGTGCAATCGCCGGCGCCGCCGCTCGATTGCGATTTCGTGTTCTCGAGTCTGCCCGGAGAAATTGCCGGTGACGCGGAAGAGAGTTTTGCCCGGGCCGGTTTCCCGGTCATTACCAATTCATCTCCACATCGGATGGATGTGGACGTGCCGCTATTGATTCCGGAAGTGAATCCGGAACATCTTGAACTAATCACCACACAGCGCGACGTCCGCGGTTACGAACGCGGTTATATCGTCACTAACCCGAACTGCTCGACCATCGTGATCGCAATGGCTCTGGCGCCGTTGCATCGGAACTTCGGCGTTGATTCGTGCGTCGCAACCACGATGCAAGCGATTTCCGGCGCAGGCTATCCCGGCATAGCGTCGCTGGATATTACCGACAACGTTTTGCCCTTCATCGGTGGTGAAGAGGAGAAGATCGAAACCGAGACCGTGAAGATCCTCGGCCGCGTCGACGGAGTGACGATCAAAATGGCGGCGATGAAGATCAGCGCGCAGTGCAACCGAGTGAACGTAATCGATGGGCACCTGGCAGCGATTCGGGTGAAGCTGGCGCGGACGGCATCGATCGATGAGGTTCACGCGGCGCTCGGCTCTTTTGTGTCGCTGCCGCAGGAGTTGAAGCTGCATTCAGCGCCGGCTCGACCTATCATCGTGCGTGACGAGATTGATCGTCCACAACCGCGTCTGGATCGCGATGCCGGATTTGGAATGAGCGTTACCGTCGGCCGCATCGCGAGGGACAACGTCCTCGATTATCGTTTCATGGCGCTGGGTCACAACACGATTCGCGGCGCGGCCGGCGCGGCGATCTTGAACGCTGAGCTGCTGGCTGCGCGCGGTCATTTATAATTTGGTGTGCGGTAACTTGTTACCGCTTTTTAAGGCCGCGACTTGTTGCGGCTAACGCCCACTTCGTAAATTCCGGCGACAAGTCGCCGGATACCAAAGCGCTGACAAGTCAGCGCACTCCAAATCCGTCATGGCTTCAGTTGCTCTTATCTGCACGGCAACAGAGATAGCCCCTTAATGAGGATTAACGCCCACCAAACCGTCGGGCTACTGTCGCTGCTCTACCAAAACCCACTCAGTAATCGCCGCCTTCAACTCGTCCAGTTGATCATCAAAGAAATGACCCGCGCCTTTGATGATTTTCAATTCCGCCGGCGCTTTGAGTTTCGCCACTAATTCACGCAGGCGCTCGACGCCTCCGAACTCATCCCGATCGCCCTGGACGAAAAGTATTGGCTTAAGACATTCTTCGAGAAAACTGAAGTCGTACTTATCTACCGGAGTGCCGATACTGATTAGCCGCGTGGCGCGTTCGTCCGCTATTCCAACTTCCAGGCCTACGCGCGCGCCGAACGAAAAACCGCAAAGAGTGATTTCCTGATCGGGATAATTCGCCGCGAGATAATCGAGCCCGGCTCGCGCATCGTCGCGCTCACCATGGCCTTCGTCGTGCTTACCCGTGCTTTGTCCTACTCCCCGAAAGTTTATACGCAGTACGACCAGGCCGGCATCGTTGAGCGCGGCGGCAGCCCGAAACACGACTTTGTTGTGCATGGTGCCGCCAAAGAGCGGATGCGGATGCAGTACCAACGCGGCCCCACGAATCGCGCCGCGTGGCGGTTTCAAAATAGCTTCCAGTTGTCCGTGCGGCGCTGGGATGAAAAGGTTTCCTGCTGGATACATAGAGAGTATTTTCGATTGCCGATTTGTGATTGTCGATTTCCAGTCGGGTGTTGTCAAAGATGAGTGTCGGAAGCCCGACCGTGAGGGAGGGCAATTCTAATCGTGACGCACAGGGCCGAGAGATGCCCTCCCCGACGGTCGGCCTTCTGACACGCTGGTTGCACGCGGAATTGACTCGCGATTAGAAATAGGATTAGCTTTCGATCACCACGATGAACGAACCAGCGGCGGACAATCTCAAATCTCCCCTCAGCGATCTGTATCAGACTAACCGCGTCATCGCCGAACTCGCCGAGGTCGCGGGAACGCGAACCGGTAGCTTGGAGCTACGCATACGTTAGACGAAAACCCCGCCACTAGCGGGGTTTTCTGGTATTCGGATTAGACGTTCCGGGTCCCGTGGTCCATTCAATAGCCTGCTCGACTCGACGAAACGCATACGGCGTGATTCCGCGCCGGTCTATTTTTTCAATCGCAAAAGTCTCCACGCGACCCAGCCAAACAGCATCGCCAGCAACGGAAAAACTACTGCACCCACGTACGCGCCCTGGCCGCCGGTGCGGATCGCCGTCAGCCCGTGCGTCACATACAGGAGCCGCGCTGTGTAGAAAACAAAGAACGCGCTCAACAGAGCGAGCACAATTCCGAATATCGTGCTAACGGTTTTGCTGATTGAACACCTCCTGTCTTTCGCCTACCGCTTCTTCAAACACCAGGTAGTCATCGCCCGCATGTTTTGCACGACCGTAGTTTTGATCGGCTCAATAAACTCTCCGCCCAGCGCCGCGGTGACGCTGACCAACATCGCCTCATCCACCAGAAAGCGTTCGCTGTCATCGGGAATATGATATCGCCGCCCGTCAATCTGCGTGATCTTGTCTTCAATCCCGATGCTCGAGGCCAGACGCGCAAAGAAGATCCCGCCGGGCATCAACACGCGCCACATTTCGCTGACCATCGATTGCCATTGTTCTTCATCGCGAGCAAAGTGAAGTACGGCGCTGCTTAAGACAACATCAAAGCTGGCGTCCGCGAAAGACATTCGCTCGACCGGTTCTACCCGAAAGTTCTCGAGGGGCAACTGCGGAGCCAGCTCTGTCACGAGCCGTTGAGTCTGGGCCAACGCGCCGCTGGATTCATCGACACCGAAAACTTTAAAGCCGCTCTTAAGCAGATAGACCAGATTCCGACCGGCGCCGCAACCCGCATCGAGCACCCGCATCCCCGGGACAATTCGTCCCTTCAGAAGTTGATCGAACAAATAAATATCGATCCCGCCGAATAATTCCTGGATGTTGACGGAGGAGGTCATGGGAAGAAATGATACGCTCATCTCGCGGGAAGCGGAACGCGATTTTCACGTGACTCGTTGCATCCAAATCACTCACCTTCACCCCAGTGGGCGGGAAAGGTTTGGCAGGTAGCAGAGTGAATTCCGTGCAATCCCTTCCCTACTTCGAGGGCCACAATAGAAAAAGAGGTCTCCACTCTTCAAGTGAAAGCCTCCGTCGTAGCCGTCCTTTTCAGAGTGAAGGATTAGGGCCGATTGCGATTGCGGTTACCGTTAATTGAATTAACGCCCGCCGTATTCTTATTTCCGTTGTTGTTAGTCAGAACGCCGGTGTTCGATGAGACCGTCTTGCTATTGGTATTCGGCGAGATATTCGCATTTGTCTCAACGAAGCCCTCGCGCGGTGGGTTGCGGGGACCAGGAAAACTATTCTTGTGTAGCGCATCCAGCAGAAACTAATAACCTGCTATCGGGTTAGATAATTGATCTGGCACGGCCGGCGTTTGCTAATATCGCGCGAGGGAGAAATCAACATGCCGGACAACAATAACTTCGAGAAAGTCTTTGCCAGGCTGAAAGCGATTTTTCAGCCCTATGCAAAGAAGATGGACGTCGCCCAAGACAGCCCGACTTACTACCTGCTAAACACGCGGCACCTCATGAAGAACAAACAGCCGCTCTGCTTTGGCGGCGTGCGGCTGGGCAAAGCGTACGTGAGCTTCTACTTGATGTCGGTCTATGCCAGCCCGGATCTGTTGAAGGGTATGACACCCGAATTGAAGAAACGGATGCAGGGCAAGTCGTGCTTTAACTTCAAAGAGGTGGATGAGAAGTTGTTCAAGGAGTTGGCTAAGCTGACTAAAACCGGCGCCGCGAAATTCAGCGAGGAAAAATCTATTGACAGTCTGCGAAGCGCCCAAGGGTCCGCGCAACGGCGGTGGGAAGAATGAGAGGGTCGAGGCGGGATTTCAAATTCCTGATTTCAATTTTCAAACTAAGGTAGGGCCTTCTCTAGACACCCTGGAGCGCCAGGCACTCACTCGCGAGTCACACCAGGAAACTGGCCAGTTCACATCAAATGCCAATGAATTGTCTTCAGCTTACTCTTTCAAAGGCAACTGCACCGTAAAGGCACTGCCACGACCCACCGCGCTCTCAACTGAAAGAGATCCACCGTGCCCCTCGACGATCCAGCGGGCGATTGAGAGACCCAGACCCGCGCCGCCCAAAGCGCGAGAGCGCGCCTTGTCGACTCGATAAAAACGATCGAAGATGCGCGGTTGATCCGCCGCCGGTATGCCGATGCCCGTATCCGTGACGACGATGTGAGCCTCGCCGTTCTGCGATCCCAACGCGATGCTGATCTCGCCGCCGGGCGGCGTGTACTTCACTGCGTTGTCCAGAAGGTTGAGCAGCATTCGCTTGAGCAGTTCATCGTCTCCGCTCAAAGTTATCGCCGGCATGCTGCCATCGATCTTTAGCTGCAATCCCTTTTGTGCTGCCAGAACCTGCGCCGCCCGGACGCAGTCAGCGACCAATTCATCCAGCCGCAAGGGCTCTCTCATCATCGAACGTGCATTGACGGGCTCGCGCGCCAGCAGGAAAAGATTTTCCACGATCCGCGACAGTCGCTCAGCTTCCTCTTTAATCAGCGCCAAAGAATCCTGGTATTCGTCGGGGGCGCGTTCCCTCTCCAGCGCGACTTCGGTTTCGCCACGCAGTACGGCAAGCGGCGTTCGCAACTCATGGGAAGCATCAGCGATAAAACGTTTCTGCTCCTGGAAAGCCGCACTCAGTCTCGCCAGCAGCGCGTTGACGGTCAGACCCAACTGCCCTACTTCATCGCGCGGGTTCGCCACATCAAGCTGCGCCGAAAGATTTTCCGCCGTGATCCGCTGGGTCTGCTGATTCATCAGAGCAATTGGCGAAAGGCTTTTGCGCGCGAGAAAATATCCGGCCACCGAAGCAAACAGCAGAATTAAAGGAACGCCGAAAAGAAAATCGCGGCGCAAACGCCGCAAGCCTTCCTCGATAACGCTCAAAGGCTCAGCCACGATCGCGAAGCCGAGTTGCTTATTGCTATCCCGTGACAAGGGCACGACCGCGACGCGCAAGCCATTCAACACTACAAAGCTGCCGCCGCGCTGGCGCGCTTCGCCGAGCGCCGGTCCGGGAATCGTCAACTGATGACCGACGAGGTTGCTCGACCACGCGGCTACGCGGCCATCGGCGCCGACAACTTCCACGTAACGATTTGGAAAGACCATCTGGGCCAGGACGACCTCGTTGGCCTTCGCCACGGATTGTTCTTCTTCCAATTCCTGCACGTATGCGCTCGCAACCGTTTCGGCCGTCGAGCGCAACGACTCGTCCTGGCGGGCATAAAAAATACCCGCGGCCGCGTAGTAAACGAGCACCGCGAAGGCTATCAGCGACAGCGCGAGCACGCCGGCGTACCAGAGCGTCAATCGTGTGCGAACCGAATCAAACATTGTTCTGTAGCGCAAGTTGTTAACTTGCGTGCTAGTTCGACGGAGAGACGCAAGTTAGCAACTTGCGCTACTTTGCCTGTGATTCCTAATTAAAAACTCCACGCGAGCGCGACCCCGTACTCGCGCGCGTGGCGCTCGTATTCAGGAGCGATTAGCGGCCACGCCTTCGAGCGTTGATTCGACGCCTCTTCATCGCCTGAGCCTGACACAGATTCTTTGCGGTGATGGGCGTGATAGACGTAGCGCCCAATACCGTATCCCAACGCACTGCCAACCAGCACGTCAGAAAGGTAATGGTTGCGCCCCGTGAAGCGAGCGACACTAACGGCGCTGGCAATTCCATACGCGGCCACCTGCACCAGAGGTCGATCGTGATATTCGTTGGCGATGACTGTGGCCAGCGACCATGCCTCGACGCTGTGTCCCGACGGAAAGGAAGATCCTCCGTCAAAGAAATCGCCGCGTCCATTAACGGCAGTCGGGCGACGACGTTGTGTGATCTCTTTCAGCGCGGTCACGACGATCGCACTATCGATCAATGCTTCTGCGCTGAGAATGCCCGTCTCTCGAGCTCGCCGGTTATTCAGGCCTCGTCCCAACAAATAAAACGTCGCGGCAACTCCGCCCGCTCCATAACCTGAGCCGGCGTAACTCACGACGCGGCTGATATTCAACTGCCTGGTCGAAGTTCCGATCGCGTCGCCCGTGCGGCGATCGGTGGCGATCAAGGCCGCGGTGCCCACACCCAGCGGCGCCAGCCAACGCGCGTCGCCGGCGTGCAGATGAAATGGCGAGGTCCAGATCGCTTTCTGATCACTTAAGACGTTTTTGAAAAATTGCCTCTCCAACGTCGGCGTCGCCGAAGGTTGCGGCGTCGGTGAAGGACTTGGTGTTTGTGCCTGGCTGCTGCTTGAAGCGGAAAAAAGGACTGCGGAAAAGACCATGCCGAAGAGGCACTTCGATATTCTGTTACTTCTCATGTTACGACTCCCCTTTGAATTACGTTTACGATGGCTTGCGTCTCAGCAGGGTGTAGACGGTCGGGGTCACCACCAGAGAAAGCAGCAAGGCCACAGCCAATCCACTGATGACGGCAATGGCCAGAGGCTGCAAAAGTTCCGAGCCTGCACCGAGCGCTAACGCCAGCGGCAGCATCCCCAGCATAGCTGCGAGCGAAGTCATCAGCACCGGACGAAAACGACGACGGCCCGATCGCAGCAAAGCCTCGCGCACAGTGTCTCCCGCGGCGAGGTGGTCCTCAACCGCGTCGAGCATTAGAATGCCATTCTTCGCCACAATGCCGACAATCATAATCATCCCCATAAGTGAGACGACGTTGAGCGTTGTCTGGGTAATGAAAAGACCCAGCAGCACGCCCCCGAGAGCGAGCACCGCGCCGGTGACGATTGCGATTGGATGCGCGAAGGAACGGAACTCGATCAGGAGGGTAAGAAAAACCAGCACGATGGCCAGAATTAGTGAAATCATTAGCTCGCGAAAACTTGATTGTTGTTCCTGATAAAGGCCGCCGTACTCGATCGTCATACCCGGTGGCAATTTCACATCCTTCGCCAACTGAGTCTTAATCTCATTGATTGCCGTGCCCAGATCTTTGCCTTCCAAACGCCCCGTCACCCCCACCACCTGGCGCAAATTTTCACGTCCGATCTCGGTCTGGCCTTTGTCATAAGCGACATCCGCGACCTGATCGAGCCGGAACAGGGCGCCCGATGAAGAACGCACCTGCAAAGCACTCACTTTGTCGAGTGAGGTGCGCACGTCCGGCGGGAATATGACTCGAACCGTGATCAGCCGGCCCTGCTGCAGAATTGATGAAGCCGCGTCGCCCGACATTGCCGTCGTGATCGTGTTCGCAATGTCAGTGGCCGTGACACCGAAGCGCGAGGCGCGCTGCGGATCGATGTTGAAGGTGATGGCCGGTCCGCTTACGATCACGCCATTCTTGGTATCGACTACACCCTGGATCTTCTTGATTGACGCTTCAACTTCATCGGCTTTGGCTTGCAAGGCCGCGGTGTCCTCGCTGAAAAGTTTGATTTCAATTGGCTCCGGCGAGCTGGTCAAGTCACCAATAACGTCAGAGAGAATGCCGACAAATTCGACTTCCAAAGCCGGCTCTGACTCGGCCAGCTTCTGCCGCAACTCGGCCATCACCTCGTCGGTGGCCCGCTTGTGCCCGGGCTTCAGCTTGACTGCAAAGTCGCCTCGGTTGGGCTCGGTTATAAACAGTCCCAGTTCCAGCCCCGTGCGTCGCGAATAGCCCTCCACCTCGGGCGTCTCTCGGAGCAGGTCCTCAACGTGATGAAGCATGCGATCCGTTTCAGTGAGGGACGAGCCTGGCGGCGCCCAATAGTCGAGAATGAAAGCGCTCTCATCGAATTCCGGCAGGAACTCAGAGCCCAGGGATCGGTAAAGGAAAAACGAGCCGGCGAGAACCACGGCCACAATAATTAGAACGGCCCAGCGATTATCAAGCGCGTGGCCCAGCACCCAGTCATAGCGCCGGACAATCGCGCCCAAAAAACGGCCGTGCGCTTCTTCTTCCTCTTCACGTTCGTCGGCCAGCAACTCATGATCTCTCCTGCGGTCGGGATCTTCTTTCCAACCTTCACGTCGTTTAGCCCTCACGAATCGTTCGGCGAGCACCGGGGTAAACGACAGTGCCAGTACCAGTGAGGTGAGCAAAGCCACCGCCATGGTGAGCGCGAGCGAGCGAAAGAAGCTGCCCGTGACGCCGGTGAGCAAGGTCAGCGGCAGAAATACTACGACCGGGGTAATCGTCGAGCCGATAATCGGAATGGTGATTTCTGAGATGGCTTTCTGCACGGCTTCACGGCGCGATTGCCCCCGCGCCATATGCGTATAAATATTCTCGACGACTACGATTGCGTCATCGATCACCAGTCCAATGGCCGCCGCAACGCCACCCAGCGTCATCAGATCAAAGCTCAGCCCAGCGAGATACATGGCCAGAAACGTCGCCAGCACCGTCACCGGAATCACCAGCACTGCGACGAAGGTTGTGCCCCAGTTCCTCAGAAAGGCGAAGAGGATCACTACCGAGAGGAGTAAGCCAATCAGGATTGAGTCGCGGACTGAGTTCATCGAGTCGCGCACTAGAAGCGACTGGTCGTAGTAAGGAGCGATGGTGATGTCTTTGGGAATCTGCCAACGCATCGCAGCCAACTCGGCCTTTACCTCATCCACTACCGCAACGGTGTTCGCATCGGGCTGACGATTGATATTCAGCAGCACCGCTGGCTTGCCGGGGTAGGCGCTGACGAGGGTATATTCCGGTTCGACCCCGGCTCCCACAGTAGCGACATCGGCCAGAGTAACCGGCGCGTTGTTGACGGTCGCTACCACAATGCCGTTCAACTCTTCGGGCTTGGTAGCCTGGCCACTAATCAGGGCCAGTTCAAGCTGATGATTCTCCTCGATCAAACCGGGCGAGACAATGATGTTCGAATTGTGGACCGCATCGACTACCTGCTGAACCGAAACGTTGTGGGCCACCAGACGGTCCGGATCGATCGTGACGTGAAATTCGCGGTTCTTGCCTCCGGCCACGCCCACAGTTGCAACGCCGGGCAAGCGGGCCAGTTGCGGGCGAATTGTGTAGTTGGCGATGTCCCGCAGGCTGGCGAGGTCGCGCGTGTCTGAAGTCAGACTGTAGCCGGTCACGGGGAAGACGGCGAAAGTCAGCCGCTCAACGTGATCGATTCTCGCGGTTGGCGGCAGTGTCGAGGCAAGCTGTGAAAGGCGCGCCTGCACCAATTGCAGCGATTGAACTATGTCCACGCTCCAGTCGAAGAACAAGCTGACCTCGGAAGAGCCACGAGAAGTCTTCGACTTAATTCGCTGGATCCCCGGAATGCCGTTCATTGCTTCTTCAATGGGACGGGTGACGGAGACCAGCGTCTGCGGCGCCGGCGCTACGCCGTTATCAACAATGATTACGATGCGAGGAAAATTGGTTGCGGGAAAAATCGCGATTGGCAATTGCCAGGCTGCGTACAATCCGCCGGCGCAGATCAGGGCTATCATGACCAGCACTGCGCGCGATTGGTTTGAGACAAGCCGGGCGAGATTCATTGTCGGTGCCCTTGCTCAAAGAGATCTTTCGTCTGGAGGCGAGTTACTGTCGCAGTCATGAACATTTTCCATCTATCATTTCTCATTTTTCATTTGTCATCTGGTGCACTTTTCACGTTGCTTCGTGTCACTTAGTGGATGCTTCGCCAAGCTGAATTAAGCACGATTCACGAAATCACACGAAGACGAACGACCAAAGTGAAAAATGAGAAATGACAAATGGAAAATGAAAAATGTGTCTTTCAAAGCGCGTCATTTCCCTTCCGCCTTCTTCTCATCCGGTGCTGGTTCGTCTTTGGCAACTTCGACTTTGCTGCCGTCCGCCAAAGAGAAATTACCTTCAATCACCACCGTCTCGCCTCCCTGCAAGCCGGAGGCAATCTCCATCTTGTCGCTGGTGCGGATCCCGACGGCGACTTTTGTTTCGTGAGCGACTGACGCCGCGTCCACGACCATCACAGTTCCTTCATTAGCATTGCTGGCATCAAGCGTCACCGCTGAGGTAGGGACCACCACCGCGTCGGTTTTTGAGTTGGCAGAGATCGTGACCTGCGCCGCGCCATTCGCTCGCAATTTGCCCGCGCCGTTCGCCAGAGTCACCCAAACCTCGACGGTGCGATTGGTCGGATCAGACGAGCGGCTGAGCAAGGTAATCCGGCCTTTCATCTCTTCACTTGTAGTATCCGTGGGCAAGACCGCTGCCGGATCTCCGACTTTAAGTTCTGACACGACTGTGTCGGCAAAAGGAGCTTTGACGATCACCTCGCTGATATCGGCGATGGTCAAGAGTTTTCCTCCCGCCGCGGCAAACTCACCCTGATATTGAAACTGGTCTGTGACGATGCCCGTGATGGGCGCGCGAATCGTCGCGTAGCTGAGTTGTGCATCGAGGGTCGCCAGGTGTTGTTGCGCCTGAGCAACTCTGGCGGCGGCCAACGCGCGATCGTTCGGATTGAGCGAAGTGGCGCGCAGCGTAATCGTTTGCTCAGCGAGGCGAAGTTCGTTTTCGGCCGTCGTCAGTTCCAGCTGTGAGGCTTCAAGGTCCTTTTTCGAGATGCCTCCCTTGTCATAGAGAAACTGGCGACGTTCGAACGTGGCCCGCGCCGTGGCGGCTTTCGCGCGCGCATCCCGCAGAGCCTTCTGGTCCTGAGCGTTGGTCTGCGGAATCGTACCCGTTGTGACGCTCCGCTCGTTGGCTCGTTCCTGATTTAGAGCAGCGACTGCTTCGGCCCGCTGAGCCTGAAGGTCGCGAGACTCGAGCACTGCGATCACCTCGCCGGCCCTGACGAGCTTGTTCTTCAACAGCGCCATCGTTTTGATTTGCGCGCTAATCTTGGCTCCGACATCAGACTTCTCTCGCGGCCAGATCGTACCGACCGCTACGATCTGGGCGGCGATGGCTTCCTTCTCGGCTTTGGCCACCTTGACGCTGACAACCGGCGCCGCCGTCTCATCAGCCGGCGCAGCAGTCCTTCGTCGCCACACTACTACGGCGATCACGAGAATCAGGATCAATGCGAGCGAGATAAAAACGATCAGCAGGTTCCGCTGCCGAGGCTTCATTGATACACGACGCACACGCGTTTCCTCATACGATGTAAACACGTGAGCCGGCTCTCCCGCTCCGGTCGAGTGCTGATCTAAATCGTCTTCTGGCTTCATTGTCCTGTCGCCTGTCTCAGACGCCCGAGCGCCGTTTGATAATCGAATAGTGCCTGGTAGAGCGCCGCACGCTGAGTCACCAGCATGGTTTGCGCATCGGTAACTTCGATAATCTGAGCTTCGCCGGCGCGGTAACGCGCGATCGAAGCCGACAAATTGTCCTGGGCAGCCAGCACTCCCTCGCGCGCCAAACGTACCCGCTCGGCCGCACTGGCGGCTTGCGATCGCGCCGCATGGAACTGTTGCGTAAACCCTCGCAGAGCAACCGTGCGCTCGTTCTCTGCTACCTGCACACGCAGCCGCGCCTGACGTTCTTTGCTTCTGGTGGCGCCCCAATCAAAGATCGGAATGGTAAGACTTACCGCCGCCGATACGCCTGAATGTTCCTTGAGTCGCGGACCGTTGAGCGAGTCTGTATCGAAGCCGCCATTCATTGAATATGAGAGGCCCGGCAAACGATCGGCACGCGCGATCCTGATGTCCTGCGTGGCGGCGCGAAGCTGTGCTTCTAGTTGAGCGAACTCCGGCCGGCGGGAAATATCAGCGGGATTAAACTGCTGAAACTCGTTATCGTTAGGCAGGACCAGCGCCAGATCGCTCGTGCTGATTGGTCGGATGAAATCGTAACCGATCAGCACCCGCAGAGCTCCGGCGGCAACTTCTTCATTAGCGCG
Organism: Blastocatellia bacterium; assembly: GCA_033856915.1. GTDB lineage: Bacteria > Acidobacteriota > Blastocatellia > Pyrinomonadales > Pyrinomonadaceae > UBA11740. Next base: position 9,754 of record JAWVEB010000032.1, on the reverse strand, counting down.
CGCCCTTTCCAGCTCATCGCGCCGCGAAATCGTTTGCAGATGCGCACGCGTCAAATCAACCGGGGCAATTTCACCGCCGCTTAGCAGCAGCGCCGTAATGTGCTCAAACTCTTCGGCCGCCGTCAGATTCCCTTCGGCCGCCGTGCGCTGCGCAATCGCCAGAGCCAGTCCGTAATAAGACTCGAGCACGGCCTGGGCCAGTGCGCGGCGGGCGACTTCGGTGCCGGCGTGCGCCGCGGCGAGTAGCGCGCGATTCTTCGCCAGGGTCGCGCGGAGCCTGCCGGCTATATCAAAATCTCCGGCGACGTTCACCAGCGCCTCGTACTCGCTGATCGCATTGTTGGCGATAAAGCTCGGCCCTCGCGGCGTGCCCGCGGGCTGTCCGAGGGCAGGCGACGTGTAGATGTAGCTCAAGGGCGCGCTCACCTTCGGCAAGAAAGCCGCCTGTGCCTGCTTCACATCTTCAGCGGCAATTTTTTCGTTGAGCCCCGCCTGTTGAAATGTCGACGCCTGCGCGTTCGCCAGACGCAAAGCCTCCTCCAGCGTAAGCGGATTTGAATTCTGAGGAGTCTGACTGCCCAGCGAGACCGCCGGCGGAGTTAAACCAGGAACAGGTGTTGCGGCCGTGGCCGGCGATGGGCCAGGCGCACTTGGCATAGCAAAGGGTGTTGACTGCGGTAACGGAGTCGGTTGCGGAGTTGGGTTAGGTGAGGGAGTGACGGATGGTGACTTCGCCGGCGGAGGCGACCGCGTCGATGGAGTCGTTGGCCGAGTCGAAGTTGGCGGTGGTGTCTGCGCGCACAGGAGTCCTGCAAAACATGACAGCGCTGCCAAAGCTAAGAGCAAGCGTCCGCCTGCCTTCGATGTGTTCCGCATAAATTCGTCCGAGGCGTCGAGTATACGGACGTTTACCTTAATGGAAGATTAAAAAGTCCTTGAGATTCAGTCACAAGCTGGAATGCGGGCAGTCGCGTAAACCGATTGCCGCTCGCTCGCGGCCCTCAGTTTTTGTCTACCGCCACCGAGCCCGCGCCGGCGCTTTCGCGCTTTAGAATGAGTTTCCGTGCTTCACGTTGAAGAATTGGTAAGGAAAAGCCAAAGCCCATGGCGCCCATGATGCACGCCATGCCGCCGGCGGCAAACGTTCTACGCGCTGAAAATTGCTGCGCCAGCAAGCCGACCACGAGCGAACCGAACGGCGCCAGACCGGACAGCATCATCGTCCAGATCGCCATTACCCGCCCACGTAATTCGTCGGGCACGATGCGCTGTACCAAAGTGTTCGACGCATCCAATCCAGTCACCATCGTAAATCCGAGCAGCAACATCACGAGCACCGACAAAGCGAATGAGTGCGAGAACGATAAAAGGACCAGGCTGCCGCCAAAGCCGGCCGCGGCCAGCGCCGCCCAATCACCAAGCGTCCGCACGTTGCTAAACATCGCCAGGACCAACGAACCAAGAATAGCTCCAACGCCGGAGGCGCCCATCAGCAAACCGAATTGAGTCGGCCCCCCGTGCAACATTTCTTTCACGTACACCGGCATCAGGATTTCGTAGCGCAATCCCGTGAAACTGATTAAGCCGAGCAGCACCAATAGAGCGCCCACCGGCCCAGTGTGACGAACAAAATTGAAAGCTTCAGACACGCCGGCGCGAAAGTGCAGCGGTGCTTTTTTCCGGGCAGCGCTTGATTTCATCAGCAGCAGTACGATAATTACTGCGACAAAACTCAAAGCGTTTCCGAGAAAGCACCAGCCTTCGCCGACTACGGCGACCAACAGTCCGCCAATCCCCGGACCAATCGTGCGCGCGCTGTTGATCATCGAAGAGTTCAACGTCACCGCGCTGATCAAGTGCTCTCTCGGCACCAACTCGGCCACGAATGCCTGGCGAACTGGAAAATCGAAAGCGTTGACTACGCCCTGCAAAGCAGCAACCGCAAAGACGTGCCACACCTGAACCCGTCCGGTAAGGGTGAGCGCCGCCAGCAAAAAGCTGAACAACATCGGCGCGATCTGTGTCGCGAAAAGAATTTGCTTGCGTGACTTTGTGTCGGCGACGAGGCCGCTGATCGGCGCGAGCACGAAGATCGAAATCTGTCCGGAGAAAGCTACCAGGCCCAGCAAAGCAGCCGACCCCGTCAGACGGTAGACGAGCCAGGCCTGCGCTATGGTCTGAACGTAATTGCCGGCAAGTGAGATTACCTGGCCGCCCAGAAAGAGTCTGAAGTCTCGGTACTTCAGCGCCTCCAGGGCCGAAGAAATCCTTCCTCTGGTACCGATTTTTTTGTTTGCGTGAGTTCTCAAAGTGCCGATGTGATCGCTGCGTCAGAACTTCAAACCAATACCTGTTCGCACCATTGTATGACCGGTGAAGTTTACGTGTGGATCGTAATAGAGCTTCCAAAACCAATGCGGACGATCATAGTAAACTCCCAAACTGACGGAGCGAATGAACTGACCGGAATCCTCATGTCCCGACTTGAAGATGCCGTCAAAGGTGACGCCGTTGCTGGCGTTCAACTTGCGCCGCCAGACCACATGAGTGTTCTGTTGCCCCGTGTGCAGACGCACGTCAAAGATCGTGTAAGCCTGAATGCGATCGTAGCTGCTCAGCTTATGACCGATGCCAAGCTGAATTGAGTCGCCGGGATCCCAAAACAGATCGAAGAAAGGCTTCAGGTTGGTTCGCGAATACCCGACGAGGGCAGTAGTATTTCCCGAACCAAGCTCGAACGAGAGCGAGCCGGATACCGCCCGCGTCGTCGCGACCTCGATGCTGGGCACGAAATGAAACCAGGCTTTCCGGTAGTCGTACTGGACACCGGTGCGGAGAAGCTTATTGGTCTGCGGATCATAAAATCCTGCGATCCAGACAGTAAACGGACCCAACTGATGGCGTAGGTTGAGATCAAAAGCCTGGTTCCCCTTGGTAAAGTAGGCGCTGAAAGTTAGCTTGGATTTATATTCATCGGCTTTTTCGATCGGGTCGCGGTCTTTCGTTTTTGAAGCCTCGGATGACGATTGATTGGGAGATGGAGTTGGAGATGGTTCGGGGGTAGATGGATTTTGCGCCAGGCACGCGACGCTGAGCCAAACGACAGTTACGGTCAACTGTATGATCCGGGTCAAGAGCATTTCCGCGTTCGTCATTCCAGCTATCAAGACTTGTCGTTCGTTTGGCTCTACTGGCCCCAGGTCAAAACCAACGCCACTGCTGCGACGAACATTACCACAGTGGTAGTCCATCCGAGCACGTTGGACCAGCGGCCGTTTACTCTCTCTCCCATTATTTGCCTGTTGTTGGCAACCAGCATAATCACTACCAACAGCGGTGGCGCCAGAAAGCCATTGATCATCGCCGCGAGAAAGAGTGCGCGAATGGGATTGATTCCCAGAAAGTTAATCAGCACGCCCACCAACGTCGAAACGATAATCACGCCATAGAAGAGTTTGGCTCGAACAGGTTTTTGATTGAAGCCATATCTGCCGCCGACGGCCCCGGTCACAGCGTACGCGCTGGATCCAGTCAGGATGGGAACGGCCAGTAAACCGCTGCCAATCAAACCCAAGGCAAGCAGCACGGAAGCGCCTCTGCCGGCCAGAGGCTTGAGCGCTTGCGCGGCGTCGGTGGCTGACTGAATATTGGTCTGGCCCGCTTTGAAAAGTGTGGCCGCCGTCGCCAGGATGATGAAGTACATCACTGCGTTCGAAAGCAGCATGCCGATGTTCACGTCCCACGCAGCGTATTTTAATTCGGCGTCCGTCGCGCCGCGGCGTTGGCCTCTGGTCACGCGACCGAAGCTGATTTCCTCTTCGACCTCCTGGTCGGCCTGCCAGAAGAAAAGATAAGGCGAGATGGTGGTGCCCAGTATGGCGACGAGTGTCGCCAGAAAAGTCGCGTCCAGCCGTAGAGTTGGAATGAACGTCGCCTTCAGTACTTGAACCACGTCGGGTTTCGAAAAAAAAGCCGAGCCAATGTAAGCGAACAGAGCGAGGGCGAGCCATTTGAACGTTCTGGCGATCAGCCGGTACGAGCCCCAGATTTGCAGTGCCAGAATGATTAGAGCGATCGGCAGAACTAACAGAGTAATCCGGATTGGTACCAGGAGATTGATCGCCGCCGCGATGGCGCCTATGTCCGCTCCCGCGTTGATGGTGTTAGCGATGACCAGTCCGAATACGGTGAGATAGAGCAGGTTTCTTGCGTAGTGCCGCCGCAAGACCGACGCCAGACCCATCCCACTTACCATTCCGATTCTGGCGCAGGTCAGTTGGACCGAAGCCATCAATGGCCAGGTGAACAGAGCAGTCCAGAGCGTAGTGAAACCCAGAGAAGCTCCGGCCACAGCATACGTTCCAATGCCGGAAGGATCATCGTCGGACGCGCCCGTGATAAGTCCTGGCCCAAGCATTTTCAGAAAACGCTTGAATGGATTTTTTTCGAGCATCATGGCCGCTTCGAGTGAGGCGGTGCCGCCTGCAGGATCAGAGTGCGGGATCACTGGAGCGCCGCTGTCCGGCGTCGGATCAATTTGTTTACCACGAGACATTACTTCGGCTCCGCCCTCCCGAAATGACGCAATGGTACTGGCAATTAATAGTAAAGCGAAATCCCGCTACTGTCTTAGCTTGCGGCCCATCCGCGGTGATGCAGTCAGTACCGGGAGCGATAGCGACCGGGTCTCGATTCGCGGGAACGTCGAGTTTGGTAAGCCAATACCCGGTCGCTACCGCTCCCGGTACTGACATCATTACGGCTGCTGATTCATTAACGCGGCTCGAGGATATAGCCTTCACCACGGCGGGTGTGGATTAGTTTGATTGGATGCTGCTCGTCGATCTTCTTGCGCAGACGGTTGACGTAAACCTCGATAGTGTTTGAAAAAGGATCGAAGGATTCATCCCAGACGTGCGCGGCAATCTCGGCGCGCGAAACCAATTGCCCCGCACGCCGGGCCAGATACTCGAGCAAAGCGTACTCTTTCGCGGTGAGTTCTATTTCGCGGGCGGCGCGAGAGACTCGATGACTGACCGCGTCGAGCAGCAAATCCCCGAGTTGCATTAGATCGTTATGCATCTGCGGCTCGCGCCTGAGTAAAGCCCTGACACGCGCCACCAACTCGCGAAACGCGAACGGCTTCGTCAGATAGTCGTCCGCGCCGGCATCCAGTCCGGTGATGCGATCGTCGATCGTCGCGCGCGCAGTCAGCATGAGGATTGGAGTAGCATCGCCGCGGGCCCGCAGCTCTCGGCAAACTTCAAAGCCGTCCGGACCGGGCAGGAGCACGTCGAGCAGAATTAGATCGTAATCGTTGATCGAGGCTTGATAGAGCGCCGCGTTGCCGTCGCCGGCAATGTCGACTGCGTAGGAATGCTCGCGCAAGCCTTTGGCGACAACCTGGGCCATGCGCGGCTCGTCTTCTACCAGTAGAATTCGCAAATATTTCTCTGAGACGGTCTGACGAATACCGCGAAGCGGTTAAGTAACAAAGCCCAGGGTTGCCGCGTTGCGCGGCTACCCTGGGGAATGGTTTGAATGCAGTCCCAACCCCAGCGGGGTTGCGTCCTCTCGCCCAGCACGCTCATGTTGGGGCCGCGATTCCAGCCAGTCCAAGATTGAAACCCACGTTTCGATACCGCAATCTCCGTCCATGCATGACCGAGACATTTTTCTTAGCAGGAGACTCCCACAACCCCTTTGGGGTTGCGATTTTTTCTTGATCGAGTCCCCAGGGTAGCCGCGAAGCGCGTCAACCCTGGGCTATGTTCCTCAACCGCTTCGCGGTAGACGCTCTTCTTGGGACATCAGACTCAATCAGACTCTCCTGAAGACCGGCCTTAATCACCTGATCCGCAGACTGAACGGGAGCATGTAAATCGCTTCGCCGCTCCGGGACCGATCGAGCAACTGTGCGTACCGCAGGGCCCGCCGCACGTCCACCGGCATCGCATCGAGAATCGCGGCCTGCTGCTTGGCCTGCGCGGAGTCGCCGTCTCCGTCATCACCACTGTTCATGAGTTCTTCGAAGAAGCTGGGCGGCTTGGGCATGATCACGCGTTGAATGCTCTGATCAGCCGGGAGTTTGGCTAGCTGTTTCGCGATCTCGAGTGCTTTATCCAAACCGCCGTACTCGTCGACCAGTCCTCTTTCTTTCCCCTGGCTCCCGGTCCAAACACGGCCCTGGCCGATCGAATCGATGTAAGTTTTCTCTTTGCCCCGGCCCTTGCCGACTTTTGAAATGAAGTCGTCGTAGGTCGTACCCAGGAACTCTTGCCACTTCTGGCGTTCCGTATCGCTGAATTTTTCCGTCTCGCGGAACATCCCGGCGTTCTTGCCGCGCAGGACGTATTCGTTGGTCACTCCAATCCAGTCGTAGAATCCTTTGATGACCGGCTTGCCGCCCAGGACACCTATCGAGCCGGTGATCGTCGAAGGCTCGGCCACGATCTTGTTTGCGTTACAAGCGATATAGTAACCGCCGGATGCGGCCACGTCGCTCATTGAAACTACGACCGGTTTTTTCTCTTTGGCGGCTTCAATCGCGCGCCAGATAATATCGGAAGCCAGCCCCGACCCGCCCGGACTGTCTATGCGAAGCACGATTGCTTTGATGGTCTTGTCATCGCGAGCTTCGTTGATGGTCTTCACCAGCGATTCCGATCCTATAGTCTCTTCGCCGGAGCCACCAAAACTGGACTTGCCCGAAACGATGTCGCCGGCGGCATAAACGACCGCTATCCGCTCGCCCTTGTTCAGACCCAACGACTCTTGCGAAATTTTCCGATAGTCGCCGCTTTTGGCAATCGGCAACTCATCGCCGTCTTTGTAACCGAGGCGCTTCTTCAATTCCTTCTCGACCTCGTCGCGATACAAAGCGCCGTCGATTAAGCCGGCGTCTTTCGCCTGCTTTGCGGTGTAAGGCGCGTTGTCGATCAGCGTCTTGATTTCATCTGGTGTTTTCGATCGCGCCTTGGCGATCCCTTCGACGTACCGGCCATACAAATCATCGAGCAGAGAGTTAATGAACTCGCGATGCGCGGGCGTCATCTCCCTCTGGGTGAACATGTCAGCCGCGCTTTTGTACTTCCCGATCTGATAGATGTCCGGATAGACGCCCAGCTTATCCAGTGAGCCGCGGAAAAACATCACGTCCGCCGCCAGCCCGATGGTGAATAACTCCCCCGGGGGCGGCACGAAAATCTTGTCGCAGGCTGTGGCGATGTAATAATCTTTGTTGAGTCCGGTCTCCATATAGGCATAGACGGGTTTGCCTGAGGAGCGAAAATCTTCAATCGCACCGCGGATCTCTTCCGACTTGGCCCAACCCGCGTCTGACATGTCGATGTCCAGCATCACGGCAGAGATGCGCTTGTCGGTCTTCGCTTTGCGGAACTGCGTCAGCAGGCTGCTAAGAGATTGCGGCGGGGCGCCGAAGAGACGTCGAAACGGATCGTCGGGAACATAGTCGGGCAGCGAGCCGGAGATCTTCAGCGCCAGCACGCTATTGTCGCGAATCGACGGCCGATTCCCGCGCACTGCGGACACGAGGATCGCGACACAGACGACGACGATAAGCGCGAGCCCGAGCACGATGCTGCCGATGATGAGCACGACTTTACGAGTTGTTGACATTGCCATAAGCGATTTACCTATTATTTCTCTAAGGAATTTTGGCTATTTGTGAGTACGCGCCGAGAAGCGAAAAGGTTTACGGGTCAGAACCGCCTGCGGTAGCGGGCGGTTGATCCATCGCCATCAAAGACGACGCGGTATCAGAGATTAACCGCTACCGCAGGCTCGGACTTAGTCGAAGTCCGGTAGGTCATCGCCCTGACCATTAAGCACGTAATCGATAGCAAGTTCGATACTTCGTTCATTCCATAAATATCGTTTGCTGCCCTTATCCGCCCAGGGACTCCGGGCATCTTGCCAGCAATTTCGTTCACGCATCTTCCGCGTCGCATTGGCCTTGAGAGCATTGAGCGCAATCTCTGGTTTCTTTTCACCGATTGAAACAACCATGTGAACGTGGTTTGTGCGCACATTGATTGCGCGCAAATGCCAACGCCGAATCTCGCAGGTCTCACGAGCGGCCGACTCGACACAGGCCCGCTGCTCGGAGTTCAGGATGACGATGTCCCGTTTGAGTCGCTGCCTATTTGTTTCGAGCCACTTCTTTTCTGGTGGTAAACGAGGCGACTGGTAACGATTGCGAAAACGATTTACTGAGCCGCGTTCGTCACCGTGCAACCACGTTCCATATGATCGAAACGTAATTAGGAACGCTACTGGAATGTCGGTGTCGTTCCACACAGGACATCTCCGCTATGTTAGAACCGCCTGCGGTAGCGGGCGGTTGATTCATCGCCATCGAACAGGACGCGGTATCAGAGATCAACCGCCCGCTACCGCAGGCGGTTCTGACTTATTTAACGATCCAACCGCCACCGACAACTTCATCTCCTCGATAAAACACAGTCGCCTGCCCCGGGGTGATCGCGCGCTGCGGTTCATCAAACTTCACCTGCACGCGACTATCCGGCAAGGGAGTAATCGTGGCCTGCTCGGCTGTGTGACGGTAACGCACGCGCACCTCCGCCCGAACCGGTTCGGCTGGATTAGCGAAAGCGATCCAGTTAACACCAGCCGCCGTGAACTCTCCGCGCAGCAACTCTTCCTGGTTACCTACAACGATGCGGTTCTTTGCCGCGTCGATTCCCGTAACATACAAAGGCTCCGCGGCAGAGATCCCAATCCCGCGGCGCTGTCCGATCGTGTAGTGATGGATGCCGGCGTGCTCTCCGATCAAGTCACCGCTGGTGCTCACAATTTCACCCGCGCCCGGCAAGCGTCCGGTTTGATCTTCCGCTGCGAGATAGCGATCGATGAATCCTGCATAGTCTCCATCGGGAACGAAACAGATTTCCTGCGACTCAGACTTTTCAGCCACGGCGAGTTCGTGGCGACGCGCGGCCTCGCGCGCGGCAGGCTTGGACATCTCGCCGAGTGGAAACAGCGAACGCGAAAGCTGGGCCTGCGTCAGCTCCCAAAGAAAATAGGACTGATCTTTTTGCGGATCGCGCCCGCGCAAAAGCCGGTAACGCCGGGTCGCCGGATCGAATTCAACGCGCGCGTAGTGGCCCGTAGCTACTTTCTCGCAGCCGAGACTACGCGCCAGACGATCCAGCGACGCAAACTTCAGACGGCTATTGCAGGCCACGCAGGGGATCGGGGTCTCGCCATTCAGATAGCTGGTGACGAACGGCTGCACTACATCGCGCTCGAACTCGCGCTCGAGATTGAGCACATAGAAGGGAAAGCCGAGTTCTTCGGCCACCCGGCGCGCATCGTAAACGTCGTCGAGCGAGCAGCAACGCGAAGGCAGCGATTCGCCATTTTCGTCCACACTGATGCCGCGGTTCTGATTCCAAAGCTGCATCGTAAAGCCGACCAGTTCATGGCCCTGCTCTTTCAGAATCGCGGCGGCCGCGGATGAATCCACGCCGCCAGACATTGCTACCGCAATTTTCATTAGTTTCAGTTTCAGGTTTCAGGTGTAAAGTTTCAAGTTGGCAAGCACAGTCTGAGGTAGGCCGCGTTACTCCGATTTGCCCGTACCAGTCTCATTAGCACCGCGGCTTTAGAAACTATGAAAGTCGGGTCTCCATGAGTGGTCTAAGATGTTGGTGCTAATCCAACTCAACGAGCTTACCCGTAAGGATGGCTCAAGACCAAAACAAAAAGGAGA
>JAWVEB010000031.1:0-3096 GCA_033856915.1 Blastocatellia bacterium | reverse complement strand
TTCCGCAAGTCTCAACGGTTTTGTCCTTATTCGGCGATCATTAATATTGATGTCTCTTCGCAAAGCCGAGATCGCCTTCAGTGCTGCCGATTCGTCTTTAAGAGTATTGAGCGTCCCGATGACAATTCTGCGATGCTTTCTCGTTTGTCCGGAACAAGATTCTCTCCAGCGGTACTCCCAAACATCGGGTCCTTGACGACGTGAAGAGCGAATGAGACTTCCTTTTTGCATGGCTGCTCCTTGACTCAGGCCAAGCCGGAACAAATCAGCCTTTGGCCTGTTGTATAGGCACAATAGGCACAATATAGGCACAAATGAATGGGCGTCATCTGATCATCGTTTTGTCAGCAGTTGGCGCTGGCCCGGATTAACGAGCGCTCCAGGAGGTCTTTTCAGACGGAGTGCTCTGGTATCGCTTCCCTGCGGCGATATCTCGCATGCGGCATGTAACTCGTACCTAGGAGCGGTAAAACGCCGTGAGTCAGAGTACTATCATTCTGTTTTGGCGTCGTTCGACAAAGAAAGAGACGAACCTGAGTTTTCGCCAAACAAGACGCGAGCGGTCAGGCCTTGCCTTCCCGGCAGGTTTATGTCACGCCACGGAGAAGCTTTCCAGTCTCATCTTCAGGTTTATATCAGAGCAGACACGCGCCTTGCCCCCAGATAAAGAATTCAGAGGCATGGAACGACGGGAAGTGCTGGCCGGAGTCGTTCCGAAGATTCTTTGCACTTTCCTTATGATCGGGATGATGTTCACTGGTACTGCTGATGGATCTGAACCGCAGATATTGATCAGCCAGTTTACGCACACATCGTGGACTGCAAGGGAAGGCGTTCCGGGGCCCGTGCGAGTAATTGCTCAAACACCGGACGGGTATTTGTGGCTCGGGACCGACGTAGGTCTATATCGATATGATGGTCTGCGTTTCATCGCTTGGCAGCCCAGCTTCGGAGAGCACCTCCCCGTTTCCCCGGTGTGGTCGCTTTGCACAGGTAGGGATGGAAGTCTTTGGATCGGGTTCAGCTCTGGAGGGATCAGCCGGCTTCGCGACGGCCATTTAACAAATTATTCGCATAGTGACGGCATACCCGCTGGCGGAATCTTGTCGCTAGTCGAGGACGGGAACGGCTCGATCTGGGCAGGTGGTTCGTACGGACTAAGCAGACTACAGAGCGGCCGGTGGCACCACGTCGGAGCGGAACTAGGGTACTCCGCTCCCGGAACGCAGACCATGCTGGTCGATGGTGACGGGAAGCTCTGGGTAGCAACCGATCACTTGAATTTCCATCTCAGCAAAAACCCCCTCCGCCCCAATACGATCTTCGCGCTCGCTCCGAATGCGAAAATCTTTGCAGCCACGGGGTTGGGCGTAGGGATGGTGCGAATGATAGCGGCAATTCCAGGGGGAGGCGTGTGGATTGTTCACACGTCTGGCGATTCAGTGTTCGTCACGAATGAGGTTGGATCAAAGCCCGAAATCCATATGACCTCGCCGATGTGCTTGCTCTTCGACAACGACGATAGCTTGTGGATCGGACTTTCGAAAGGCGGACTGCGTCGCCTGCGCGACCTCCGAAACCAACCGAAACTTGCGCCGGACCAATTCGACACAATCGACGGGCTTTCTAGCAGTATGGTCTATGCAGCTTTCAAAGACCGTGAAGGGAACTTATGGTTCGGCACTGGCGGGGGTCTGGACCGTTTTCAGAAGAATAAGGCCACGCCCTTTTCGGCAAAAGAGGGACTGATTCCGGATGACCATATCGCATTGACTTCGACGGGAGACGGAAGCGTTTGGTTTGCAAGTTATACCGGCGACACTGTGCAACGCTTCCGCGCCGGAAGGCTTGTCTCGTCGAAATTACCGGCCTACCCTCGATCGGAACCGGGGCGAATTCTCAGTCTATACGCTGACAAGAAAGACCATGTCTGGCTAGGCGGCAGTTTCAAGCTGGCTAAAGGGGATGATGGCAAATTCTCTTATCCGAAGGTCACCGATGTTGACGAAGTATACGACGTACACGCGGTCGTCAAGGACGCCGAAGGCAACTTATGGGTTACGGTCTGGGACGACAAGGGCGGTGGGGTGCTGCGATTGCGTGACGGCAAGTGGACCAATTTCCGCAACACTGTTCGTCTCCCGCAGTATCGCTGTCGGGTGCTCTACGGGGATCCGCAGGGACGTGTTTGGCTGGGCTTCGAGGATGGGGAAATTGCAGTCTACGAAAAGGATGAGTTCCACGTCTATTCTTCAAAGGACGGACTGCCGGAGGGTAGAGTGTTCGCGATTACGAGCGATCGTGCAGGACAAATCTGGATCGGAGGCGAAGGTGGTTTAAGCCGATTTGATCGCGGACACTTCATCACGATAACGAAGGCAAACGGGTTGCCCGGGAATTCGGTTTCGGGAATCGTTGAAGATGATGACGGCTTTCTGTGGCTCGCGGGGGCGCTAGCGGTCCTTCGCGTGAGTCCACAAGAACTGGATAAGGCACTGCTGTCGGCCAATTACCGAATGCAAGCCACATCTTTCGATGCGACGGACGGCCTCCGAGGACTGCCGCGACAACGTGAGCCGTTTCCGACGACTACGCGGTCAACCGATGGCCGCCTCTGGTTTTCCACCACTGCGGGTGTTGCCGTGATCGACCCACGGCACGTACCAAAGAACGTCGTGCCGCCCCCAGTAATGCTCGAAGCCCTCAAGGCGGACGACCAGACCGTCAACGTTTCTTCAGGGTTGCGTCTCCCTCCAAAAACCAAGAATCTGCAATTTCAATACGCGGCTCTCAGCTTGATCGCCCCAGAACGGGTGCAATTCCGTTACAAACTCGAAGGCTATGATGCCGACTGGCGCGGGCCGACAAGCGCACGAGACGTTACTTATACAAACCTGCCGCCTCGGGATTACGTCTTTAGCGTCATTGCTTGTAACAACGACGGCGTCTGGAATGAGGCCGGAGCGTCGCTGAAGTTCACGATTCTTCCCGCCTTCTATCAAACCAATTTCTTCCTTCTCCTATGTGTCGCGGCAATCGGGTGCCTGGCTTGGGTGACGTACTGGCGGCACGTACGTCAAGTGTCTGACCGCTTGA
>JAWVEB010000030.1:0-84179 GCA_033856915.1 Blastocatellia bacterium | reverse complement strand
TCCGCGCTCGCAGCATTAGGCGGAATGAAAGCAGAGGCTGCTATTAATCTGGACGAAACAATTTCGCTGGAAGAGCAATTCCAGCTCGCGACCTACAAGAAGATGCCGATCGTTGCCGAGCGCGGCGAGGGTGTTTGGATCTTCGCGAGTAACGGCGAGCGCTACCTGGATCTCTATGGCGGCCACGCGGTCGCCGGCACTGGTCATTGTCATCCGCATGTCGTGAAAGCTATTCGCGAGCAGACGGAAAAGCTGCTCTTCTATTCAAACCTCGTTTATTCAGAGACGCGTGCCCGCGCCGCGGAGAAATTAGTTTCCGTCGCTCCTGACCTGCTGACGAAGGCGTTCTTCTGCAATTCAGGCACCGAAGCGAACGAAAACGCGATGCGCATGGCACGCATGTCGACGGGCCGCGAGAACATCATCACCTTCAGCGGCGGTTTTCATGGACGCACTGCCGATGCGATCAGCGCGACCTTCCTCGGCAAGTATCGCGAGATCGGGAAACCAAATGTGCCCGGCCATCGGCAAGCAGAGTTTGGCGATATTGATTCAGTGCGCGCGGTAGCGGACGATTCTGTCGCCGCGATCATGCTCGAGCCGATTCAGTCGATGGCCGGCGTCCGCAGCGCGGCGCCTTCGTTCTATCGCGCGCTGCGTGAATTGTGCGACGTGCGCGGCATCGTTTTGATCTATGACGAAGTGCAGACCGGCGTCGGCCGCACGGGCGAATGGTTTTTCGCCGGCAGCAGCGCGAGCGGAGGAGTTGTTCCCGACATCGTCACCCTCGCGAAAGCGCTCGGTAGCGGCTTGCCCGTCGGCGCTTGCCTGGTTACCGACAAGATTGCTTCGCATATCAAAGAGAACGATCTCGGCACAACGTTTGGCGGCGGGATGATTACGATGGCCGCAGTGACGGCGACACTGGAAGCGATCGAAAACGATCGAATGCTCGAGAATGTTCGCACGGTTGAAGCTTATCTGCGCGAGCGTTTGAAAGAAGTCGAGCAGGTCGTTAACGTCCATGGTCGAGGATTCCTGCTCGGGATCGAGTTCGCGGGTAAGGCAAAGCCGATTCACGAAGCTTTGTTGGAACGAAAGATAATCACCGGCACTTCGAGCGATCCGAAGGTTCTGCGCTTGTTGCCTCCACTATGTTTGCAGCGCGAAGAGGTTGATCTCTTTATCGATGTTTTGGAACGGGTATTAGCCGCGGATGAACACGGATGAGCGCGGATAAGAAAAGGAAGCGTTTCAGGGTTTTGATCCGCGTTCATCTGCGTGAATCCGCGGTTAAGGGTTTCCAATGACTAATTTCTTAACCACAGCCGATCTAACTAAAGGCGTTCTTGAGCAACTGATTGCGTCTGCCTTGCGCTTCAAGAGCGGCCACGATCAATCGAAGCCCCTCGCAGGTCGTTCGATCGCGCTGGTCTTCTTCAATCCCAGTTTGCGCACGCGCGCATCGATGCAGGTCGGAGTCTACGAGCTGGGCGGGAACGCCGTCGTGCTCGAGCCGGGCGGCACCAGTTGGACTCTTGAACATCGCGAAGGCGCGGTAATGGACGCGGACAAGACTGAACATGTGGCTGAGTTTGTGCGCGTGCTGGGACGGTACGCAGCGGCGATTGGCGTGCGCACATTTGCGGCTTTGCAGAACTGGGATGAAGAAAGGACTGATCCTATTCTGAATGCGTTCGCGAAGTACTCTGACGTGCCAATCATCAATCTTGAGTCGGCGATGCACCACCCTTGTCAGGCCACCGCCGACATGATGACGATCAGGGAGAAGCTCGGCGAGGGGCGCAAGAAAGTTTTGCTGACCTGGGCCTGGCATCCGAAGCCTCTGCCGATGGCGGTGCCAAATAGTTTCGCCTTGGCGTCAACACAGATGGGGCACGATCTGGTGATCGCAAGTCCCCCAGGCTATGAACTCGACGATGAATTGATGGGAACGATCAGACAGCGGGCTACAGAGGGAGGCGGGAGTCTGACTGTGACTAACGAGATTGAGGGAGCATTCGAAGCTGCTGACGTGGTCTATGCCAAGAGTTGGGGCAGTAAAGCTTTTTATGGCGCGCCGGAGAAAGACATCGCGGCCCGGGCGCAGTATCGTGGCAAATGGATCGTCGATGAGCCGAAGATGGCGCGCACAAACAGCGCGCTCTTCATGCATTGTCTTCCGGTGCGACGGAATGTGATCGTGACTGACGGGGTAATCGACTCGAGCGCCTCCGTGGTTATTGATGAAGCGGAGAACCGGCTGCATATGCAGAAGGCGATCCTGACGAAACTGCTCCGAGAATAGTTCACGCAAAGGGCGCAAAGAAAGTAAGTAACCAAACCGAGATTGTTTTGCGTGTTCTTCCTTTGCGCCTTCGCGAGAAACCAATCTTTTCATTAAAGAGAATCCTATGACCGACACTACCGAAGTAGGCAATCAATTACGGCTTGATCTCTTGCGCGAAGCGCTGCCTTACATTCAGCGGTTCAAAGGCAAGACGTTTGTCGTCAAATTGTCCGGCAAGGTCACTGAAGATCGCGTCCGGCTGAGGGCGCTGGCGGAGGAACTCGCCCTCGTGCATCAGGTCGGGATTCGTCTCTGCGTGGTTCATGGCGGCGGCAAACAGCTAAGCGACCTGGCCAGGCTGATGGGCGTCGAACAAACAATTATCGAAGGCCGCCGCGTGACGGACGACGCGACCTTGGAAATGGCCAAGATGATTTTTGCGGGCAAGATTAATACTGACATCCTGGCCGCGCTCAGGCACCGCGGCGTAGAAGCTGTCGGCCTGTCAGGGGTCGATGGAAACATCGTACATGCCGAGCGCCGTCCGCCGAAAGAAATTATGAATCGCGAAACCGGCGAGAGCGAGCAAATCGATTTTGGCCATGTGGGCGACATCCTGGAAATCAATGCGCGCCTGTTAATGGTGCTGCTGGACCATGGTTACTTGCCGGTCATCTCTTCTCTGGGAGCAGACGCCGAGGGCACGGTCTTCAATATCAATGCCGACACGATCGCGTCTGAGATCGCTATTCAGCTCAAAGCCGAAAAGCTGGTCCTGCTCTCTGATGTCGATGGGATTTATCTCAGGGAGGGCGAACCCGAGACGAAACTTTCGCGCCTGACCGCGGATGAAGCAGAAGCTTTGGTTCACGAAGGAACCGCGACCGGCGGGATGATTCCGAAGCTGGAAAACATCATCGAACTTCTGCGCCGAGGGGTCGGCAGCGCGCATATCATCAACGGTACCGCGCGCAACGCTCTGCTGGCCGAGGTGTTTACTGACAAGGGTACGGGCACGATGATCTCGGCTTAGTGTGGGATACTCCACAAGAGGCGGCGCATTCTCAGTCTTCAGCCTTTTCGAACACGACCATCTTGCCGCGAAAATCAAGAGTTAGCAGGAAGTCCTTGAAGAAGCCGTTGCCGATTTTGACCTGAAAATTCTTTTTGTCGTGGCCGGTTCCGGCCGGCCAGAAAGATGCTGGGGCAGATTCGACGGAAAGCCTGCCAATACGCACCGATTTCAGTAGACCGGATTTGCTTTCATATTCGCCGTTGTATCCGACTGATTTTTCCACCTGGCCATTTTGCTCTTCTTCTTCCAGTCCCAGGGTCGCTACGGCTTCCGGAGTAAGCGCGAAGGTTCCGCTCGATCCCGTATCAAGAGTCGCTTTCAACTTCTGGCCGTTTATGAAAACCGAGTCGATGAGCACGCCCTCGTCGTAACGAAACGCGACGGCAATCGTGTTTACGGTGTTTGGGGCGTTCCGGATTCCGGGGTATGGCGTTTCAGTGAAGAAGCGGATCTTGGATGCCGGATAATCAATCTGAATTATGCGATCTTTAAGGAAGCTGTATCCCAGCACGCCATGAATGGGCCGCTCGAGTTTGGCGGCCAGTTTCTTGAGGTCGATTGCGCCGGCGGATACGTCCTTGGCGATCACTCTTCCCAGTTCCACGGTTGGCAGTCTGGTCAGTTGGACCTGGTTGGGTTCGGCGCCACCGCCACTCGCCGGATAACTTTTCGCGTCCAGCCTGAGTCCCAGTTCGTGCGCCGTGGGGAGGTCGATGGCTGACGGATCGGTGTCCGTGTCGAGCAGCATGCTATAGGGACCCTTGCCGTCAATTTTGACTTGGACAATTATTTGGTTGGCCACAAATTCAAAAGGAACCTCAATGGGAGCCGCGCGGGTTTGGGAGTATCCGACTCCCGCACCGCCCAAGAGAAGCAGCACAAATCCGAGTAAGAGTATCGATCTGGGGGCTATTCTTTGGGGCGACGTGTTCATTTTCTGGAGAGCTTGAGACTTCCTCTTAACGCCGGTTCCGAGTCCTCATTCCATTTCCGGTCTGTCAATGACCATATCGTACACTGTTTCAGCAGATTGATGGCGCGATGATCTTGCTTGCAAGGAAGTTTTTGCACTTCAGTCTGAGGAACTCGGATGAACGCTTCCGTTTCCTGATCACAAATTCCGTCGTGGCACACTCATTGCCATTCCCATCACGACGATTGGCGATGAGAAAGTTATTAACGATATTCGCCGCTATTGATAATCAAAAATTGAAACGAAATTAAGTTCGGCCGTCTTTTTTTGACGACCGTGGGTTGAGGCCGGGTTGCGAAGGGGAGAGCGCGATTCGGCCTCGATTTCTTTTTGGGTAGCAGTTCTTGTTGGAATCGTTTAGGTGCGGCACTTGTGCCGCAGACCAAAGGGCGGACAAGTTCCTCGTCTAAACTGATGAGGGCACACGCTACTAGATTACGGATAGATCAAACCGTAAAGCTTCTCCGCCCAATCCTGATCCAGATTCTGCAGTAATACGTATTGCTCAATCGCTCCATCGCGATTGCCCTGCGTCAAAAGCGTCTTGCCGAGATTAAAGTAAGCCTTCCCGAAATCCGGCTTCAAACGCGTCGCCTGCCGGAATGCTTCCACGGCCTCGTCGTGCCGGCCCATTGCTTCATAAGCTTCGCCCAGATTGTTTTGAGCATTCGCGTCGCCGGGCCTCTGGGCAGAGAGCTGCTTGAAAATGTCCACCGCCTCGGCATACTTCTTTTGCTGCAGGTAGCGTTGGCCCAGGCGATCGTAGGCGCTGGTGTAATCCGGCTTCAGTCGAATCGCGTGCTTGTAAGCTTGAATCTCTTCGTCGAACTGTCCCGAGTCACGATAGGTCAGGCCCAGCGCATAGTAAGCATCGGCGGCGTTGTAAGGATCGAGTTTGATCGCCTGGCGATAGGCTTGTTCCGCCTCGCGGTATTGCTTCAAGTAATAATTGGCCAGTCCGATGTTGAAATAGGACTCGGGCGACGGCCGGATACTAACCGCTTTTTTAGAAGCCTCGATCGCTTCCGCGTGACGGCCAATCTTCTCGTTGCAGAAACCCGTCTGGGCCCAGGCTTCGCCGTACCCACTGTCGGACTCAGTAGCTTTTTGAAAGTAAGGCAAGGCCCGCTGACAATCGTCCTTGGACAAAAAGCTGAGACCGTCGCGAAAATATTCGACGGCCTTCGCGCGCTTGTTACGTCCAGTGTTAGCGACCAAATCGCCGAGCGACATCGGTTGTGAAGCTTCGGACTGAGCGGTGCGATCGAGTTGCGCAATGCGTTCAGAAGGAATCGCAAAGTTGACGCTTTGGCCGCCGGTGATCTGCAGAGTCGCAACGCCAATCACCTGGCCCTGCATGTTAACGACGGGACTGCCGCTCGACCCCGGCGAAATCGGCGCCGTGATTTGAATGATGCGGCCAAAGCCCGGGATGTCGCGCACCGCCGAAACGATGCCGTTCGTCACGCTGCCTTCCAATCCAAACGGATTGCCAATGACGACGACGCTCTCACCTTCCTGTGGCGATGTTCGATCGAGCAAGAGCGGGCGGACCAGATTCGCCGGCGCGTCAACTTTCAGCAACGCCACATCACCCTCCGCATCCACGGCAAGGACGGTCTTGACCTGAAACGTGTGGCCTGAGTTCAAATGCACTTCAGCGCGATACGCGCCTTCAATCACGTGCCGATTGGTTACGACACGATCGACGTCGATGAAAAAGCCACTGCCGCGGGAAAGCTTTTCGCCGCGGGCATCGAAGGTCTCAATCGCCACTGCGGAGGGCTTGATCCTGCGAACGAGTTCGGGCAGAGCATCCTGAGTAAAAGCTAGTGGAGCCGAGATGATGAGCAGAGCTGAAATTTGGAGAGCGGCGACTAGTCTCCGCTTCTTAAAGCGCTGGCAAGTCAGCGCACTCCAAATTGGGGCGCAAAGCAGGACAAGAACCTGGCTACTGTTGCGGCGCGAGCGAACTACTTTCATTGCGCTGTCAGTATAACGCCTGATCGCAGGTTCTGTGGGGTCGCCTGTCGTTGTTTATGGGGAGTTGGGTAGTTCGGTAAGCGGACGAATGAAATTAGTCCAGCGATTTAGAGGTTCTGTCAAAACTCATCTGCGCATCGGATTACGCCGAAGGCGTTAGATAATTTTAGCCCGGCGTAACACGCCGGGAAATGAGTCCGTGACGGTCCGTACCCTGAAAGGGTCTGCCAATTCATTGTTGAGAAAGTTATTCAACGCTTTCAGCGTACTGTTAAATAAATCGAATCTGCCCCAGGGTGATACCCTGGGCTAAGTTAGGTAACGCCTTCGGCGTTAAGAACTCCACCCTCTTCATCGCTGGGCAAGCGGCGGATTGTTATCGCGAAGCGGACGCGGGTCTGGCAGAGAACCCGACCAATAGCGAGTTGATTCGACCACTCAAGTCGAGCATCTGAGCATCTGATCCGGTCGCTACCGCTACCGGTTCGGTATCTCGGTTGTCCGCTGCGCGAACTCACTTATCCGGTCACAATCCCGCCAAAGCCAGCTTCTGCACGTGCGCCACGATCTCGCTCAGCTTCACGTCTTCGCTCTGCTTCGTGCGGCGATCGAAGAGTTCCACCAGATCGTCGCCAAGCTTCTTTCCGAGGGTGATGCGATAAGGGATGCCGATCAGATCGGCGTCTTTGAACTTCACCCCGGCGCGTTCGTCGCGATCGTCGAGGAGGACGTCCAACCCGGCGTGCTGCAGATCTTGGTACAGCCTGTCGCCCGCCTCGCGCAACTTCTCGTCCTTGACGTTCGTGATCGTCACGACCGCATCGAACGGCGCAAGCGTCTTCGGCCAGATGATGCCGTTCTCGTCGTAACTTTGCTCTACTGCAGCGGTAATTATTCGTTCGACGCCGATCCCATAGCTGCCCATTACGATCGGAACCGGCTTGCCGTCCTTGGTCAGCACGGTCGCGCCCATCGATTCCGAATATTTCGTGCCGAGCTTAAAGATGTGGCCAATCTCCATCGCCTTGTAAACTTCCAGCACACCCGTTTCACAACGCGGACAAGACTCGCCGGAAGTTACGGTCCGGAGGTCCGCCCATTGATCGACTTTGATGTCGCGTTCGATGCTTACGCCTCGGAGGTGTTGGTCGTCTTTGTTTGCGCCGGTTGTCATGTTGAGGCGGCCCTTCAGGCCCAGGTCAGCGATGATCAAGAGTTCTGCCTTGGTGTCCTTTGCGCGAACGCCGCCCAGGCTCCCCGCGCTTGCGCCGAGCAACTCGCGAATCTCTTCCGACTGCGCGGGGCGCGATGCGGTGGCGCCGAGCGCATCGGTGAACTTAACCTCGTGTAGCTGATGATCGCCCCGAAGCAGTGCCATGACCCGACGCGGCTCGCCGCCGATCGTGGCGATAAAAACCAGCGACTTTATTTGTCGATTCGCCGGCACGAGGTAAGGAGTTCTCGCCAGGTCTTCAATCGTACGCACGCCAGGCGTCGGAAATTCTTCCGGCGCGTCGGGTCCCGCTTCATCTTCAATTGAAGGCAGCCGCGAGGTCGCTTTCTCGACGTTGGCTGCGTATCCGCAGTTCGAGCAACTAGCGATCAGGTCTTCGCCCGCGTCGGTCTTCGCGACAAATTCGCTGGACTCAGAACCGCCCATCGATCCTGACGATGCTTCGACGATTGAGAACTCAACACCGCACCGAGTGAAAATACGTTTGTATGCCTCGCGCTGGTCCGCGAATGAGCGATCCAATCCTTCACGATCGACGTCGAACGTGTACGCGTCTTTCATGATGAAGGTGCGCAGACGCATCAGCCCCGACTTTGGCCTGGGTTCGTCGCGAAACTTGATTTGAATCTGGTACCAAACCTGCGGCAGTTGCTTATAAGATCTGATCTCGTTCCGGGCAATCGAGGTGAAGATTTCTTCATGGGTCATGCCCAGGCACATGTCCGCGCCTTTACGATCTTTCAAGCGGAACATGTCGTCGCCAATCGCGTCCCAGCGTCCTGACTCCTGCCAAATTTCAGCCGGATGCAGAGCCGGCAGATAAAATTCCTGCCCGCCGATACGGTTCATCTCTTCGCGCAGGATCTGCATAACTTTCAGTGCAATCCGTTGGCCCAGCGGCAGATATGAATAAATACCGGCAGAGAGTTGGCGCACGATGCCCGCGCGCAGCAGCAGTTTGTGCGACACGACCTCGGCGTCGGCCGGGTCTTCGCGAAGTGTTGGAATGAAATATTGTGACCAGCGCATAGGAAAACATTTTCGCTTAGCAAAGGATCTAACGCAAACGGGTACTGCGGCAAAGCCGCAAAGGAGTCGGCAGCTTTCGACTAAGACACTGAGGCCTCGGTACGAACTCCGTTGCGACCACGTCAACACGTGATGTACCATCGCCTCACAAAAATTCAAAACAAGAGAGCTCGAAAAATGAAAATAGCAATCGCCAGCGATCACGCCGGTTACGAAGAGAAGGAGCAATTGAAGCCTCTGCTCGATGAGCTCGGGATTCAGTACGAGGACCTGGGCACAGTTTCGGAAGAGTCGGTTGATTATCCCGACTATGCGCGCAAGGTGGGCGAAGAGGTCGCGCAGGGAAACGTCGATCAGGGCCTGCTGGTCTGTGGCTCGGGCACGGGCATGGCGATCGCGGCCAACAAAGTTCCCGGAGTGCGCGCGGCCGTCGCCTGGAATGAAGAGATTGCCACGCTGGCCCGCGAGCACAACGACGCGAACGTGCTGTCGCTCGGCGCCCGCGTGACGCCGCCGGAAGAGCTTCCCAAAATCGTGCGCGCCTGGTTCGCTGCCAAGTTTGACGGCGGCCGCCACGCGCGTCGCGTAGAAAAGATTCGCGAGATCGAACAGGACGAACTCACGCATCACGCTCCGAAGTAATTCGAAACGCTTACAGCCCAAGAGAAATGAGAAACAGGTCTCGCAGAATAATTGTTTGTTCAGCCGTAATCTTTTTGACTCTAGCCGGGACCCAGTCATACATCTTCTCGCAGTCATCGCCTGACGAAAGACCTCAACTCAAAGACTTTGGCTCCAGCCTCAAACGACTGAAATGGGATTCCAAGAAGCAAACGACGGTTGAAAAAAAACGCGCCGGCAAGCCGGGCGATTCTGCTGCCGATGATGTAATTCGAGTTGAAACCAACCTGGTGGTCTGTGATGTTCAGGTTCGTGACAAGGATGGCAAGACTGTTCTGGGTCTGACAAAGGAGAATTTCATTGTCACGGAAGATGGCCGGCCCCAGCGGATGCAGCACTTTTCGCTGGGCAACGATCTAAAGGTGGGCCGGAGCATAGTGCTGTTGATTGATTACAGCGGCAGTGAGTCGCCTTACATCAACAACAGCGTCGAAGGGGCAAAGGTGTTGGTCGATCAACTGGGCCCGAAAGACACAGTGGCGATCGTGACGGACGACGTAGAGATGTTGGTTGATTTCACGCGAGATAAGGTAAAACTCAAAAAGGCTTTAGACTCTTTAAAAACAAAATCCGGTCAGCACAAGTTTGGCCGGAGCAAACAGTTCAGCGCGTTGATGGCGACTGTTAGAGAGCTGTTTACCCCAGAAGATATTCGTCCCATTGTCATTTTTCAGACCGATGGCGATCAGGTTTTCCATTTGCAGCCATCAATTCCGCAAATCCTGTCAATTCCCGATAAAATTCCCGAAAGCTGGCATGGCGGCGACATAGAGCCTTTCAGCCTCCGCGATCTTTATCATGCGATCGAAAGATCGCGCGCCTCCATATACACTGTCATACCGGGCCCTCGCTTAATCGAGGTTTCCAGCAGTCGCGATTTAAAAACTACTGAGACCGTCATTGGAGACAAGCAGAAAATTTACAGCATGCGCGATTTGTATCGATGGGGACAGCTTGCCGCAGCCGGTGCAGCCATCGGAGGTTGGACGACGTACCTGTTAAAGCCTGAAGATGCATTGGACATTTACGCTAGAATTCTGGCGGACATAAATAGCCGCTATGTAATTGGTTACTATCCGATCAATAAGGAGCACGACGGCAAGCGGCGTAAGGTCCTGGTAGAAGTGCGTGATCATCCAGAGTATTCGGTATCCGGCCGCAAGTCGTACATTGCTCCCGAGCCCGAGCTGTAGGCTAAACGTTTCTTAATCAGGTTAGAGGAAAATCAGATGATTGATCTCATGAACGCTGCGCTCGCCGAAGTCGATCCGCTGATTGCCGACGCGATCGACCACGAAGTCGCACGCCAGGCGAATGGCCTGGAGCTAATCGCGAGCGAAAACTTTGTTAGTGAAGCGGTGCTGGAAGCGGCGGGCTCAGTCTTTACCAACAAGTACGCCGAAGGCTATCCGGGCAAGCGTTACTATGGCGGCTGTGAATTTGCCGACGTTGTCGAGCAAACCGCGATCGATCGCGCGAAGGAATTGTTCGGCGCCGATCACGCGAACGTGCAACCGCACAGCGGGGCACAGGCGAACATGAGTGTCTATCTCGCGGCGATTCAGTACGGCGACACGATTCTCGGGATGAACCTCTCGCACGGCGGTCATCTGACGCACGGCCATCCTCTGAATTTTTCCGGGCTTAGCTATAAAGTTTTTGACTACGGTGTGTCGCGCGAAACCGAAACGATTGACTATGACGAGCTACAGCGCATCGCCGAAGAGCATAAGCCGAAGCTGCTGGTCTGTGGCGCCTCGGCTTATCCCCGAATAATTGATTTCAATCGAATCAGTGAAATAGCAAAGAGCGTGGGCGCGCGGATGTTCGCGGACATCGCGCACATCGCCGGGCCCGTGGTGGCGGGGCTGCATCCTTCGCCGGTGCCGGTCGCGGATTATGTGACGACGACAACGCACAAGACCCTGCGCGGACCACGCGGCGGTTTGATCCTGTGCAAGGAAGAGCACGCGAAAGAGATTGATCGGCGTTTGTTCCCCGGCGTTCAGGGCGGACCCCTGGTGCATATCATCGCGGCGAAAGCCGTAGCGTTTGGCGAAGCTCTCCGCGACGACTTCAAAGAATATCAGCGGCAGATTCTGGCGAATGCCAAAGCACTCTGCGCCGAGTTGCAGGAGCAGGGTCTGCGCATCGTTTCCGGCGGCACTGACAACCATTTGATGCTGGTCGACGTGTGGATGGACGGAAAGGGAATCACCGGCAAGGTCGCCGAGAAGGCACTCGAAGCTGCCAACATCACCGTCAACAAAAACACGATTCCATTTGATCAAAACAAACCCTTCGTGGCTTCCGGTCTGCGCATCGGCACACCGGCGGTCACTACCCGCGGCATGAAGGAACCAGAGATGCGCGAGATTGGACGGCTGATTGCGGCTATCGTTCACGAACCCGAGTCGGAAGATGTGCAACGCGAAGTTATGCGCGGCGTCTCTGAGCTGGCCGCGAAGTTCCCGTTGTATGCGAAGCGGTTGAAGAAGCCAGCCACCGAAGTTGCGAAACAGTAAAGTTTTCTTACTTGACACTAAAGATAGGCTATGGACTGTAGTCGCGTTTACGCGGCTTGCCCGAAGGGTTACTAGCCCAGCCGTTTTACGGCTGGGTCGGTCGCCGGTAAATTGAATCCAGCCCGCTTTAGCGGGCTTCTTTCACGAGGCTCCCATGTCTACACGCGCCTACTCCGAAATCAATCTCCATTTCGTGTGGCATGTCAAAGGGAACCTGCCAATCATCAACGAAACAATCGAGCCGGGCCTTTATCGTTTCATTCGTAACTATGCTCTGAAGACCAAAGGTCTAATCTTTCATGAGGTCGGTGGTATCGAGACTCATGTTCATATCGCCGTAACGATCCCGCCAACGCTGCAAATCAGCGAATGGGTAGGACAGGTCAAAGGCGCGAGCTCTCACTACGTCAATCACCAACTCGCGAATCGCAAAATCCTGGATTGGCAAGCCGGCTACGGCGTCGTTAGTTTCGGCACGAAGGATCTGGAATGGGTGGTAAGATACATCCGCAATCAGAAAGAGCACCACAAGAAAGGGACCACCGTTGAGCGACTGGAAAAGATCACCAACGATGAAGAAGACGGGGGCTAAAGCAGGCTGGGTAAGCACGCTGAAGCGAGCTAATCTATCCTGGAGACGTGTTGTGTTCTTAATCGCTTTACCCAGCGCTAAAAGCGCTGGGCTAGTAACCCTGCGGGAAAGCCGCGTGAACGCGGCTTAAAGAAATTCGATTGGACGAAGAGTACAAATATGACGAGCATTTGTTTCAATGACAACTGGCGTATCAAACTCCGTGATAGACGCTGAGCCGATCTCCCTCCTCCCTCTCCTCAAGCAATTCTTCGGCTTCGATTCCTTTCGGCCTTTGCAGGAAGAGATCATTCGCGATGCGCTGGCTGGGCGTGACGTGCTGGCGTTGCTTCCGACTGGCGGCGGTAAGTCGCTCTGTTTTCAGTTGCCGGCGCTGGCGCGCGTTGGATTGACCGTCGTGGTGTCGCCGCTGATTTCGTTGATGAAAGATCAAGTCGATGCACTCCAGGCCAGCGGAGTCGCGGCCACGTTTTTGAATTCTTCGCTCAAGGCGGACGAAGCGCGCGTGCGGCTGCACGGTCTGCACGGCGGAGAATATCGCCTGCTCTACGTTGCGCCCGAACGGATGATGCTCTCGGGGTTTCTCTCTGACTTGCGGCGCTGGAACGTGAAGCTGCTGGCCATCGACGAGGCGCACTGCATCAGCGAATGGGGACATGACTTTCGCCCCGAGTATCGCCGGCTGGCCGAGTTGCGACAGCACTTTCCCGAAGTGCCTCTAATGGCGCTCACGGCCACCGCGACTGAGCGGGTGCGGCTGGATATTGTGAAGCAGCTTCATCTGCGCGAGCCGCAACGCTACGTCGCCAGTTTCAATCGGCCCAATCTAATGTACCGAGTGCAGCCCAAGAGCAAGGCTTACGAACAGGTGCTTTACTTCCTGACCACGCGTCCGAATGACAGCGGCATCGTCTATTGCCAGAGCCGCAAAAGTGCGGAGAACGTTGCGGCACGTTTGAGTGACGACGGCATTATAGCTAAGCCTTATCATGCCGGTCTCGATGCGAAGGAGCGCTCAGCGAATCAGGAACTTTTCCTGCGTGATGAAGTCCGCGTGATCTGCGCGACGATAGCTTTTGGCATGGGCATCAACAAACCGAATGTTCGTTTCGTCATTCATCACGACTTGCCCAAGAACGTCGAGGGCTATTACCAGGAAACCGGCCGCGCGGGCCGCGACGGTTTGCCGAGCGAATGCCTGCTGCTCTTCAGCGCCGGCGACGCTGTCAAATATTCGAGGTTCATTGAAGAGGTGTCCGACGAAAAGCAGAGGCAGATTGCCACTGCCCAGCTCAGGCAGATAGTCCATTTTGCCGAAAGCAGCGAGTGCCGCCGCGTTGCTCTGCTGCGTTACTTCGGTGAAGACTTTCAAACGGCCAACTGTGGCGGTTGCGATAATTGCCTTACGCCGCGCGATACCTATGACGGAACTCTGGCCGGGCAGAAATTTCTGTCGTGCGTGTTCCGCGTGCGCGAAAAGAGCGGCATCTATTTCGGCATCAATCAAATTGTCGAGGTGCTTTCGGGCGCGGAGACTGAGAACATACTCAAGTGGGATCATCAGACCGTCTCGACTTACGGAATCGGCAAGGAATTTAGTCGGGTTGAATGGCGAAATATTGGGCGCGAGTTGATTCGCCTGGGGTATCTGCGACAGGTTGCGGAGAAATTCAACGTGCTGCAACTGACTGAACAGGGGCAAGCGGCACTCAGGGAGCGCCAGCCGATCCGTCTGACCAAGAGCGTGACGGTGACGAAGGCGGCCCAGCCTCGCGCCGGAGAAATCTCCTGCGACGAAGGACTTTTCGAGCGACTGCGCCGGCTGCGTAAGCGTCTCGCCGACGAACGTGGCGTGCCGCCGTACATCGTCTTCTCAGATGTTTCGCTGCGCCAGATGGCCCGTTACTATCCCTCGAACGAATCGGAGTTTGCGCAAATAAGCGGCGTGGGCGAGCAAAAGCTGAAGAGGTTTGGCAAAGTGTTTTTGTCGGCGATTGCCAAATATCGGCGAGACAATCCGGCGAACGCAGCGAAGTAGATCTTGGGCCCCGAAAATTCTTCGGCAAGTTTGTTATGCTGGATAGAAGCGCGGGCTCATGCTTGGGTTAACGCGGGCAGAACAAAACGAGCGGCGTTTACGCCGCTTTCCCGAAGGGTTACTAGACCAGCCGTTTTACGGCTGGATAACTAGCAACCATCGAAACCTCAGGCCCGCTTTTAGCGGGCTTGCTATTAACAATGGCGCGCCTTGATGTGGATGGATGCTAAACTGGAACCCGCAACGTAATGGTTGGGGACCTTGGACGATCTCTTAACCGAATGAGAACCAATGCCAACGAGAGGTAGGGTAAGCACGTTGAAGCGCGCTAATTTGTTCCTGCCGGCGAGACCCCAGCCGTAAAACGACTGGTCTACTAACCCTTCGGGAAAGCCGCGTGAACGCGGCTCAACGGAAACTCTTCTCATGCAAGAAATCTTCGGCCACGATGGCTTAATAGCCAAAGCCCACCCTGAATACGAGCACCGCCCCGGCCAGATTCAAATGGCCGAGGCAGTCGTGCGCGCGTTCGAACAAAAGCATCACCTCATCGTCGAAGCAGGCACCGGCACTGGCAAGACGCTCGCGTATCTGGTGCCGGCGATCGCGGCGGCGTGCGGTAGCGGCGCGCGCGTGGTCATCTCCACCGGCACTAAGAACCTGCAGGAGCAGTTGATGGAGAAAGACATTCCGTTTCTTCAGGAAGTTCTGCCCGCGAAATTTCGCGCCGCGGTCATGAAGGGACGGAACAACTACGCCTGCCTGCATCGCATCAAGGGCGCCGAAAGCATGCCCATGCTCGAAGGCCTGGACGAGATCGATCACTTTGATGAAGTCTTTCGCTGGGTCACGCAATCCAACACCGGCGATCGAGCGGAGCTTTCAAACCTCCCTGAGAACCTGCCCTTCTGGCGACACATCGACGCGCGGTCCGATACCTGTTTGGGCCAGCAGTGCCCGGATTTCGAGCCGTGCTTTATCACGCGCATGCGGCAAAGGGCGATGGATGCAGACATCATCGTGGTGAATCATCATCTGTTTTTTGCCGACCTGGCTTTGCGCAATGGCGCGTATGGTTCGGTGCTGCCCGATTACGCGGCTGTGATTCTCGACGAAGCGCATCAGATTGAGGACGTGGCGTCAGAGTATTTCGGGGCGCAGGTTTCGACTTATCAGATCGACGATCTGTTGCGTGATGTCGGGGCCTTGAAGCTGGAAGACCGCGAGACCGAACGGGAACTGGCGCGGATTAGCGGGCGCATTCAGCGCTTTGCCGACGAGTTTTGGATTTCGTTTCGTGAAGGGCGTGGACTGGAAGGGAGATTTTCGCTAGCGCCTGTAGCGCAAGTTGCTAACTTGCGCGCCGATGAAAATGCGCAAGTTAACAACTTGCGCCACAGTGATGCGTATCAGGCGTTCGATAATGCTTTGAATCGTCTGGAGACGACGCTCGATTCGTTGTCTGAGCCGCCCGCTGATGCCGAGAGCCTGGTGCGACGGACGCGGCAGCTTCGCTTCGATCTTAACTTTATTACCAAAGGCGAAGATAAGAAATTCGTGTACTGGCTCGAGCGCCGCGGTCGCGGAGTTTTTCTGCGCGCTTCGCCCATAGACGTCTCGGGTTTGTTGCAGGACAAACTGTTCGAGAAAGTTCCGACCGTCGTCTTAACGTCGGCCACGCTTTCCAGCGCCGGCAACTTCAATTTTATTCGCGAACGACTGGGGCTCGATCAGGCGGAAGAAATGATTGCGGAATCGATCTTCGACTTCGAACACCAGGCCGTTTTGTATCTGCCTCCCCAGATGCCTGATCCGCGTTCGCCTCAGTGGGCCGGCGCTGCGGCGGCAGAAGTCATCAAAATCGTCAACGCGACTGAAGGCCGCGCGTTTGTTTTATCAACCAGCCTCTCGGGAATGAACGATCTGTTTGAGCGCGTTGCGCCGGAAATCGATTATCCGTGCTTTGTGCAGGGGAGCGCGTCCAAAGGCGCCTTGCTCAACAAGTTTCGCAGCACGCCGAACGCAGTTCTGTTTGCCACCTCGAGTTTCTGGCAGGGCGTCGACGTCCGTGGCGATCAACTGTCTTGCGTGATCATCGACAAGCTGCCTTTCGCCGTCCCCAGCGATCCGATTGTGGCCGCGCGGCAACGCTACATTGAAGAGCAGGGCGGTTCGAGCTTCTATGAATACAGCGTGCCGCAAGCGATCATTAGTTTGAAGCAAGGCCTCGGCCGATTGATTCGCAGCACGACCGATCGAGGTGTGCTCGCCGTTCTCGATCCGCGGCTGCGGACAAAGATGTACGGTCAGACGTTCTTGCAGAGTCTGCCGCCGTGCCGGGTTACTTCTGATATTGATGAACTGTGGCGAGTGTTTGAAGACTCGTCTAATGTCCAACGTCCAATGTCCAAAGTCACGATTGCGTAAGGAGAGCCGCTTGCGACTTTGGACGTTGGACTTTAGACTTTGGACTTAACTATGCCTGGACAATTTGAAGTCATGATCGAACGCAACTTTTCCAGCGCGCATCAACTGCGCGGTTATAAGGGAAAGTGTGAAAACCTGCACGGCCACAATTACAAGATTGAGATATATGCGCGCGGTTCAGAATTGAACAACATCGGACTGTTGGTTGATTTCGTCGAGTTAAAAGCGGCCGCGGACGAGCTGGTTACTTATCTCGATCACAAGAACCTAAACGAGCTGGAGCCTTTTGTAGAAGCACAGAACCCTTCGGCGGAGAATGTCGCGCGGTTTGTGCTGCAGAGCCTGGCGGCCAGGATAGACGACGAGCGGGTGCAGATTTATAAGGTCCGGTGTTTTGAAACGCCGACGAGTGTGGCTACCTATCGGGTTGACTGATCCAGAGATTCTCAGAAATGGAAAATGTTTTTCTATCTGTGAAATTCGCGGATGAGTTTGTGAAGTCGATTACTCCTCGGCGATTTCGCGCAGGTACTCTTCGAAGAGCTCTCGATTTCGCTCGCTCATTTTGCTGATGCGCGCGCCGATCAGATAGCCCTCCTCCAGCTTTTCGTAACGTACCGGCGTAGCCTGGATCTCGATCGACAATCCGTTCGGCAAATCCAACTCAATCGACATCGAGCCTTCAGCTCCCAACAGATATTGCTCGTCGATATTTTGCGCGTGCAGGACCACGGCAAGACCGTGGGTGCTGATGTTTTGCGTATGGCCGGCGCAGGCGCGCAGATGCTGAACTCCGCCCTCGCTCGGGTCGGCGTCGCGCATCAGCACGCTGAACTCCAGGCGCACCTCGAGGTTCGCGCGGATTCTGGGAGACTGTCGCCGGTCTTCAGGATTAACTGGCACGTCGGGAAGTCCTTTGTTGATTAGTTTTGACTGACGGTCTCGAGCCCGATGTTGTATTTCTTAATCTTGCTGTAAAGGCGCGGACGATAAATTCCCAGCAGGTTTGCGGCCTTCTGTTTATTTCCGCCGGTGCGCTGCAAAGTGCGTTCGATGACAAACTTCTCGATGTCTTCGAGCGTCATGTTCGGCGGCACGTCCCACGAGAGGGTCGGCGAAGCGCTGCCGGATGACGTTCCGTTATCAAAAGGCAGATCGACCGGTTCGATGCGTTCACCTTTCGCCAACAACACCGCGCGCTCGATTACATTTTGGAGTTCACGCACATTGCCTGGCCAGGGATGGCTAAACAATCTTTGATAGGCCGACTGTGAGACGCCGGCAATGGGGCGTTCGTACTTTTCAGAGTACTCGTTGAGGAAGTGGTCGGTAAGCAGTTGAATGTCTTCCATGCGCTCGCGCAGGGGCGGCACATGAATCGTGATCGTGGAGATGCGATAGAAGAGATCGTCGCGCAACAGACCGTCGCGAATGGCGTCGGCCGGCATGCGATTCGTTGAAGTAATCAAACGAAAATCGACGGGATAGCTTTTTTCCGAGCCAATCTTCCGGCAGGTTCGCTCTTGCAGCACCCGGAGCAGCTTCGGCTGTAACTCGACAGGCATTTCGGCGATTTCGTCGAGCATCAGCGAACCGCCGGCGGCGTGCTGCACCAGGCCTTCCTTGTCGGCGTGCGCGCCGGTGAAGGCGCCCTTGGCGTGGCCAAACAACTCTGACTCGATGAGTTCTTTGGGCAGCGCGGCGCAGTTAACTTTGATGAAAGGCATCTTGGCGCGCAGGGAATTGTAATGGACCGCGTTGGCGATTAGTTCCTTGCCGGTCCCCGACTCGCCGATGATTAAAACGTTCGCGTCGGATTTCGCCACCGACTCGATCGTCTCGTAAATAATCTGCATCTGCTTTGAAGAGCCGATAATGTTGAAGTATTCGGCCCGGGTGGAAAGCTGCCGGCGCATGCTTTCTGTCTCAGCCATCAACTCGCGGCGCTCCAGGGCTTTCTCTACCAGGGGCAGAAGCTCTTCAAAGTCGAAGGGCTTTTCGACGAAATAGAATGCGCCTGCTTTCGTCGCTTCGACGGCGGTCTGTACTGAGCCGTAGCCCGTGACCACGATCACTTCCGTGCTGGGCTTGGCGTCTTTCATGTGACGCAGCAGGGTTAGACCGTCCATGTCCGGAAGTTGCAAGTCGCAAATTGCGAGGTGATGCGCGCCGCCGTCGAACAAGTCGATCGCTTCCGCGCCGCTGGCCGCCGTGTCGACCGAATAACCTTCGTCGGCCAGGTGCTGCCGCAACGAGTCGCTCATCATCGGCTCGTCATCTACGACCAGTACGCGAATGGCTCTATTTTTTGTCTTTGGCATTCAGTAAAAAGAGATCGTCTGCTTCCGTGAATTTGAAATTATTCAGACAATGGCAGCCAGGCGCGAATTGTACTTGCGTCGCATTCGAATCGGCCTCCGTGCGCTTCAATAATCCGCGCCGCCTGGGCCGTATACACCGTGCCGTAACTCGAGGAGGTACTAAGGGAATGATTACGACCGGCAAGTTTTACGCCCCGCCACTCGATCACCGCCTCGACGGAACCGAGGAGATCTTCGCGGCGCACGCTCAACGAAATTTCACCAACGTCGCGCGCGGGAAGACTTTGAACAGCTTCTTCGGTCAAGGCTTGCATGGCTTCTGACAACGCCGCCGGATCGAATTCGCCGTAAAGCAGGCCGTCCTCGATATCACAGGCCAGTTGAACAGTTGTGCCCGCCCGCTGAGTTACCTCTCTGACCGCGGCCGAGGTTACATTTTTCAAATCAACGTGCGGCTGCCGGTGCAATTCGAGCGGCCGGCCATAGCGAACGAGGGCCGTCATGTCCCTGGCGGCCCGGTCAATTCCAGCGATCAATTTTGTTAAAGTCTCGCGCTCTTCAGGCGCCCGTTCATTCCGTTCAGCCCGCTTGCGCAGAAACGTGGCGTACAATTTGAGTCCATTAAGTTGATTCTTCAGATCGTGAACGATTTGCAGCGTCGCCCGACCCAGGTCTTCAAGGGGATTATGCTCCGGATTCTTGGCGAGTGCTGGCTTCATCGTTGAGTTTGTGTCGGATATCCTACGGAGAGATGTGTACGAATTGAACTCGATTATTTCACCTTTTTGTGTCGCGTTTCAGTGCGACATGATAACAAAGAGTTGAGGACGTATGCTAGTGATGCGTGAAAATGGCCGTCGTAAGCTGATCTGGTAAGCGAAAATCTATTGGTGCGAGGTCGTGAATGCAGCAGGAGAAGCAACTATTTTTATTAGTCGAAGATTTTGAGGACAGCCGCTTCATGATGCGAAGACTGCTGGAAATCGCCGGATATAGAGTCGTCGAAGCGAGCGATGGAGAACAGGCAGTCGAGCTGGCGGTGCAAAAGCTACCGGCCCTGATCCTTATGGATTTGAGTTTACCAAAAATGGACGGACTCGCCGCCACGAGGCAAATTCGCCAGCACCGCGAGCTTGGTAACACTCCGATTGTCGCAATTTCCGCCCACGACTCTCCGGAATCGCGCAATGACGCCCTTGAGGCTGGGTGCAATGAATACGTCACCAAGCCGATTGACTTCGATCAGTTGGGCGCCATAGTCAAACGCTTTCTTCCTCGGATCTGAAACATCGAATGGGCGAGGGCACCTGCCGTTAATTTTCCGCGGCAGATGTGGCGGTGCTGGATGTACCGGAACCGCTCGCACTGCGCCCGATTATGTGGCAGAAAGCGGCCGGTTCAGCTCACTCCATTCGGGCATTCACAGTCACACACGCAAGAAAACTGCACACTCGAAAGTGGGCACGGTAATTGATTTGTCAATCTCTGAGAAGGAGAGATTCGCGTCGTCCCAGATAGTTTCGTGCGTGGATCAGCGACAAATTGAAGACATTTAATGCCCCACAACAGCGGAAGTCTGCTGATGAGTTCGTCATGGTCCGCGATCGCGCGGCTACTGATTTCATGAAAGGCATGAGTCACGAGCTGCACACGCCCCTACACGTAATTATCGGGCTGTGCCAGATACTGGAGCGCGACCGTCCTACGAACCTCACACCAGTGCAGCTTGACGCCGTCGAGCGCATGGAGCGCAACGCGCGCAGCTTACTTCAAACAGTCAACCATCTCTTGGATTGTCTGCGTAGCGGACAGTTTGAGTAAGACTCTTCGGGCGTCTTGCCCGGGAATCTCGCGCAAGATGCGCGAGCCACAACCACAAACTATCTCTCCGCCAACCTTGTCATTTTCCCCTTATTAAAGAAGAACACGTCTTCGCCAGCAGAACAGGGCTTGGCGTGCAACTCCAGCAGAGTCCTGGCGTGAACCATGGTCTCCCAACATTCCGAAGATTGCATGCGGACCAAACTGTCATTCTCGTTCAATAGATAAAGGTCCAGAGATTCAGTCCCGGAACTTAGGCTTACTTTATCCAAGGAAGACTGGATCTCCTGAAAAGCGATTATGTCGACCTGCTTGAAGCGTTTTCGATTTTGAAAGTAGGCAAGCGCTTCAGGCAGGCCGTTATGGAAGACCGGCACGCCGCGAAGGTTATCCGGGAGGTTGAGAATCACCAGCCGATCGTGGGTAGCAGAATCAACCAGTTCATCCGTGATGCTGCGTGAGAGCTGCGCGGCTTCGCTCCATGATCGATTTGTCTGATAAAGCCGCACCGAATAAAAACCCAGGACGCAAATCAGAATCGAAATCCATAAGGCCTGTTTACGAAGCAGGATCGCCGCCAGATACGCCACCAACAGACATGAAAAAGCTGTCGGTAAATACAGGAACCGTTCGCCGAGAGTTTGATACAAACTCAGGCGCAGATTGACAACCGGCAGCAACGAAAACAAAAACAACAGCGAGACTGCGCTGAGAAATCTATTCTGTTCCTTTCGTTCCGCAGTTCCGTACTGACGGCGTCGAAAAATGATGACTCCGGCGACCAAGCCGATGCAGCCCAGCGAAAACAGAATGAACGCGCCAGACTGCAGCGGCTTAAAAAGGAACTGGGACAATTGCGACGGCAGCACCGGCAAGAGCGAGCGCACGAAGGCTTCGAGCAGTCGATCTCGTAACCAGCGGGGAGAGAAATTCAAATGTTGGCTCGCGCCATACCCTCCAATCAGCGCACCGATGAAGGAATACCGAACCCACACAAACGCCAGCAGAATCGCAAAATAAAGGGAAAAAACGGCGAGAAGGCGCCGGAACCTTTTCGCACCCTGGGGCCGAGGAACAATCAGGAGTCCCATCGCGACGATAAGAAATGGCAGACAGATAGCCGATTCTTTCGCGAGCAACGCGACGACAAAAGACAAGAGGGACAGGGCCAGTTGTGACTTGCGCTCGCTGTGAACGTAAGCGAAATAAAACAAAAGGGAAGCGAGACAGAAGCAGGTGGCCAGCACATCAGCTCGCCCTGAGATCCATGAGACTGCTTCAGTATGCGAAGGGTGCAGGAGAAAAAGGGCGCCCGCGGCTATTGAAACTATTTTCTTTGTGCCGGCCGTCAGCCGCAACTCTGCGACGGCTCGCAGCGAAAAAATGTAAACGAGAAACGCGTCCAGCGAATGAAAGATGACGTTGGTGAGATGAAAGCCGAACGGCCGTGCGCCCCAGATTTTTGTGTCAATCAGATAACTCAGAATGAACAGAGGGCGGAAAAAACCGCCGTACTCCCGGCCCCAAACCACGGATCGATCGCCGTTAAGAACTTTTCCAATCTGGGCAAAATCGTCTGAGAGGAACCAGGAGTTAATGACGTTTGAGTACGCGATCAATCCGGCTAACAAGAACAGGCCGAGGATTGCGAGGTGGCGCCATGACTTCACGTCGATTTATCTCTTAACATCTGATCGGGCGTTCAGCTTTCGCCGTAAAAGATAATCGATCGAGAAGAGATCGTCGCGCCGCGGCAGTAACAGAATAAACAGCAGGAGGGCCAGACGCGGAATAACGTGAGTGTGAAACTCATACAACGGCTCTTTCAGCAGATGGCCGAAAGTTACAATCGCCAGGACAAAGCCCAGAGCGATCAGCGCCTCGCGAGTGCGTAAGCCGAGAATGACGAGCGCACCGGCAATCAGTTCGATGAACGGAATGGTGACGCCGACAAACCATAGGGACCAGACCGGCAGAAAAGTATCGGCGAACGGCAGAAAGAATTTGCGGGCATGTTCCAGCGGGCCTAACTGAAAAACTTTCCACGCGCCGGCCATAAAGAAAATCAGACCAAGCACCAGCCGCGCAAAAAACAAAGCCCAGCTTCGATCGAGGTTCTGTGCTTCGTCGGACTTCATGCAGTTCTCACCGGAAAATGATAGCGCCCCATAACTATTAACATGGAATCAGGCCTTAAGAGCAAAGCGATCGCTGAAACAGCCGGCCAATTCCGGTTGAGAATGGCGCGCCTCGTAACCCAACTCTATTCTAATGGACCCACGGCTGAATCCTGTCTGTGCGCCACGGATCGCTGGGCGGGCGATTAGTGCTGCCGGCCCGGCGAATTCTTTCCGCGCCGACCCACTCGTCCCATTCACTATCGTAATCAACGAAATGAATCAGGTGAACACCGCGCTCAACCGTCAGGACTTTGGCCGCGTACCACTTGCGTTTCCAAATCACTTCCACCCGTGCACCCGCCGGATACTCGACCATGGCGGATTCGCGGATTTGGCTTAGCCGGACCCACTCGTCGTCGGTATCTTCATAGCCATAGTAATGGACTCGAAACGTACCCCCCCGGGAATCGATCACGCGCGCCTTCCACCATTTGCCCTCTGATCTTACTTCGACTCGCTTGCTTACTTCGGGGTTGGGCTTACGTCCCGCCCAGGCAAGAACGCTGTCCGGGGCAAAGCTTCCAGTAGTAGTAAACGAAGACAGTTGTTCTTCGGCGAAGGCCATGTCCTCCTTCACGTCCTCGGCAAGTTCGCCCAGAGTAATCTGTCCATCGCCGTTAAGATCTGCGAACGCTTTTCCGTTGAGGCCGGCCACCAACATTTCCGTGAACGTCCAGTTGCCGGTTGAGAGTTCGCTGGCAGATGAAGAGGTCAGACAGGCAA
This sequence comes from Blastocatellia bacterium, assembly GCA_033856915.1. Classification (GTDB taxonomy): domain Bacteria; phylum Acidobacteriota; class Blastocatellia; order Pyrinomonadales; family Pyrinomonadaceae; genus UBA11740. The sequence continues at coordinate 60,287 of JAWVEB010000030.1, read as the reverse complement.
ACGACACTCTCTGACTGAAGCGTCGCGCCTGCTGTACCAGGCTACCTGAATAACAACAATCCGCCGTCAGGAACGCCCTGGATCCTTTGAAATACTTTTCGACGTCTTTGACGATCGAATCGGTGGACCACCCCGGCATGTCGTCGCCGGCATCGTAGGTCGCGAAGTAGGTCGTGCGCGCATCGTCCGACTTGTAACCATGACCGCAGTAGTAAACGAAGAGCAGATCACCTTCCCTGGCTTGGGCCAGAAACGCCGGGAAGGCAGTCTTCACCTGCCGGGTAGTCGCGCGCGCGTCCTGAAGATAAACCAACTGTTCCTTCGGGACGCCCTGCTGGCGGAAAAAATCAACCAACTGGGCATCGCGCCGATTCTCTTGCGGAAAAGAATCAAACATGTCGCTGTGTTTCCATTGCAGCGTCCCAACGACAAATACCCAGGTCCGCTGCGGTTGCCAGTCGCGTGTTTGCGCAACCCCGTTATGGTTGAAGACCAGGCCGCCGCCCAGAAAAACGAAGAGAGTAAGGCAAAGTTTGCCAAAGATTTTGGCGTAACGTTGATGCGAGATTTTATTTGAATTCATAGTCCGTCTTGGGAATGTTCATCATCCGCCCCGATGTTTGAGGCGGGATTGTAACAGAGAAGTTAGTCCGAGCAGGTCGCGCTGCCGGCGAGCCTCGTTCTGGAGACGCGCCGCTGGTAGGATTTTTGCCGCTCGCAAATGCAGAGGTGCGAGCGTGCTCGCAACCGGCTGTGTCCGAAAAGTAGGACTGCTCATTATTTGCCAACTGATTTGCCAACTGACCGGGCGGCAGGGCAGGAGGCCCGGAAGGGCCGTCATGAAATAGCCACGTCCGTAAGGGCGTGGTCGGGAGGGTATCCAAAAGCTCGCAGGCCCGAAGGGCCGACACCTCCCATTTGCCGGGTCAACATGTCGTGTCGCGCCTTCGGCGCTCACTGATCTTGATAAGTTTTCGATCCACGACCTGACGGTCGTGGCTACTTCCTCACGGCCCTTCGGGCCTAAGATAATTAAGGTATGAAGTAATAGGGTTTGGGCTCACGTCGCTCGCAATTGGCCCTTCGGCAATCTATGTAACTGTCGCCCTTCGCCCTGTGCGAGACGGGCCGCGAAGAAGGGAACCATGGCCCGCTCGAAACTACCGCCTCGGCCGTTTGAAATAGATGGCGTTAGTTTGGCCGGCCCTGCTGTCGAGGGGGCCCTCGCCGACCATTTCCCAGCCATCTTCGCCCAACTTTGCGATTGCTTTCGCCGGTCCATAGCGTTCGGTGGCGAGCTCTTCCGCTTCAACAACCTTTGCGCCGCCGCTGTTGAAGTAAGTGATCCAGTAGAGGCCGCCACGGCTGAGGCCGACAGCCGCTCGGCTGAGCGAACAATACTCCCAACGGTCCGGCGTTCTGTCAGGACGCTGAGCTTGAGTCGAGACGGTATAGTTCATTCGTCCCGTAACCGCTCCGCCGATTAATCCTGCGGCCAACACCAATCCCAACGTCAGTAGCCTGCCTATTTTGTTCATAATCGTCTCCAGTTGAAAGAGTGACGAGCGCACATGTGGCACAGACTTCAGTCTGTGATTCGAGTTTAATCAGCCCTCGATCACAGGCCAAATTGGTTCACTGAACAATACACGATGGACCGCGCCTTTCGGTTCCGGTAACTAAGGTCATCGTTTCCCAAGACGCCGGGCTTCACGGCTTTTCGAACATGAACGAAACCAGTCGGGGTGGCTTGTCTTGATCTTCCTCGTGCCACCACTCCTTGAACTGCGACAGCTCGAGGCTATTCGCGGCGCCGGCATCAATGAAGTCCGAGATGTGATGCACGTATGCCGGAATGTGAGTGCTCTCCAGACCTCTCTGGAAGTTGGCCCGGGTCCCCTGATATTGGCGGAAAGGATGCAGCTCGGAAACGAAGAAGCGGCCGCCTGCATCAAGAACCCGAAATGCTTGAGCGAATACGAACGAAAGATCTGAAATGTGTTCAAGCACGAGGTTGCACGCGACCAGATCGAACGCCTGCTTCTCAACCGGCCATGGCTGCGTCAGGTCCGCCACTGCGAACGTCACATTCTCGAATGAGATTTTCTGTCTGGCCTTTTCGATCATGCCGGCGGAAAAGTCCATGGCCAGAACCTTCCGGCTAATTTGAGCCAGGAGCGCGGTGTTCTTGCCGGTTCCGCAGCCAATCTCGAGGATTGAATTACAGCGCAGGTTCGCGAGGGTCTCTCTGGTAACAAACTCATCGAGGTCGCGCGTCAGGTTTCGATCCTGATCGTAGGTCGCCGACCAATCTGTGTAGGCTTGTTCGATGTCCATTGGAAGTGTGACGAATTTCACCGCGCTCAAGCGACGGTGCTAATGAGAGCAATCTGCGGCTATGGACAGGCGGCGGTCACCGGTACCTCTAAATACTCCATGATGCGCGCCGCCGCTTCAAGACTCACCTCGAGCAGAAGGTAATCATCAGCGCGCACGCCCGGGTAACAAAGTAAATCGGCGTTTCTTACGCCCACGCCTCTGGATGCCTGATCCAGAAACACCGTACCCGAATATTTTGTCTTGCCGGTAACAGGAGCGAGGATCGAGAAATTGATCCTGACCTGTCCGGAAACCGGATGCCGGCCCGAAGGCTCTGGCTTAACGAAAGGGTTCTCTTCAAGCTGCAGCCAAACAACAAAGGCCTCGGTCTCAGCCTTAGCTCGGCGGACGGCTTCGTTATGGTTAGCCGGATCACCGGCCGCGACCTCGAGCAGCGGCGATCTCTTCAAAAGATCGCCCGTCCATGTTTCCATTCGCTCGGGAAAAGGAAACGACATGTAGAGAGTCTGGGGTATATCACGGACAATCTTTAGCAAGAACTGCGCCTTGGGCGGCTTGGCCGGCGTGGGGGTGGGTGAAGGCGACGGCTGGGCTGGCGGAGGCGTCGACCGTGGTGGCGGCAGCCGCCTACCCGCCTGGCCCATGACCGCGTGCGCGCCAATGATCAGCAGAGCGCCCGCCAATGCGACCTTTATGATTGCTTTGCGTGGGCCAGCCATTGCTCTCTTCCCGCCAACTCAGAATTTGGTCAGGCCGCGTAGGGATCTCGATCGATGAGATAGGCGAGCAGTTCTTCGCGGTTCTTCTTCTCATCAAGCCACCAGCGGATTCGCTTAATTTCGGCGTAATCATCCGCGCCGAATCGGGTGGTGTAAATATCCTGCATGCGCTGCTTCCGGGCCATTCGATTTGCCTCGGTTTGCCAGAATGAAGTGAACATTAGATTCAGATCGTCATGCAGATTACGTTTCTTCAAAGCTTCCCATTCGTTGCGGTCGAGCCAGATGCCTTTGCAGCCCTGGCAATGATCCAGAGTAAAGCTAAGGCCACGCCCGACCAGGTATTTGACCATGCGGAAGCGGCACTCGGGACAGTCGATAGGCAGACCGGGTTCTGCCAGCGACAAGCTTTCGCTTTCCTGTACGCGTTCGGCGAGTTCGGATCCGTGCTGTTCGACCCACTTCCAATACTCCGCTCCGCGGATCCAGTTACCACCACAATCCGGGCAGTTCAGGGAAGTCAGATTCTCGTCTAGCGCTTTGGTAATTAGTTCGGTTGTTTTGCAGACTGGACAGTTCATGATGGGATTATAACTTACATCCGGCAGGGAGAGGACGACGGCGGAAATTTCAGATACCGATTGTTATGATCGGCTTCGGCGCACGACCAACGGACCCGCCCGATGGCAACGTGTTAATTTCGACTTAGGTAGCGCCGACTGCCGGCCTGTGCAAGCTGACAGTCGCGCTACATCCAATTGAAACCCTGGCGCGCCCGAAGGCGAGTCGGGAGCATTCATGATGGGTCTATCGAGGTCTCAGCCGAAAACCGTTCCGCTCAGCGACACAACGAAAGCCCGCGGGGCACGGCTTAGACACTCCGAAGAACGGCTTTGGTTTGGGAATCGGACCGCCAAAACCGTATTGACAGGTCATGAGTCCTTGCGGAGTTACAATCGCCGCGGCAAAGTTTGCCTGCACCTGAATTGTCGACCAGCCATTGCCGCCGAAAGGCGCGACCAAAAATGCCGGACAAGCAACAAAGTTGCCCGGCTGGGCTGCGGCGTAACCATTCGCAGACCTGGTGGACGTTGCCAGAGAAACGCTGACGACTATTAAAAGTCCCAGCATGAGAGTTGTGTATTTCTTCATCTCGATCTCCTTCCGTAATTTAGAAACAGTAGACGCGCTACGGGACCGCGGGACGAAAGTTTGAGGCTTCGACGGCACTTTGGACCTCTATTAGCGTCGCTGCGGGTGAGTCCATCCACTGTTTCTCGTAAAATGGGAGCTAACAAGAAGGCTTCTCGTCAGCACGAAATCCGACCAAACGCGGACAAGATAGTCACGAGCCCAGCCTTTGTCAATGAGTTTTCTGGACTTAAGTGCGGTTGAGGATTTCGCGGCAACGAATGTATTGATGCATCATTTCTCATTTTACTGGTTACGAATTAGGATTTATTCCGCGAGAGAGGAACAAGTGCGGTTCATCACGGGATAAACTCAGGAGCAATGCATACCAAGTCGATAATCATCGGGACCGCCGGTCACATTGATCACGGCAAGACCGCGCTGGTGCGCGCGCTGACGGGAGTCGACGCGGACCGTCTGCCCGAAGAGAAGCGACGCGGCATCACGATAGACATTGGTTTTGCCGATCTCGATCTGGGCGACGTGCGCGCCGGCTTTGTCGATGTGCCCGGACACGAGCGGTTCGTCAAAAACATGCTGGCGGGCGCGCACGGCATCGACGTAGTGACGCTGGTCATCGCCGCTGACGAAAGCGTGATGCCGCAGACGCGCGAGCACTTTGATATCTGCCGTCTGCTCGGCGTGCGCAAAGGCCTGGTGGTGCTCACCAAGAAAGATTTGGTGGACGAAGAATTACTCCAGTTGGTTCGGTCTGAGACCGAAGAGCTGGTGGCCGGATCGTTTCTGGATGGCGCGCCGATCATCTCGGTCAGTTCGCGGACGGGCGAGGGAATCGACGCGCTGAAGAACGCTCTGCGACAGACGGGCCTGGAAGTTGCTGCTCGCTCTGCCGACTTTGTCACACGTCTGCCGATCGATCGCGCCTTCAGCATGCGCGGTTTTGGCGCGGTCGTAACGGGAACGCTGATCGCGGGTGAGATTGCGCAAGGCGACGAGCTGGAATTGTTGCCGGCGGCCATCCGCGTGCGCGTGCGTGGAGTGCAAGTGCACGGATCGCCGGTCACACAGGCGATCGCCGGCCAGCGGACCGCCATTAATCTTGGTGGGGTGGAAGCCGTGGCGATCGAGCGTGGCATGGTCCTGGCGCCGGCCAATCGGCTGCGGCCGACTCAGGCCGTGGATGTGTTGGTCGACCTGCTTGAGAATGCGCCGCGATCGTTGCGTTCGCGCCAGCGGGTGCGGATTCACCTTGGCGCGGCGGAAGTTTTGGCGCGCGTGCGGGTGCTGGCAGACGGCGGTGAGATCAAACCCGGCCAGAGTGGTCTGGTGCAACTTCGGACTGAGGCGCCGATCGTGGCAGTGCTCGGCGATCGAATAATTCTTCGTTCGTACTCTCCGCAAGTTACGATCGGTGGTGGCTCGATTCTTGATCCCTTTCCTGTCAGACATCGTGCGCGAGATTTGTCGGCTGCGCGTGCGCGTCTCGAAGCTCTCTCGACCGGCAATCGCGCCCAGCAACTGGCGCTATTCGTCGCCGGCGCCGATCGACAGGGCATCCGGCGCGCCGATTTGGCATCCCGCACAGGCTGGCGCGACGACGTGATAGAAGACGCTGCAAGGGAGGCTGTGGCCGCCGGCGCGATTCTCGATGCCGAAGGAATCCTGTTACACCGGGAAGGATTTAATGAACTGAAGCAACTGGTGATCAAGGAAGTTGCCGCGCATCACCAGCGCGAGCCGCTCTTGCGCGGGTTGGCGAAAGAGGTGTTGCGGGAACGTTTCTTTGCCCACGCGCCGCTTGAAGTTTTTCGCAGCGTGATCGGGATTTTGGAAAGAGAAGGAGCGCTGGTCGCTGAAAAAGAGATCGTGCGCCTGCGCGAGTACACTCGCGAACTTTCCGACGAAGATACGGGCCTGCGGGATCGCCTGGAAAAGATCTATCAAGATGCCGGCCTGGCTGCGCCGGGCTTGAACGAAGCGATCGAGCGCGCCGGAGGATCGTCACAGCAGGGCCGAAAAATTCTGCAACTGCTAATTGACTCGGGACGGCTCGTTAAGGTTTCTGGCGAGATGTATTTTCATCGCACGGCGCTGGACAATCTAACCAGTCGAGTGCGCGATTACGGAGCCCAGCAAAAGGATCGGGCGATCGATGTCGCGGCTTTCAAGGATCTCGCGGGCATCTCGCGTAAGTACGCGATTCCGCTGCTTGAATATCTCGACCGTCAACGCGTCACGCGCCGCGAAGGCGACCGGCGAATCGTGCTGTAAGGGGTGATCGTAGCGCCTACGCGTGAGTTTCGCTAACAGTGTATAGAGTACCGACTTTAGTCGGGCTTATTGTTTTCCGGCAAACTCTCCTCCACCTGAGCGCTTTTCATCTTCACCTCAAAGTTGTAAATTAGTCCTTGATTCAGGAAGGGAACAAATCATATGCGATTCATCTCTCTGGTATCCTTGGCATTCCTGGTCGCGGTTGTGGGGTTGGTAGCGTGCAATTCAAACGAGGCGCTCCTCTCTCAGACGCCGCGGACCTCCCCGACGCCCCAACAGGGTGCTCAGCCTCCGGCAGACAGTGCGCGCCGGATCAAAGCCGCGGAGCTGCACGAGCTTTGGGAAAAAGGCGACGTGGTAATCATCGATACGCGGGCTGAATCGGCTTACAAGGACGAACATATCAAAGGTTCGATCTCGATGCCGACCGGGACCGTCCTGGCGAGAATAGATGAGTTGCCACGCAACAAGATGATCGTGGCCTACTGTACTTGACCACAGGAACACACAAGCGCCGGTGCGGTGCTCGAACTCAAAACTAAAGGAATCGATAATGCAGCAGCGTTGTTGGGTGGTCTGGCAGCCTGGAAGACCGCCGGTTACCCGGTCGAAGGCGCAAGCGTGAAACCGCAATAAGCAGAAGGCAGAAGGCAGGTGTAGCGCGATTCATGCTCCGCTTGATCGGGCCAGCTGCATCACGCTGAAGGCGTGAAATGTAATAGCCGGAGGCAACGCCCCCGGTAATGCCGTGATCGGTTTCGACCCTGAAGGGGTCGCATAATATTTATGCTATGCGACCCCTTCAGGGTCGTAGTTCATTTTGGGGCATCGTGATCCGCAGGCGTCGCGCTCGCGCTTGCCCACGGCTATTGTCTGTGACGCTTTCAGGTCTGAGCAGAAGACTAAAGGGCTTGCGGGATGGTCGTAACTCATTAGCCTAGCTTGCTGGCCCACACGGCGTGCTTGCTGCCTTTTGCTTTCTGCTTTCTGCCTACTGCCTTCGGTCCTTTACGTCTGCGGCACCGGCTGTGGACGCGCAAACGCCGGCAGCGGAGTCACCACCTGGCCCGAAGGCACGCATAACACCGGACAGGGAGCGTTGCGCACGACGCGCTCAATCTCAGAACCCAACGCTGGTGCGCCGCCAAACAGAGACGCATGAATGCTGGTTCCGATTACGATCAGGTCGGCGTGGATTTCAGCAGCCAGCCTGACGATTTCCGCATAGGGCCGTCCCTCAGCGACGTGAGTCAGCACGCCGTCGTCACCTTCCCCGGCAAACGTCTGCATTTGTTCCTTCACCTCTGCCCGCATCCGCGCCAGGGCTGAATTCGCGCCCTCCGGAAACATCACCGAAATCTGTTCAAAGTAATCACCGATTACATAGACCGCGTGTAGTTCAGCGTTCGTGGCCAGTTCGCGCGCCAGATGAGTGGCAGCGATGGACGATGGCCGAAAGTTTGTCGCCAACAGAATCCGTGTGAGACGGATCTCCGTTTGCTGTCCACGATGTTCGACAAAGTCGTGCTGAGGCGGCTTGAGCGTGAGCACCGGACACGGCGCCTCCGCGATGATCTCTTCCGCCGTCGAACCCCACAACGCGCGTGCCAGTCCGCGCCGGCCATGGGTCACAACCGTGATCAGATCGATGTCATAGTTACGCACCGCTGCCGCGATCTCGTGCGCGGGTTCGCCCTCCACCAGAACGGGTTCAACTTCCAATCCATCGAAGAGAGGATCGGTGAGAAGATCTTTGACCTGCGCGCGAAGTTGACGAAGCCACTGCGCATCTTCGGTTTCGAGGAGGTGCTCAGGCATGGTCATTAGGTTGGGCGGAACTTCAGCCGTTTGTACGCTAAGCAGCACGACGCGCCCACCGCCGTGTCGCGCAAACCCGGCAGCGTATTTCAATGCCGAACGCGCATGCGATGAAAAGTCGGTCGGGAAAAGAATGTTTCTCAACGAGGACATGGAATTCAGAATTCAGAAGTCAGAGGTCAGAGGTCAGAAGTCGGGCGTTACGTAAGCGCAGGGCCTCTGCCTTTAAAGGACTTTTGTGCCCGCGATGCGATCGAGCTGCGATAGAAAACCTGAGCGATGCAGAGTCTCCCTGCGTTTTCGCACGACCGAAAACAATTCCACTGCCACGCGTTCGCGCACGCGCCGGGCGCGATCTCCGGTGGCGACGCTGTTAACCACGCTACGCAAGGCTTCACTTAACCCGCTGGCGTACGAGCCGGCCGGGATCTCAACCGTCAAAGTCACCACGGAATTCGCGTACGTAAATTCGCCGGACATCGGGTCAAGAAAGGTGTAATCGTCGGCCAACTCTAAACGGGCGGCGTTGAAGATTGAAGCGAAGTCGGCTCCGGCTCCCTTCAAAGCGCGCTCAACTCCGCTTACCAATTCGCCGCTCGCCTTCAACACCGCGGCCCACTCGATCTCGTCTTTGGGCTCGGCCGGCATCGCGGTCTCGACCACCTCGGTTGAAACCGGAGCCGCACCTCCCGCATCACTGTTCGCGTCTGTGCTCGGCTGCGGCGCCTCCGGCTCTTGTATTGGGGGACTCTCAATTTCCGGCTTCACGATCGGTTCATGTGATGACGCATCAAGAACCCGGGCTTCTGATTCAGTCGGCGCATCTGGAGCGTAATGAACGGGCAGATCCCCCGCATCGGTCTTCGCAGCTAAATCAGAAGGGCCGGCCTTCGGGGCGATGGCTTCATCAGGTCCTTCAAAAACACTGATTGTCCCGGGCGTTTCACGCACGCGCAAAACCAGTCGATGGAGCGCGGCTTCTTCGAGGGTGTCGGTGCCGGCAGCGCGATCTATCTCGTGCACCAGCGGAGTGCTGGATCCGGTCATGAAAACATCCGCCGTGTAGTCTAGCAGCTCGACCCTCACTCGCCCGACGAACTCGCGCTGGGACAGATTACGGAGCAGCGCCCAAAGATTGACGAAGGTCGTGTCGAGATTTTCGTAGATGACGCGCGATTTCGATTCGGAGCTCATGGGGCGATCAGTTTAAGGATTGCGGCGAACCATGACAAGGAGAAAGGTGGCCCAGACTTCAGTCGGTGATCACAGGCAGCCCAAAATTCATCACAGACTGAAGTCTGTGCCACTCTGTCATTCAAAAAGCTTGAAAGTTGAGACCTGACACTTTACACTCCGCACGTTCTTTCGCGACCCCTGCAAGATCGGCGTTGAATTCAAAAGTTCGGGAGGCACAACTTGCTTCGCGGAATCTTTCGCACAAAAAATCTGGACGATCTCCTGGCAACCACGCAGGAGGAAGGTCACAAACTCAAACGCACGCTGGGCCCGATCAATATCACCCTGTTAGGCATCGGCGCCATTATCGGGGCGGGCATCTTTGCCACAATAGGAACCGCTGCCGCTGGCGATGCTTCACGCCCGGGCGCCGGCGCGTCGTTGATGGTCTCGTTCATGATCACGGCGGTGGTTTGCGCGTTCACGGCGCTTTGCTATGCCGAGATGGCGGCCATGGTGCCGATCTCAGGCTCTGCCTACACCTACTCTTACGCGACGCTCGGAGAGCTGGTGGCGTGGATCATTGGTTGGGACTTGATCCTTGAATACGCCATCGGCAACGTCGCGGTCGCGATTAGCTGGGCCAACTATTTTCGATCTTTCATGCAGGATGCCTTTGGCGTCAATATTCCCGACTGGTTGGCCACGGACTTTCGCACGGCCAGAAAAATTCCCGGGCTGCTCGAGCATGCGCCGCACATTTTTGGCAAACCGATAGTCTTCAATCTGCTCGCGTTCGGCATCGTGATGCTGATCACCGTGGTGCTGGTCTGGGGCATTAAAGAGTCAGCGGGCTTCAATGCCGGAATGGTGATGATCAAGATTCTGGTTCTCTTGTTCTTCATTGGAGCCGCCTTTTATTTCGTATCGCCGGCGACGATGCAGAAGAATTGGCAGCCTTTTCAGCCGTCTGGGTGGGGAGGAACGTTGGCAGGCGCCGCGGTAGTCTTCTTTGCCTATATCGGATTTGATGCGGTGTCGACGGTAGCCGAGGAAACGAAGAATCCCGCCAGAGATCTACCTATCGGGATCATTGCGTCACTGGTAATCTGCACCATCTTTTACGTGGTGGTCGCCGCGGTGTTCACCGGCATGATTCCTTATGCCGAGTTAAAGCTTCGTTTGGCGACTGAGCAAGCCGAACCCCTCACAATGGCGCTCAATCACGTGGCGCCCAACGCGCGTTGGGCCAGCGCTGTCGTGGCGTTCGGCTCCGTAATCGCGCACACCGCCGTGCTGCTTGTCTTTCAGTTGGGCCAGCCGCGCATTTTCTTTTCCATGGCCCGCGACGGCCTGCTGCCGCCGGTGTTTGCCAAAGTACATCCGAAATTCAAGACGCCGCACGTTACTACGATTCTTACCGGCGTGATCGTGGGCGCCTTTGCGGCCTTCATGAGCATTGACGAGATGGTTGACTTGACGAACATCGGAACGTTGTTCGCGTTTGTGCTGGTGTGCGTCGGTATCACCATTTTGCGTTATAAGGATCCGGACCGGCATCGGCCGTTCCGCGTCCCGCTGGGGGCGTGGTTCCTGCCGATGTTAGGCGCAGTGTCCTGCCTGTTCTTGATGTACTATCTGCCGCCGACATCGTGGTGGCGGTTTGTGGCGTGGCTGATGATCGGGCTTTCCGTCTACCTCTCTTACAGTTATTCGCGCAGTCAGATTGGACGCGCACTGGGAAGACCGGAGAAGACTCCGGGATGGCTGATGCTTCTGGGACTGGGATCGCTGCTCATCGCGGTGGGAATCTTAATCGTTCCGCACGACGCCTCTCTGAATGAACTGTCGCAGAAATTGAATTCAGGATTTGCTGAAGGTCAACGCACAATCATTGCTGTCGGTGCGATTGCGATAGGGTTGGTGTTATCGGCTTTGGCGGTGATCGTTGGTTTCTTGAAACGCGGCAAGCAGACGCAGTAGTGAAGCGGCGTGGAGCTGGACTTCTAATCAAGTCAGAGGTGGACAGTTCGATAAGAAAACTGAAGCGCGCGGAGCGTGCGATAGCTCGTAGTCAATTTACCGCTATCGTCCGCTCCGCGGGCTGAAGATCACAGACTGAAGTCTGTGCCACTTTCTATTTTCGTTTGAGGTCTTTGATGATCTCGCGGCTGGCATTCGCACCCGGCATGCCCGTTACTCCACCGCCCGGATGAGCTCCCGCGCCGCACAGATACAACCCTTCGATCGGCGTGCGATATCGCGCCCAACCAATTACTGGCCGAAAAGCGAATAATTGATCCACGGCCATCTCGCCTTGATGAATATGCCCGCCGCTTAAACCGTAGGTCGCTTCGAGATCAAGCGGCGTAATTACCTGTCGCGCGACGATCGACGCTTTCAGTTTCGGCGCGTAATCTGACAGCGCGTTCACGACTATGTCCCCGATTTCTTCCCGCCGCGAATTCCAATCGCCATCCTTCAAATGATAAGGAGCAAACTGCGCGTGAATCGACATCACGTGTGATCCCGCGGGCGCCAGCGTCTGATCTGTGAGAGAAGGGATCGTGACGTCAAGGTATGGACGCGGCGACATGTCACCGTACTTGGCCGCGTCAAACGCACGTTCGAGGTAATCAATGTCCGGCCCGATATGAATGCGCCCGGAAAGTTTCTCAATTGCCTCTCCGTTAGAAAGCGCAGAGAATTGGGGCAAGCTTGATAGAGCAAGGTGAACTTTCGCTACCGTGCCTTGCGCGCGGTAGTTGCGAATCTTGTTGAGGAAGCTGGGATCAAATTCGGCCGGATCGACGAGCTTCAGAAAGGTTGTGCGCGGGTCGGCGTTTGAAATCACGGCTCGGGCTGAAATCTCTTCGCCGCTGGTCAAGACTACTCCGACGGCTTTGCCATCTTTGACACTGACACTCGCAACCTCCGCATTAGTGCGAAGCTGCGCACCAGCTTCGGTCGCCACTTTGGCTAACGCCTGAGACAACGCGCCCATGCCGCCTTTGACGAATATCGCTGGGGCTATCGCGTGTTCGTCCGTCGCCGCTTGCAACAAAAGGGCGGCGCTGGTGCCGGCCGACCAGGGTCCGGCGAACGCGCCAAAGATACCGCGCGCGGCTACGATCGCGCGCAGAAGTTCAGTCTCGAACCACTCAGCGGCGAGATCGGCAACCGCCATTGGACCATAGCGCAGCAGACGGTACTCGTCCTTCTTGCCAAGACCGCGAATCGCCAGACCGAGCTTGCCGAGCCCCCACAATTCTCCCTTTGAAAGCTTGTCAATATCGGGCGGCGTCATTCGGAGCAGCGGCGAGAGCGCGCGGCCGATGCGCGCAAACGTCTTTACGAAGTCGAGATAATTCTTCGCGTCCTTTGCCGACAACTGGGCCAGCTCTTCAGCCGTGCGCTTCGCATCTTCGTAAATAGAAATCGATTGACCGTTGGGGAGTGGCGCGAACAAGCGGACCGCGGGTTTGATGAACTCGAGATGACGTTCGAGCTGAAGATCCTTGATAACTTGAGACGACAGGGGGCCCGTGCTTTGGGCGAGTGGCGACGCACGAAAGCCGGGGTGAAATTCTTCGGTTACGCAGGCGCCGCCAATAACCTCGCGCCGTTCGAGCACGATCGGTTTCAGACCGGCCCTGGCGAGATAGCCGGCGGTGACCAGGCCATTATGGCCGGCGCCGATGATTATGATGTGATCGGCTGGCATGTTTTTTTTGGAGTGCGGCGACTAGTCGCCGCTTTCTAAAGCGCTGACTAGTCAGCGCACTCCAAAGTTATTTATCTTTCAAAATCTCCATAGCCGCATTCCTCCCGCTGGCGCCCATGATGCCGCCGCCCGGATGCGTCGCTGAGCCGCACATGTAGAGATTGCGAATCGGGGAACGATACTGCGCCCAGCCCGGCACGGGCCGGAGAAAGAAAAGCTGTTCGAGCGTGAGCTCGCCCTGAAAAATGTTTCCTTCCGACAAACCGAAATCGCGTTCGATATCGAGCGGAGTCAGCACCTGCCGATGAAGCACGATGTCTCTGATATTCGGCGCGTGCTCGGCGATGGTGTCGATCACGGTATCGCCAAACGCTTCGCGCTGCTCGTCCCAGTTTCCTTCTTTCAAGTTGTAAGGCGCGTACTGCACAAAACACGACATGACGTGTTTGCCAGGCGGCGCGATTGAAGGATCGGTCAAGCTGGGAATGACTATGTCGATGTACGGCCGACGCGAATAGCGCCCGTATTTCGCATCGTCATAAGCACGTTCCATGTATTCGACGCTCGGCGAGATGGAAACCGCGCCACGCAGGTGCGGCCCGGCACCCGGCATGCATTTGAAGTTTGGCAAAGCATCAAGGGCCATGTTCACCTTGCCTGACGATCCGCGAAACTTGTAACGCTTGATGTCGTCGACAAAGTCCGTCGGCAGATGCTCTTCGCCCACCATTTTCATAAAGGTGAGGCGCGGATTGACGCTCGACGAAATAACGTCAGCGTAGATCTCATCTCCGTTTTCCAGCACGACGCCCTTCGCCTGGCCATTCTTCAAAATGATTTTCGCGATTGGAGCTTCGGTGCGAATCTCAGCTCCGAATTCGCGGGCCGCGTCACCAATAGCGTTTGAGATCGAACCGGTTCCGCCACGCGCCAGACCCCATGACCGAAACGCGCCGTCAATCTCACCCATGTAGTGATGCAGAAGAACGTAGGCCGTACCCGGCGAACGCACGCCGAGGAACGTGCCGATGATTCCAGACGCGGCCATCGTGGCCTTGAGCACATCGGTCTCGAACCATTGATCGAGAAAGTCGACGGCGCTCATCGTCATCAACTGCACCTGGTTATACTTGTCGTCAGCAGAGAGCTTTTGAAAGCGGCGGCCCATCGTCAGCAGATCGAGCAGACCTTTGGGATTCAAAGAGGCTGGATCCGGCGGAGTCATATTCATGATCGGTTTGACGAAATGCGCCATGTCGATCATTGCTTTGCCGTACTCATCGTAAGCTTCGGCATCCAGCTTTGAATGCCGCGCGATCTCACGCCGCGTCTTCGCATGATCGTTGACCCGCCAGAGGTGGTCGCCGTTGGGCATCGGGGTGAACGTGCCGTCAAGCGGCAGGATCTCCAGCCCATGACGCGGCAGATCGAGTTCACGGATGATCTCCGGACGAAGCAGCGATACGACATACGAGCAAACGGAGAATTTGAAGCCGGGAAAAACTTCTTCCGTCACCGCCGCACCGCCAATCACATGTCGTCTTTCGAGCACGAGCACACGCTTGCCCGCGCGCGCGAGATACGCGGCGTTAACCAGGCCGTTGTGGCCGCCGCCGATTACGATGACGTCGTATGTCTGGGTCATACTAAAACTGAGCTACGCAATGCCGGTCGTGAATAGCACTCGACTCTCAATGGCGGCCATGGTTTGCTCGCTGACTGTTCCCAGGCGATGGTTCAATCTCAGCTTGTCTAGCGCTCTCAACTGATGGCATAGAGCAACAGAGTCTTTGTCGAGCCCGCCGTCACCCTGACGGACAAGAACGCACGTCGGCAGTAAAGTGCGGCGGAGATTCGTGGTAAGCGGTATCGTTAGGAAGGTCGAGGTGAAGCGATTGATGGAGTTGTTTTGAAAAATAAGAACCGGGCGGGTTCCAGACTGTTCTGAACCGTGTGTGGGGTTTAAATCAGCGAGCCAAATCTCGCCCCGGCTCACGGTCATCGAGCATCCTCTCCAACCAAGCCTCGCTCGTAGTCTGCGACGCCTTCCTCGGCGAGTCGCCGGTCATCGTCCGCGAATTCCGCGTAAAGCGCACTCAATTGCATCTCGTTAAGCTGGTCGCGGTCAAGAGCAAAAGTGCGGCGGATAATCTCCGAAGCAAATTCACGCTTTTCAGACGGAGGAAGGTGATCAAATGACTTCAGAAGTTCTTGGCTAGTAGTGCTCATTTTTGTTGGACCTCTAGTCGATTGTACCTTTGTAGCGAAGAATTGTCAGCCACTCTGCTTTACCCACGCGCGCTCCCGCGCACTGCGAACCCAAGCGCTGCCGTCTTGCATGTCTTCGCGGTCTTTCCACATACCAACAAAGCCTTCCTGGGCCAAATTCGGATTCGTCGCCGTGTCATTTAGATTCCGCGATCGGTAGCGCGTGCGAAGGAACTCGATGAAATCGACGACCTCGGCCTGTCCCTCCGGTGGCAACCAGCTTGAGGAAGACTGGCAAGCATACTTATAATCACTCGCCCTGACAATTCGTCGTCGATATCCAATTTCGTATCTTGCGGGAGGGAATGATGAGTCTTAGTGAAATGATAATGCCTGAGTTCGAACAGGAAATGGCGAACACGCGTAAAACGCTGGAACGCGTTCCGGATGAAAAGTTCGAGTGGAAGCCCCACGAAAAATCATCGACGCTTGGTGGTCTCGCGACGCATTTGGCGAATATACCAAGTTGGACCACGCATACTTTCGGTAAGGACGAACTGGATATTGCGCCGAAGGACGCGCCGCCTTTTCGTTTGGAACAAGCGAAATCAACTGCCGATCTGCTTGCGGCCTTCGACAAGAACGTTGCGGACGCGCGGGCGACGCTCGCGGGCGCAAACGATGAACGCTGGTTCGGAAAGTGGTCGCTGCTTAGTGGTGGTGACACGATTATGACGCTGCCGCGAGCCGCGGTAATGCGCGGTTTCGTCTTGAGCCATTTGATTCATCATCGCGCTCAGCTCGGCGTCTATCTGCGGCTGCTCGACGTACCGGTGCCGGCAATCTATGGGCCGTCCGCGGATGAAGGTGGCTTCTAGAGGAAGAGATGCTGCGCCTATTCCAGGCGATCGCAGCTAGCTGGCGATGCAGCGGCAATGCGATCCATGAATTCACACGAAGTACAGGTTGTTCCAATTCTGTTCGTGTGAGTTCGTGGATCAACTTTTTACGACCCGTGAGTCACGGGGGGCGCGATCTCAGCGTATGACCGCAGGCCGTGAAGTTATTCAGTGACCTGACGAATCGCCTCAGCGACACGCACCGCCTCAACCGCCGGCTTCACATCATGAACGCGAATGATATGCGCGCCGTTCAGAACCGACGCGGCGATGCTGGCGATTGTTCCATGAAGGCGCTGGTCGGCAGCAGCGCCGTCGAGCAACTTTCCAATGAAAGATTTGCGTGAAGTCCCGATCACGATGGGAAGACCGGTGAATGCCGCAACCAGCTCGGCCAGCTTGGCGATCAACTCAAGGTTTTGTGCCGCCGTCTTACCAAAACCGATTCCCGGATCGATTGCGATGCTTTCCCTGGCAACGCCGTGTCGCTCGGCAATGGCAATGCTCTCGCCTAGGCTGCCGATGACTTCGCCCATAACATCTTCAACCGGCGGCAACTCCTGCATAGTTTTGGGAGTGCCGCGCGAGTGCATCAGGACGAGACCAGCTTTAGCGTCGGCCACTTCATCAGCAATCGCTGGATCGAATCGGAGGGCCGAGATGTCATTGATGATCTCAGCTCCGGCTTCCAGCGCCGCGCGGGCCACCGAAGCTTTTGTCGTGTCTACAGAAATGGGAACAGACCTGGCCGCTATGAGTTTCTCGATCACGGGAAGCACGCGGCGCAGCTCTTCTTCGCCAGCCACAAACTCGGACCCGGGACGCGTGGACTCTCCGCCGATGTCGATGATGTCAGCGCCTTCGGCAATCATCTGTAAGGCGTGATCGACCGCTCGCTCGTGAGAAAAAAACTTCCCCCCATCGCTAAAACTATCAGGGGTGACATTGAGCACACCCATCACCAGGGTTCGTTCGCCGTACGGCAACGAACGGCGCGCAAGTTTCCATTGGCGAATTGGCATCAGAGCAAAAGTAAAAAGGAAAAAGGTGAAAGTAAAGCGAAACGGTGAGGACGCACGCCCGTCGGCAGGCGTTGGAGGCGCTGAAAGGCTGGTACGATTGACGAAAGCAACACTAAGGAGACTCGCATTTCGTGGATCGCTATCGCCGCTCCTGGCCAGCGTTACTAACGGTCCCAGCAGCCTCTGAGTTGGATTGGCACGAGGCATTCAGGCAAAGTCCGAGGGACAAATTCTATCGGCGCATTGATCTGCAATTCAGCCCAAGCGAACAGCTTGCTCAACCCGTCGCCTTGACCATGCTCGCGGCCTTTTGTTATAAAAACCGTTCCTGCTCAGCGCCATAGCGATGCTGTGCAGCCGTCAATCATTCCGCAGTAGCTCAATGGCAGAGCATTCGGCTGTTAACCGAAGGGTTGTAGGTTCGAGTCCTACCTGCGGAGCCAGATTGGACGAAGGTCGCTGGAAGTAGCTCCGGCGGCCTTTTGTCTTTGCCACGCGGTATTCGCAACGGCAATGGTGTCAAAGGGTTGGCGGAACGTTGCGGTGAGAGATCGGTCTTTCCAAGTCGAGTTCGAACACACGAAATTCAGCAATCTGCGCTTTTCGTGCGAATTTTGCTTTTTGAATAGGAAATAGGCCTTTTTTGAGAGTTCTAATAGACGCACGCCATCTTTGAAATATTCTTGATTTGCGTCCTCATGTTCGGCGATTTGATCTGTTAAGCGCTTCTGAGCTTGCCGCCATTCTTGCGCCTTGCGTTCAAAAAAGGCGGGCTCAATAAAACCATCGAGCCGATCTTCGTAAAGCTTATCGAGACGATTCTGAATCTTGCCGTGTTCCGCTTGCAGTTGCGTGATCGCCTCGTTCCTGAATCGTTTCTCGTCTGCGTGGCTTTGATGTAAGGCTTCGGTCACCCAGTCCATAACTTCATCGTCGAAGACAAGACCTTTCAGCAAATCAGCAAAGCACTTTTCCAAAACTTCTTCACGAGCGTAGGGTTCCTGACATTTCCCCTTGTTCCCGGTGCAGTGATAGTAAACGTACTTACCCTTTTTCTTTTCGGCTACGAGCGCACAACCACAATGCCCGCAACTAACTAAACCCGAGAATGCAAACTCATGTTTCGCCACCTTCGGCTTGGTTGTGAAACGTCCGTCGAGGATTTCCTGTACGCGATCAAAGAGTTCGGTTGAAATCAGCGGCTGATGACTGCCACGGTACGTTTTGCCATTCCAATCGAAGTCGCCCGTATAAACCCGCTTTCGCAGAAGCTTGTGTATGTTTGATTTTGATATGGGCTTCTTAGCCCCGCGTGAAACTAGGCCCGTCTGCCGAGCTCTGTCAGTAACCTCGATGATTGAACATTCCCCGCTCGCGTACCACCGGAAGATTTGCGTGATGATGGGAGCAATATCAGGATCAGGCTCAATGATCCGCTTGCCGTTAGGTCCCATAACGTTGCGATAGCCGAGGGGCGCGAAGGAGGGATAGATCGACTGTTCAGCCTTTTCGAGCATTCCTTTCCGAGTCTCTTCGGACAAGTTATCGATGTAGTTCTTCGCCATCAAAACCTTGATGCCGTGCATGAACTTCTCTGATGATCGAGAGTCTTTGGAAAGGACAACGCTTTCTTTGACGAAGTGAATCTCTAGATCTAATTCGTCCATCGTCACATAGTCTTTCAGATTGCGATAGAGTCGATCCGTTTTCTCAACGAGCAGCACACGCACGGACGAAGACCCCTTGAGGAATTTGACCATCTCATCAAAACCGGCTCGACCCGGTCTCTTGGCGGTCTCAACGTCAACGAACTCGCGCACAACACGGACACCTTCGGTCTTGGCGTATTGATCCAAGAGTTTCCATTGCGCCGGAATGGAGAAGCCTTCTTTTTCCTGTTCCTTTGAAGAGACGCGGCCATACTTGACGGCGTCTCTAGTCTTTAAGCTCACGTTTTCGATTTGAGATTGAAACCGCGTCTTCATTTTTGTGACTCCCAAACAATCCAAATTATGCAGCGGATTATACATCAGCGAGTGAACTGTGAGCCGTGATCTTTTGCCTTCGCATCAACAAAAGCGGAACGTGCCTGGGAGTATCAGAGGCGGGAATCGCGAGAGGTGAATTAAGCAGACATTGCATAGTAGGAGTCGTCGGCTTCGCCAGCCGTCCCTTCTTTCTCGCGAGCTTCCCACTCAAGCAGAAGTCTGAAGAACCCGGCGACGTTTTCCGCGATCTCTCTCGCATCTGCTTCCGAAAGAGGACAAGGGGCGCGTGGTTGCCACGTCTCTTTCGTACGAGCAATCAATTGAGGTTCGGCCTGGTTCACACACGGACCAATCTCAAGTTGCGTGCCTTGGGGAATTTCGGCTCAGGTGTTGCTTAACTGGCTACTCGAACGAGATGCCCTACGCTCCATGCCATAGGCAGGAAAACGGAAATCACGGGTAAGTGCCGAATTCTGGAATCGCTGTCGAGGTGAAGCGAGGACGAGGCCTGTTGTGAAATCCAACGCGGTATGTATTTCGCAACAGGGTAAGTTAGCAATCAACGGAAACTTGCGATGATGCGTAATTCTGGCCGGCGTCGCTACTCTCGCCTTCTTGATAGTAGTTCTTTGGTGATGATCCCCGAACTCTGATCGGCATCAGCGGTTATCTTCTTCCAAGTTGCTGCCGTGATTGGCTCTGACCCAAACAACATCCTGAATCCATTCCCGACAAGGTATCGGGCACGCGCGATCTCCTCGTAGAGCAGTCGCTGGTTCTTGGTCATTCTGTACCCTGGGATCGCTTGCTGAAGCACCAATGTCCGGCACCAACTGCTCGGCGACTCGTCACCTGCGGCAATCGCCGCGCTCTCAGCTAGCGCGTATTCCTCATCCGTAAGACGAAAGGCAATCGTTTTGATTTTCTTTGCTTCCTTCGACTCGCTCATTTACTCAATTCCTCCGCTGAAAGGGTTCCGAAATCGGTGTCTACAAATGTTAACGCGCTGTTCACAATGTTAACGGCGGCGTTTACAAAGTTAACGAGCAGCTTCTAAATTCACTATCGACTCGTGTTAACAAAACGCATGCCACGTTAACGAACGTAAACGTCGCAGCCCCGAAAGCAGGGGGTGACGTGTCAAAAACATCTCAGGTGCGTAGCGCCTACTTTCGCAATCATTCAAGTGAATCAGAGGGCGCTACTGCGGGATCGTGACAAGCGATCGAGTCTGCAAAAGACCGGATGGGTCGAGGCGGCGAGATTTGATGGCTTTGAAAATGTGAGTCCCCCTCATAGCGACAGATTGAAACGACTGGGTGCCCACTCCCACACCGGAGGGCGAAACGCAGTGGAGCACTCGGAGCGCAGCGCAGAGTTGTGCGGATGGGCTGTCGTGTAAAATAGGCGTAGAGGGGAACGACTGAAATCAGCGCATGCGGCATATGCAGGCTCGCCTACATTTACCTCTTCCAAGGCTAGTTATATAGTGGGCTCAAAGTCTTCTTGGATTCTCTAATCCTAAACGGATAAGACATTGGCGAAGAACATAGAACGCGCAAGACAATTTCAGAAAGCCCTTTGGAATGCTGCCGGATGGGAATGGACCGAAGCCACATTTGACTATAGGTGGATACATAAACCTCTTGGAGCAGATTGGGATGACCGGAAAAGACGTGGCATGGTTCCGGTCTCCTTCTGCGCTTATTGCGGAGAAGATGATCTTGCGGGTGGCTCGCAATGGGTCAACATGCATTCGCTACTGAAGGTTCCTGTTAACTTATGCTCCAGCTGTTACGCTCAAATGGCAGAGCGGCTAGGTTTCAACCAAACCAGCGTTCAATTACCATTGAGAGTGAGATTCATAGAACGATTCGGTGCCGGAGGATGTTGTCTGATTGTGGCGCTGCTAATGTTGTGCATTCTAGCTCTCATTGTCGCAGGCTATCTTTTGAGATAGTGGTCCTTTGTTCGAGGTCAGCTAAAATCAGATAATCTTCCATGGTTTTTGCGAGCGTGGGTCTATGTCAAGAACTAAAGATGAAATCAACAATGAAGTGCTGGGACGCTTGTGGAACGACCCAGACGTGAGAATTCTGAATCGCAGCGCGGACGAAATTATGCCGGGCCATATTGCTGCGAACGAAATGGTCGTCGATGATGATCACTTGACGGAGGCTGGCTATGTTGGGGAGTTACCGAAATTCCACATACGAATAGGCAAGTTTTTGATTTTTCGAGCAACGGCGAATTATGAAGACTACTGGATTCGGATTAAGCAGCCGAGAAAAGAGAGCCCTAATTTGTATTCGATCTTCAAAGAGCGTTGAACGACTTCCTCTAGGTAATTCAATCCAATCACCTTCATCCAACCCGTTCTAGATCGAATACGCATCTTGAATAACCTCACCTCCGACGAATATATCTACTTGCTGCGGGAGGCGATCAACTTGCAGGCATGCGGGAATATACCCTCCATAATACCGCCAGGTTTTACGCTATCCCACTTGGTGGACGGCACAAATCGGTTCAGTTCAATCGGCTTTCCTTGAGCATCGAATAGTCTCACCTCAGCCGTATGGAACCGCCTGTTGACGCAGTCTATTTCCGTAAGTTCGATGCGGCTCTTATAGCTGCCTCCTGGTGTCAACTTTAGGGAATGCAGTTCCGCCCATGTCCAGCGAAACGTGACGCGGCCGATATGAGTCTGACCGAATGTCACTTTCGACGTATCCATATCAATAGTGAGATCGCCAACCTCGTAGACCCGTTCCCACTTGTACGTGTCGTTCGCCATAAGAAAGGCTGAGAATAATAGTAACACTGAAATCCAAGAGAAAATCCGCATATTTCATACCCCTGAAGTTGCTGTATTTCCGTCATCTACATACTGGCAAAAGCCAGCGTCATGGTGGAACACATGGTGCCTCTTCACTCCGAAGACAGTGGCAATTTCGTCATAATATTTCGACGGCGCCTTATGATTGATGGCTACGACTCGCTCTAGTGGTTTTCGCCTTTCTTGCATGGACCTGCGAATGATCTCCACTTGGTCCTTATCCGTTGACGGCATACTCCAACCTATCACATATATTTCGTCGGCGGTTGTGTAGGCGTTCCATTCCTGCTGACGGACATTCTTTAGGAAGCCCAAGCCACTGCTTTTGGCATCGGTGGGCGGAATTAAGAACAACCCGGCATGCGACCAAAGATCCGTTGTAATCTCCTGAATATGATCCGTAATTTGAAGGTCTTCACACTTGAATCGGTCGTAATAAGTTATGCTTGAGTCACGGTTTAGACAAAGAATCGGCGCGGCATCAAGGAAGCGGTAATTCTCCTCGAATTTGATCAGCCAATTTAGAGAGCCATGGGGCTTGAGAATCTTTACTCTTCCACTTGATCCATATAACGGATCTAGCTGGGTCGTTTGAAGCGGGCGGAAGTGGCATGTTTTCTCCAGCCTTTTTTCATGTTCAGCGGCGGACTCTGGGGTGACGAAGCGATTTACTACGAACCCATAGCCGGATTTCGTGTCCCAGTCGTTTTTTGTCTGTGTCTGGATACAGCGATCAAGAACAAGATCGTAATTGAAACTGATAAAGGTATGCCGCACATCTCGCAATTCAAATTGTCTGGTCAAGAATCGTTGAAGGGGCAGCAAATTCAAATTCCAGCCTATGCGAGAGAAAAGCTTGTTGATGGCAAAATTGAACTGGTGAGGCGTGAAATCAACGAGATCATCTCTGACCTTTTCAAGGGAACGTTGTAGCAACTCCTCTATGTTCTCTTTGGTGCGCTCCTGCATTATCGTCCTAAATGCGTCGGCCTCTTCCCTGGCAAGACTTGGCCCTGTCGGTCTGTTGGAGCGCAGAACTCGTCGCGCCAAAGTTTGCGAGTCGGCTGTTGTGTTCTCGAAGACGCCAGCGTTCTCCAATCCCGCAAGAGTGTTTAGAATAGTCCGATCATAAGCGCCGCTATCCTCATAGATGTAGCCTGCCATGACCGAGATGAAGTCCCACATTAGCGGTATGGGTGCAACCGACTCCAAGGCCTTGGTCAGGCCAGCTCCGATGATATAAACGATATGCTCCATTTGCCATAATCCCTTCGGCACCAAAGCAATGAAGAAGTCCCCTCTAGCAATGCTATACTCTACGAACGCCGAGGGGAAACAGGAGAAGGATCATGGCCGCAAATCTTGAAGACCAACTGATTGACAAGGTGCGAGCGCTGCCACCCAACAAACAGCAGGAAGCGCTACGGATCCTTGATAGTCTTGCCGGTGACGCCAGTGCTGAACCCAACGGAACAGGCCTGAATCGCAGACCTATTTGGGAGGTTGTCGACGAGATCAACGCTGGCCTGCCCGCAGACACTTGGGAGAACGTCCCGACCGACGGCTCGATCAATCTTGATCACTACCTCTACGGAGCGCCGAAGCAGCAGCCGTGAAAGTCGCGTTCGTTGACACGCTCTACTTTGTGGCTCTCTTCAATCCCAGAGACCAATGGCACGAACGCGCCATCGCGGCCAGCAAACTGGTCACAGAAACCAAACTGATCACAACCGAAGATGTGCTGGTGGAATTGTTGAATTTCTTTTCGGAGTACGGCGAAAAGGCTCGCCTTGGCGCGGTCACCCAGGCTGATGGAATTCTCAGCGGCGTGAATATCGAAGTGGCGCAACAAAGCCATGAAGCATTCATGGCGGGTCTTACGCTCTACAAAGCACGCCCGGACAAAGGCTATAGCCTGACGGACTGTATCTCGATGCATGCGATGCGCGAGCGAGGCGTTAGCGACATATTGACGCATGACGACCACTTCCGGCAGGAAGGCTTCACAGTGCTGCTCTGAGCGCGCGTTAGCCAGCTATTGAACCTTGCCGCAGAAGTTCAAAGGTGATCTTCATCTCCGCTGTCGGTGCATAGAAAAAGTTGCGAAGAGTGTCCAGTGTGGGGAGCCAATTCTAGTAATGTAGCTGATGTAAAGACAGGCCTTAGCTGATTGAGTCGGCAAGGCCTGTCACAACTAAATCACAAAGTTTAGGCTTTGGATGCTGCCTTTTGGCGGACTCCGGTTACGTATGCTTAGGTTTCTTTATTGGTGGATATGATCCGGGTGCGGCCGGGCGCAGCTCATTCGTCGCGAAAAGCGATATAAGGTATGTAACTGCGCGAGCCTGTTAGAAGATCGTACGTAAGCTGTCCAGCCACACTTTTCTTGTTCTCTCGCTTGAACTGCTGAATCTCTTGCAGTAAGACACACAATGGAGACAAGCGTTCTAGCCTGCTGTTTGAGCTCTTCGATCGCCCAATAATCTCCGCTCTGCGCCTAATCTCCTCTCGACGCGAAGATAGGCATGAGACGCGAAGGAGTTTCTTCGATCGACCCCTGACCTGCGGTCGCGTACCCCTCCTTCGATCGGGTTTTTGACTGCCATCTACTCCAACAGATATTGCTCTTGCCGACTTGAGTCAGACGCACGCTTTACAGTATCGATTGGTTTACTTAAGAGGTCGATCATCTCTCGCCAGGTCGCGGATGGATGGTAGCGAACCGTGTTGCGAAGTTCGTCCCAGTCTCTGACCATTTTCACAATGGCGCCCGCCTTATCAAGGCTTCCAGCCTTGTTTGACGGCTCGTCACTCGGATCAATCATCTTTGCTGCTGAGTCAAAAAGATGATGGTCAATGTCGTTCGACCAGTCTACCCCCACCCGTTTCAATCCTCGAACCGACGCGCCGCGTGGAGCGCGCAAGTCTCAAGGTCTGTGTTTTCACCTGTTCGGCCAAATTGGCCAGACACGAGAACTACGACGGCCAATCCAGGGGTCTCTCCTGAAAAACGATCCGCCAGTCGAGTACCTCGTCAACCATCAACTGTCCGCCGTTGACCGCAATCTCGCTAAGCCTCAGAGAAGATAGATCGCCATCCTGCAAAATCAACCGGTCGAGTTGATCGGACACGCGCTTGAGTTGAGAAGTCATTGCCCTGGAACGCTTCGTCAGGCGGTCGAACTCGCCCTGGCTCCGAATTGCCGCCAGTGCCGCACCGAAAGCTGGACCGACTATGGTGATCAAAGTGAGCAGAAGAGTCCAAGGGTCTTCATGGATAAGAAAGTGCAGGAAAGCGGCATTGAAAGCCAACAGAAAAAGGATAATGCCGAAACTGTGTAGACGATGGTTGACCTTCTCGAGACGGACTGCGTTGGGTTCATGATAGTGGATTTGGCCCTTAATTCCGCGCTCATTAAAGAAGTCTCTGGTGGCCTCCAAATAACTGCGATCAAAATGCGCTGTGATCATTCCCACTTCCCTAACTAGAGCTCGCAGATGCCAGTACATCCAACTGTTCCTGGGATCACCATAAGAGATATGCGCGGGCCACCGAGGAGGCGAAACAGACACTCGACCAAGCGCCATTAAGAACTTCGTCAGCCGAAGATGTTCGGCAAGCAAGCGGTAATCAATCCAACGCTCGTGCCAACGTTGCCTGTGCCCAAAGACCGTATTTAAGATAATCGCAGAAAGTATCAGTACTTCGACGATAGCGAATATGAATGACGCCGTCATGTTGTACTTGTGCACAGCGTGGGCAAGGTAAGCACACAGGACGGCGCATGCGCTGAGTAAGTAATTAAGAACAAACGCCGAGCGATACACATCGGCGTAGTAGTTCGCCAACTGATCCGCTCGCGCGTAGTGCGCACCGAGCGCCCCTTCAATCCGGTCAATCACCTCTTTAAGGGGTTGGGCTGAAGGTCGTAAATCGATTCTGATAGCACGCGTTCTGAAGGCGACCAAATCTCGAAAGACCTTCCAGAGAAAGCCCCACTTCCATTTGTGCTCGTTCTCTGAGAGATATTCCGCTAGAGAATCTGGCTTTCTCCTCTTCCCTGATTTCGTGGAGTGTTCCGAGCCGGCGTGCCGCGGCGGCATTAATAAAGTCTCGAGCTTGTCTAAGAGTGGCGCAGAACCGTTCTTCCATGCGAGCCAGTCATCATCCTGATTCAATTTCAACATGATTGCATGCGGTGCTTTCGAGTTAATCCATATAAGGGGGATGCCCGCGCGTTCCGCCTCATCTGCGATCTGAGAGGTGCCTCCGCGCCGGCCAGCCTTCTCGCCATTCCAGATGGCAATGATCACATCAGACTGGTTGAGCACCATTCTGCCGACCGCCTCGTAAGACTGGCT
Organism: Blastocatellia bacterium; assembly: GCA_033856915.1. Classification (GTDB taxonomy): domain Bacteria; phylum Acidobacteriota; class Blastocatellia; order Pyrinomonadales; family Pyrinomonadaceae; genus UBA11740. Next base: position 33,766 of record JAWVEB010000030.1, on the reverse strand, counting down.
TTGACGTAACTCGGTTTCCTTCGAGCCGTCCAATTCCAGAATTGAATTTGCTTTGTGTAATAGTTTGTCGAAATCCTTCCGCGACCGCTCTGTTTTGAAGTCTTTCTCGTACTCCTTTCGGCTGAAAGGAAGAGGACACTGAAGCTCGAATCCGAGAGTCAGTGCACCCTCTGCCACCAGCTGGTCAGAACCCTCGGCCAGGGGAGAGATGATCCGCAGAATGGGTGGATCGCTCCGATAGACTTGCTTTTCCTTCTTATGTTTACACTCCTGTAAGTGCCGTTCATGTAGTTTGGCTGTCATTTCCTTCAGGCACTCAAGCGCCCTCTGGCTCTGGCTGCGCAATCGGGCTGATTGTGCCCCCTCGAGGTTATTAGGACGATGGCCGGTCACCCCAACGCGAAGAGTGAGCCTGGCCCGAGGAGGGAGCGGCAATTTGGAAACCAATCGATGCGTCGTGGGATTCAACTGCTCATTTCGGTTATTCATGGCATCCCTCTCCTGGTGGATTGGAACCGGCTCGTGGTGAACGGTGAATAAAGCCTGTCGAGATGCGAGGCTACTAACTGGTTCGTCGAAACTGTAGATCAATCGTTACTGAAAGGGAAGACTCAATTGTTAGGCCCTTGCACGGTCAAGATTTTAACCACCGCCATCGTTCGTAAGTCTATCTGTCCTACGCAAGCTAACCCGCTGTAGGGTAATGAGAAATTGAGACTTGACAAAAAACAGGTCAGTAGTAGGATTAGCCCAATTCTCAGCTCGCGTGCTCGCCGACGCAGTTCTTGGCCAACGGAGGTTCTCATGTCCTTTCTGCCTGACTTCGAAGATGACATTTTCATCAGCTATGCCCACATTGACGATCAGCCGCTCACAAAGGGCCAGATGGGCTGGATTTCCAAGTTCCATCAAGCACTGGAGATCCGATTGGGTCAACTCCTGGGGACCGAACCCAAGGTCGGCAGAGACCCGGAACTGCGTGGCAACGATTTTTGGGAACAAAGACTCATGGGCCGAATCCCCAAGATCGCCATTCTTGTTTCGGTAGTCTCGCCGCGCTATATCCGCTCTGAATGGTGCCTGAGAGAGATGAGAGAATTCTACAAGGTCGCGGAGCACACCGTGGGTGACCGTTCTGAAGCTAAGTCGCGCATCTTTAAGGTTGTCAAGACACCAGTACTTTCCGAAAACGAGCCGCCGGAAATAAAGAATCTCCTGGGATATGATTTCTATCAAATCGAGAAGGCAACAGGCCGTCTCCGCGAGTTGAACCCGGCTAAAGATCCGAGCGCCAAAAAGAACTACTACCGAAAGCTGGACGACGTCGCCTATGACATCCACCAACTGCTTGAAAGACTGAAAGTGCCGACGAGTGGAGGAGCAGCCAAAGTGCCGGCCGTAAACGTCTACCTCGCCGAAACAACTTTCGATTTGAAAGATGAGCGCGACAGTATCCGCCGCGAATTGCAGCAGCGCGGTTATGGAGTCCTGCCGGATGAATCTCTTCCGTCGAACGCGCCCGATTTTCAGAAGGCCGTCAGAAAGTACTTACAGCGTTGTCGACTTTCTATTCATTTGATCGGCGAGAACTATGGCGACATCCCGAGAACCGAAACCAGATCCCTCGTCTACCTTCAGAATGAATTGGCGGCAGAGCGGAGTCTCGACTCGGGATTCTCCCGCCTAATCTGGATGCCGATTGATCTAAAGACATCTGATGAGCGACAGCAGAAGTTCATTGAGTATCTACAGCGCGACTCGAAGGCTCAGCAAGGGGCAGAGGTTCTTCAGACTAGTGTTGAAGAGCTAAAGACCGTGATCGAGGACAAACTCGTCGGCAGAAAACAGTCTGAACCTCGTCCCCCTGCTAATTCAGGAGGGCCGCTGCATATCTATCTGATTTGCGATCAGGAAGACCGCCCTACTGTATTGCCTCTGAAGAACTATCTTTACGATCAGGGTTATGAGCCGGTTCTTCCGGCGGTCGAAGGAGACGAGGCTCAGATCCGTGAAGTTCACAAGGATAACCTTCTGTTGTGCGACGCTTGCTTGATCTATTACGGCGCAGCGAACGCTTCGTGGCTTAGCTCTAAACTACTCGATCTCCAAAAGATAGCCGGGTACGGCAGATTAAAACCGATGCTGGCAAAGTGCGTCTATATCGGTGCGAAGGAAACAGACGACAAGCGAGAATTCAAAACCCACGACGCCACGGTCATCAAGAACTTCGATGCTTTCTCTCCTGGCTCACTCGAACCATTTCTGGTTCAGCTTGCGCAGACCGCGAGCGCGAAAGGAGCACGGTTATGATCAGCTCAAATCCATTTCCGGGGCTCAGACCTTTTGAAGCTACCGAGAATCATCTTTTCTTCGGCCGCGACGGGCAGAGCGACGAAATACTGACCAGCCTCAGGCGGAATCGTTTCGTCGCTGTCGTGGGCACGTCGGGCAGTGGCAAGTCGTCGCTGATTCGAGCGGGCCTGCTGCCATCGCTTCATGGTGGCTTTATGGCCCAGACCAGCTCGAGCTGGAAGACGGCAATCTGTCGTCCGGGCAGCGATCCGATCGGCAATTTGGCCGCAGCTCTGAGTGAGCCCGAAATCCTCGGGACCGAGACCGCTGAGCCAGAGACCCGGAACCTACTGATGGAGATGACGCTGCGGCGCAGCGCGCTCGGCCTGATCGAAGCTGTTCGTCAGGCAAGAATACCAGCCCAAACAAATCTGCTGATTGTCGTCGATCAATTTGAAGAACTATTCCGCTTTAGAAGTAGCGCGAACGCAGAAGCGTCAGAGGACGATGCCACATTTGTAAAACTGCTGATCGAGGCGACACGGCAGAATGAAGCGCCGATCTATGTCGTGATCACAATGCGGTCAGATTTCATTGGTGATTGTGCGCGCTTCCGTGAACTCCCGGAAACTATTAACCGGGGCCTTTACCTGATTCCGGTCATGACGCGTGACCAGCGCCGGGAAGCGATCACGGGTCCGGCGGCCGTAGCCGGAGCCGAGATATCGCCGCCGCTCATAAACCGTTTGCTGAATGATGTGGGCGATAACCCTGATCAGTTGCCCATCTTGCAACATGCGTTGATGCGCACGTGGGACTACCGGTCTGAGCACCACACCGATCATGAGCCAATCGATCTGGGTCATTACGAAGCGGTTGGCGGCTTGGCCGAGGCTTTGTCCCGTCACGCGGATGAAGCTTACGAGGAGTTGCCCACCCAGCGCAGCAAAATGATCGCCGAGAAGGTATTCAAAGCTTTGGCTGAAAAGCGCCCGGACAATCGAGAAGTTCGCCGGCCAACGACCGTGGCCGGGCTCTGCGCGATAGCCGACGCGAGTGAAGGGGAAGTGATTGCCGTAATCGAGAATTTCCGCCGTGCTGGTCGATCGTTCTTAACACCCGCGGTAGGCATCGATCTGCACGCCGACTCGATGATCGACATCTCGCACGAGAGTCTAATTCGCGGCTGGCAGCGATTGCGAGATTGGGTCGAGGCGGAAGCATTGTCGGCTGGGATCTATCGGCGTGTAGCTGAGACTGCCGCTCTTTATGAAAAGGGCGACGCCGGACTTTGGAACGATCCCGACCTGCAGGTCGCGCTCGGTTGGCAACGCAGTGTCAATCCGAACCAGGCCTGGGGCGAGCGCTATCATCCAGGGTTTCCGGCGGCGATGAACTTTTTGAATGAGAGCGTCGCGGCACGTGATCGGGAATTTTTAGAGCAAGAAGGACAGCGGGTCAAAGAGTTGCGACGAATCCGCGTCTTCGCCGCCGTGCTCGCGGTAGCTTTGATACTGGCGTCAGCGCTGGGTGTCTGGGCGATGACGCAACGCAGTCGGGCCAACCAGGAAGCCGAGAACGCAAGAAAAGAAAAACAAAAGGCCGAGGCCGCAAAGGACGAGGCCGAACAAGCAAGGGTCGCAGCCGTCAGGTCTGAAGGCGAGGCAAAAAAGAGACGGCAGGAGGCCGAAGCAAGCAAGACTTTGGCAGAACAGAGAAAGCGTGAAGCAGAGGCCAATTTGATCGCTGCCAACGCAGCCAAGCGAACGGCCGATGAAAACGCCGACGCGGCTCGCAAACAAAAGGATATTGCCGAAGAACGGAATAGAAAGTTTATTTCAGCTGTTGGAAACGCGGAAAAGCAGAATCAGGAAGACATGGGCCTGCTCACTTCACTATACACTGAGCTCATCGCCCGCTCTTCAAGTCAGGACAGCATCAAATGGCGCACCTGGAGAGCAGCGGCTCTGACAAGCCAGGGCCGTCATTCGGAGGCCGAAGCCGACTTAACAAAGGTCCTCGAAGCTACGCCCGATTATGACGAGGCAAGAATGACCCGAGGCTACATGTACATGCTGACTCATCGAGTCCCGGAATCGATTCCTGATTTCGATCAAGTAATCGCTAATGATCCAACCTCGGCCTTAGCGTATCTTAATCGCGGTCTCAGTGAGGGGATAATGGGTAAATATAGCGATGCTTCGTCATCGATCGACAACGCGATCAAAAACTTTAGGCCAGGCACCTATGGATCGTTGAGTGAAACTCAGGTTTCGCCCGCAATTACCCGAGCGACTGGCTACCGGAGAATAGCGGCAGACGAGAACTCATTCCAAACGGCGCTCCATTACGAGTTGGGAAACATTCAGGCGTTCACAGGTAGAGATGACTTCGTGCCTCTGCTGCAGATCGATAAATCGAAATCCCTGAGTGCGTATCTCACGGCCATCAACTGGGCGTGGCTGCATATGTCTATTCGCGACCGAGACTACGGTGGCTGGGTGAGTCAGGGCGTGATGTGGGAAGGCTTAGGGCCGGTATATTGTGGCGAAGCCGCTTTCGCTTATGAGCAGTTTCAAAAGAATTACAGTGAACACCCGGATTCGCGTTACCAGGCTCTTTCTGTTTTGGCAAACCGAAGAAAGGCCGGCCTTCACTGTCCAGCAGCAGTTCCGTTGCCAACAGATGATCTGGAAGCACTGTCCTTGAAGGCGGATCTTGCGTACGACCAGAACCAATATGAGGAGGCGGAGAGATTTCTGACTAAAGCACTTGCCCTTGATAAGACCAATGTTGATCTCCTGTTAAGGAGGGCAGCGGCTCGTAACATTTTAAAAAAGTTTGCCGACTCAAAGGCCGACGCCGATGCGGTAATCGGCCAGGTGGGCGATCACCCCAAGGCTCTGCTTTACCGGGCCCTCGCCAGCGACGATACCGACGTCGTAGAGTCGAACCTCCGTCAAGTTTTGAAAGACCACCCGACAAACTCAGATGCTCTATTCTGGCTGAGCAAAACGCTGGAAGAGAAAAACCCGAACGAAGCAATTCTTTTACTTGATCGGGCAACGAGGTTACAACCCTACAGTAACGCTCTTTATTTCCGTAAGGCACATCTGCAGGAAAAAAAGGGCAGATATCGCGAAGCTCTGCAGTCAATCGAAAGGGCCATTACCATCGACCCGTATAACACCCAATACTACGATGCGCGCGCGTCGATTGAGCAACACCTTGCCATCTCTCCAGTACAGATTGCTCGTAATCTGGTCGAGGGATACAACCAAGTCGCCGATTTGTTGTTAAAGCGCGGGGAAGCGGGTCCGGCGCTCGATAGCTATGCCAGGAGTCTTAAACTCATTGCCGTGACTGCCAAATCCTCGGGAGGCGGTGATGCACAGTGCGAAATGGCAGAGATACTTCACAAGATTGCCAGGCTCCTCGAACAGCAGGGTGCGTCGCGGGACAAGACGATCAAAGACTTGAGATTCATGTTTGGCGATGTGAAAGAACTTGAGAGTGTACTCAATGCTGAAGTCAACGCATTAACCAAGTCACCATAAGCATCTCACTTAAGGTTGCAAAGCATGTTTTGACCGGATGAGACGGGCCTGCTCCTCGAGCGGCGCAGCCTCCGCCTGCCTCCCGAGCTTTCGTAACGTCCCAGCGTACCTCTCCATGGTGACGGCCAAATCGAGATGGCCGGGCTTTAGCGCTTTGAGGCGTAGCTCCAGCGCCTGCTTGAACAGTGGGGCGGCGTCTGAATACCTCTCCTGCCTGCGGTAGAGGTCTGCCAGCTCAAACCAACTCGTCGCCACTTGACGCTCGCCGTCTCTATCGTTTGCTATGTTGGCGATGGCCTGCCGGAAAAGCGGTTCGGCCCGTTCTTTATCGCCTCGAGCATAAAGCAGCAACGCATAGTTCTTTTCGTCCCAGGCGGCGGAACTCTCCCCACCTGCGGCCTTTTCCATCTCAATGGCCTCTAAGTAGAGCGGCTCGGCTTCAGCGTACCTTGCCAAAAGGTAGTAAGCTTTGGCAGTGTTATTGCGGATCGTGGCCCGGCGCCGATCATTGGACTTAAGGGTCTTGTCATAAATCAGCCGAACACGTTCGAATGCTTGTAACCCCTCAGCATGTTTTTCCTCAGCCAGATACACTACACCGAGAGTCATAAGATAGTCGGCGAATTTCGTTGGTTCGGCGTCCTTGTCACTTTCCAAGGCGGTAACAATCCTCCTATAGATGGGTTCAGCCAACGCGTTTTCCCCGCGCGATCGATAAAGGTCTCCAAGATCATCGAGTACACCGATGACTGATTCAACGTCTGAGTTTTTCTCGAAGATGATGACAGCCTGTTGGTAAGTCCTCTCAGCGTCGGCATATTTCTGCTGGCCCTCATAGGTGAGAGCCAACCGGTGGTCTATCTGGCCCACCAGCGAAGCGCCTGTGCCGAGTTCCTTTTCGGCGATAGCGAGCGCCTGCTTAAGCAGCGTTTCAGCGTCTGCGTACTTGCGTTGCCCATAGTACGCACCGGCTAGAGAGTATTGGAGATTGGGAATGTACCGGCGCTCCTCTGTTGAGGCCTGCGTTTCTTCCACACAGTGAAGGGCGATCTGATAAAACAGCTCCGCTTCGGAATACTTACGTTTGTTGAAATAGAGGTTCCCGATCTCGCCAGCAGAATTCGCGGTCTTCACGAGGTCTGCGCCAGGCATTTGTTTCCAGCGGGCGACGAGCTTTGCGCGTAACGGCACGGCCTCGGCAAACTTGTCTTGCCCCAGATAGACGATCATTAACCTTTGCTGAATCGTTGCCAACAGTTCCTCCCGTGATTGCGGAACTTCAGTTTCCACTTCGGATTTCGTTGTTTGATCCTTCTCTAAAATGGCCACGGCCCGTTGATAGAATGGTTCGGACTCAGCATACCTGGCTTTGCGATAATAAAGATCGGCGATCTCGCGGTGGGCGATGGCTCTCTTCATTGAGTCCGGGTCCGCGCTTTGTTTCCAGATCGCAATGACTTTTTTGCCGAAGGGCTCAGCCTCGGCAAACTTGTCTTGCTGGACATAGGCGGAGATCAGCATCTGCAAGGTGGTTGCCAGGCGCAAATCCCGCGGCCCGAAGGCCTCCGCTTCTCTTCGGGCAAGTTCAAATCTCTTCGCAGCTTCGGCGTATCTTTCCCAGCGTTTCTGCTGGCCTTCACTTTTTTCTGCCTTGCCGTACTCCTGGGCTTCGTCGTAAGCGATTGTTCCGGCGTCCATATAGGTTTTCCAGAGGGCTTCCTGGGCTCGCGCACCAGTGGCAAGGCAAGCCAGACTTAGAAATACGGCCGGCACAAAAATTTGGGGCCAGCCTAATTTCAATCTGTAGCCTATGGGTTTCTTTTGAGACGCATTGGTGTGAGATGTTTTGGATCCAGTGTTTTTCATCTTCATCTCCTCGTCAGGTTCAGGAGTACCTGGAACACGGGGCAAACGCGAGTCGGAATCGGTCTGCGCCACAGGACGAAATGGTTAATGGCCCAGCATCAGGGCGCCATGACTTCGGCGGCGCACCTGTCGGCTGCGCGTTTTGAGGTTTGTCACGAGTCTTCCGGAGCAGTTTGAGCTGATTGCAGCAGCATGAAGCCGGAGATTACTTTGAAATCAGAGGCTAACGAGTGTGCGCGACTAGTGGGCAAACTGCTCTATGGACTACGAGAAAAAGAACTGGTCAGCGCTGACGGAAAAATACTCTCATGAAGCTCAGCGTGTCAACAGAATCATCGCAAACTGTTTGATTCACTTGTCAATAGACAAGGCTTCCTGGGCGATGTACGGAACAAGAACCGTACATCACCGGCTTCCTGGCACGAGTTTAGCCCGGAAAGATCGGGCATTGGATGAAGACACATCTTAATGCACGGTGCTAAAGCATTGTCTATTATAGCTTGAACAAAAGACACGTATTCCTAAAATTCAAAATGCGTCTATACTAGCCCTGAACTGAGAGGTTGAAGGCGCGTGCGGCTTTTCATGCGCGTAAAATCGGCTTGCGAATTCGTCTCTGCGACGAAGATGATCTTCCCATTTCCTCGAACGAGGTGACTAGCCATGCCCGCTACCACTTTTAAGCCCGCGCCAATCGACACTTCGAGCATCGTTCTGTCCCGCGATATGCAGGACCTGGTCGAACTACTGGCGAAGAATGCGCATGATGTTTGGGCGCGCCAACGCGTAACGGAGGGTTGGACCTACGGATCCAAGCGTGATGATCGACGACGGAAGCATCCTTGCCTCGTCAGTTATGAGGAACTACCTGGAAGCGAAAAGCAATATGATCGAAGCATGGCAGCAGAGACCTTAAAGGTGATTCTGAAACTGCGTGATGACCTCGTGACCCAAGTCAACGATGGGATGATCAGGCAAAAGAAGTCCAGGCCATCAACGCGGTCACAACTGCTCGCTCAAATCGACTCACTGAAGCTTTCCTCTCTCATTGCGCTCTGGCATGCACGAACTGCGGCAGAGTGGTCCAACAATCCCGACGTGCACAGACACCTGGGCCAACGCATTCTTAAGTTGGGCGAACCGCTCCTCGCTTACGATGTGCTAACCGAGGGTCTGAGGAATGCACCGGGAGACGTTCGCTTACGACAGTTGCTGGCCCTGGCTTTAGCGCGCAGCGGCGCGACTGCGCGGGCCAACGGCGTGCTCATGAAGTTGCACGAGGAGGGGCATAACGATGAGGAGACTCTGGGAATTCTCGCCCGCACTCATAAAGACTCCTGGGGGCAGGCGGTAGATCCTTTAGAGAGAAAGCGACAGTTACGGCTGGCCTATAAATTCTATGCCGCAGCGCATAGGTTAAACGGTGGCTCCTATTCGGGAATCAATGCCGCCACCATGGCTCTACTCCTGGGAAAAAGAGATCGAGCTGCTGCGCTCGCTCGAGAGGTTCGGCAAGCCTGCCGGGATGAGTTGGCCAACTTACCGGCGGCGGGTCCTACTCGCTACTGGGCCCTGGCGACGCTGGGCGAGGCGGCCCTCATACTGCGGCGGTGGTCTGAGGCCGAAGATCTATATGCACAGGCTGCGGAGGCCGGTCGTGGCCAGTTTGCCGAGTTGAGTTCGACCCGGCGCAATGCCAGGCTCATCCTCAATCATCTTGGCCGTGACGCGAAAGACATCGAGCGCTGCTTCCAGATTCCCAAAGTGGTTGTCTTCGCGGGACACATGTTGGATCGTGCTGATCGGCGGACGGCGCGTTTCCCAGCCCAAATTGAGTCCGCCGTCCGCCATGCGCTTCGAGCTCGGCTCAAGAAGGTCGGCGCCGGTTTTGGGTTTGCCTCCGCGGCTTGCGGCTCTGACATTCTCTTTCTGGAAGCCCTAATCGAGAGCGGCGGCGAGGCGCATGTAGTTTTGCCCTACAACAAGAAGCAGTTCATGAAGGACAGCGTTACGATTCTTCCGGGAACAAACTGGGGCGCACGTTTCGAGCAAGTGCTGAAGCGCGCAAACGAGATCATCACCGCCTCCGAACCAAGACTCGGAGAAGGCAGCATTTCGCTGGAATACACCAATCTCTTGCTCCAGGGACTGGCGCACATGAAAGCGCGTCAATTGGAGACGCAGGTGGTGCCGATCGCGGTTTGGAACAAGGAACGCGCCGAAAAGCGAGATGAAACAGCCACCGTGATTGAGCACTGGCGAAACCTCGGACTCAACGTAGAGGTGCTCGACCTCGCTAGAATACTGCGGCGCGAGTGTCCGAACCTGACAAACAGTAACGCGCCGCCTCCTCCGGTCGCGCCTAAACGCAGGAGGGAACCAAATGGATTACCGACACGGTTAATGGCGATGCTATTTGCGGATGCCGTGAACTTCAGCAAGCTGTCAGAGAAACAGATTCCACTTTTCATGCGCCAGTTCCTGGGAAAGATCGCCAACTTGATTTCCAACTCACCTAACGCGCCTGTTCTCAAAAATACCTGGGGCGATGGCTTGTACTTCGTCTTTAGAAACGTGCGCGAGGCTGGCCTGCTCGCGCTTGAGTTGTGCGAGGACTTGAATAGCGGTAATTGGTTAATCAAGGGGCTGCCAAGAACGTTGAATTTGCGAATTGCCTTGCACGCCGGACCGGTTTACAAGTGCCTGGATCCGGTGCTGAACCAAATGACTTATACAGGAACTCACGTCAGCCGGGCTGCGCGCCTCGAACCGATTACGCCGCCCGGACATGTATACGCGAGTCAGGCGTTCGCGGCGCTGGCCGCGGCTCAGGGCGTGTGCGAGTTTACTTGCGATTATGTCGGACTCACACCGCTGGCCAAAGGCTACGGGATTTTTCCAACTTTCCATGTTCGTCGCGGTAATCAAGTAGCGTAAGCCAAGCGACGCTCAAATCTTTGACGGTCGGCAAAACACTAATGCCAAACACTATATGCTTACGAGAAAGTAATAGGGTTCCCGGTCGATTGAACCGCAAATAGATTTTAGTCAGGAGCCTTCTGTCTTGGTTGTGCCTGCAAGTTCTTGCTTTCCCGATCAGCACCACGACAGAATCACGCGATATCTTGCTGGCGACTGGGATCGAACCCACAACTTTCAACCTTGGGGAAGCTACACTCCACCGTTGAGAGTAAGGTGATTCAACTTCTCTGCCGACAGTGACGCGTATTAGACAAAGGGGACAATCGCTAACAACTCATCTGGGAATGTCGCTACGCTCAGTCCCATTGACGTTGGATTATAGACATCCGTCAACAAAGAGAATCTGTCCCCGGTAGTAACATTACCAAAGGGTTTTCGTTCAGATTTATCCTGGGGCAGAAACAAGAGCTGCCCCATAAAGGATTTCGGAGGCCGACTTGTGAGGTGAAGCCGCAGCGACGGTCTATTCGATTATCAGGCGATTAATGGTTTCCAACCTAACGTTGCTCTAAAAGGCAGAACCGGCCACCTGTTGAAATAAACCCAATGTCTCCATCGTTGGCGTTGAGAAAAAGTTGCGAAGAGTGTCCAGTGTGGGGAGCCAATTCTAGGCTACTTTCACTCGCTATTAGAGCAACGATCGTGCCTAAACGGTCGTGAGCTGAAAGCAGTCCAGATGGCGCTCTCTAATCGTCCGAGGAATGGAGATTGCGAATTTTCGCCCGGCCACTGAGCAGCTTTACGCACGTCACTGCAACAGCCTCCGCATCAGCCGGCGTTTGACGATTTCAACGAGAACCAGGTAAGTGCCCGTGGCGACGGCGATGAATAGGAGGAAGCCAAACGGCATCGGTGTGAAACCCATCAACGTGCCGAGGGAGGTGTAGGGCAGTACGGTTCCAAAGAGCACCACCGTAATAGTAGTCAGCGTTAACGCCAGACTTGGCCTGCTACGCAGCGGATTGCGGGCGGTGCGAATCACAAAGATCACCAGCGTCTGCGTTGCCAGTGACTCTACAAACCAACCACTGTGGAAGAATTGTTCCGAGGCGTGAAAGATCCGGAGCAAAGCAAAGAACGTCAGAAAATCGTAAATCGAGCTGAGTGGCCCGATGTAAATCATGAAATCGCGGATCATCTTCACGTTCCAGCGCTGTGGTTTGTGAATGAAAGTCTCGTCAACCTTGTCGGTCGGAATTGTTACCTGGGCCAGATCGTACAGGAAGTTATTCAGCAGAATCTGTGTTGGCAGCATCGGCAGAAACGGCAGAAACGTCGCCGCGACGGCCATGCTGAACATGTTGCCGAAGTTGGAACTCGTTCCCATCAACAGATACTTCATCACATTGCCGAAGGACTTACGCCCCTCGATAATGCCGTCGTGCAGAACGCTGAGACTGCGTTCGAGAAGAATAAAATCGGCCGCATCCTTCGCCACATCAACGGCGGTCGAGACCGAAATGCCGACATCGGCCGCATGCAGAGAGGGCGCGTCGTTGATGCCGTCACCTAAATAGCCGACCACATGACTGCGATTCTTGAGTGCCAGAATTATTCTGTTCTTTTGTGCTGGCGAGACCCGCGCGAAGACAGAAGTCTGCTCGACGACATGGGCGAGCGCCGGATCAGTCATTCTTTCAAGCTCGTCGCCGAGAATAATTCGTCCGCTGTCGAGGCCCACTTGCGAACAGATATGTTGGGTTACTAATTCGTTGTCGCCGGTAAGGATTTTGACTTCGACACCGTCGCGTCGCAGGGCGCGCAACGCGACCTTGGCGCTCTCCAGCGGCGGATCGGAAAACGTCAGGAACCCGGCGAGCACCAGATCCTTTTCATCATCGGCACGATAAACATCTTTCGCTGACACTCGAGAAAACGCTACCGCCAGCATGCGGAATCCCTGCGCACAGAACGCGCGATAGGTTGCTTCTGAACGCGACCGAGTATCGTCATCCAGCGGATGCTGTTGTCCGTTCAGCTCGTAAGCACTGCATACCGGCAACACGCTTTCCGGCGCGCCTTTGGTGATAAGCAGCCTCTCATTGGCATGCTCCACCACAATCGAAACCCGACGCCTTTCAAAGTCGAACGGAATCTCATCGATTTTCCGATAGTCGTGGATGTCCGGGCGATCGTGTTGCAGCACTGCCGTATCCAGTGGATTACTGCTGTGACGCTCCTTGATCGCCTCGTCCAGCGGGTTACTGACGCCAGTTTCGTGCAGGCTATTCAGATAGGCCAGCAGAAAGACTCGTTCAGACGGATTGCCAAAGGGATCGACGTGTTCGTCAAGCGCCATCTCGCCACTTGTCAGCGTGCCAGTTTTGTCGCTGCAAAGAACGTCGATACTGCCAAAGTTCTGCATCGCTTCAAGGTGCTTGACGATCACTTTCTTGCGGGCCATGTGCACGGCGCCCTGGCCCAAAGTAACCGTCGTGATCATCGGCAGAAACTCCGGGGTCAGCCCAACTGCCAGGGCGACGGCGAACAGCAAGGACTCCATGAAATTGTGATGCAGCACGACACTGACCAGCAGAACGAAGAGCACCAGCAGAATGGTGGTCTTCATGATCAGTAAACCAAACTGTTTGGTGCCTCTTTCAAACTCGGTTTCCGGCGCTCTGGTGGCGAGACGAGTAGCGATGTCGCCAAAGGCCGTGTTTTTTCCGGTGGAAGCAACGACAGCCGTTCCGGTGCCGCTGACGATAGAGGTGCCCAGAAATACTTTGTGTTGCTCAGTGCTTCCTGGCTCCTGGCGTGATTGAGGATCAACAACGGATTTTTCCACGGGCAGCGACTCGCCCGTAAGGGCGGCTTGTTGCACATGTAAATCGCGCGCCTGAACCAAGTCGGCATCTGCCGGCACGAGGTCGCCCGCTGCCAGTTTTATGACATCGCCCGGGACAACCTCGCGTCGGGGAATCTCAACCCACTTGCCATCTCGCAGCACTGTGGCCGTGGGAGCGACTTCCTTGCGAATGCGATCTACCGCCCGTTGGGACCGATAAGTCTGGACGAAGTTCAGCGCCACGCTCAACAACACCATCACGATGATGATCGAGGCGTTGATGACTTCTCCCAGAGCCGCGGAAATGGCGCTGGCTACCAAAAGGATGATTGCGAGCGGATTTGCGAAGAGGATGAGAACCTGAACAAGGTTCGCAGAGCGTCGAGCGGTCGCTGGTTCGTTTGGACCAAACTTCGCTAGGCGAAACTTCGCTTCATCTGCAGTCAGGCCAATCGGTTGTTGGATTGTGTTCGGCGCGGGAGAGTTATTCGCGATGACTTCGTTAAGGGTATGTGATAGTGGATCGGATGTAGACACAACTCAGCAGGATGCTACCAATGGTCACGAAACAAGTCGAGCGTTGTCACAGGATTCGCTCACGCGGCTGACGGCTCTTGTCCCATGGGTTAGTTGTCACGAAACTTGAAATTGTCGTCCCATTGTCAGCATGCGTAAGTCGAGACACTGCCGGCAGTGAACTGCCCTCGAACTCAGCTACGCTTCCCGTGAAAACAATTTGACCGGCGTCAAGAACGATCACTCGCGTGCGTGGCGCTGCGCTCTTGGAGGTTGCCTCCTCAATGATTACACCGTCCGAAGACTTCTGTGCGCGATGCGTTGCGAGATACGGGATCTCGTCGAGCTTCTTGGTTACGTACAGAGATGAGATGCCATAGACATCACGAGCGCGAACGATTAGATCAAGAACCTGAATCGCGGTGAGCGGATCAAGACCAGAGGCCGGTTCATCGAAGAGCATGATAGACGGCCAACCAATGAGGGCACGCGCGATTTCCAGGCGCCGCCGCATCCCACCGGACAACTCAGCGGGAAGTTTTTCCGCATCCTGATCGAGCCCGACAAAGCGCAGCACCTCCATTACAGCTTTCTCAGTCTCAGGCTCCGGCATGCCATGTTCATTCAGTCTGAAGGCCACGTTTTCGTAAACAGTTAGACCGGTAAATAATGAATCCTCTTGAAACACGATGCCCATCCGAGCGCCGCGTAGATTAAGCAACTCAACTTCATCGAGCAAACCAACATCTTGTCCTTCGATGAGAACCTGGCCACAGTCCGGATGCTCTAATGCCATCGCCAGGCGCAGCAAGACTGACTTGCCCGAGCCCGAAACACCCGTGATGAAGATCATCTCGCCGCGTCCTAAAACTTAGCGATACCTCGCGAAACTCTATCGCCGGAACGTTATTAGTTTCCGTTTCCAGGTGAGCAAAGGACTGGAGATGTATCAAGTGCCGCCTACGCATTCAAGAGACGGTTGACGCCAGCCACGACAAGCGTTGCAAAATGCGGCCTCTGGAACGGTATTTCGTCAACGTCCTTCTTATCGAACACAACTACGTCACCCACCGATCGTGGCACAGTGGGTGTATGATAGGCTGTACCCCCGATCACATCAGCGCAGGATCAGAATTTACCGATCCCGCCTCCAGATGATGTATTTTGAATCTGGAGTTCCCCATAATGTCAAAACAAAACACACCTCCCATTACAGCTACGCCCATAGGCCGCATTCTCTCCACAGAAGACGATCCCGACACCCGTGATCTTCTTCGCTTGTTATTAAAACTGGAAGGCTTCGAAATCGTCTACGCCGACAATGCAGAAGAAGCTCTCAGCCTGGCAGGTTCTAGCCGCTTTGACCTATATCTCTTGGACAATTGGGTCCCTGGCCTCGCTGGGGAAGATCTATGCCGAAAACTGCGGGAGTTTGATCAAACTACACCTATCCTCTTTTACTCGGGCGCCGGAGACGAATCAGATAAGGACGGCGCTATCGCCGCCGGTGCTCAGGGGTATGTAGTCAAACCAGCAGCCCCCGATGAGTTGACCTCTCAAGTACTCGCTTTGATTAAATAACTGTTGCAGACCGGGCGTTTGTTAAACTTCTGATTGATATTTCTTGATACTTCGCGGGGTGCCCGTTATGGCTATGCAAAGGCAATAACGGTCCTGACCATAAATTCGTTGGGAGACCTCTTCAGCGTGATTTCAGGAACTGAGCCGAGAGCGATAATTGGAATACCGATCGTCATCACGATCCTTGCCTACATGTTGACGGAAAAGGTTAGACGATTCTTCCGGGCATCTGCGAATCGATAGACAAAGGCACTCGGTTTGCTTTGTGCTTGCTGAACAGGATGGGCCTCAGCATAGAAAAGATGGAAGTGCTCTTGTTGGTCGCGGCGGTAGTCGCCATGCTCGCGCGGCGGCTACGAGTGCCCTACAGCATTGGGCTGGTTGTCGCCGGGGTGTGCCTCGCGCTTCTTCCTTTCGCTCCCACGGTTCAACTGACCAAACAGCTTATCTTCACCGCTTTCTTGCCACCGCTCATCTTTGAAGCTGCTATCAATCTGCGTTGGTCCCAGTTGAAGCCGGAAATGCCCTTAGTCCTCGTCCTGGCCACAGTAGGCGTGCTTTTCTCAGCTGCTGTTACCGCACTTGGCATGCACTATCTCGCTCGGTGGGTCTGGATGAGTGCGCTGGTTTTCGGAGTGCTGATCGCGGCTACTGATCCAGTGGCCGTTATCGCCACATTCAAAGAGACGCGAGTTCGCGGACGCTCACGCCTACTCGTGGAAGCTGAAAGTCTCTTTAACGATTGCACGGCGGCGGTGGCCTTCACTATCGTTCTTGGTTTTGCCGGAGGCCAAAGCATTGGCGTCTTCGGTGTGGCGAAATCATTTCTGGTGATTGTCGTTGGCGCAATCGTATGCGGCGTCGTGGTCTCATTCTTATGTTTACTACTCGCCGGAGCAACAGACGATCACTTGATTGAAATAACCTTCACCACCGTTGCTGCTTACGGATCATTTTTGTTAGCTGAACACTTTCACACTTCAGGAGTGTTGGCGACGCTTACTGCCGGGCTGATCATCGGGAACGTCGGTCACCTCTCAATCGCGGCAAAGTCGCGTCAGGCTGTCGAAGAGTTCTGGGAGTATGTCGCGTTCTTTACGAACTCGCTGATCTTCCTGCTTATTGGAATGAGAGTCGCGGTGCAGAACTTCAGATCGTTCCTGTCAGCGGCGTTTATCGCAATCCTACTAGTAACGCTCGGACGCGCGTTTGCTATTTACCCTGTTTGCCTTCTCTTTATTAAATCAAAGCTAAGAGTAAGTCCGAAAGACCAACACATTCTCTTCTGGGGAGGTTTGCGGGGCGCGCTGGCCCTTGCCTTGGCGCTGGGTTTACCCGCCGAAATGGCTGGCCGTGAAGAAATCGTCGCCGTGGCCTTCGCGGTAGTAGCATTTTCAATTCTGGTTCAAGGCTTAACCATCATTCCCTTAATGCGCCGACTTGGTGAGCTGGCCCCGCCGCGAGAATCCGTCGAGAAATAACGAACCTGCACATCGCCCCGACGATCAAGCTATTTGCCACGTATCACCTTCCCGCTTTTCAGGCGGGATCTTTGGCGGGACCGGAAATCCAGGACGATTCTCAGTGGGAAAGTCTCGTCAAGAAGCATCTAGCTGACTGGCTATATAGAATAACAGACACGAAATTAGCGCTTCATTTACAATTCTCTTTTGGCGCTTCTTGGTAGTCCGTTTCATTTACAAATATTTATTACTCCGCTACGGTTGACCCATCGGACGTTCGCAACCCTTAACTATCCCTGGGACGCTGCAATGACCTCGGACCTGGTTATGGCCGGTTCTTACAATTACGGTCTGGTGGCTCTGTCCATCCTGATCGCAATGCTGGGGTCGTACGCGACAATCGATCTCGCCGGACGAGTAAGGGCGAGTCACGGTGGATCCCGTCTTTCCTGGCGCATTGGCGGCGCCACCGCGATGGCAATCGGTACCTGGGCAATGCACTACACAGGCATGCTGGCCTTCGGCTTGCCCGTTCCGATAAGCTACGACTGGCGCACCTCTTTGCTATCTTTCCTGCCCAGCCTCTTGGCTTCAGCCGTTGCGCTGGTCGTCGTCATTCGCCCGAAGATGGAATCGCCTCGGGCCTTCGTTGCCAGCTTCTTTGTTGGCGGGGGCATCGCGGGACTGCATTACACCGCCATGGCGTCGATGAGATTTCAGGCAATGGACCAATATTCCCCGGCGCTCGTGACTCTTTCGGTTGTGCTGGCAATGCTTTTTGCCCTCCTTTCGATATGGCTGACCTTTCTTTTTCGGGATGGACCGCGCGGTCGGAAGTTGCAGAAGGTTGGAAGCGTGGCGCTGATGGGGACGGCTATCTGGGTAATGCATTACACCGGCATGGCCTCTGCCAGCTACTTCGAGTCT
The DNA here is from genome assembly GCA_033856915.1 of Blastocatellia bacterium. GTDB lineage: Bacteria > Acidobacteriota > Blastocatellia > Pyrinomonadales > Pyrinomonadaceae > UBA11740. The sequence goes on along the minus strand of JAWVEB010000030.1, from coordinate 15,794 downwards.
GCCACAGCGCCGGATCTAGCCCACTCCGTGAGGATCTCTACCCTCAGCGCTGTAGGCATTGGCGCGGTCGCCCTAATGGTGCTCGGAGTTGCGCTGCTGACCTCAACGTGGGATAGGCTTGAGAAGCAGAGCTCTCTTCTCAAAGCTACTAGCGAGCAATTACGCGCTCTCTCGGCGAGCCTTGAAGCCGCCAGAGAAGAGGAAGGAACTCGCATCGCGCGCGAGATTCATGATGAACTGGGTGGCGCACTGACCGGCTTGAAATGGGATCTGGAAAGTCTCGATAAAGTTATTTCCGAGTTGACAGATCAGTCGCAGCTCCAGGTACTGCGAGAGAAGATAGAGGCTATGTTGAGACTCTCAGAAACTACTATCAGCGCCGTCAGAAGAATCTCTTCGGAGCTGCGTCCCAGTGTCCTTGATGACTTCGGGCTCGCGGAAGCAATTGAATGGCAGGCACGGCAGTTTCAGGCTCGCACACGAATCATCTGTCACTGCGAGTGTTCTGTAGACACTAGTGATTTGAAGCGGGAGCAATCAACGGCCGTGTTTCGGATCTTTCAGGAAGCTCTAACCAATATTCTTCGTCATGCGCAGGCTACTAGAGTTGACGTTGCTATAAGAGAGGAGGCAGGTGAAATCGTTTTGACGGTCAGCGACAACGGAAGAGGTATTACCGAAGCCGACAAATCGAGATTGCAATCACTGGGTCTTCTCGGAATGCAAGAACGTGCTCATCTGATTGGAGGAGAGATCGATATCACCGGGGTCGAAGGGAAGGGAACGGTGTTGACTGTACGGGTTCCCATCTCCGGCCGGAGCAAGGTTTTGAACGGGGCGCCATAGCACAATCAATGCGGTAGCGCCGCACGTCGCCGGATGTACTCGATGTAAACGCGTAAATGAAAAAGGTCCTAATAGCTGATGATCACGCGGTGGTCCGAAATGGCGTGAAGAAAATATTCGAGGACCAACCCGACGAAACCACGTTTGGAGAAGCCAGTACCGCCCTGGAGGTGACGCAACTCGTGCGCGAAGAGAACTGGGATCTCGTGATCCTGGACATTTCTCTGGGTGGCGGACGGAACGGACTGGACGCCTTAAAAGAAATACGACGGATCCGTCCTCGTCTTCGCGTCCTCGTTCTCACAATGCATGCCGAAGAACAGTATGCGCGCCGGGCTTTCAAAGCAGGCGCCGCCGGCTATATCACAAAGGACAGTTCGCGAGCGGAATTGCTCAAAGCGGTAAATAAAGTCGCAGAGGGGTTCAGGTACATAAGCCCCGCGTTCGCTGAGGAACTCGTTGTCAATCTGGAAAGAGGAAACGATCGCCCGCCCGAAGAGACCCTTTCTGACCGTGAGTTTGAGGTGATGCGCTTGATTGCTTCCGGGAACACTGTCGGCGAGATTGCCGTCCTCCTCTCGCTGAGCAGTAACTATTAGCACCTACCGAGCGCGAATTTTGGAAAAGATGTGGATGAAGACCAATGCAGAACTTACTCACTACGCAATCAAGAGCGGATTGGTAGACTAGAATAACGGACTGGCAACTCCCGGCGTGTAGGGAAAAGACCGACGAATTGAGAAGTAATCTCCCGACGCATAAATCAAAGTTAGCCCGATATTTGTTCATATCTCGCGCCTGTACTCTCACTAAACAAAAAGGTTTTGATTTGATTGATGATTGGAAGGATAGTTTAGCGTGACACGCAGGGTAATTGCGACAATCCACTTTAATACGGATAGATATGGTAGCAGGCACCGAACGGGCGCATTTGACTTTGCGGAATTTGCCAAGCTGACGCGAGATTTTGACAGCTTTCGCAAGTCTCCCGCAAATAATCCGACGCCTTATTATTACGTGATCTATTCATTGGATAATCCCCCTGAAGGCAAAGAGTTGTGCCTGTTCTTCCATGAAGTTGAGCGCATCAAGCAAGATGAATGATGAATCGGCACCCAACTGATTCGGCCCGTTCGCTTGACGTGCCGAAGAAACGGGAATCACATCAGCCAGGTCAGTGAACTCGTCCTATTCGCTATAGCCCGCATCACCGTCGAAAAATCACAGCCAGACAATTCGTGGAATAGGGAGACGTTCGGCAGCGCGTAGAGAGACGTCTGACGCGAGAACGAACAGGCGTCTGTAACAAAAGGAAATAATTCGAAGTGAAGGAAATTCGGGTTTTGCTGGCAGACGACCACGCGCTCATACGTGGTGGAATTCGCGCGCTACTCGAAAAGATTCCAGAACTGCAAATCGTCGCCGAAGCCAGTGATGGCCCCGAGACGTTGCGATTGATCAAGCAGCACCAACCTGATGTGGCTTTGATAGAAAGCACGATCTCCAAGTTGAACGGCTTCGAGGTTACGGCCCGCGTGAGCAAGGAATGGCCCAAGGTGCATGTCATCGTCCTTTCAACGAATGCCGATGAGGAAAGTCTGAGGCAGACGATGGATTGTGGCGCGGCTGGTTATTTGACTATGACCGCCTCCGCCGCTGAGCTGAATTTGGCCATAGAGACTGTAGCGAACGGTAAAACGCATATCAGTTCCTGGGCGACAGACCTGCTAGTGGATTTCGGTCGGTGCAGGGCTGGTAATGGTACCTCTAAACGTTTGACGCCACGTCAGCGGGAGGTCTTGCAGTTAATCGCCGAGGGTAATTCGACAAAAAGAATTGCCCTGCTCCTGAAGATCAGCGTCAAGACGGTTGAGACGCATCGGATGTTATTAACAGAACGCCTGGATATTCACGACACGGCGGGATTGGTGCGTTATGCGATCAGAACCGGCCTCATAAGATTGGAGGCTTAGCGCAGTTCGACATCCAGTGAAAATGTAACCAAACGCAATGACTGATAGTTTCGGCCGGGAATTGATGACGATGGTAATCGGAGTACTTCTGCGGCATGCTCGACTGATGCACAGTTCCGACAGTCTCTACATCTTCCTCCGCTTAACCTGACAATACCAGTGCTATCAAGTCTGGCCGAGGGAATACCAGTTCTCCAAACTCACCCTAATGGCTAATCTTCCGGCTGTTGACACAATTACGGTTGGCGTCATTTCGGCGATGGCTTCTCGCCTTTCGGTTTGCGCCCCTCCCCTGGTTGGCAGTGCGGTTCGACCCCTAGCGTCCACGGCGGTGGGTCACTAGCGGGAAAAGATTCCGCCAGCGAGTCATCGATTTCGGTTTCGCTCATAGGGTCGCAGGAACCGGGCTTCTCTTTGGAGTTATCTTTTTGGTTCATAGCTATATTTCCTTGGCGTCAACAAATAGCACACGGTCCGCGGCTGTGTAACGCAAGCCGTTAGCTTACGACTCGCGGTCGCAAAATCCGCCGAGCGGAGTGAAGATGCGGAAGGCCTCGCACGCTAACAGCTCGCGTTACCCGGAGCCGTTACATTGGTGCCCTACGCCCCCGTCGATGCTGTGTCGGGCGCTTGGGAGGTTGCTTCCGGAAGCTCAGTCAGCTTCTCGAAGAGTAGGAGCGTCTTCCCGCCTTCCGCATCTTCGAAGCCTAAGCCATCTTCGAAACCGGTGCCCCCGATCAGCGGTGCTATTCTCTGCACATTGCTGATCATGTGGTCCACCCGTCTTTCATCCGCAGGGCTCTCTCCGCCCAGAATGATCTCAACGCTCCCGGCCGCCGATCCCTTGGTCTCCAAACTCACGCCGACCAGGGGCAAGTACTCTTCCTCCTGTTGGTCGCCCAGCTCTCCGACGACCTCAAGCCTGGTAGCCCGCAACTGATTGCGTTTGCTGAATTCGTCAAGAAAGCTCTTCCACTGATCTTGTTCTATGAAACCTGACATCTCTTTGCTCCCTTCGTCATTCTCACTTCTCAGAAATGCAGAACTGCGCCTATGCTTCCCATTCCACATCGCACCGCGAGATCATCGGCCTATCAGATGTATCCACCTGGCGCGCTAATACTCGTTCCGGCTTCATTTCTAACCTTTCAGCTCGGCCTGTGGCACTAATTCGCCCAGCGTTGCGCGTACCTGCTGTTCTTTTCCATTGCGCTTGATGGTTAGCGTCACTTCTGTTCCCGGCCAGGTTACGAAACGTGTTGGGATCTTTGACGGCTGTGCCATTCAAAGCGGTGATCACGTCGCCTTTTCTCAGACCCGCTCGCTCGGCGGCACTGCCGGGCTGCACCTGAAAAACCGCTACTCCGGGTCCTTCATCAATGCCCAGCTTCGAAGCCTCGTCCGAAGGTATTTTCAGCACTGTAACTCCGAGCTGGCCGCGACGCACTTTTCCATTACGGATCAACTGGTCCATGACTGTGCGCGCCATGTTTGAGGGAACCGCAAATCCGATCCCGATGCTGCCCCCTGAAGGCGACAATATTTGCGAGTTGATCCCGATCAGTTCGCTGGCGGTGCTAACCAGTGCGCCGCCGGAATTACCCTGGTTGATCGCGGCATCGGTTTGCAGAAAGTCTTCGAAGCTGCCGTTGCTCAAACCCGTCTGCCGGCCTTTGGCACTGATAATCCCCATCGTCACCGTCTGGCCGATGCCCAACGGATTACCAAGTGCCAGCACTACATCGCCCACTCGCGTGCGATCCGAATCGCCCAACGTCAGCACGGGTAAGCTGCTCGCATCGACCTTCAGCACCGCGAGGTCGCTGAGAGCATCGGAACCCACGACCTTCGCATTAAGAGTGCGATTGTCGTTCAAATCCACCTTGATTTGATCGGCGCCGTCAATTACGTGATGGTTTGTCAGAATGTACCCATCGGCAGTTACGATGACGCCCGAACCAAGTGCCTCGCGTTTGCGTTCCACCGGCGGTTGCGCCCCGCGGTCACCGAAGAACTGTTGGAAGAATGGATCATTCATGAACGGATACTGCTGAGGCTGTCGCACCTGCAGTTGCGAGTGAATCGTAACTACTGCCGGCGCGACCTTGCTCACCACGTCGGCGTACGAAACCCCCGGGCCGCCGGGCGCGGCATTCGTTGGCGCGTTATTGATCGGCCCGTTATTCACTGGCGGGTTATCGGTTGAAGCGTAACGTGCGGCTGCACCGTTCTGCCGCGTACACGCACCGAAGGAAACAACTAAGAGTGCCAAGGTTAGTACAGTGCCGATTAGCGTTATTCCGGGGCCGCGACCTCTTATGAATGTTCTTGTTCGCATTAGTTCTCCTTCCCAGATCATCAAACTTGCAAGTCAAGCATGGAGGCATACAAAGGCAAATCGCGAGTCACGTCTTCGACGCGTAGCGTCGGTTGAATTTAGCCCGGCGTTTTAACGCCGGGAAACCAGGTAGTTCCTGTTCTCTCGTCGCATAGCGACGATTGAATTCACTCTTAGTTTCAGGCGTCGCTAAGCGACGCGAACACTTCGTTAACCTCTCCCGGCCTTGAAAGGCCGGGCTAAATTCATACCGACGCTACGCGTCGAAGGTACTTGTTCAGAGCGTCCCTTCGGACCCCTATTCAGACAGTTCTCGGGGACATCGGATGAGAGCGACTCACCAATCCTTTCAATCTAAAACCGAGAGCTACCAGCAGAAGTCCAAACAGAACTGCGTAAGCTCCGATCAGCCATACAACTGCGATTGCTCCCGCGTTGGGATTGATCAGCAAGGCGAACCCAAACAGCACTGAGGCGACGCCGGCCAGAGCCAGCAGCCACTCGCCAGTGATGTACTTTCGCAACTGGATCGCTGCGCCGATTTCGAAAGCCCCGGTTACGATGGCCCAGGCGGCGATCAGGAGGAGCAGCACCAGCGCCGTGATTCCTGGAATCACGAACGCCAGTACACCAGCGGCCACGCTCAAGAGTCCTTCCAGAAGCAGAACCCACCAGCGCTTACTCTCTTCGTAAGATTTGATGCCGGCCGCAATAGCAAACACGCCATCAACCACCGCATACGCACCCCAAAGAAATACCAATACCGTTACCGTAATGTGCGGCCACAGGAATGCCAGGATTCCAAACGCAATTGCCGCGAGTCCTCGCAAGACTAAAGCCCACCAGCTACTTGTAAAAACTATAAACATCCGCGTCGCCTCCTCTTCTAGTCAGTGATGCACCAGTACCGGCACCGGACTGTTGCGCATCAAATATTCTGTTGTCGTTCCCAAAGCCAGGCTGTCTGCCAGCCGATTGTCGTAAGCTCCCATAACCATCAAGTCGCATTTGTTTTCCTTGAGGTGGTCAACGATCAGAGCGTGGCTGTCGCCAACCAGATAATGCGCGCTCACAGCCACGGGAAAGTCCTTGAAGTAAAGCAAGACTTCTTTGAGCGCAGTTGTTTCCGCGCCCTCTTCAACCAATTGCACGGCATCTATTTCCAGGCCGAGCGCGACCGCGATTCGCGCCAGCATCTCCATCGCGCGCCGCGCCGCATCGCTGCCGTCATAAGCCAGCAGGGCGCGGCGGAATTCCTTGAAGAGCAGGTGTGTCAGCAGCACAGGCCGCTCGATCTTGCGCACGATCTGTTCTGAAACTGAGCCAAGGAATCCGGTTTCGTATTCTTCATCCTCACCGCGCAGACCCATGACCAACAGATCCGCTTCAGATGAAGCATGGCCGAGAATCTTTACAACGTTCCCGGTCTCAAGCTGAGTTCGGCACGCAACCCCACGCCGCTGACAAATCGCCGCGGCCCGCGCCAGCGATTCCTTCCCATGCGATCGGTAATAATCACGGACTCGATCTGTAAAACTCTCATTCCCTCGTCCACTGATAATCTCTGAAAAGTGTTCGATGAAATGACCTGCCAGGCGGCGCGCGTCAATCACGTAGATGGCCGTGACCTGCGCAGACACGCGCGACGCGAGCCACGCGCCACATTCGACGGCAGCATCGGCATAGACGGACCCGTCGGTGGCGATCAGGATGTTGGTGATTGCGGATTGTGTATTGCTAGCGTTCATGGTTGCCATCAAACCGCGTCACTTCTTCAGCCTCGCTAGAGGCGGAATGTTTATAGCCTGGGTGAAACTTATTTCTCTCAGATCCCGTAGGAGCGGCACAACGTTTCGCTCCTGACGGAGCTAAGAATTAATTCAATCGACCGAGCCATAAACATCTCGCTCCTACGGAGCTTTGCGCCTTCCCACACGGCGTCCCGAACATCGCCATTCCGCTTCCGGGAGACCGATCACGCTTATGCCATCACCTCTCCGCGGACCCCAAATACTGATGAATAAACTGCACCGCAGTCGCGCCTTCCCCCACGCCGGCTGCGACGCGCTTGACTGATCCGTGACGCACGTCGCCCGCGACGAATACTCCCGGCTGGCTTGATTCCAGCCAGAATGGATCGCGATCGAGTGGCCACCCTTTCGGAAAGTGTCCGTTGCTTTCATCGCGCGGAAGATCCGGACCACTGAAAATGAATCCGTGCGCATCTCTCTGGACGACGGACTCAAGCCATTCGGTATGGGGCAGAGCACCGATGAAAATGAACATCGAGGTAGCGGGAACAGTCTCCCGCTCTTGCTTCGCGGCATCGAAGATCGTGATCGACTCGAGATGTTCCTTGCCGTGCGCCTCGACCACCGTCGTCCGCAAACGCACCTTGATGTTCTTTGTCGCCTCGATCTGATCGATGAGATAGCGGGACATGCTTTCCGAGAGCGATTCGCCTCGAACCAGCATGGTCACGGTGTGTGCATAGCGGGAAAAGTAAACGGCGGCCTGTCCGGCCGAGTTTGCCCCGCCGACGATGTAGATATCTTCGCCGCGGCAGAAAAAAGCTTCAGCCACCGTTCCGCCGTAGTAGACGCCGGCGCCCGCCAGGCTATCGATTCCCGGCACATCCAGACGTCGCCATTGCACTCCGGTGGCCAGCAGCACGACATGGCAGTTCAATTCCGTATCATCGCTGAGCTTCACGCCTCGAGAAGATCCATCAACGGTCACACCAGTCACTACCTGCGGCGTTACGATTTCAACTCTGAACTTCTTTGCCTGAGCCACTGCGCGGCGGGCAAGATCGGCCCCGCTCAAACCTGCTGGAAAACCCAGATAGTTTTCGATCATTGAACTCAAGCCTGCCTGTCCGCCCGGCGCATGACGTTCGACCATCACCGTACGCAGACCTTCGCTCGCGCCATAAACAGCCGCGGCCAATCCCGAGGGCCCGCCACCGACAATCACCAGATCGTAAAAATCTGCCTCTGGACGGATCTTCAATCCGATCTTTTGGGCTATCTCAGCGTTCGTTGGCTGCGTGAGTTGAGTGCCATCGGGTAATAGAACCAATGGAAGTGAATGCTTATCCGCGTTACTGCCCAGCAGTCGCCGCGCCTCTTCATCGCGCTCGACGTCAAGCCATTGAAACGGCACACAGTTGCGCGTCAGGAAGTCGCGGATCTGGTGCGCCTCTGGCGAGAAGCGCGATCCGACAACGCGCAACCCTTCAACCGGCGGCCGTGAACTTACCTCCCAGTCGGTGAGCAGATCATTCAGGGCGGGATAAAGATTCTGCTCAGCCGGCTGACACGGTTTGAGCAGATAGTCGTCGATCTGTAATTCCTTAAACGCCGCAATCGCATCGTCGGTATTACTGAAGGTCGTGAGCAAGCCGCGCTTAACTTGCGGGTAGATGGCGGTTGCCTGCGCCAGAAATTCAATCCCAGACATGTCCGGTAGTTGGTAATCTGCGAGCACCAGAGCTACCAGGTCATCGTCTTCCTTTAGTCCACGCAACTCTTCGAGACCCTCGCGTCCAGAGGTTGCCGCGCGCACGCGATAACGCCTTCCATACCGTCGTTCGAGGTCGCGCTGAATTTGCTTCAGCGCTTCTTCGTTCGATTCGACAAGTAGTAAGACTGGCTTAGCCATTGTTTCTTTCTGCCGCGTCGCGGCAGGATGAATTTAGGCCGGCCTTTTAAGGCCGGTAACAAGCGATGCAAGAGAAAGAGCGCGTCGCTTTAGCGACGCTATGCACCGGCTCTCTTTTCAATCGTCGCTACGCGACGAGCCGTCTTCTCTGCATTCCTGATGCAGGCCATAAATGACCTGCCTAAAATCATTGCGTCGCTATGCGACGCTACTTCACACCAGCGGCTCGGCGCCCAAATGGGCGTGAGGCCGCTTTCCCTCCAAACGATTTTTCAAACCAATCTCGAGAGGCTCTGTCCCCAACGGAGGATGCAGTCCCAGGAATAAATATTGGACCTTACTCGTGACGTCGCAGACCTGCCGCACATCAGGCGGCAGCGCCGCGTCCACCAGCCCGGTGCAGGCGTCCTCGACCAAGCTAAAGTCATTGGCGATCGTTATCGGCATCAGCCATTTGCTCCTACTGCTTCGGCACGTTCCGCAGCCTTCGTCGAGAAAGTGAACTCGCCGTTCTTCCAACCAACTATCACTTTTTCACCATCATGAATCTCACCGGCGAGCAGCCGGCGACCAATGGGCGTTTCTAATTCTTTCTGGATGGCTCGCTTCAATGGACGCGCGCCATAGACCGGGTCATAGCCTTCGCGGGCCAGATGCGTCGCGGCCTCGGCGGTCAATTCAATTTCAATGTTTCGATCCGCCAGACGTGTCCGGAGTCGCTGCAGCTGAATATCCAGGATCTTCTTGAGGTCTGCTTCCGTGAGTGAATGGAAGACGACAATCTCGTCCACGCGATTCAAAAATTCAGGCCGGAAGTGATGTCGCATTTCGGTCAGCACGGCTTCCTTCATCAGATCGTAAGCGGCAGTTTCGGTCTTGCCGCTGAACTCGAGGATCCGCTCCGACCCAATGTTCGAGGTCATGATGATGACCGCATTCTTGAAGTCGACGATGCGGCCCTGCCCATCAGTCAAGCGTCCGTCATCGAGGATCTGCAGCAGAACATTAAAAGCGTCGTGATGCGCCTTCTCGATTTCGTCAAAGAGAATCACCGAGTAAGGCCGGCGTCGTACTGACTCTGTCAGTTGGCCTCCCTCCTCATAACCGACGTATCCCGGAGGCGCTCCGATCAGACGCGCGACCGCATGCTTTTCCATGTACTCAGACATGTCTATGCGAATCATCGCCCGCTCGTCGTCAAACATGAATTCCGCCAGCGCGCGCGCCAGTTCTGTCTTGCCGACACCGGTGGGACCGAGGAAGATGAACGAACCGATTGGGCGGTTCGGATCTTTCAAGCCTGAGCGCGCCCGGATCACGGCATCAGCTACCGCTTCGACCGCTTCGTTTTGTCCGATGACGCGCTGGTGCAGGTGATCGGCGAGCTTGAGAAGTTTTTCGACTTCGCCCTGCATCAAACGAGAAACCGGAACGCCGGTCCAGCGGCTCACAACCGCGGCAATGTCTTCTTCATCAACCTCTTCTTTGATCAGACGCGAACCGCCCTGCTTCTTCTGCAGCAACTCTTCTTCGGCAGCAAGCCGGCGCTCTAAGTCCTGCAGCTTGCCGTAACGCAACTCGGCTGCCTTGTTCAGGTCATAGGCCCGCTCGGCCTGTTCCATCTCCACGTGCGTGCGATCGATCTCCTCGCGCAACTTGCGCAAACGATCGACGGCTTGTCTTTCGACCTGCCACTGCGAACGCAGAGCGTCTCCCCTGGCTTTCAAATCCGCCAGTTCTTTTTCCAGTTTCGCCAACCTGTCTTTCGAAGCTTTGTCTTTCTCTTTCTTGAGGGCTTCACGTTCGATCTCCAACTGCATAACCCGTCGCTGAACTTCATCCAACTCGACCGGCACACTCTCAATCTCGGTGCGCAGCCGGGCCGCGGCTTCGTCCATCAGATCAATAGCTTTATCAGGCAGGAAACGATCGGCAATGTAGCGTTGTGACAGGACCGCGGCAGCGACCAGGGCAGCGTCCTTGATGCGCACGCCATGATGAATCTCGTAGCGTTCACGTAAGCCCCGAAGGATCGAAATCGTATCTTCGACCGAAGGCTCATCGACCATGACTGGTTGAAAGCGGCGCTCGAGCGCGGCGTCCTTTTCGATGTACTTACGGTATTCGTCGAGCGTGGTCGCGCCAATGCAATGCAGTTCACCGCGCGCCAGCATCGGCTTCAACAGATTGCCGGCGTCCATTGAACCTTCGGTCTTGCCGGCCCCCACAACTGTATGCAACTCATCTATGAAAAGAATGATCTGCCCTTCGGCCTGCTGCACCTCTTTGAGCACGGCCTTCAAACGCTCTTCAAATTCACCACGGTATTTCGCGCCCGCGATCAAGGCGCCCATATCAAGCGCGACCACCTTCCGATCTTTCAAACTTTCAGGAACATCTCCGCGTAAAATTCTTTGTGCCAGGCCTTCTACAATCGCGGTCTTACCCACGCCGGGTTCGCCGATTAGTACCGGGTTGTTCTTTGTCCGCCGGGAAAGAACCTGAATGGTCCGCCGAATTTCTTCGTCACGCCCGATAACCGGATCGAGTTTTCCCTGAGCTGCTTCCTTCGTGAGGTTTCTTCCATAACGTTCAAGCGCCTCGTACGTACTTTCGGGATTCTGTGAAGTCACGCGTTGCGAACCACGCACCTGTCGCAGTGCCTGCATCAGCTTTTCGCGCGTAGCGCCGAGTTCACCGAGAATTCGTCCGGCGGCGCCCGATCTGTCTTCGACCATCGCGAGCAGGAGATGCTCGACCGAGATATATTCATCCTTAAGCTGCTTCGCTTCGTCTTCGGCCTGGACCAGCAAGCGATTCAGCCGCCCGGAAATGTAAACGTCGCCACCGCCGCCGGTGCTTGAGGACACCTTCGGCATGCGGGCCAGTTCAGCTTGCACGCGCTGTCTCGCCAAATCAGGATCGACGTTGCTCTTTTCCAGAATCGATTTCGTTAGCCCACCTTCCTGCTCGAGCAGAGCAAGCAGGAGATGTTCGACCTCGATTTGCTGGTGACCCTGGCGCGTGGCCTCGCTTTGCGCCGAGCGCACGGCCTCTTGCGCTTTTTCTGTTAGACGGTTGATGTCCATAGAAGCTTCTCCCAAGATTCAGATCGTAATCCTGAATCGAAGTTAAAATTTCTTACGGGGGAACCTAATCTCATACGGAGTCGCGCGCGTCAGCGCCGGGAGCGCGGACGTCTCGTCCGCACAACCGTGCGAAGCACGCTCGATGATGGCCAAAGAGATGGTTCGAGCTCCGCACTCCCAACCCTAAATGGCAACTTCCTGGCTCACGCTCTCTAAAGCCTCGAGCAAGGGCACGAGGTCCCACGATCCGTCATAACGAATGCCGTTAATAAAGAATGCTGGGGTGCCGTTGACTCCGCTTCTCACTCCGCTCATGAAATCTTCGCGCACCCGCGGTTGATAGACGCGCTCTTCCAACTCGCGGACCAATCTCTGCGTATCCAGACCCAGCTCTTCGGCGTAACCCAACAAATGCATTTGATCGAGCGCTCGCTGGTTCTCATACAAAAGATCGTGCATCTCCCAAAATCGTCCCTGCGCTGCCGCCGCTTCCGACGCCTCAGCCGCGCCTTCAGCGTGCGGATGAATCTGGGTAAGCGGAAAGTGGCGAAAAACAAAGCGAAGCTGGTCGCCCATTGCTTCCTGGACCTTTTTGACGATCAGGTACGCGGCAGCGCAATAGGAACATTCAAAATCGCCGTACTCAACCAGCGTGACCGGCGCATCCTCTGGACCCTGTACATGGTCGCGTTTACCTGCCGGCGGCGTCAGCGTGCCTCCCTGTCTGATTCCCATCTGCTGGTTCCTCCTTCGCTGATAAATTTTCCAACGCTTTGAGAATTCCATCCGCACCCGGATTGACGGCGATCGGCGAAACATAGCTCCACGCAATGCGACCATTGCCGTCGATTACGAATAGCGCTCGCTCGCATACGCCCTCTGACTTGCGATAGACGCCATAGTCCCGCGCCACTGCACCCTTCGGCTCGAAATCCGCCAGCAAGGTGAAATGGAGATTGCGATTTTGGCGATAGGCGCTATGGCACCAGGCACCATCTACCGAGATACCCAGCAGCTCCGCATTGAATCGTTTGAATTCCGGCAGGACTTCGTTGTAGAGCGACATCTGATCGCCGCATACAGGGCTCCAGTCCGCCGGGTAGAAAGCGAGAATCACCGGACGACCACGAAAGTCGCTGAGCGAGATTTTCTGGTCGGGCGTCGCAGCCAGAGTAAAATCCGGCGCTTGTGAGCCCGATGGCAAAGCTGATTTCGGCTGTTGACTCTTGCTAACTTCGTCTTGATTCGTACTCATCGAACGACTCCCTCTTCCTGTGTCCGACAAACTTCAGTTTGTCGCTGCTCTCGCTGTTGACTGCCAGAACCGGATCAACGACAAACTAGAGTTTGTCGGGACATTTACCCACTTTCATCTCCGGCGATTCTCTGCCAGCTCTCGATTCAATTCTTCTATTCTGCCAACCAGATCGAGAATGATCGCGGCGCCGGTAAAATTGACTCTCAGGTCGCGCCGCAGACGTTGCATGCGGCGAAGCTGAACCACGGCGCGCCGGGGCAGAAGCGGTTCGTCTGCTCCGCTCTCGAGCGTTTCAATCAAACCCTGGCGTGCCAGGCGCACAATCAGCGAACGTCTGGCGCCGACGGTTTCAGCGACGACCTCGCACGACAGCGGCTCATCAAGATCAAAATCAGTCATCGACATGAAACCCCTTCTCTCAGGCGTCTCGCCGAGCTCTGGCTCTTCCAGCCTTAAGAAGACCGCCTAAAGGCGGAACTCCAAACAACATCAACCTCGTCTGGTCGTTCGCGGATTGAAGCGTGAAGTCTGCTTCAACTCTTCAAACAACTTTCGTTCTTCGGCGCTGACTTCCTTCGGCACCACGATTTTCAATCTCACATACTCGTCGCCGCGGCCGCCCTTGCGTTTATTCAAACCCTGCCCACGCAAACGAAGCCTCTGTCCGCTTTGCGCGCCTGGCGGAACGGTCAACTCCACCTTTCCATCTATCGTTGGTGCTTCGACCTTTGCGCCAAGCACTGCCTCCCACGGGGCGATGGGTAATTCGACTTCGAGATCGTCGCCGCGCACCGTGAATACCGGATGCGCCCGCAGGCGAATATGCAAATAAAGATCGCCGGGCTGCGCGCCATTCATGGCGGCGCCGCCCTGTCCCGCCAGCCGTATGGTCGAACCATCACGCACACCGGCGGGAATGTTTACTTCAATTGTCTTCGGTCTTAAGACCTGTCCGGCGCCGCCGCACATTGGGCAGGGCTGGTTATCTTTTACGCCAGCGCCGTTACACGTCGGGCAGGTCTCAGCTGCTTGTAACTGCAAGGTCCGCCGTCCGCCGCGATGCGCCTCTTCCAGTGACAATTCCAGTTCGGCCTCGACATCGTGGCCGCGATTAGTGCGCCGAGCGGATCGGCCCGCTCGACCGAACAGATCTCCAAAGTCAAAACCGCCGCCACCAACGCCACTAAAATCGAAATCACTGAAGTCGAAACCTCCCGGCGGCGCTCCACCGGCCGTTCTTTGACCTCCTTCCCATCCCGGAGGCGGAACGCCCGCGCCCGCCTTAACGGCACGCCAGTTCTCGCCGTACTGATCATAGAGTTTGCGATTCTCGGCTTCAGAAAGTACGTCATAGGCTTCCTGCAACTGCTTGAACTGCTCTTCCGCAGTCTTGTCGCCGGGGTTCAGGTCGGGATGAAACTTGCGCGCCAGTTTGCGATACGCCTTCTTGATCTCGTCGTCAGGGGCACCGCGCTTGACGCCGAGCACCTCGTAGTAGTCTTTTGTCTTGACAGCCATCGCGTCATTTCACATCACAGTTCACGGACAGGATTTACAAGATGAACAAGATTGTCAGGCAGCTCTCAGAAGTTCTTTACGCTGATGAATTTTCATCCTGTCAATCCTGTCCAAAGCAGCTATTTCGGGGTGTACTCAGCATCGATAACTTCATCATCGGCGCCTCCGCCGCCGCTCCCACTGCTCGAACTACCGCCTGCGCCCGCTCCCGCAGCACTGGCCTGACTGTAGGCAGCGTTGGCGAGCGAGTGCGAGAGCTGCTGCAAGTCGCCCGTCAGTTGTCGCAAACGGTCGAGAGTTGTGGATTCATCCTTGAGCGCATTTCGGATCTCGCTAATCAGGCTTTCAGCTCGCGCGCGCTCGTGCGCCGGTACCCGGTCTCCCATCTCTTTGATCGAACGTTCGACGCTGTAAGCCAGCGAGTCGGCGGTGTTTCGCGCTTCAACCAACTCTCGCCGCGCTTTGTCTTCCGAGGCGTGCGCCTGAGCATCACTGATCATTCGATCGATTTCGTTTTTGTCGAGCGAGGTCGAACCGCTAATCGTAATTCTCTGCTCTTTGCCGGTGGCTGTGTCCTTGGCCGTTACATTCAGAATGCCGTTGGCGTCGATATCGAAAGTGACCTCGACCTGCGGCAGTCCTCGCGGCGCGGGCGCAATTCCTTCCAGCCGAAACTGTCCCAGCGTGCGGTTATCTCGCGCCAGCTCGCGCTCGCCTTGCAGCACGTGGATATCGACAGCGGACTGGTTATCTTCCGCAGTCGAAAAAATCTCAGTCTTCCGAGTAGGAATGGTAGAGTTGCGCTCGATCAGTTTGGTCATCACGCCGCCGAGTGTCTCGACGCCGAGGCTGAGCGGAGTCACATCGAGCAACAACACGTCTTTCACTTCGCCGGTAAGAACACCGGCCTGAATCGCGGCGCCGATCGCCACCACTTCATCCGGGTTAACGGACTGGTTAGGTTCTTTGCCACCAGTCAAACGCTTTACCAGGGCTTTGACGGCCGGCATGCGGGTCGCGCCCCCGACCAGGATCACTTCGTCCAGATCCTTCTCGCTGACTTTGGCGTCAGCAATGGCCTGCTTAACAGGATTCATGCAGCGCTCGAC
>JAWVEB010000029.1:0-90746 GCA_033856915.1 Blastocatellia bacterium | reverse complement strand
ATTCTGCCCAGTTGGATGGCATGTCATTTGAGTCGATATAGAGTAAGAGTTCAACAAAATCGCGTGTTTGAAACTGCCGCAGCATCTCCAGGGTGAGGCGCTCACGGCGGTCGCGTTTTGCAGCTTTAACCTGCGCAATGCCAAATATCAGCGCTACTATAAACGACAGGGTTAAGGCAAGGTTTGCAATATTGGTGATGGTTTCGTTTGTCATGAGGTTGGCTACCGCTTTGTGAGTCCCATTTGCTTTGCGAGATAGGTGTCGAGCATCCTCGTTGGAAGAAGTCTGGGCAAAAGCCAGTTCTTGAAACGTTGCGGAACGACTGCGTAGCGTGGCTTCGGTTTCGCCTTGCTGAGTGCCATGTGGACGACTTCGCCCAGACGCTCAGGGAGATAGGCGATTAGTACGCGCTTCGTTGACGATTCACTTCTGGAAGTTCTGCACCGCCTCCCGCTCACTCAGATCTTCTTTTTCCCCCTTATTGTACATCACCATGTTCACGGCGCCCGCTTCAATGATCACGACAGTCGATGCCAAATAACAGCAGTTCTTCCCGAAGCGCCCTCACCGAATCTGTAGCATGCGCAACGAAACGTCCCAAAGGCGATCGGCGTTGTCCGGGTCGAGCGCATAAGCGGCGACGCCGGAGATGCTCGTGTTCGGAGCGTCAGGATCGAGGACTCGCGCTTCATTGCAGTCCTCGAAGTAGCGGCCGCCGATGCCGTCGAGCTGTCGTGAGGTGGCGACGAAGACGCTTGTCGCCGCGCCTTGCTCGATCGTCTTGTATCTCACTTTCGATCTGGCAAATGTCTCAGCGTACGGGGCTGAGGCACCGAGGGCCGCCAGGACGTCAGGGTCCAGGTCTCGCGACAGGTTGGTGGCCGCGATCGTTCCCGGGTGAACCGCGTTGGCGGTGATGCCGTCGATACCCCAGCGGCGTGTGGCCTCGACGGTGAATAGGACGATGGCCGTCTTGGACTGTCCGTAGGCTAGCCCCATATCGTAGGGGCGAGAGGTAAAGTTGATGTCGTCGAAGATCACCGGTGAGCGCCGGTGCCCGACCGAGCTGAGCGACACGATCCGCGCGTTACCGGCGGCGGCGAGTGCGTCGTGCAGGCCGAGTGCAAGCGCGAAGTGGCCGAGGTGGTTGGTCGCGAACTGCATTTCCCAGCCCTCGGGCGTCCGCTGGAGGTCGGGCAGCGCCATCACGCCGGCGTTATTGACTAGCACGTGCAGCGGCCCGCTCCAGTTGGCAACGAACGTGGCGACGGAGGCTTGGTCGGCGAGGTCGAGTCGGCCTACGTGGATGCCGGTGTTGTCGGTAGTGGAGATGATGTCCGCGGCTGTCAGGTCGCCGGCATCGGTATCGCGCACGGCGAGCGTGACGTCGGCGCCCGCACCGGCCAGGGCACGTGCCGTTTCGACGCCGATACCCGACGAGGCGCCGGTCACGATCGCGCGCTTGCCGCTCAAGTCGATGCCGGCAACTACCTGTGCGGCGGTCGAGTCGAATCCGAATGGAGTGGTAATGGTTGTCATGGCTGTTCTCCTCGTGTGGTACTTGGATTGAGTTTCGATAGCTCCCGTCTTCCACTCTGCTTTCAGCGCTTATATCTCTGATGGTGGGTTCATCCACCGATCTTACTTCAGCTAGTTGGCTGATCATTTCGGCCTGCCGTCTGGCGTTGGGTCGATCGCGGACCCATCGATCCTGAAACTTCAGCACACGCTAATTCAATCTGCGCATCTCCATGACGGTTTCAGGTTGAGCTCCGCGATTTTACCATTCACGCCAATCCCCGTGGTTGGATCAACGAACCCTCAACTGGCGTGGCTGAACTCTCAAGAGCAAATCGCGCGATCTGGTCCTTTCGTAGAAAAACCACTCCAGGCCGCTTCTGAGCATAGATAATGAAGTCCTCTAACACCTTGGTGCGAGCGGGACGGCCAGTAATGCGGTCATGCGCGCTGACGGTTGTAGATAACCCATAGCTTGAAAAAGCCATCAAAAGCCGCTCGAATATCGTCGTCGCCAACGTATTCGCCCGCCTTTCTTCGCCAGTTATCATAAAAGTCTCGAAATTCTGGACCCAGCATATTTCCTTCCGCTCGCTGAATGGAAACTGCGTACATTTCAACTGGCCAAATGAATTAGCCAGCAACAAGCTAACGGAGCACGACCCACAATTTCATCACTATCGAGAACCGAGTTTCTCGACCGGAGATATATAAGGATGACCCGGCCAAGATCTCGGAAGAGGAAGAACGAAAGTCGTATTCCACTCAGTACAACTATGATGGCTATTTGAGGAAGTGGATTTTACCTCGCTGGCGGTCCCACCGTTTGTCTGAGGTCAAAGCTGTGGCAGTAGAGCAATGGCTGAAGACTCTCAGTTTCGAGAATGGTGATCCGCTGGCGAGAGGTAGCAAGGCAAAGATCAGAAATATCATGAGCGCGCTTTACGCTCACGCGATTCGGTGGGAATGGGCTACCAGGAATCCGATCACGAGTGTTCGACAAAGCGCAAAACGACAATCGGTTCCCGAGATTCTGACAATCGACGAACTCGTCAAACTACTGAATGCCATTCCAGAGCCTCTCCGTACGGCTGTCTTTCTGGACGGCGCAAGTGGTTTGCGAGTCGGCGAATTGTTGGGACTCAAATGGGAGGATGTGGATTTCAAGAAAAGCGTCATTTACATCCGGCGCTCGATTGTGAAGCAGAGAATTGGGCCGCCAAAAACCGAAGCTTCGCAAAAGCCAATTCCTATGAACGCGGAATTGGCGAAATCACTTCGGCTCTGGAAGATGAAAACGATTTACAACCGTCCTAGCGACTGGGTGTATGCAAGCCCTGCCAAGAAAGGTACGCAGCCGTATTGGCCAAAGTCTATCTATCGCGTTTACATCAAGCGAGCGGCGGACAAAATTGGCTTAGAAAAGCGTATCGGCTGGCACACTTTCCGTCATACGTTTGGGACAATCCTGAATGCCAATGGAGAAAACCCCAAAGTCATTCAGGAACTTCTGCGTCATGCCAATCTCAAGGTCACAATGGACACCTACGTCCAAGCTGTGACGGACGACAAGCGAGAGGCGCAGAACAAGGTTGTGAAGATGCTTCTTCCAGGTATTCGCAGGGCAGTGAGTTAGCTTAATGGACGTTTCTGGACGCGCGGCGAAATGGCGATGTCTTGTAAGTGATTGAAAGTATTGGCGTCCCGTACGGGAGTCGAACCCGTGTCGCCGCCGTGAAAGGGCGGTGTCCTAGGCCACTAGACGAACGGGACGCATTGTCGTGATCGCTGGCAGGTAAGCGGACCAGTTACGGTAGCGTAGGGTAAAAGGAAGTGTCAAACCGCGAAGCGTCAAGGATGCAATTTGTTAAGAGCGATAGTCATTGGGTCGGGTCGTAGGCACGAAATGTCTGTAGAAGATATGCGCCGTTCTTCTTCGAGCTCCATCGAAGCGAAAGACGTTTGTGTCGCTCCTAACGGAGCTTAGAAATCCTACTTGGTCTCGCGAGCTATAAATATCTCGCTCCTCCGGAGCTGAGAGATCGACTCTCATTGGCCACGCAGACGGGAAGACGGAGAGTGAAGAGCCTTTGCCGTTTCAATGCAGGTCCTCGATCGACCTATCAAGCATATCCTTATCAGCTTCATTGCCGAACGCAAATCGCAATGCAAAACCCATTTCCGCCACGGCGTAAACCACCTGACCCCAGAGCGTCGCGTTCTCTGCCGGAAAGTTAACCTCGAGCCGGATCAACTCGCCGGGCTTAACCACGGCGCTGGTCAATACAAAACAGCCGAGTGAGCTGAGGTCGCACACTGCGCCCCGGCCCTGGGTCCGCAGGGCTTCCCAGCGGGTATTCAAATCGATACGAAGACGTTCTGCTGCTCGTCGCTCTTGCATCAGCCAAACTTCACCCTATAATCTAGCCTCAATTCGCGAGTCGGTTCGAGCCGCATACTTTAGCACATGGAGTTAACCCCAATGATTATCTTTCGTTTCAAACCAGGTCTGGCTTTGGCAGGCGCGCTTTTGTTTTCGGCGGGAGTTGCCTTGGCCCAACACGACGTCGGCGGTGGTAGTACGCGGGACGCCGCGACGGGCGGAGAGTCCAGCAGCCGCGGCGGCACTCGTGCCCCCGTCAAACGTACGCGAACGGCCCCGACCACGGTGCGCCGGCCGCGTCCCCCGGTGAGAAGGGAAACCACTGCGGAACAATACAATCAACAGGGCGACGAACTCTACGATGCCAAGCAGTACGACGATGCGCTCGAACTTTATCTTAAAGCGGTGCAGTTGAAACCGTCGGCCCACGCTTACTTTCGAATCGGTTGGATCTATAACGACCGCGACGACTACGATCAAGCGCTTTCGCCGCTACAGCAGTCGCTGCGGCTGAATCCGAACGACGCTATCGCCCTGGCCGAGCTGGGTTATTCGTACCGTAGTTTAAAACGCTATGACGAGGCGCTGGCCAGCTATCGCCGCTCGATTGCCGTCAAGCGCGACTACTCGACTCCGTATTATCAAATTGGTTGGATTTACAATGACCAGGGACAGTACGCGCAGGCCGTCGAACCTTTGAAGCAAGCCGCGGCGCTCCAAGCCAATTATTCCGAAGCTCACGAGGAGCTCGGCTATGCCTTTTACAAACTCACTCGATCCCAGGAAGCGATTGCCGAATATCAAACCGCGGTGCGCCTCAATCCGGAGTATGGCCTGGCTTACTTAGGCCTCGGGGACACGTACTTCTACCAGACCAAACAATACCAACAGGCGATGGAAGCTTACCGGCAGGGCGTGCGGTTCAAGGATGATAATTCGACTGCTTTTTACAATCTCGCCTGGTGCTATAACGAGCTGGATAAATACGCCGAGGCCGCGGGCGCCGCGAAGCGGGCGATTGCCCTGAAGGCCGATTACCCCGAAGCTCTGGTTGAGCTGGGATTCGCGACCCGCAAACTTGGTGAGGCGCGCCAGAATTCTCCGCAGGCCACGGAACTTTACAATGAAGCCGTCAGTAACTACCGCGAGGCGATCAGACTAAAGCCGGGTTATGGTCTGGCTTATACCGGTCTGGGCGATGTCTACTTCAGCGATCTCAAGCAATATCAGGAAGCCAGCGTAGCGTACGAACAATCGATTCGAATTTCTCCAAACAATGCTCGGGTGCGCTACAACCTGGGCTGGAGCTATAACGACCTGGAACGGTTTGCCGAGGCCGCCAACCATCTGCGCGAGGCGGTCCAGTTAAAGCCGGAAGCTTATGATGCGCATAGCGAGCTGGGTTTCGCGTATTACAAACTCGGACGCCTGCCGGCGGCGGCGGAGACACTGCGCACCGCCATCAGGCTCAAAGGCGATTATGCGACCTCCCACTACTACATGGGCCTGGTCCACATTGCGCAGAAAAATAAACAAGGGGCGCAGGCGGAATATGTGATCCTGCAAAGGCTCGACCGCGATCTGGCGCAGAAGCTATTCGCCGCTGCTCCGCCGAACATGCGCAATTAGCAGGCAGATCGTATCAGAAGCCCGACCGTCGGGGAGAGCCAGGCCGGGGATGCCCTCCCTAACGGTCGGGCTTCTGACATCTGCGACAAACCACATGCCGACAGCCATCGTTCATCATCCGGTTTTCGAAAAGCACGACACGGGTCCTAATCACCCGGAAAGACCCGAGCGCTATCGCGTGGTGATTGATGCTTTGCGTGGCGATCCCGCTCTTTGGAAAGACGTCGTGGAGATCGAGGCGGAGGAAGCGCGACGCAGCGATATTCAAGCCTGTCACACGCCACAGCATTACAAGCATGTCGAGGAAGCAGTCCGTGAGGGCAAGGGTTATCTCGATAACGATACGCTGGTTTCGGGGGACTCGCTGGAGGCCGCGTTACGCGCGGCGGGCGCAGCGTGCCAGGCGATCGATGCGGTGATGGAAGGCGCGGCGAAGAATGCTTTTGTGCCCGTGCGTCCTCCCGGACATCACGCGACATCGGATCGAGCGATGGGCTTTTGTCTCTTCAATAATGTCGGCATCGCGGCGAGGTATGCACAGAAGCGATATAAAGAGATCGAGCGGGTGGCGATTCTTGATTGGGACGTGCATCACGGCAATGGCACCCAGGGTATTTTCTACGAAGACTCTTCGGTATTTTATTTTTCAATGCATCAGTACCCCTGGTATCCGGGGACCGGTTCGCGCGGAGAGACGGGCCACGGTCGCGGCCGTGGGTTCACCTTGAATGTACCCTTGCGCGCGCTAACGCCGACCAGGGATCAGCGGCGCGCTTTCGAGTCGGCCATCGAAGAGATCGCCGACAACTACACGCCGGACCTGGTGATCGTCTCGGCGGGGTTCGACGCCCACAAAGGCGATCCGCTGGGGCAGTTGCTCCTCGCCGACGAAGATTTTGTCCAGATGACCAGGGTGGTTAAGCAGTGGGCCGACGAAGCCTGCGCCGGGCGCGTTATTTCCTGCATGGAAGGCGGATACAACCTCGATACCCTGGGCGAGACGGCGCGGGCGCACGTGCGCGAGCTACAGCGTTCCTGATGGTCCTGTGGAGTGCGCCGGCAGAGCGCAGCGGCGACGGCGCTTTGGTTTGGAGTTCCGCCTTTAGGCGGCCCGGTTCGCTAAAAGATGAAACCGCCTGAAGGCGGAACTCCAAACGATCCAGAGCGGGGTCGCGCTGCGCTTGCCACCGCACTCCAAAACCTCGGACATTTGCTGTACAGCATTCCGATCATGGAGTAAACTCTGCGCCAAGCTTACACAATAAATCTCAAGATGTATTTCCGGGGAGACAGCCATGCCAGATCTTGAAATTACTTGCGCCGAATGCGGAGATACTTTCCCCTTTGGTGAACGAGAGCAGGATTATTATCGTGAGCGCGGCCTGACCCATCCAAAGCGCTGCAAACCGTGTCGCGATGCGCGCCGGCAGAACGCTGGTGGAGCGCGGCAAGGCGGAGGCTCGGAACGCGAGAAGTTTGAAATTACCTGCGATCAGTGCGGCAAGCCGGACAGCGTGCCCTTCAAACCGGCGCCGGGAAGGCCAGTGCTCTGTAGTTATTGCTTCAGTGCCAGCCGCGCGCAGAATCGCGGGGCGTGAAGTAGCGCAAGTTGATAACTTGCGCCGCTAATCATTCAGGCCGCGGCCGTAATAATTACGGCTTGAATTCCCAATAGCTCGGAAAAGTCTTTAGTATAGATTGCGTCAATCTTGCGCGCGTTTCCTACGCACTCCACCAACTCGTCCGTCGAAACAAAACCATCGCTGACCGCTTCGATGGCCCACAGCGGGAGATGGGCGGCCGTGTGCAGCAGGTCCTCGATGAGTCCCAGGTACTGCTCTTTGGTTTCCACGTAAGCATCCAGTTTTCCAGCCCGGTCTTTTGCCATCTCAGCCCAGAAACTTTTGCCCATGCGCATCCATTCTTCGCGCCATGTCAGGACGCGCGCGTTGCGGCTGTCATTGGCGCGGGTGGGGCGGGGAAGTCTCAAGAACAACAGATCGGTGTCCTGTGTTTCGGCGAGAAAACTCCGGGCCGACTGATTTGAGCTGGTGTTCTTTCGCAGATTATTAAATGGTGGCAGGCCCGTGTGCCAGACGCGACGAAAAACATTCGACAGGGACAGCGGCTGGCGCAGATCGCGCGTATCCAGGTTGAATGAGAAGACGTAGTCACCCACCGCCATGCCGAGGGCCAGGGCGAGCGCGCGCTTGTAAGGCGAAGCTAAACGCTCGGCGTTCGCCCGCACGTTGTCGAACCACCAGGCGTCCGTTTCATTGAACCAGGTCAATAGCGTTGGATTGCGAAAATAGTTTCGCGGCACATACGCGTCCTCCAGAATCGCGTCGAGATCCTGTTCAGTCAGGGTCTCGCAATTGTTTTCAATGAACGCCTGAGACTTGGTCCAGGCCCACTGTGCGGGGTCGTTGGCCGCTACCCGAGCGTTCCAGCGCTTCAGATAAAGCCCGAGGTTTGGCTCGCCTGCCAGTGGCAAGGCCACCGAACGAAACTTCAGACCACGAAGCACGCTCAGCTCAAAACCGAGCCAACCGATACTGCCGCCGCTCAGACCGTTTTGTGTTTGCATTGATCTTGTCAGAACCACCTGCGGTAGCGGGTGGTTAAAATAGCGTGTCGAAGGTTTCTGAATCAACCGCCCGCTACCGCAGGCGTTTCTGACCTAAACATCGGTTCCCAGCGCCTGCACTCGGGCCAGCATTTCGTCCGCGATGGCCGACAGATCCGGTGGCGCTTCGGCCTCGCGCCCATAACCCTTGAGTTCTTTAAAGGGCTCAAGCGATAACAGCGCCCGCACGACGCGCGGATCAAATTCCAGCCCGGTCCATTCGAGCAAATGTTCGCGCGCCTGGCCCTCCGTAAAGGCAGTGCGAAACGGGCGCGCGTCCGTCAGAGAAGCGTACGCATCAGCTACGCGCAGGATTCGCGCGCCCAAGGGAATCTGCTCGAAGCGCAAACCGTCAGGATAACCGTTGCCGTTCCACCACTCGTGATGCCAACGCACCAATAGTTGCGCGCCGCGATCAGCGCCCGCCCGGGCCGCTTCGCGTTCTCCCAGCAGTGGATGGCGAGCGAGATCGATTCTTTCGTCGTCGCTGAGACTGTCGCGCCGGCGAATATAGTCACGGTTCATCACCACCTCGCCCAAATCGTGAGCCAGAGCGGCAATGCGAAGCGAGAAGCGATCCCGCGAGCCCAGGTGAAACGATCTCCCTATCTGATCGGCAATCACCGCGATGCGGCTCGCATGCGGATTCGCGTAACCCTCAAATTCGTCGGCCGCCGCGCTCAAGTCACGGAAGACTTCGATCGCGTTAAGCTGGTCGCTCTCAATGGCTTCGATTGGCATAAGATCTAAACTGATCGTTCGCGAGTTCAGGATTTGTGGCTCTTGCCCCTCAAACTCAGGAGCAGCGAGCGCGCCGCCTGGTTCTTTGGATCGGCAGCCAGGGCGCGCTCCAACTCGCCCTCCGCCCGTCTTTGTAAGCCCAACTGTTTATATAACTCAGCCAGCATAACCCGATAGGAGGTGTTATCCGGCTCGATCGAAAGCGCCGTCTGCAACTCGCTCTCGGCAATGCGCCTGGTGTTTGATTGCCGGATCAACGCGTGGCCATAGTGCGCGCGATAGCGGGCCTCGCGCGGCGACAGCATTGCCGCTTCCGCCAGAAATCGTATGGCCTCGTCGGGTTGATTGCGTTTCAGTGCCTCCAGCCCATGCTGGAAACTGGCCTCGGCACGGTCGGTATCTGCTTTTGGCGCTGACCGTTTTGCGCCATTCGAGTCGCGTACCAGAGTTGCCTTTGGTTGACGGAAGGCAGGTGCTGGTTTCGCTGAACCCTGCGAGTCGTAAGCCGCGCGCAGGGCCGGGTCGCTCAACGTCTCGTACGCCTGGGCGATGCGTGCGAAGGCCGCTTCTACTTTGGCGCGTAGTTGGGTATCGCGTTGGTGAAAACGATCAGGATGAAAGCGCCGAGCCAACGCGTGATAGGCGTTCTTGACCTCTTCAATCGTGGTCAATGGCGATACGTCAAGCACGTCGTAGTGGTCCTTTGCAATTTTCAGTCGCGCAAATAGCGTTTCAACTTCGGCGAGTTCATCAACTTCAGTCGCGACGTCGGTAGTCTTACTTTGGCCTCCACGTGGCGGTTTAATAGGCGCGAAGGAAGTGTCCACCGCCAATGCGAGCGGCCAGCCGCTGCGCTGCAATAAACCGGATAACGACAGTGCGTAGGTCGCGCGGTAGACGTCCTCTTCAGCGGAGTCGCTGAGTGCCGTCAATTGGTCCAGCGTAACAGCATCCGACACGTGCGAAAGAATAAGGGCTTCCGAGGGCAGGAGGTTTTGGGCGTTATTGCCGAAGAGTTTCACATAGGAGCTTTTGGTTTCCTTGAGACGCGAAGCGACGAAAGGCGCCGGAAGATGACGAGCGCACTCGAGCAGCAAACGACTCACGTTAATCTGAACCCGAACCCCATCAGCCAGCCGGACGCGTGGCTCAAATTCCCAGCTTCCAGCGATCCACAATAACGCGACGCGCAACACGTCACAGACCTGGTTGGCTCGAATCGCGGCCAACGTCAGCGGTTTCAGAAGTCCTTTTTGAAGCATGGCCGCGGCGAGCTCTTCGTCCGGGATCCTGGCGGGAAACTCGGCGATGTGCGCGTCGGTCAGTCCGTTGCGTTTTACTACCTCACGCAGGCGATGCGCGCGCAGATTAGAAGTGGCGAAAACCAGCTCGCCGTTTTCAAAATAGACTACTACCTTGGCGCGTTCGCGTGAGAGGCGCAGAGCGCCGGTCAATCCGCTCGCGGTGATTTCGCGAATCAATTCAGCTAAGGGATGTGTGGCCAGTTTTCCTGTCATGCTACAGCTTTGTACGGCTGGACTTCTCGTGTAACAAGTTTGCCGAATTGGTCTTCGGTGATATCCATGTCGTAACGGCTCTGCAGATTCAACCAGAAACGGGGACTGTGGTTGAAATAACGGCCCAAGCGCAACGCCAACTCTGCTGTGATTGGGCGCTGCCCGCGAACTACATGGCTCACGCGCATGGCAGTAACTCGAATGTCTTGCGCAAGGCGATACTGCGAGAGTTCAAGCTCCTCAAGCAACTCTTTCAGGTAAGCGCCCGGATGCACTGGAGCGATTTGCTCTCTTGTCATAATTAATCCCTCAGTGATAGTCGATGATCTCTACCTGCTCTGCGTGCCCTGTTCGCCACACGAAGCAGATTCGCCACTGATCATTAATCGTGATGCTGTGCTGTCCTTTCCGATCCCGCTTCAATGCTTCCAGTCTATTTGAGGGTGGCAAACGAAGATCTTCCAGCTTGGCGGCAGCGTCTATCGCGTTCAGCTTCATGAACGCGCGTTCCTGGATGGCCGTCGGGAATTTCCGCGCAAACTGGCGATGGAAAATTCGCTCGGTTTCCCGGCAGCGGAACGACTTGATCACCAATCGATAGTAAACAACGCGTTTACTACACGTCAAGGACCTGGAAAAAAGGAGAATTGTAGCAACCGTTACGCCTTCGGATGGGCCTTGTCGTACACCGCGATCAACTTTTCCATCGAAACGTGAGTGTAGATTTGGGTGGTGGAAAGACGCGCGTGGCCGAGAAGTTCCTGAATGTCGCGCAGGTCGGCGCCGCTGTCGAGCAGGTGGGTGGCGAAGGAATGGCGCAGCGCGTGTGGGCTGATGTCGTGGATGCCGGCGCAGAGGCGAATGTACTTTTCCACCAGCCGGCCGACTGAACGAGTAGTCATGCGCGTGCCCTGATAATTCAGAACCAGAGGCTGGGCGTCGCGCTTGGCGACCGGCGCATTCGCCAGAAAGTTTTCGCGCACCGCCAGATAATCTTTCAGAGCCCTCGCGGCCGGATCGCCAAACGGCACGATGCGCTCTTTACGGCGTTTGCCGAAGACGCGCAGCAATTTGTTTTGAAAGTCGATGTCGCGGAGATTAAGCTGGACCAACTCTGAAACTCGCACCCCGGTGGCATAAAGCATTTCCAGGATGGCCCGGTCTCGCCTGCCAAAATCGGTTTCGGTGTCCGGCGTTTCAATGAAGCGGACGGCGTCTTCGATCGAAAGGTGAACCGGCAGCTTCTTTTCTTTGCGTGGAGTCGCAACCAGCTTCGCCGGATTCAATTCGAGTGATCCTTCGCGCACCAGGAACTGAAAGAAGGTGCGTAGCGCCGCGAGCTTTCTCGCGATCGAGGTCTTCTTTTTTTGGTCCGAATGAAGCGACGCGAGCCACTCGCGAATTGTCAGATGGTCAATTTGGGCGAGGTTGGCCCCTCTACGCTTTCCGTCGTTTGGATCCGCCGGCGCCAGATAGTCGAAGAACTGTCGCAGGTCGCTTTCGTAATTGCGCAGAGTATGCACACTCACGTTGCGCTCGTAGCGCAGATGGTCGAGGAATTGTGTGAGAAGCTGATCAAGCATCGTGCGGCGCCTAACTCACGTAGCGTGGTAGACAGGATACACTGCCACCAGGACCGTCTCCTCCTGCGCGAGAGCCCGTTCCACAACGGTTCGGATTCGCTCAGCGTATAGTTCTACAAGAAGTCGATCTCTCTCCCAGAGGAAAGGTGCATCAGAGAAAAGGAGGTTGACCTTGTCCGGGAGAATTAATCCATCTGACAACCGGTACTTGACGTTGGTCGCTATCGTAGTAGAGCCGCAGTATGCGTAGGGCAGTTTCATTCCCAAGATGCTCAAGGATGGTGCCGTAGATCGGATCAGGCAAATCAGGAATGAAGATTCCGATGCGAACCTTCTCTGATACCGGCAATCAGTTTCTCCATGCGTTTTGGGAAAGCCTTGACCCGTTTCAAGGCCTCTTCGCGCGTTACCTGCTCCCTCTTGGGGCGCTGAATCTTAACTTGTTTCTCTTGTGCTTTCATTTCTCAACCTCGGATCTTAACTCTACACTCGGTCACGCACCTTCACCAAGAATCCTTTTCGCGCGCGCACCCGCGCGTTGGGCTTGGCCTTTACCCGGACGGCGATGAGATGATATTTGCCGTCACGCTTATCTTCCGCCGGATAGTAACTTAGGATGTACTGCTGCGCGAGGTCGGCCGCGATTTGAGCAAACGCATAGTCGAGATCATCCGCTGACTTCGGAACATAGACAGCGCCGCCGGTCTGTGCAGAGAATTCCTGCATGCGGCGCTCAGCAGCCAGCGCGCGCAGGTTTGCGCTTTCATAAAGGCCAGTCTGCACGACATAAATCTGGCAATCATCCGCCAGCGCGCGCTGCATGGTCGTATCGAAATCCGCGCGACTGGTCGTATCCTCTCCGTCAGAAACAATCACGATGACGCGCCGGCCGGGGTACGGATGCAGGTACGCACCTGCCTTAATGATCCCATCGAAAAGCGAGGTTGCCCCTTCAGGTTTTCCAAAACTGTCAATCGTCAATTCCAGCCGCCGCGCGTCATTCGTCAAAGGCTCAGCCAGCATGACATCGGTCGAGACGGAAAACACCGCCGCCTGATCCACGGGCCGCAGCACGTTGCGGAAAAATTTTATCGCCGCGCGCTTTTCAAAATCGCGTGATGCGCTCAGGCTGCCGCTATTATCAAACAGCATGGCCATGCGCACCGGCGTATCGGCGCGGCTGATTTCACTGATCGTATTTGGCTGGCCGTCTACTTGCAGCTCGAAGTCTTCCAGCTTGAGATTCGTTACCGCAACCCCCCGGCTGTCGACGACGGTGGCCGGCACGGCTACGAGGTTTGAAGTCACGCGCAGAACTTCGTCGGCGTCATTCGAATCATTTTGGTTTGCGTCAGTTTTAGCTGATGCTTGAGTCGGTGTTTGCTGGCTTCTGGGCTTTGATGTCTGGCGCGGGCGTGTATTGACGGTCGGGGAAGGGCTGGGCGTGGGTGACTTCTGCCGGCCGGATTGGGAATAGGTTAATAAAGGTGAAGCGGCGACTAGAAACGAAAGAGCAATCAGCGTGACTCCAACCAAACTGTTCCTCAAACTCAGAGTCATAACGTAGCGGCTGTCAAAACCGGTTCCCGTTCTTTCCAGGCTGTTAGGAGCCACCGATCCCATTCTTCCAAGGCCAGCTTCACTTGCAGCAAATGCCGTTCGCGCTTGCGGCGCACGCTCCGTGCTTGTTCAGCGCTAAGCGGCTCGAGCAGCGCGAAAGTGATATTTACTGGTTGGTAATTCTTCGTCTGCGCGCTGGACACGTATCGCGCCAGCGCGCCAATTGCACTACGCGGAGGCGCCAGCAAAAGTTCTTCACCCTGTAGATGCCGCGCGGCATTGTTGCCGGCCAGCCAACCCATGGCCACGGACTCGACGTAACCTTCGACTCCGGTAATTTGTCCGGCGAAGAAAAGGTTTGAGGCGGAACGCATCTGCATGGTTGCCGTGAGGACGCGCGGCGCATTGATATATGTGTTGCGATGAATCTGGCCGAACTGCAGGAACTCTGCGCGTTCGAGACCCGGGATCAAGCGCAACACGCGCGCCTGCTCGCCATAACGCAGATGGTTTTGAAAGCCGACCATGCTGTAGGCGTCAGCCATCAAATTTTCCTGTCTCAGTTGCACGGCTGCGTAAGGCTCCCGCCCGGTCCGCGGATCGATCAAGCCGACGGGCTTCATCGGACCATAGCGCAAGGTATCAACGCCGCGACGCCCAAGCTCCTCGATGGGCAGACAGGATTCGAACCAACGTGTTTCTTCAAAGCGCTGCAAGGGGACGCTGTTGGCTTCAATCAATGCTGCGTAAAACTCGGCGTATTGCTCTGCGTCAAACGGGCAGTTCAGATAGTCGTCGCCGCCCTTGTCGTAGCGCGCCGCGGGAAAAGCAATCGATCGATCGATTGAATCGGCCGCGATGATCGGAGCGATCGCGTCGTAGAAATAAAGCTGATCGTCGCCGGTCAACTTCATGATTTCCATCGTCAGCGCATCCGAAGTCAGCGGGCCGGTGGCGATGATTGTGACAGCATCGCGCGGAATCGCAGTGACTTCTTCGCGCACAATTTCAATCTCTGGATGCGATGCGATGCGCTCGGTTATGTACTCGGCAAACTGTTGGCGGTCGACGGCCAGCGCCGCTCCGGCCGGCACGCGGGTCGCCGTAGCCGCTTCCATAACCAGCGAATGGCCGCGGCGGAGTTCTTCTTTAAGAAGATGGGAAGCAGAACCGAGCTCGTCTGATTTCAGAGAGTTCGAACATACAATTTCGGCAAGCTTGCCCGTGCGGTGGGCCGGAGTCTGCTTTACTGGCCGCATTTCATAAAGGCGCACGCGCGCGCCTGAACGGGCCGCCTGCCAAGCGGCCTCAACTCCCGCTAATCCCCCCCCGATAATCGTGACTTCATTCATGAATGTGGCGCAAGTTGTTAACCTGCGCAGCCGCGAGCCGCTCTCAAGTGACGATGGGCCCGAGCCCTTAGGGAACAAGTTGCCAATTCTGTGACGACCAGGTTCCCAAACTTGGAACGCAAGTTAACAACTTGCGCTACTTAACGACGCTTCTTCCGCCGCAAAACTTTCTCGTGTGCTTGCTTCGTCACTTCTGCGATGCGCTCCGCCTTGGTTTGGACCGTGCCTGCGCCTGGTTCGGGTTGGTTGCCGTGATGGTCGGGCATCTCGCCCTGATGCTTATGAAGGTCTAATTCGTTTGCTCGGGTCGAACCAACCTTGAATGTTTCAATGTTACGTGTGCCACCCTTCATTACTTCCTCCTCCTTGTGCCGCAGAGTCTTAGTCTCTGAAATGTAAACTGCGCCGGCAACCCCACTCCAAAGTTAAAGTTTTTGCCACATGCGCTTGACACTCAAAACCAGCGGTTCGTATAGTCAAAGCTCAAGCGGGCCGGCTTAGCTCAGTTGGTAGAGCGTCTGATTCGTAATTAGAAGGTCACCGGTTCAACTCCGGTAGCCGGCTCCAGATAATTAGTACACAGGTCCTCGAAATCGTTCGTCCTCATCTTAGACCGTTCGACCCTAACCCCAAAGTAGCCGCGTCCGAATGTGGG
Source organism: Blastocatellia bacterium (assembly GCA_033856915.1). Classification (GTDB taxonomy): domain Bacteria; phylum Acidobacteriota; class Blastocatellia; order Pyrinomonadales; family Pyrinomonadaceae; genus UBA11740. The sequence continues at coordinate 75,181 of JAWVEB010000029.1, read as the reverse complement.
CACACAGTTGGCGAGGCCGAGTATCCTGACTAGAATTCCTTGAGTATCTCGTTCATTGTGCCGGTGCGCGTCTGGATAAGATAAAGGGCCCGACCAAGAATTGATCGTTTGCCCGCGATAACACACGGCTAAGATGGAGTCTGCGTTCATGCCCTCACCCCAACTCTCTCCCGGGAGAAGGAGAGAGGAACCCCCCCCGCGTAATTCCGCTCTGGCGAAGGATGTGACCCAGGAAGTATTTCTCCGGCAAGTACCGAACCGAACCTGCGCTTCAAAACAAAACAGAGGATGTGCGACTTTCATCCAAACCACGATCAGTTGGTGAGTCTCGTCCTGCGTTCGGGTTCTTAATTAACCATCATTCTGTGACGGCGAAATCACTGTGATGAAGAGTGATATTACTCAGGGCCGCTCGGGCGACAATTGCAGCCAACTCAACATTGAGATTTCACGCTCGTAATGTCGGGCCGGGTTTGAAATTCAGCGACTCATCCTTCGAATTCGGTTTTCGTTTGCCCAGTTATCTTCAGAGTTCAACTCGGGGCATGCGGTTTGCTCAGGTTAACTCGCAAGAATTTTCTTAATCAGCAATCCAAAGGTCTAAGGAGAAATAATATGGACAATGTAGGGACAGGATCAGCAACCGAACAGTATCGTACCGATTGGAGTACCACGCCCGGTAATGGCGGCGGTACAGGCGCGGGATCCAGCGATGTCGCCGGACTCGCCAGTGGTCTGACAGAGACAGCTCAGGAGTACATGGGCAAGATTTCTGATGTAGCTGTACAGGCGAAAGACTACGTCACCGATAAGGCCGGAGTGGCCGGTGAAAAGATCAAGGAGTTTGCCACGGACGACCTGGGTCAAGTCGCCGAGAAAGCCAAAGACTTCGCGCGCCAGAACCCGGGTCAGGCGATCCTGATTGCAGCCGGCGCCGGTTTGTTGCTTGGACTCCTGGTTCGTGGCCGCCGGTAGGTTCGGAAAAGAGCCCACTGAGTTCGAATAAGGAGGAAGTGATGGCAAGTTCAAGCATGGCTGCGCTGAAACGCGCACAGCCAAACGCGGAGATTGAGAATCTGCCGACGCTATTCACGCGTCTGGGCGACGACGTAATGCAGCTCTTTGATACGAAGATTAGTCTACTAAAAGTCGAAGTGAAAGAGGACGTGAACGCCTTGCTGCGAGGCAGTGTGGTGATTGCGGCTGGGGGCATGATCGCGATTATCGGTTTCGCCCTCGTGAATGTCGCCGTCGCCCTCGGCATTTCAACGCTGTTCGCGAATAGCAATCTTAGTCAGACGGGCAGATACGGTCTGGGCTTCGTAATCACAGGCCTCATTTACTTAATACTCGGGAGTACCGTCGCCCTGGCGATGAAGGCGCGTCTGGCAAAACAGAATCTGGTCCCGAACCGGACGGTCGCGGAACTCAGAAAGGATTCACAATGGCTCAAGACGGAACTCTAGGATTAGCGCCGGCGCCGGCGCCATCCGACCCGGGTTTATCCAAGGATCAGCTTCAGCGTCAGATGGCAGTCGCGCGCGAATCCATTTCACATACGGTGGACGAGATTAAGGACACGGTCGTTCATCAGTACGAAGCTGTGAAAGAAACTATTTCGGAAACGCTGGACTGGCGCGAGCAGGTCAAGAAGCGGCCCCTTCAGTGGGGCGCCGGCGCTGTGGGCGCGGGTTTCGTGGCAGGGTACGGCATTGCCGCCATGGTAAAAGGCAGCCGGGACGCCGCCGCTGGAAATCATCAGGAAGAGACAAAGAAAAGAGTGGCCTCGACTGTTTCAGCGGCTTCACAAACACTGGCCGCCCGAGCGAGCATCACCGAGAAAGAGAAGGACGACGCCGGGCCGGGGATGCTTGATCGATTCAAAGAGACGCAGACCTATGACCGTTTGAAACAGGAGGCCGCGTCCGTCGGGAATCGTTTCGTTGATGAGATTTCAAAGAAGGCACAGGCCGTCCTCCTGCCCGCTGCCATCGCCTTGGTTGGTGGTTGGCTGGAACGCCTGGTGCCAGAGCAAAAAACCGCGGGAATGAAGCGGGCCGGATAGCTGGCCTTATGATTTTTCAGAACCGCCTGCGGTAGCGGGCGGGCAAGAGAAGCATCTAGTGGGTCGGTTTCATCTGAACCGATCCACTTCTGCGTTACGAACCTCACAAAACATTGCGGTGCCCCGTCCGTCGACTCCAATGTTCCGTCCTATTTTACGCAGGTTTCCTCATAACTTACGCAGGTTTCCTCATAACTATTGAGCGGGTCAATGATTGCCGCGACTGGCGAGCCGCTCTGTGTGGTAGCGCACAGACGGGAAAATTACGCTGGTTTAAATTCTTCCCGCACGCCTCATTAATTTCTGTTGTTAGGGGAGGGGAGCCACGGTAATGTCTCTTTACCTTCCTCTGTTTAATCCACCGCCCCTTTAAATCGTCAAAGAAGCCAAACGATTCTGAGTTGTCGCCGGCCGCTAACTTCTGCGCTGTGGGCACCCGGGTCGTTTCACAACAGCTAGCGTTTGGAGATGTCCCTATGTCTACTTATCCTTCTTCTGTTAAGACGGCCAATTACGCGTTTGGACGCGGGCCGTTTCGGTCAGGTGGTGAGAACCCCATCGTGCTGATGGTGGAAGATCAGTCGGACGCAAGTTCCGAATTGACCGAGATTCTTGAGCTGAATGGCTACAGTGTTATTACAACTGACAATGGACAGGATGCGGTTAAGCGCGCCTTGTACATTCACCCGGATCTTCTACTCGTAGATCTAAATGTGCCTCTGCTTTACGAGATGGTCGCGGCTCGTCAGATCGTCAAGAACGCACGGTTGGGGAGCGTGCCCGTTGTGATCGCTACGCACGAAGATTTGATAGACACCGCCGCGATTATGGAGGTGGGTGTGCGCCGCAACGAGTACGTGACCAGAGCCTCCGACTACCAACAATTGGAGTGCCTGCTCAGTTACCTGCTGACTAGCAAACCGCGAGCAGCCTAACTTTCAAAGTACTGCTCGCTAAGCTTTGCCCAAAAAGTATGAATGATTATTGGCGGCGCAGGTGGCAGTTTTGTACGAACGTGTCGCACCAGATTGATTACTTAACAATCTGTATTTACTAACTGCGACGTAGTGCTTTGTGGCGGGGGGCGAAGCGTGTGACAGCCCAAAGCGGTCAGTTACTTTGATGAAACGCTGTCGCCCACTTCGGGGGCTAATCCCTGAGTACGTCCACGCTCCTGGGGTTCCGCTTCGCGGGCTCAATCTCAAACGCTTCTTATTTCCCCGGAAGCCTCTACTTCTTCTCCGGAAACAGCATCACCTCGACATAAGCGTTCGTGTTGAGATAGGTCCTGGCGGCCTGCTGAATCATTGCCTTGTCGATCTTGTTGTAAAGCTCCGAAATATGCCAGAGACTAGCCGGATCTTCACCGCTCTGGTACTTCACAGTGATCTGACTCAATAGATAGTTGTTCAGCTTGCTATTGGTTTCGAACTCTCTCAGAAGGGCTTCTTTCTCGTCGTTCACTTGCTTGTCAGTGGGGCCGTTCGTTTTGAGTAATTCAATCTCCTGAAAGACTCGCTTGATCAAATTCTCAGTGCGGTCCGGCGCGCTCCCAAATTGAATCGCAACCGCGTACGTTTGGTTGGGAATTCGCTCATAGCCGGCGTTAGCGTTGATCCCGTAGGTGCCTCCCAACTCCTCACGAATAGTTTCCAACAGTCTTGTTTGCAGAATCTCGGCCATGGCCCGAATGGCCACCCGATGCTCGGGATCGTATTGGAACGGTCCGCTAAACACGATCGCCGACAGGCTCTTTGGTTCGATGCCTTTTTCAACTTTCTTCTCGACGACGTTTGTCGGCGTGCGGACACCAACATCTTTCCACGATTCTTTCCGGCGGATGGATGGAAGCGATCCTAAGTAACGCTCGACCAGCGGCTTGATCGTCGCCAGATCAAAGCTGCCGACGAAGACAAACGTGAAGTCACTCGCGTCTGCAAAGCGGTCTTTGTAGATCGCCAAAGATTTGTCGAGGTTCCATTGATCGACCATTTCAGGAGTTTGCGGCTGTCGTCTGAGATGATTTTGGAATCGGGTCGTGGTGAGCGTGTTGAAAAATACAGCCTCGGGAATTACCGACTGGTTGGCGAGAAAAGTCTTCGCCTGAGCGGCCTGGAAAGCGAAAGCGTTCGCGTCGGCCCGGGGTTGAGTGAACCTGAGATAGATGAGCTGGAACATCGCCTCGAGATCCCTGCGCGAGCTGCTGCCATTTAGTCCTTCTTCAAGCTCGCTGATATAGGGAGTCGCGGCGGCAACTTTTCCGGTCATGATCTTTCGCAGATCGATGATGTTGAACTTGCCGACTCCGCCCGCATTGATGATCTGCGAAGCGGAGCTGGCCGGGATGTAGTCCTTGTCACCGACGAGAGAAGTGCCTCCCGGACTGGTAGCGCGAAACAGAATTTCGTCCTCTTTGAAGGTTGTCGGCTTAAGAATTACTTTCACGCCGTTGGATAGCTCCCACTCGGTGATCCCAATGGCATCTTTCGTCGCTGTCTTGGTGATCGTGCCCGGGGTTGGAGGGGAGTCCAGCAGCACTGCATTGCCGATCGTGTCCACGTAGGGCTTGAGATCTTTAGCTGCCGCGGCCTTGATGACGGCGGCTAGTTTTGCCTCGTCCGGAACCACTACACCATCTTTCACCGGAGCTTGTATCACCACAATCCGGTTTCGATCCGGAAACCACTCCGCCGCAAGTTTGTTTATTTCAGCGAGAGTGACCTCCGGGAGGAAGCGCTTGTGCAGCGCGTATTCGTCATCGGCAGATGGCAGGCTCTCATCCTGGAGGAAGTTTCGGACGTATTCGTCCGCGCGACTGGCGGACGGAGTGTTTCCCTTTTCGACGGCCATGCGTTCGTAGTTCCGCAACACAGTCTGCTTTTGCCGGTCCAACTCCGTGGCGGTGAAGCCGAAACGTTCCACGCGTTCGGCCTCGCTCAGCAGAGCATCCAACGCGCGCTCGATGTTGTCCCCCTTCACCAGGGCGCCGAGGGAAGCCGAGTCCCTTGAGCGCGCAAAAAAGCTGCCGCGTCCCGCGAAGGCCTGGATAAAGGGCGCATCAGGCTTCTGCCCCAGTTCTGAAAAACGAGCCGAAAGCATACCTGAGAACAAGCGGTCAACAGTCTTCTGCCGGTAGTCGCGCACAGTCCCTTTCGGGCGCGCGGGCAGGAGGGTGTCAATTTCCGCGATGGTAACGTTGGTTTCCTTGTCCGTGGCAATCGCATAAGAAGTCTCGGCGTGATCGGGCACATCAAAGCTGGCGCGCGGCCGCGGCTTGGTTGCCGCCGGAATCGATGCGAAGTGCGCTGTGATCATTTTTTCGACCGCGGCCTTGTCGAAATCGCCAACCGCGATCACGGCCATTAGATCGGGCCGGTACCAGTCAGCATAAAACTGCTTCAGTCGCTCCTGCTTACCATTCTGAATGATCTCCGGCTTACCGATCGGGAGCCGATCAGCATACCGAGAACCCTTGAGCAGGACCGGAAACAGCTTGTCCCGCATGCGCGCGCCCGCCCCGCGTCCCAGCCGCCATTCTTCCATCACCACCCCGCGCTCTTTGTCGATCTCGGTCGGATCGAACGAAAGATTGTGCGCCCAGTCTTCGAGAACCAGCAGCCCTTTATCCATCGTCTCAGGTTTGTCCGTCGGAACCGTGAGCATGTAAACCGTCTCGTCAAAGCTGGTGTAGGCGTTTACGTCCGCGCCAAAGCGCATACCCAGCGACTCAATGAACGAGATGAGATCGTTCTTGGGAAAATGGCTGGTGCCGTTAAAGGCCATGTGCTCGACGAGGTGGGCCAGGCCCTGCTGGTCATCGTCTTCCAGGATCGAGCCGGCTTTCACGACCAGCCGCAACTCCGCGCGCTTTTCAGGTTTCTTATTATTTCGGATGTAGTAACGCAGGCCGTTTGGGAGTTTGCCGATCGTGATTTCCGGATCCATCGGCATGGGCGCTGAAAGTGACTGGGACTGAACCTGGGTTTGAACCGGAATAATCGCAGCGTGTTGCCGCGTGCCGGTCAGGCAGGTTGCCAGCGCAATGGTCGCGGCCAGAAACAACAAATGGGTGCGGGTGCGAATAGTCATGTTTTTTCTCCGTAAGATCGAATCGCGCTTGAGTAGAGTGGTTTTCATGTGAGAACTCCTAACGAGGTAAGTGGTCTGGGGAAGACGGGCCTCTTTATATCATCAGCACCCAATGGCAGGCAAACGAAAGTGGCGGGAGTTAGGGCTTTCTACAGAACCGGAGCGGTAACGACCGGATACATCACAACCAGCGTCGGCTCCCCGCGAAAAGTTAGAGGCGTAGGTTCGCGCTTCGCGTTCAGTGCGGACGGGACGTGCGCGCTCCCAGCAGTGAGAGACTGCTTGAGGTTAACTTGATCTAACCCACACAAAACCTGAGAATCCTTGCCAATGAAACTCCCTTCCGAACAACTGGTCGCGTACGATCGCGACGGCTTCCTGGTGCTCGAAGACTTTGTTGATGACCAAGCCTGTGACCGTCTGCGTGAACGAGCGGCAGATCTCGTACGCGATTTTGATCCCCAAGGGCTCGTCTCGATTTTCTCGACTCACGAGCAGACACGCACCAGCGACGATTACTTCCTCGAATCAGGGGACAAGATTCGTTTCTTCTTCGAAGAGAATGCGTTTAATCCCGACGGCACGCTGCGCCAAAGCAAAGAGCGATCGATCAATAAGATCGGCCACGCTCTGCACGACCTCAATCCGGTCTTTGATTCTTTTTCGCGCACGCCGGAAGTCAAACAACTCGTTTCGGATCTTGGGATAGTTGACCCACTGCTATTGCAGTCGATGTATATATTCAAGCAGCCGCGGATTGGCGGCGAAGTTACTTGTCATCACGACGCGACTTTTCTCTACACTGAGCCCTTGCGCCTGTTCGGGCTATGGTTCGCGCTGGAAGATGCGACGATTGAGAACGGGTGTCTTTGGGCGATTCCGGGTGGACACAAACTGGGACTGAAGTCGCGGTTCGTCCGCGCCGAAGGCGGCGGCACGCGCTTCGAAGTAATCGATAGCACACCGTGGCCGGAAGAAAAATTGCAGCCTCTGGAAGTGAAGAAGGGAACTGTGATTGTTCTGCACGGCCTGCTGCCACACCTCAGCCGCGAAAACAGATCGCCAAGGTCGCGTCACGCGTACACGCTGCATGTGATTGATGCTTCTTCAAAATATCCCGCGAACAATTGGTTGCAGCGATCGGCGAAGATGCCTTTGCGAGGGTTTTGAGTCCAAGCCAATCCCGGCGAACCTGGCTTTCACGAGCGCGGATCGCCGGCAAGGAAACTTCCCGTGACTTCTTTGAAAGCATCGGACGTATGTCCGCCCGCGACGCCGTCGGGTGTGAGCTTTATCGAGATGCCCGGGAACCTGTTGAGCAGTTTCTGCAACCTTGTAGCGGCGACGGTCTTGTTCGTGTTTGAGAACTGTACCTGCGCCCCATCCGCTCTAATTTCATCGGCGGTGGAAGGCGGAACGTCGGCTGGAAAAGTAAACGCCTGTTGGTCAACCATCCGTCGCAGCAGGAGCGCCGCGCCGCATTGCTGCGATACGGCGTTGGCGTCGAACACTCCATCCGCCACAAATTTTCCTTTGGTGTAATGATTGGAAAAGCTCCAAAGGTACGGCGTGTGGATTCCTTTGGCGCGCGAGCCAAAACCATTGAACGCTTCCAGACGGAAAAGCGATCCCGCGAGCGTCCAATCCTCCACTTGATCCATCTTTTCAAACCTGAGCGCATCGACTCCGCTCTCTTCGAATGTAAATGGCGGGTTGCCGAACGGCGGACGGCCTTTGGGCACGTGGACGGTTCTCGCTGTGAGCGGATCTCCGTTGTGCAGGTGGCCGTTGAACTTCTGCGAGGCCTCCATGTTGTGAATCACGGCAATGATGTACCAGGGAACGTCGGTCAGAGCTTCCAGGCTCTGATACCTCTCCTTGTTTTGAATGAGAGTTGAGGCGAGATGCTCGACGGTGTTCTGTCTTTCCGGGCGCACCTGGCAACTGTCAAACAGGCTCTTATATTCCTCGCGAAGTTGCGGGGTCAAACTAGGCATTTCCGGTTCCTCCTTTTGGTTTGCCGCTACATTTGAAACGCGAATCCATAGTGATGCACTCCCACGTTCTTGAGCTTTGTCGCCCCTTGTGCAAAGAGTAATGACTGCCGAGCCTGACTGCGGTAGGTCTCAAATACCATCAAGTCAAGACCGTGAGCTTTAGCATCGGCAATAATTTTTTGGACTAAGTCCCTTGTGATCGGTTCAAGAAGCTCTAAGTCGCTAATGCGTTCGGTGCTGTTGAACTTTGGAGAGTTCTTGATTGTATCGGTATAGAAGTTGGACATACTTTCCTCCTGGAGTTGGAATGTTGGAGAACCGAAATCGCGTCACGGTCCCGTCACTATCTCGTAAGAAGTAACCGGATGCACCTCCCATGGAGTTGCGCGCCAGTTGCAATTCTTGTCTCCGAAATTGGCGCAAACCGGCTGATTGGGGCGAGTGCTTTGGGCCGCATTTTCGTGTATGAAGTCATACAGCATCCAGCCTGAAAACTTAACCCGGTTGCCCTTAAGCTGATTTTCGATGAGTTGCCGCATTGCGTCGTAGTTGCTGTCATCGAAGCCAAACTTCTTTTCCCACCGCGGCGTGAATTCGACAACCACGTACTTGGTCTGGTCTCCGAATTCCGATGGGTCAGCGACAATATTGATGTGAACGTCTCGCAGATCCGTTCGACCACCTGGTTTTTTGCTCGTGCAGTTACAATTCTCCGGCATCCCGCCGGGATCCACACTGGCCACGAAGCCCGTTACTGAAACCTGCTTGCTGGGTGAGAACTTGCCTTTGTTGTTGGCTGGATTCCTAATATCCGCCACCGTGAGGGTCTGCGGATTTGTAACTTTAATGCCGCGATTCTTTTGCACGTCAAGCGTGATGTGTTTCACGTCCTTTGCGGTTCCACAAGCCGGACAGCCTCGATAGGGTGTTCCTTGCGAACACTTGGCGGGCTTAGGGCTGCGTTTGCCCTTTGCCAATGTCACAGATCCAAGACAAAAGACGACCATTACCAAAACAGCTAAGCGAGCCAGTATCTTCATCCTCTTACCTCCGTTAAACTGTCTAATGCTCCGTCTAATACAAATGACCGACAGGGGAGTTTCATTTCTGATTTCGTTTCTGAAATCTGCTGAACTAATCAATGTTCACCTTTAACCGATCCCAAGTCGGGGAGTTTTCTCGAAATAGTATCGATAAGGTTTCGCATATATTGTTGGTCCGCTCTAACCTTTTCCAGTTCTACAGTGCTCTCGCCCGACCTCAAAACGTAGTTCCTGTCGGTATTCAATAGACCAAGAAGTATCGGATTAAGCGCGTCCTGTGACTGCTGTTTCATTGCGATTTCAAGAGCCAGCAACCTTGAATCAAGGTTAGTTAATTCGTTGTGATAATACTTTATGTCCTCAAGACTGCTTTTATAGAGTCGCAAGAAAAAGAATGAGAAGACCTCGATGAAAATCGCAAATGAGACTCTCGGCACATAATGTCTTACCAATGCTGTGACTTGTGTTTCGTTGGCGAGCGGTTGAGTAGCAATTAGCCCCCAAAACAGTGCGCTCGCGGCTCCAACGGTCGTCAAGATTCCAATCGTCAGATTCAGATTTCCTCTTTTCGCGAGGTCTTTTAATTCTCCTATCAATCTACCGCGAATAGAACCAATCCGATCGGAAATCAACTCCTGCGGTCCGTGCGTTTCCGCGGCTATTGACGACTGATTAAGTAGCTTTGCAATCTCCCTGCTATTTGATTCGACGGTTGAAGTCAAGCGAACCAAAAGTTCAGGATAGAGGTCGGGTGACGCTAGAGCTTCATTCTTGTTTCGCTCTTCGAGGACGACGGAAATAGCCCGATCAAGCTTCTTTGCTGGTTGCTCCACCGTTACCGCGTCGGATGGACGCAGATAACCCAAAACCGCGGTGCCTATAGTCGCGAACATCCCAATCCATGCTGAAAATTGGAATAGACGCATTGTTGAGGTCAACGTCGGATTAATATGTAAGAAGCGTCCAATCTCGTGCTCACGACCGAGTGCGTCGTAGAGATCCTTAAGGTCGCCATAAGTTATGTAACAGATTACGGTCAATACGAGAGCGATAGCAGAGAAGAGATAGTGTCGGGGCGCCCGGTTAAGGCTCGTACTGAGTTTATTATCAGAGTATTTAAGCCAATACCATATAACTGTTACTAACAGACCGCTAAGAAACAAAATTGGAGGGACTATAATGACCGATGCATCGACGACATCTCCTTTGGCAACCAGGTACCGCCAAGAAGAAATCAAAATGATTACAACCAATAGATTTCCCAGGACGAAATATCGAAGGATCACTTCTCGCCTTTTTCTTAATGTTGCGTGATCGTCGGTGTTTCTCCGTCGAAGTCTTGTAAGACCGAAGCTTATCAGCGCAATTGGCCATAAAAAATGAAGGAGAAATAGCGTGCCGAGTAACCGTTCTCGTTGTTCAAAGCGCGCTAGCGTGACGGAGAACATCCCGATGTTCAATAAGAATAACCCGGCCAATCCCAACACGACATATCCAGGGTGTTTTTGAGCGACTTGTATTAACCTTTGAGCTATGTTCCGGAGATTCATGACGCCTCTAGATTCCCCTCTTAGAGTTAGGGTCGTTGTTCAAATTTCAGGTCCCAGAAGGAATACAATTTAACGCTACGAACCTTGTCGAGATAATCCTGAACTGTAAGTCGGTAGGCTTTGCCTCAAAAAGCGCTTTCACCCTTAAGAGCGATACGCACAAGAACGCCGCAGCGCGGCGAAATGTTTATAGACAGGACTCTGCTTAACTCATCTCCGAGATGAAATAACGCACGGACGCTATAAAAATCCCGTGCCTACGGCACGGCGCCGCATGACAAGCTGACTTACCAACATGTGTCTGCCGCAATTAGCTCTTCGGCGTCTTCTTCTTGCGCGGCTTTCGATCACTTGTTCGAGTGCCGCCCAGCTGTTCGTATTGCGTTGAATTCCCACCGAATTGTCCGCGCGCCGCGGCGCGCCCTCGCACCGTGATTCCTTTGATCGTCTTGGCCCGATCATTCACATCATTTACGGCTCCGGTAATCTGCGTGCGCAGACTTTCCAGACCCTCGCGAGCGGTTCTGAACTCCGTCATCATCGCGTTGAAGGCCTCGCGACTCACATCGCCGAGCGACAGACTCTGATTGTCATTCCACACGCGCACCAAATTGTCGCCGTCTGCCTGAATGTCGTCGAAAGAATTTCCTTTCTTAGCCATTGCTTTGTCCTTTCCCTTATTGAGGATGGTTGAAGGACGCCGCTGCTGACCGAGAGGGGCAGCGATGTCGTGGTTAAGGCCGAGCCTTTTCTTTGTGTTTGCTCCCTAACATCTATGACGCCGACGGAAATTTATTTCGAAGACCCGCGGATAAGTTATCTCTGCCTCCGATTAGTTTATGCAGGCCTCCCAATAAGTTATGGCGTCGTACAGATAACTTATGAGCGCTGACCGATAAGTTAGTGCGGCATTCATTTGAATTATCTGTGCGACCGAGTAATTTATGGGTACGTCGGCATAATTGTCGGCTGCATCGAAATAATTTATCCGTCGCTAGCCGAAACTCTCGACGACGGATCGAACAATTAATCTAAGAAGAGCCCAATGACTCCTTAGCCTAGAATTATTTGTTTCTGTTGATTGGTTTCGGGTCTAGGGATCTGCGAGAGGATCGGGAGGCCCAAAACTACCCTTGTGATGCAGGGTAGATATCAAAGACGGGCGGCGGTGTCAACAGTTTTCGTGCAACCGCGACGGAAGCGTCAATGATCGAATCTTTGCGGACTTGGGGTTGGGGAAGCGGAGTATAATACGCGTCATCGCGGACTTAGGCCACAGCGCGTGGTCTAATACGTAGTTCGGCGCACTGCATCTTCTAATGGCAATGACAGAAAACCGAAAGGAGACTTCCATGAAGACACTTCAGAGATTTTTGATCGTTTGCTCAATGCTTATTTCCCTAATGCCTATCTTTGCTCTCGGGAAGGGTCGGCAACAGCGCGCATCTAAGCCAGAGCCGCTGAAAATCACCGTAAACATAAAAGACGGAAAGGAATCGTATTACGTTCCGGTGACCATTCGGGTCAGTACGCCAGTCTTGGCAATGGCACAGGCGGACAACCGCGAAAAGCAGATTGCTTACCTTACCCGTATCCTTCAGCAAAATACCGACAATCTGCGTACGATCACTGAAGGATTCAAACACTACGGCGACGTTCGACTCTACCTTGACGTGGTGTTCGATCCCGGTCCTGACGCGCATATTCATTCTCCGCAGGGGGACGTTAGTGCGATGAAGGGGGACGTTAGCGCGAAAGATTCGAGTTCGCGAACAGCGCCGATGAAGATTTGTGGCAGGATATGTTGCACGAATTCAGACGGCAAACAATGTTGCGCGGTAATCATTTGTCCCGTCGATAAAGATGGTAATTGCGCCTGCTGACGCTTCTCGGGGATGTGATCGGGAGTGCGCCGACAAATCGTTGGACCGGAGCGGCGGGAGCGTGTTTCGCATCATAATTAGTGCGGCGAGACTTGAATGAATTCGCGCCGCCCGGTCAACTCAACCGTTATGCGGCTTCAGGTAGTAGCGAATGAAGATTGACGCACGGAAAAAGTAACGGACGCATATCATGTATGAGTGACAACGATCAACTCGCGGCATTAGAGGCCGAGATTCAAAACAAATTGAGCCTCTTCAAAAGCAGGAATCAATACTCAGACGTTGGGCGCTCCGGTAAAGAACCGGGAGCGGTAGCGACCGGGTTAAAGACTCAACTTGCGTCTGGACGCGCAACAGAAAACCTTGCGTGAACAAAATCCGAGCAAGAGAGCTGTTTACCACTAAGTCGGATGGCTGGATCCCGTCGCTACCGCTCCGGGTTCTGTACCGCTCGTTACGTCGCATGGTCGCAGCCCAACACGTCGTTACACCGAAGCGCGCGGAGCGTGCGTTGCAACTTGTTACCCGGTCGGTACCGCTCCCGGTACTGACCCGCTGATAATCGCCGCGCCTGGTCAACTCAACCGTTCATCACCAGTTCGCTTCGATTTCGATCAGGAGGCAGAACATGGATATAGATCCGAAGACAGTTCCTGTGGGTCAAACGGTTTTACTAGGCGAGACGGAGTACATTACGACAAGGTTTACGCGGGTCAGCGAGCGAAAGGGATTCGTTGAATATTTCGAGCCGGTCGACGGATGCACTGTCTTGAAGATCGAGGTCGATGTTTATGGCGAGAGTCTTTGTAACTTTCAATATATTGATCGGGCCTACTGGACTTTGACTGTTAATGGGAGACCCATGGCTCCCAGTGAAGAAGCGGAGGGCACAATCAATGTTAACGCCGAAACCCGAACGATCGAGATTATTACCGTGGTAAACGATCTTGTTTGCTAAGCGTTCCGGATTTAATAATAAGAAAAGCTTCGGCCGCCCTCACGCGACCGTTACCGACTTAGCCAAATTCCGCGGCTGATCGACGTCGCAGCCGCGACGCGCGGCGATGTGATAGGCGAGTAGATGCAGGGGAATGACCGACAGGGTTAGGACGCAAGCCGATAGATTGCCGGTCGGTAACTTGGTTCAGGGATCGACTTGCCTTCGGCTCTCGCTGCGTCGAGCCAAAGCTCCTTCGCGGTTTCAACCTCAGCTAAGGCCTCTGCCGGGGTCTCGCCAAAGGCCGAACACATTGCGAGATCAGGGATATCCGCGATGTACCCTTCGTCTGCTTCGCTAAAGAAAATGTTGATGTGGTAGTCCTTCATCAGTCATTCAACCGTTACCGACTTCGCCAAATTCCGCGGCGGGTCGACGTCGCAGCCGCGCCGCACGGCGATGTGATAGGCGAGTAGTTGCAGCGGAATGATCGAGAGGATGGGCGTCAGTAGATCGCTTGAAGCAGGAATCTCGATGACGTGATCGGAGACTACTGAGGACATGGAATCGCCTTCAGTCAGAACGGAAATCACGATGCCCTCGCGTGCTTTCACTTCCACGATGTTCGAATGGGTTTTTTCATAGCGCAGCTCGGAAGCGCGATTGCCGGCCTCGCGAGTGTTGATGAACATTACGGGAAGCCGTTCATCGATCAAAGCGTTCGGGCCGTGCTTCATCTCACCGGCCGGGTAGCCTTCGGCGTGAATGTAGGAAATCTCTTTCAGTTTCAGCGCGCCTTCGAGCGACACCGGAAAATTGATGCCGCGTCCCAGGTAAAGAAAGTCAGTCGAGCGGAAGAATTCTTTTGATAGTTCTTCAATCGCATCCGCATCGTTCAGCAGATGTTCCATCTTCACCGGCAGCTCCGCGAGTTGCTGCGCGTGGGCCCGGCTCTGTTCTTCACTCAATGTTCCGCGCAACTGACCGAGGTAGAGCCCGAACAGATAGAGCGCGATCATCTGCGAGGTGAAAGCCTTGGTCGAAGCGACCCCGATTTCCGGGCCGGCATGAGTGAGAATCGTCCCGTCCGCTTCGCGTGTGATCATCGAACCCTGGACGTTGCAGATTGAGAGGACCTTTCCGCCGCGCTCCTTCACTTCGCGCAGAGCGGCGATCGTGTCGGCGGTTTCACCTGACTGCGAAATCACCAGCAGCAAAGTGTTTTCGTCCAGCACCGGATCGCGATAACGAAACTCAGAGGCGTAGTCGACCTCGACGCTGAGCCGCGCGAGTTCTTCAATCATGTATTTGCCGGCGAGGCCCGCATGCCAGGAGGTGCCGCAGGCGGCGACCTTGATCGAGGTAAAGCGCCGGAAGTCTGCTTCGGTGATGTTCTTCATCTCGTCGAGAAAGACCCGGCCCGTGTCGAGGGAGATGCGGCCTTCCACGGTTTCGCGGACCGCGCGCGGCTGCTCATAGATCTCTTTGAGCATGAAATGCTTGAAGCCGCCCTTTTCCGCCTGGATGGGATCCCATGTGATCCTTTGCATCTGCGGCTCGACCTGCGTGCCCGCGAAGTCGGTGACGCGGACAGAGTCTTTGGTCATGACCGCGATTTCGCCGTCGCCGAGAAAGAAAACATCGCGGGTGTGTTCCAGGATGGCGGGAATGTCGGACGCAACAAAGTACTCACCATCGCCCACGCCGATTACCACCGGCGGCCCGAAGCGGGCCGAGATGACTGTGTCGGGCTCATCCGCTGAAAGCATCGAGAGGGCAAAGATGCCGCGCAGTTCGCCGACCGTTTCGCGCACCGCCTGCTCGAAATTGTTGCCTTGCTTGAGATGCTCTTCAATCAAGTGCGCTACGATTTCCGTGTCGGTTTCGGTGACAAATTGATGGTCCTTCTTCCGCAGTTCGTCCTTTAGTTCCAGGTAGTTTTCGATAATCCCGTTGTGAACGACGACTACGCGGCCGGTGCAGTCGCGATGAGGGTGGGCGTTTTCCTCTGTGGGTCGGCCGTGCGTGGCCCAGCGCGTGTGGCCGACGCCGTAAGTACCGTCGAGTGGTTGCTGTCGCAAAACCTCTTCGAGGTTGCGCAGCTTTCCTTCGGCGCGCCGAATCTTGAGATGATGGCTCTCGTCAACGACGGCAATGCCGGCCGAGTCATAGCCGCGGTATTCGAGCTTGCGTAGGCCGTCGATTATCAACGGCACCACCTGTTTGTTTCCGACGTATCCGACTATTCCACACATATCAGTTAGCAGTACGCAGGCCTAAAGGGCCGGCATGTAATAGCCACGCCCGTTAAGGGCGTGGATCAGAAAGTTTCTAAGACGAATGAGCGCCGAAGGTGCAGCACAAAACAATGACTGATGAGATGGCATGGCATTGGGTGCCGGCCCTACGGGCCTCAAGATGGATCGAGACCACGCCCTCACTGGCGCGGCTAGTTCATGTCGGCTCTTCGAGCCTGAGCTGAAAGCCGCGAAGGCACTCTGGCTCTCTCTCCATGTCCATTTCATGATTTCGATTCTTCCGTAAGTTTCTTCTTTACTTTAGCCGGTACGCCGGCAACCAAAGTGTTCGCGGGCACGTCTTCTGTAACTACCGACCCTGCGGCGGTCACAGAGTCATCGCCAACCTGCACGGGTGCGATGAGCATTGTGTCTGAGCCAATTCTGACACGGCTTCCGATCACAGTGCGATGTTTATCCTTACCGTCATAATTGCACGTTACGGTTCCCGCTCCGATGTTGGTGTCTTCGCCAATTGTGGCGTCGCCCAGATAGGTGAGATGCATAGACTTTGTGCCGCGTCCGATTTGCGACTTCTTAACTTCCACAAAGTTTCCCACCACTGCGCGCTCTTCCATGCGCGCGTTCATACGGAGGTGAGCGAACGGTCCGACCGCGCAATCATCGGCAATCTCGGAATCGACGATCACGCAATGATCTTTAATCGTCACTCGATCGCCGAGACGGGAATCCGTGATGCGCGAGCCCTGTTTGATTTCGCAGCCTTCGCCGATAACCGACGCGCCCTCGATGTGCACGTTCGGATGAATTATTGAATCGCGCCCGATCTGCGCATCCGTGCTGATGTAAGCGTGCGACGGATCTATGAAAGTAACCCCGCCATCCAGCATCAATCGCCGCACAGCACCGCGGCGGAGCAGGTTCTCGAACTCGGCCAATTCCGCGCGAGTGTTCACGCCCGAGACTTCGCGTGCGTCCTGGTGCGGATAAATCGTGACCTGCTCTCCGTCATCTTTCAGGATGCCGGGAACATCAGTCAGATAGTATTCGCCCTGGCTATTGATCGGCCGGACGCGCGCCAGCGCCTGGAAAAGTTTTTCGCTGTCAAAGCAGTAGATGCCGGCATTAACTTCCCGGATCTGCTTTTCGTCATCGGTTGCATCCTTTTGCTCGACTATCTTGAGGAAGTTGCTCGCTTCGTCGCGCACTAAACGTCCATAGCCGGTGGGATTTTCCAGGCGAACCGAAAGAATTGTGCAGGATGCCTTGGCGTTGAGATGTTTCTCGATCAACGCCCGCAGAGTTTCGACGCGAACGAGGGGAACGTCACCTGAAAGAATCAGGACGGTCGAGTCCGCGCCTGCCAAAGCGCTTTGCGCCGACATGACCGCGTCGCCGGTCCCACGCTGTTCCGTCTGATGGACGAAAGTTGCCTGTTCGTTACCGAGTTCTTTCTCAACTGCCGCCCGGACGTCGTCGGCCTGGTGGCCAACAATCACATAGGTCCGCTGGGGTTCCAACGACGCCGCGGTGCGGCAGACATGGGCGATGATCGGCCGCCCACCAAGCTTGTGCAGCACTTTCGCCATGCGCGAGTTCATACGCGTGCCGAGGCCGGCAGCGAGAATTAGAATATCGAAGGTCGTCGATGGCGCCGTCTGATTTGCCTCTGCTGTCATTCGCTTATTTTATCGTGTGGGGTGGTGAACTCTGATTCCAAGCCCGCCAGAGGTCGTGAACGCGCTCTGTCGGCACAGGCAATGACGACGCGGGCCAAACGTTCAGAGTCGTGACGCACCATCTCGCCCTCATCCAGCAAGTCGGTGCGCACGATCTCGGTTTGAGGGTTGAGAGCGTCGAATTCCATCTCGTCCAAGCCTACCTGATAGGCGGCGTCGGCGCGGTAAATCTCCGCCTGGATCGAGCTAATTGGACGATTGTTAAGCAGAACATAATCAAAGTCGATACTGGGGGCGTACTTCTTCACTGCTTCGAGATGCCGGCGCAGGTCGTAACCGTCGGTCTCGCCAGGTTGGGTCATTAAGTTTGCAATAAAAAATTTCGTTGCGTTCGATCTGCCGATGGCGTCGGCAACCCAGTCCACGATCAAGTTTGGAATGATACTCGTGTATAAAGATCCCGGGCCGACAGTGATCACGTCGGCTGCCTGAATCGCAGCCATTGTTTGAGGGAGGGGCAGACAGTGCTCAGGCTCAAGTCGTAATCTCCGGATGGGGGACCGAGCGGCGGTGATTTGGGTTTCGCCGTGGACCACGCGACCGTCTTCCAGCTCCGCAACCAGACGCACGTCGTTGATCGTCGCCGGATAGATGTGGCCTTTGCTGGCAAGCACTTCCGACGACAGCCGCACGGCCTCAACAAAGTCGCCGGTAACATCGGCCAGGGCCGCCAGAAACAAATTACCAAAACTGTGGCCGGCCAAATCGCCTGAGCCGCGAAATCGATAACGAAACAAACGCGAGAGGAGAGTTGAATCTTCCGACAATGCAATCATGCAGTTGCGAATGTCTCCGGGAGGAAGGATCTGCAGCTCATCCCGAAGACGCCCCGAGCTGCCACCATCATCAGACACCGTAACGATTGCTGACAGAGAATCCAACCATGGGCCGTCACCGCTTTCTCCGACAAACCGCTTCAGCCCGCTTAGCAAAGTTGACAGACCAGTGCCCCCGCCGATAGCGACTAGCTTCAGGCTGCCGTTCACTTTCTGATTCTGCAAGTAATTGCTCCGGTGTGACCCTGCGGTGTCTACTAAGCGGAAATAATACCTGAAAGCTAAATGCTTTCAAAACATGACGAACGCCATGGGGCAGCATGCGGTCGCTGCAGGAAGGACGTTGAGGAACTAGTCGCGAGCAGCAAAGACTAATTGATCGAATTCGGGATCGCTCCGCAGGGCATTAAGGTCCTGATCGCGCTGAGCACGGATTCGCAGGGAAGGTTGGAGGCCGAGGGCGCGCCCCAAAGCTTTGAGCGCGGTATCGATCGCCCCGAGACGCGCTCTGCTCGCCGCCAGACCGTAATGAATGTGAGCAGCTTCGGGTTCGCGTCTGAGCGCGCGCTCAAAGAGTTCCTGCGCCGCGACATACTCGCCCCGATTCAACTCAATTACACCTCGATCGTAAAGTGAATCCGCGTCCCTGGGTAATGCGAGCTCAGTACGCAAACGCGTCTCTGCAACGGCAAGATAAGTACGCGCCCGAGCGGTAACTTCAGCAACCGAAGAATGTTTCTCTACTAAAGAGCGAAATTGGTTCCGCGCTTCAGCAAAATGACCGCGAGTAAATTCTTTGTGCGCAGCTTCGAAAGCGCGAAGGGCTGCGGCCTCGTCATGCGTAGGTTGTGGCGGCGGTGGAGGCGCTGGCGCCGGCTTCTTGAACACCAAAGATCCTTTGGTCTGTGTCGGTTTGGTCTTGGTCTTAGTCTGCGTGGCCGCTTTTTTCGGATGGCTGACAGCAACCGGCTTGTGCGCCTTCGCCGGCTTGCTCGATTTGGTCAAGGTTTTCGCGCTCTGTCTTTTCGCCGAAACCCGTGATTTGGGTTTTGGCTTGGAAGTGCGGACCTTTGCCGCTTTCCTGGCCCGCGCCTTTCCCGCTGGCGAACGTTTGGTGGCCGGCTTCAGACGGGTTGCTTTAGCCGCGACCACACGCTTGCGAGATGACGACAGACCGGTTGAATGGCGCGACGAAGAGCGCGATGCAAGTTTCTTCACACTCTTGGCGATGGGACTGCTCATGCGCAAAGCCCTCGATTCATTGACGATTCACCACAAAGATCGCCGCAAAAAACAAGGCGGAGCTTAACATAGCTGCCTATCTAATTCAACGAAAGAGTGGGGTTTGCAGCGATGTATCGAAGCTTTGTTGAACGCTTACAGTCAGCGATGGCCGAAGGATAACACTTGATGGCCTGTTAAGTGCCGTGTTAATGTGACTCGTGAGGTTTGGCGACCCGCGTTTTGACTCGCCCAATTCGAAAATCTAGTAAAACACGCAAGGCCCGATGCCGACGCCTTATTTACTTTCTGCCTCAAGATTAGACCTTCTGGGGCTTACCAAAACAGTATCAGCCCGCCTTCTCGCTGTTTTGTTTCGAAATCCGGTCGAACTTTCCAATGGCTAACGGTCCAATTCTAATTCGCGAACAGCGCTATCACCAGATCAAGGCGGTGCTGGCTCGACTGCGGCTGGATTCCTCAGCCCGCCTGGTGGTTCTGGTCGACAAAGACGGGCAACAGATCGCGGTCCATGGGGAACTGGGAGAACTGGACACGACCAGTCTCGCCTCGTTGGCAGCGGGCAACGTTGCGGCCACTGGCGGCATGGCCAAGCTGATTGGGGAACGGGAGTTCCCAACCCTCTCCCACGAAGGTGAGCGCGAGAGCATTCATATCAGCGTTATTGGCCGAGTCTTGTTAGTGGTAGTGTTTGACGACCGATCGAGCCTGGGCCTGGTTAAGCTTCGATCAAGGCAAATATCACAGGAACTGGCAATGGCGTTTTCCGAGATAGAACGTGAATCCGAGTTGGCGGCTGCGGATAATTCGCTCCCCTTCTCGGAAATTACCGATGAGGAGATCGACAGCCTTTTTTCAAACCGGTAAGCGAGCGGAAGCCGCCCTTCAGCCGCTTCGATAGCTATGGCCGAGCCCCTATGACATTCATTAACTACGCATCACGAGAGATAAACTGCAAGATCGTTTACTACGGACCAGGGCTTTGTGGCAAGACTACGAACCTTCAGCATATCTATGCCTCGACGTCGGCGCAGGCCAGAGGCAAGCTGATCAGCCTGGCGACTGAGACGGATCGCACTCTATTTTTCGACTTCATGCCGTTGGAATTGGGGACCGTGCGCGGCTTCAAGACCCGCTTTCATCTTTACACTGTCCCGGGCCAAGTATTCTACGAAGCATCGCGCAAGTTGATTCTCAAGGGCGTCGACGGTGTCGTTTTCGTCGCGGACTCGCAGGAAGAGCGCATGGATGCCAATATCGAATCACTCTACAATCTGGAAGAGAACCTGCGGGTTTATGGCTATGAACTGATGAAGCTTCCATATGTCCTGCAGCTAAATAAGCGGGATCTTCCCAACGTAATTGCGGCCACTGACTTGACGGCTGAACTGCAAAGGAAGGGCGAGCCGGTTGTCGAGGCAGTAGCTTCGACCGGCGTCGGCGTGTTCGACACTTTGAAAGCGGTGGCTAAGCAGGTCTTAACCGAATTGCGTAGAAATTAAGGTTGGCGTGTGGGACGTCTAGGCGATCGGCTTAATCATTAACAGACCGTCGCCGCCGTTTGAGTAGTACTTCGGCAGTCTCTGAGTCACTGAATAACCCAGGCTTAAATACAGCTTCTGCGCTGAGACATTACTGGCGCGCACTTCCAGCCGCACAATCCTCACGTCACGCCGGCGGAATCCATCTTCGATTCTTTCCATTAAGTAACTCGCCAAACGCCGCCGACGGTGCTCGGGCGCTATCCCTATGGTGGTGATGTGGCCGGTGTGGTCGGGCTCAAGCAGGCCGATGACAAATCCGGCCATGGCGCTGTTTTGGTTAACTATTCGGTACGAAACCGATTCAGGCGCCGTCAGCAGATACTCGAAGGTATCGCGACTGTAGGCTTCGCCGTCGACAAAGCAACGCTGATCCAAACGCCAACACTCGTCAATTTGGGAAACGGTGAGCGGACGAAGATCGTAACGCGCATTTATCGGCGGGACCAGAGCGATGCTCGTCTGAGCGGCCGGCGACTCGCGGCCATTAAGCCACCATCGCGGGCGAAATTTTTTGAGAACTGCCATAGCGTGTAGCAATCAGCCGTGGAACGTAAGAGCGTGGCGGAGATTATAGCCTGTTACCCACGCCGGTTTACAAGTGTGCGCTTTGCCTGGCGTTCACAGGTCACAGAATGAGCATGCAGTCGCCGTAGCTATAAAAGCGATAGCCTTCGCTGACTGCGTGGCGGTACGCACTCAGGATCAGGTCACGACCTGCGAATGCGCTCACGAGCATCAACAGGGAAGAGCGCGGCAGATGGAAATTTGTTAGCAGAGCATCCACCGCGCGAAATTCATAACCTGGAACGATCGTCAGATCGACAAGTCCATGGCGCCTTTCGATTCGATGGTCTGAGCCGGCCGCGGATTCAAGCGCGCGCGTGGTCGTAGTGCCGACTGCGATTACGCGTCCACCCGAGGCGCGCGCGTCATTGATAGATTGAGCGGCTTGTTCGGTAACCGATGACCATTCCGGCGCGACGCGATGGTGGCCAACATCATCCGTGCGCACGGGTTCAAAGGTACCGTAACCCACATGCAAAGTGATTTCAGCGATTGAAACGCCTCGGGCTTTGACGTTGTCGAGCACCCTGGGAGTGAAATGCAGCCCGGCAGTCGGAGCGGCAATCGCACCTCTCTGGCTGGCATAAATTGTCTGATACCGATCCTTGTCATCCTCAAGGCCGCCGGGGCCGCGTTTGATGTACGGAGGCAGCGGCGTCACTCCAATCTCATCAACCACGCGGTCCAGTTCTTCGCTCGAGGCAAATTTGACCAGGCGCCGGCCATTGTCCAGCACGCCGATAACTTCGGCCTGAAGCCTTGATCCGCCAAAGACGATTCGTGAGCCTTTCCGCAGGCGTCGCGCCGGCCGCGCGAGGGTCTCCCAAATATTCGCCTCGATCTCGCGAACCAGTAGCAACTCCACCGCGCCGCCTGAACCGGCTCGCTCGCCAGTAAGCCGCGCCGGGAATACCCGCGTATTGTTGAGAACGAGGGCATCGTTTGCGCTCAAGTATTCGGGAAACAGAGTGAACTGAGAGTCAGACCACGTTTGCGTCGCACGATCGACCACCAACATTCGCGAAGCAGCGCGCTCAGACAATGGTTGCTGCGCGATCAACTCTGGCGGAAGCTCGTAATCAAAATCTGAGATGTGCATGCTGAGGCGTGCCGTGCGACGCCATGAATTACGAAAACGAAGCGGAGGGAACGTTGATACCGGGCGCCGGCACTGGGTGTTCCATATGTTCGCGATGGAAGACGCCGGTTAGTTGTGCGCCAAACAGCAGGACCAGGCTCGAGACATAACCCCACGTCAGCACCGCCACCACGGCGCCGACCGATCCGTAAATCTGATCGTAGTGAAAATAAGCCAGGCTCCAGGCAAAAACATATTTCGCTGCTTCCCATAAGAGGCTGCCAATCAACGCGCCCGGAATGGTGTCGCGTAAGGTCACGTGAGCGTTGGGCATGAAGCGGAAAACCAGTGCGAAGAGCGTGAAGGTTACCAATAAACTAACCAACGCAAACACAATTTGCCAGAACAGGCTGCCGACCGAAGCGAGCAAGCGATAGTTCTCCAGTTGTCTTGGTGATAAACGCCCGGCGATCTCCTGTAAGGCCACCAGGACGGAGGTAACAAAGACTGAAACCGACAACAGGACGCCAACGATTCCCACCATGCCTAACGTCAACGCGCGGCCGTGAAGAAAAGTGCGCGGGCTGGTGCCCCAGATGCGATTCAAAGCACGCTCAACGACCGCGAACACCCACGAACCAGCCCACAACACAATAAATGCGCAGGTGATAATCATGCCCGGACCAATATTGGAAAGCGAACGGATCGTTTCATGAAGGAACTTACTGGAGCCCGGATAGACCTGCACGACATGGGTGAGCATTTCGTTGCCTGCTGCAATCCGATTGCTCAAAGCCAGAAGCAATAACAACGCCGGAAACAAGGTCAATAAGCCGAAGTAGCTCATCGCCGCCGCCGAAGTAAACAAATCATTCTCATGAAACTGATGCACGGCATGGGTGAGCATTCGCCCCCAGGGCGAACGATTGCGGACTCCAAAGAAATGGCGAGTAAAAAACTTCATGCTGTAACGCAAATTGTTAATTTGCGATGCTGTTATTGTCTGTTTCGAGGGCTACTGTTTGCCTCGGTCGCCGGCGGGACAAGTCCCGCCTCTAAACGGCCGAACGCGGTCGCTCAAACCGAATCGAACAGGCTCGGCCGTTGTTGCCCGGTCTTGATTCCGAAATGTTGATACGAAAGTTGCGTTGCCATGCGGCCGCGCGGCGTGCGATTGAGGAACCCTATCTGAATTAGGTATGGTTCGATGATTTCTTCGATTGAATCTTTCTCTTCATGAATCGCCGCCGACAAAGTTCCGACGCCCACCGGCCCGCCTTCAAATTTTTCAATAATCGTTAACAACAACTTACGATCCATCTCATCGAGCCCGTACGTGTCAACTTCCATCCGGTTGAGCGCATCGTTAGCCACTGCATGGGTTATGCGGCCGTCGTAATCCACTTCAGCATAGTCGCGCACGCGTCGCAAAAGACGATTTACAATTCGCGGAGTGCCGCGCGCGCGACGAGCAATTTCCAGCGCGCCGCCTTCGTCAATTTCAACTCCCAGGATGCTTGCCGACCGTTTGCAAATTGTTTCCAGGTCTTCGTGTGGATAAAAGTCCAAATGAAAGTTGATTCCAAATCGACCGCGCAAAGGCGCAGTGATTAAGCCGGCCCTGGTGGTGGCGCCGACCAGGGTGAACTTAGGCAGATCCAACTTGATCGAACGCGCGCCCGGACCCTGCCCGATGAGCAGATCAAGGTTGAAGTCCTCCATCGCCGGATAAAGTTTTTCTTCCAGCGCTGGTAACAATCGATGGATTTCGTCGATGAATAGTACGTCGCCTTCCTGAAGGTTGGTCAGCAACGCGGCGATGTCGCCGGTCTTCTCAATCGCCGGGCCGGAAGTGGAACGCAGTTGCGCGCCCATTTCGTTCGCGATGATGTGGGCCAGAGTAGTCTTGCCCAGCCCCGGCGGTCCGGTTAACAAAACGTGGTCCAGCGCCTCGCGCCGCTTCACCGCAGCCTTTATATAGACGCGCAGATTTTCTTTAGCTTTGGTTTGCCCGATGTATTCGGTGAGATGAGTCGGCCGCAGCGACAGATCGAATTGACGGTCTTCATCCGTCGGGATCGCGCTTAACGCTTCGGCTGCTCTGGTTGCTTTTGCCATAGACGAGTGAATTGTGGATGCGAACCAAGGCGTTGGTCAACCAGTGGCACAGACTTCAGTCTGTGATGGATCTTCGGAACGATAGATTGAAGGAAACTTTGGAGTACTTTCGACGCTACGCGTCCAAGATACTTAATCAGGGCTTCCTGAAGTTTGTGCCACTAGGTCTTCGCCAAAGAGCGCAGGGCGCGGCGCAGAATAAACTCAACCGAGAGATCGCCGCCTTCATCAATTGCCGTTTTCACTGCTTTCTCAGCCGCCGATTTTTGATAACCAAGGTTGGCGAGCGCGGACATCGCATCGTTGCGCATCGCATCTTCCGTCGTGGCAGGTGCGCCGCCGCCGGTCTGCGCGGCGTATTCCTCTTCCAATGCCGGTGAAGAAAGCGCCGCCATTTTCTCACGCAGATCGACCACGAGTCGCTCAGCCGTTTTTCGCCCGACTCCGGGTATAGCCACCAGCCGGACCAGGTTGTTTGTGCGGATCGATGCGATCATCTCATCAGCGCTCATTCCGGATAACAACTTGATCGCCAGTGCCGGGCCGACGCCGTTGACTGAGATCAGTTGCAGGAAGAGTTCGCGTTCGCGCGCGGTCTTGAAACCGAAAAGCTGAATCGCGTCTTCGCGTACATGAGTGTAGACGCGAAGCTGCACCGGCAAACCCGCTTCGCCTAATTCATAAAAGGTCGAAAGCGGAATCGCAACTTCGTAACCAACGCCCGCGACGTCGACAATGGCCGACGTAGCCTGCTTTGAGAGCAGAGTTCCTGATAGATGAGCGATCATGATAACGCCGCCGATTATCGCGTAAGGAATTTTCAATCGCAATGTGCGGCTTGCTGCTCGATGTGCGGAAAGCCTCAGGCTTTCCGAGAGGCGCCTTAAATGAGCAGAGGCTATGCCTCGCTTCGAAGCGTAGCTGCACAGGGAATAGAGACAGCCGGAAGGGCAAAGCCTTTCCGCACATCAAACGGCAAACCCGCAACAGCACTCCTGGTTCTGCAAGCCCAACCCTAAGCAAACCCATGACTTTCCGGCGCAGCCTTCCCGGCGTTATACTTTGCGGGCGAGCTAACGTATGAAGCGAGAAAAAATCTCTGAGCTGACAACCAACCGTCTAAGCGTCTATCTGCGTTGCCTGAATGATCTGGCGGCCGCGGGAATCAAAACCGTCTCGTCTCAGGAACTCGCCGAACAATTCAATCTGAACTCAGCCCAAATCAGGAAAGACCTTGGCTACTTTGGCGAGTTCGGCGTGCGCGGAGTGGGTTACTTCATCGACGAGCTCCGCGAACATCTGACAAAGATCCTCGGGCTGGATAAGCCGCATCGCGTCGGCATCGTCGGAGCGGGAAGACTAGGGACCGCGCTCGCCAACTACAACGGTCTGTCGAAATCAAACTTCGCGGTCGTGGCCTTGTTCGACAACGATCGGGAGAAAGTGGGTCAACATATCGGGCCCGATCAGATTCCGGTCTACGATGCGAAAAAAATTGCCAAGGTCGTTCGCGAAGAGGGAATTGATGTCTGCGTGATTGCCGTGCCCGCTCGCGTCGCTCAAAGAGTGCTGAATCAAATAATGGCTGCCGACGTGAAAGCAATTCTGAACTTCGCGCCGGCAGCGCTGAATGCGCGCTTGGGAGTGAAAGTTAAAACGGTCGACCTCACTACGTCGCTCGAGTCTCTGTCGTATTTTTTGGCGCGACCGCAGGCTGCTCGTTTGACTAAGGCTCAACGCCGGCCCGATAAATTGGAAGAAATTGAAAGCAGCGAAAGCACAAAGCTCTAGCGCTTACTGAAAACGCTTGTGCTATGCTCCGCCAAGGCAATGCGATCCACGAACTCACACGAAACGACGCGAAATAAGAGCTGCGGTTCGAGTTATTTCGCGTGAGTTCGTGGATCGCTTTTCTGATGTCTTAGACAGAGAAAAGAAAGGCCATAGTTGGACGAACAAACCGCCAGACGCGACCTCCTACGCATTTGCCACTTGATGTACGAGCGCAGTTATGTCGTTTCATCGGACGGCAATGTGAGCGCGCGTCTGGATGATGGCCGGATCCTGGCGACGCCTACAATGACTTGCAAGGGAAGGATGACGGATGACTTGATCGCGGTCACCGATATCGAAGGCCGGCAGTTGAATGACAGTCGCGCATCCAGCGAGCTGGCCATGCACCTTTTGATTTATCGCGAACGGCCCGACGTGAGGGCAGTCTGTCACGCGCACCCGCCGCATGGGACCGCGTTTGCGGTGGCCGGTTTGGCAATTGACCAGCCGATACTATCTGAAGTGATCCTGACGCTGGGCTGTGTGCCGCTGGCCGAATACGGCACGCCTTCGACCGCGGAGTTGACCGACGCGATGCAACCTCTGGTCAAGCATCACAACGCTTTGCTGATGGCGAATCACGGAGCGGTCGCTTACGGATCGGATCTGTGGCAAGCCTTCGATCGTCTCGAGACCCTCGAGCACACGGCTAAGATTGCGATCCTTTCGCGGATGCTCGGCGGTTCAAAGAACCTTTCGCCGGATGCGATTGAAAAATTAATCAACGTGCGCGAAGCGGCAGGCTATCTCGACTCAGGCGCACGCTGCCAGGCTTGCGGTTACTTACATGAGACGACTCTGTCGTGTCCGACGGGTGATCGCCCGCCGGCGCGCTCGTATTCTTCGGCGACTTCGAACGGGGCAGGGAAAATCTCTCTGACGCGAGAAGAGTTGGTTGAGCTGCTAAGCCAGGCCACGCGCTTGAATGACTCTTGATCGCGCGCGGCAAATAGAACTGTTCACTTCGTGCTATTCTATCCGCGAATTTACTTTTACGGTTTTCCAAAGACTTCTTCAGGAGAAACTTAATGCAGGAAGCACTCGGAATGGTTGAGACAAAAGGTCTCGTGGCGATGATTGAAGCGGCCGACGCGATGGTCAAGGCGGCTAATGTGACGCTGATAGGCTATGAAAAGATCGGCGCCGGCTTTGTTACGGCGATCGTCCGCGGCGATGTGGCGGCGGTCAAAGCAGCAACCGATGCCGGCGCCGCGGCTGCGCGAAGAGTCGGCGAGTTGGTGAGCGTGCACGTGATTCCGCGTCCGCACGGCAGCGTCGATGATGCGATGCCGATCACGGCCCAGAGCCGCGCATGATCATCGCCCGCATTGTAGGCACGGTCGTAGCGTCACAGAAGGATCCGCGGCTGGAAGGCAAAAAGCTGCTCATTGTTCGCCCGGTTAATCTCGACGGCACGGACACGACCGGGTATGTCGTCGCGGTCGATACAGTTGGAGCCGGCTTTCATGAGCGCGTTTTGGTCGTGGCCGGATCGAGTGCGCGCCTGGCGCAAAATATGAAAGACGCGCCAGTCGATGCCGCGGTCGTCGGCGTGATCGATACGGTGGACATCTCGCCTGAACTCGACGGGAGGTGAGAGCAAATGACCAATGAAGAAATCGGTCAAAGGATCGAGTTCATCATCGAGCAGCAGGCGCAGTTTACTTCCGACATACAGATTCTGCGTGAGGTACAAGCCGCTGATAATGCGCTGCTGAAAGAGCAACACCGGAATCTTTCAGACGCCGTGGTCGCCGTCGTAGGCATGGTCGGGAGGCTTGCCGAGGCACAAGAGCGGACGGATCGGGGAGTATCAGACTTAGCTGAGAAGGTCTCTGAACTGACTGACGCGCAAGCGCGCACCGACGAGCGGCTAAATATTTTCATTAACGTGGTTGAGAAATATAGATCAGCCGCAACGGGAACAACGGCTCAACCAGCTCATCGTAAGTAGTAATGCAACTCGCCCGCGTCATTGGGACCGTCGTCGCAACAGTGAAGAACCCTTCCCTCGAAGGTCGCAAGCTGCTGATTGTCCAATCTCTCGACAAAAATCTGGCTCCGCAAGGCAAACCATTAGTCGCCGTGGATGCTGCCGGAGCCGGCGTGGGCGAGTTGGTCTTCTGGTGCCGCGGCAAGGAAGCGAGCTTTCCCTTCAAGCGCGAAGACACCCCGACCGATTGCACGATTGTGGGGATTGTCGATTCCGACAAGCATGTGACCAGCGTGTAGCGCAAGATGTTATCTTGCGACTCTGCCGCTACACTCATCCTGCGATGCTTTCAGGTTTGATCAAAACGGAAAGGCCGCAAGTTAACAACTTGCGCTACAGAAAATGATTCTCGCCAAGGTCCTGGGAAACGTAGTCGCCACGCAGAAGAACGCGCGGTACGATAACGCGCGAATCATGTTGTGCGAACAGATCACTCCCGAAGGTGAGGCGACCGGGCATACGGTGATAGCACTGGATTCTGTCGACTCGGGAGTCGGCGATACTGTTCTAATCGTGCAGGAAGGTTGGGGCGCCTCGACCAGCGCAACCGGCAAAGTAGGCGCGGCCATCGACTCCGCTATCGTTGGCGTGGTCGATTGCATCGATCTGTTGAAAGACGAGGCAAGTTGACGGAACTGTTAAGACTGAACTTTCACTCAGGCCCGGTTTACGCCCCCCTTAGGATTAGCACTTGTGCCAACCGGGCGGGACAAGTCCAGCGTGTCAACGAGTAGTTAGGACTCATGAGCACCGATCAAGATCAAGCAAGGTTAATTGCCGAACGCGTGGCGCGGCGGGTGAGCGGAACTCGCGGCAACGCGCCAGGCGGTTCAACGGCTCAACCAAAGAGCAGCCCACCGGCGCGAGAGGAATTGTCGGCGATCCGTGAAGGTCTGCACGATCTCGAGCACCAGCTTGATCGCATTGAATCCAGGATCGGTCAACCGGCTAACCAATCTGAGCCAACGCGGGCGCGGCTGATCGATTTCGTGTCGTCGGGTCCGCCTTCAGCGGTCTCGCCGTCAATCACCCAAACAACCGTTTCTCAAACACCTAAGGCGTCGCCACGAAGTTCCGGAGAGTCTTCGCAGTTTGTCCCGGCAACTCATTCGCCCTGGGTGCGGAACTTTAATCCGCCGACCGATCATCCCAGCCAGGAACGCTTCGGCATCGAAGAGGCTACCGTGTCTGAACTGGTGGAGTTTTTCGAAAGCGAAAAGAAGTGTTCAGTCGAACCAGGCGGCAAGCCGTGCGATCATTGCGCCATGTGCAGCTCACGCGGGTTTTAGTCGAATTCGAAACGGACGACGGCCACTCTCCTTGATCGAGAGCGGCTTTTTCTTTTCGAGGCCCAATCTAAATGGATTTTGAAAACGCAAAGCGCTAAGTTCTTCGCAAAGGAACGCAAGGAGTTGTCCTTAGCGCTCCTTTGCGGGTTGCCTTTGCGACCTTTGCGTTAAAATGACCGCTCCAAGTGTCGTTTCTCAGTGCGGGATCAGTCTGTGCAAGAGATAAAACAGCGCAACTCCCGCGAACACCACGATCGAAACCATCGGGTTCTTACCCTCTGATCGATTGACTTCGGGAATCAGATCGCTGGATGCGACGTACAAAGTAACTCCTGCCGAAAATGGCAACGCATAGGCGACTGAGGTCTGAAAGCGACTGTTCAGCAACGCCACGCCAACCACGCCCGCGAACGTCGCTGCGCCAATCGCGAGCGCAGCGCCAGCGGCTTTCTTCGACGACCGGCCTGAGGCCAACATGATCGACGCCACCGTGAATCCTTCCGGCACTTTGTGCAGCATGATCGCGATGAATACCAACAAGCCGACTTTCAGATTCGTCAAAAAGGCTGCCGCGATCGAGACGCCATCAAAGAACGTGTGAATTGTCAGACCACCCATGGCTGCGTAGGCGGCTGAAGGCTTGATCAAGTGTTCGGGATGGGTTTCCTCGCCGAAGTGAAAGTGCGGAGCGATCGTGTGTTCGAACAGTTGAATCAGAAGATAACCGCCGAGCAGGAGCGTCATCGGAATCACCGCGGCCTCGGCACTCGGCGCGTCGATCAGCTTGAGGTTCCACAGGCTGACTGATTCCGGAAGCATCTCAATAAAGATCGCCGCCAACATGAAACCCGCACCAAGCGCGATCAAATATTTCAGCAGCTTCGTCTCGCGACGATGAGCACCCGAAGAGGCGAGCAGCAATCCACCACCGAGGTTGGCCAGGGCAGCCAACGCTCCCAGTAGTAGTAGGGCAGGAATTCCCGTCATCGTCAATCCAGTTTCCACGTCCAACTAAATCAAGTCCAAAACAAGTGGGGGACTATACATCATTGAGCACGGAAGTCATCTTCTCAGTTCTAAAAAAAGGTGGTGTCCTAAATCAACGGGCGTTTAGAGTACCAACTTCAGTTGGGCTCTCCTTAAGCGAAGCCCGCCTAGAGTCGGTACTCTGAACACCGCCTAATCAAAGTAGGATCCCGCCAAAAAAAATCGTGAAAACTCTTGACAGGCCCGTAATACGGGCGTAGGATGCGCCGGTGGAGTGAAGTGGAGTGAGGTGGCCTCAACGACACGAACCAGACTCGAAAGTAGCGCGAACCGCAGAGCCGTCTCTTTTACTCCCCCCAAACGCACCCCATGTTGCGAGGCAATTACACAGCGCGAATCGATTCCAAGGGCCGGCTCAAAGTGCCGACGCTTTTTCGACGTTACGTCGAAGAGAAGTATGGCTCAGCTTTTTATCTTACCAGCTTGAGCGGCGATTGCGTGCGGATTTATCCGATGCCCGAGTGGGAGGCGATCGAACAGAGGCTCTCGTTATTGCCTTCAATGGATCCGGCGCGGCGAAAGTTCCTTGACAGGACGAACTACTACGGTCAGCAGTCGTCGATGGATACCCAAGGCCGGGTATTGATTCATCCGCTGCTGCGAAAGAGCGCAGCGGTTGTAGGCGACGTGGTGGTGCTTGGTTATTTGACGTACCTCGAAGTTTGGGAGCTGGAGAAGTTCCAGCAACGTCTGCTTTCGGATCCTTATTCGGAGGAAGACGAAGCAGCAATCGCGCGGCTGGGGATTTGATGATGTGGCACAGACTTCAGTCTGTGTTGGCTTCCGAGAATCACAGACCAAAGTCTGTGCCACTTTTTAGTTCTTTGAACGAGATCACGGGGCGGTGGTGATGGCGGAGCCTTTGGGGGGCAGGGGCACGCTGGCCCATCGCCCTGTGCTACTTCGAGAGACGATCGAGTTGCTCGCGGCGGGGCGGGGCGGGATGTTTGTCGATTGCACGGTAGGCCTGGGCGGGCATAGCGAAGCAATTCTGGAAACATCTCGTGACGCGCAAGTGCTGGGTATCGATCGTGACGACGAAGCGCTCGAACTGGCGAGGAAGCGATTGGCGCGATTTGGGTCGCGCTTCCGCGCCGTGCATGCTGACTTTCGCGATATAACGCGGGTCCTCGCGACTGCGGAAGTGAAGCAAGCGCGCGGCATTCTCGCCGACCTGGGGGTTTCGTCGTTGCAGCTGGATTCGCCGACACGGGGATTCAGTTTTCGGCACGACGCGCCGCTCGACATGCGTATGGACGCTGCAACCGGCGTGGAAACCGCGGCAGAGTTGCTCGGTCGTCTTTCCGAAGTAGAGATTGCACAGATAATTTTTGAGTATGGTGAAGAACGCCGGTCGCGCCGCATCGCTCGTTGGATCGTAGAGAAAAGAGAGCAGGGCGCGCCGGTTCAAACGACTCGCGACCTCGCCGCATTAGTAGAACGCGCAGTCGGATTTGGTAAGCAACGGAGGATCCATCCCGCCACGCGCACGTTTCAAGCGTTGCGCATAGCGGTCAACAGCGAGCTCGAAAACCTTGATCGTTTCGTGACCGACGCGGTTGACCTTTTAGAGCCAGAAGGGCGTCTTGCGGTAATCAGTTTTCACTCGCTTGAGGATCGAATCATCAAGCGAACGCTTGGGAAGCTCTCGGGTCGTTGCCAGTGTCCGCCGCGTCTGCCCCAATGCATGTGTGGCGCTCTACAGACAGTAGAGATTTTGACGCGACGACCAATCATTGCCGGGGAGGAAGAAGTCGCCGCCAACCCGCGAGCCCGCAGCGCAAAATTGCGCGTTTGTCAGAAGCTCTTAAACACCGAACTAACGGATAACATTATGGAGAGTTGAGATGGTGAGAAGAATTCCATCAAGACAGCGAAACGCACGAGTTGCTCGCGAACGCGATGCGGGGGCGCTCGTTCGATTCGGATTGCTCTTGCTCTGCGGCCTGGCATTGGCTAGTGGCTTTGTCTATGCCGGCGTCCAGCATTTTGCAGCGCTCAAGCTGGGATATGAAACCGAGAACCTGCGCAAGGTCCGCAGCCAACTGAGCGAAGATCAGCGCCGCTTCGTGTTGGAGCGGGAAGCCGCTGCCAGCCCGGCGCGCCTGGAACGGGCCGCGCGTCAACTCGGGATGCAACCGATGCAGGCTGCCCAAATCGATCCGCTGAAGAGAGCTGTTAAGAGTTCAATCGAGAAGAGTGAGGCGTCGGCCGCGAGCACCATCGCCGCGCCATTGGCGCATCATGCTGAAGGAAAACTGATTCGGCAGCCGAAACCCTGATGAACCTGGCTGGCAACAAGCCAATCCGATTTGGGCGCGAAGGCGCTCACCTGAACGTAGTATCTGGAGTCCTGAATGCCCCGTCGTTCTACCGCCAACGAAGCGTCACGGTCCGGCAGTTCGCACCGGCGCGCGCTCTTTGTAGCGATCGGGTTGGTAGGCTGGATGCTGTTGATCGGGGCCCGGCTGGTGCAACTGCAAGTCAGCCAGCACGATGAACTCATCGCCCGAGCCAGAAATCAACAGCAGAGTTCCATCGAGACAAGCGCGACCCGCGGGCCGGTGCTCGATCGCCAGGGCCGCGAGCTGGCCCGCAGTATCGAGACGGCCTCCTTCTTCGCAGACCCTCGCGAAATCGTAAATTCAAAAGACACCGCGAAACGGATCGCGTCGATCACCGGACAGGATCGCGACGAGCTGGCCCAGCGCCTGGACACTGCGATCGATGCCCGCAAGCAGTTCATTTGGATCGCACGGCGGGTCGATGTCGAGTTAGCGAAGAAGCTGGACGCGATGGAACTCAAGGGGGTCTATTCCCGCAAGGAGCCGAAGCGTTTCTATCCGAACGATTCGCTGGCCGCTCACGTTCTCGGCTTTGTGGGAATGGAAGAGACTGGGTTAAGCGGGGTCGAGCAATTCTATAACGAAAAAATTCGCGGCGAGGCGGGCAAGGTTTATCTGGAGATGGACCGGGACCGGCGCGCCTTTGAAAGCTATGAGGTCCAGCCGAACCCGGGACAGACGGTGGTCCTGACGATTGATCAGACAATCCAGTACCGGACTGAGCAGGCGCTGGGCGCGGCGGTAGAGCGTGCTCATGCGAAATCGGGCACGGCTATCGTGATGGATCCGCGAACCGGAGAAATTCTGGCGCTGGCTAACGCGCCGTCGTTTGATCCTAATCAGTCTCAGAAATATTCCGCCGAGGCGCGGGTGAACGGCGCGCTGCAAAATATCTATGAGCCTGGTTCGACCTTCAAAATCGTGGCGTACTCAGCCGCGATTGAGAAGGGCCTGGTCAAGCCTGAAGACAAGATCGATTGCCAGATGGGCCAGATCACTGTGGCCGGCCGTTTGGTTCACGATCACAAACCGTTCGGTGTGTTGACTATTGCCGACGCGCTGGCGCAGTCAAGCAACGTGGGCGCGATCAAGTTGGGACTTTTGGTCGGCAACGAATCGATGTACGACTATATGAAGCGGCTCGGCTTTGGTTCGCGGACGGGCATCGATTTAACCGGCGAGTCTCCCGGGATTCTGCGCTCCTTGAATCGCTGGCAACCTTCGTCGATCGGATCGCTGGCCATCGGTCAGGAGATTGGGGTGACGCCTTTGCAAATGGCCACCGCTTATTGCGTGCTGGCGAACGATGGGATGCTGGTGAAGCCGCATCTCGTGCGTGAGTTGCGTGCGCCCGACGGGGCGGTGATGTTTCAGGCAAAACCGGAAGCGCGCCGGGCCCTGAAAGCGGAAACGACGGCGGCGCTACGCACGATGCTCGAGGGGGTGACGCTGCACGGCACCGCTCGCAAGGCGCAATTGGATGGCTACACGGCGGCTGGCAAAACCGGCACCGCGCAGAAGATTGATCCCAAGACGCACGCCTATTCAGCGACGAAATACATTGGCTCGTTCGTGGGCTTTGCCCCCGTCAACAATCCCGCCGTAGTGATCATCGTCGTCATCGACGAGCCGCAGGGTTCATATCACGGTGGCGACGTTGCTGCTCCAGTCTTTCGCGAGATTGCTGAACAGATACTACCTGACTTGAGTATCTCGCCGGATGTTGAGCTTAAGCCCAGCACCACGTTGACTGCGCAGGCGTCGCGGCCCTCGCCGCAACAAATTAAGGAAGAGCAAATGCAGACCGAGGCGCGCGAGGCGACCTTGCCAAAGATTGCGGCGCGCAGTTTTAGCGGCCAAACGAAAGAAGTGGTTTTCGCGGTGGCTACAAAGCGCGCGGCCTTGATGCCGGACCTGCGCGGGCAGAGTGTTCGCGACGTGGTGCGGATGTGCCAGCAGCTCGGCCTGCGGCTGGAGGCGCGCGGTGAAGGTCATGCAATGCGGCAGACCCCTGAGCCCGGCGCTGAGGTTGATCCGGGATTGGTAGTGCGCGTCGATTTTGGCCGCGCGAATTAGTTTAGAGTTCGTTCAGAGTTCCAGCTTTAGCTTGCGCCCGAAAATAAGCAGCTCTGTTTGGAGTTCCGCCATTAGGCGGTTGATTCATTGAACATTCCGCTTAAAGGCGGAACTCCAACCTGGGCTGAGCTCAAACAAATTAGGTTCGCGAAGAGAGTCATACCGGATGAGCAGACGTGAACATTAAGACGGCAGCAAGTTTGATGAGCGCCACGACGGACAGTCTGAGCGCTGAGTTGTTTGACAAAGAAATAGTTGACTTCTCAATTGATTCCCGGACGGCCGGAGCGGGCGAACTGTTCTTTGCTCTATCGCAGCCGGATTATGAACGAGCGGGCTTCAACGGCGTCTTCGCTGACGCGCACGACTTTATCGCGCAGGCGCTGGCCAACGGATCGATTGCCGCGGTTGCGCGGCATGAAAGCGTCGCCGGCAACGAACAATTGCGCGCGCTAAGCGGACGGCTTTTGTTGGTCGATGATGTGATTGCGGCTCTGCAAACACTCGCCCGCAAGGTTTATGAGCAATGGGGACGTCCGGTGGTGGGCATCACCGGCAGTGCCGGCAAGACGACTACGAAGGAGCTGACGGCGCATGTGCTGGCATTGACCGGCAGTCGCATCCTTAAGAGCGAACGCAATTATAACAATGGCCTCGGCTTGCCGCTTTCAGTTTTGCAGATGGTAAGCAGAGGCCATCAACCAGGCGATTACGATCTGGCCGTACTCGAGATGGGAATGTCTTCCCCGACGCACGAGATTCGACGGCTGGTGCAGATCACTCCGCCTGATATTGGGGTGGAGTTGATGGTCGCGCCGGTGCACCTGGAGCATTTGGGTACGATCGAAAATGTGGCGGCGATGAAAGCTGAGTTAGTGGAAGGTCTGAAACCCGGCGGCATCGCCATACTCAACGCGGATGACGAACTTGTTATGGAAATG
Organism: Blastocatellia bacterium; assembly: GCA_033856915.1. Classification (GTDB taxonomy): domain Bacteria; phylum Acidobacteriota; class Blastocatellia; order Pyrinomonadales; family Pyrinomonadaceae; genus UBA11740. The sequence goes on along the minus strand of JAWVEB010000029.1, from coordinate 38,774 downwards.
AAGTCAAAAACAGATGGGCCGGTGTTAACGTTTGGCATTCAGAACGACGCGGACGTGACTGCGACTGGTATCGACACGGCGCGATTTGGATCTATTCGCTTCAGGCTGAAAACGCCTTTGGGTGAAGCGGCGGCCGAGTTGCCGATGACCGGCCGGCACAATCTGATGAACGCGCTGGCGGCATCGGCGGTGGCCACGGCGCTGAAGGTCAAGCCTGAGTTGATTGCGAATGCGCTGCGCACCGCGAAACCGCCACGCATGCGCGGCGAGGTTTTGGAATTCGCCGCGGGCTTCACGGTCGTTGACGATTCGTATAACTCAAATCCGCGTTCGTTGCTCGGCATGGCCGGCACGCTTGCGGAAGCTAGTGAGAAGGTGAAGCGCCGGTTTGTAATAGCTGGCGAGATGTTGGAACTGGGGCCTGACGCTCCCGAGATGCATCGCCAAGCGGGCCGCGAAATAGCCGAGCTTGGCATCGATGTCTTATGGGGCGTGCGTGGGATGGCCGCGGAAATTATTTCGGGAGCCAGGGAAAAGGGAATCACGGAAACCGCATTTTTTGAGAGTTCGGAAGACGCCGCGGTAGCGGCTGTCGGTGCCGCTCGCGAGGGCGATTTGATTCTGGTTAAGGGCTCGCGCAGTGTGGAAACGGACAGGATCGTTGCGGCGCTGCGAGACCGATTTCCGCTAGCCGTCCCCGATCGATGATGTCAGTTGTCAGTTGTGCGCCGTCGACTCAAGCCTCTGACAACTAACCACTGACAACCGGCAGGCTGACTAGTCACAGATGATCTATTACATCTTTTACGAGCTGATCTTTAACCACTCGAACCAGGATTGGTGGCTGGTAAAAGCTCTGAATGTTTTTCAGTACGTTACTTTCCGTACGGCGTATGCATCGGTTACTGCTCTTCTGATCTCGCTGCTGTCCGGGCGAACAGTCATCAACGCGCTGAAGCGCTGGAACATCGGCCAGCAGATTCGCGCCGAAGGACCGCAGGCGCACCTGGCCAAACAGAACACCCCGACCATGGGGGGACTGCTCTTGATTGCGTCGGTTCTGTTTTCGACTTTGTTGTGGGCGAAGCTGTCGAGCTTTTACGTCTGGGTAGTTATCCTGGCCACGCTTGCATTCGGCGGAGTCGGATTCGCCGACGATTATCTCAAGCTGGTGAAGCGGCGCAGTCTGGGTCTCACTGGACGTCAGAAGATAATCCTCCAGTTGGTGATTGCTTTTGGAGTCTGGCTCACGCTGTATATATCGACGCGTTACTTCGAGACAAAGTATTCATGGAACGTCAGCATCCCTTTCTTCAAAGATACCGCGATTCCCAACGGCATTAGCACGATTGGACCGATCCTGTACCTGGTCATGATCGTGATTGTGTTGTTGGGAGCTACGAACGCGGTGAACTTGACCGATGGGCTCGACGGACTGGCGATCAGCGTAACTTTCATTGCGATGACGGCGCTGACGGCCTTTACATACTTGAGCAGTGATGCTCGTTGGGCCAAGTATCTGGATTTAGCGCACCGGCCCGAGGCGGCCGAATTGACAGTGTTCTGCGGCGCCATGGCCGGCGCCAGTCTGGGGTTTCTCTGGTTTAATGCGCCGCCGGCGGAAGTTTTCATGGGTGACGTTGGTAGCCTGTCGATCGGCGGAGCTGTCGGCACAATCGCCGTGCTGACTAAACAGGAATTCATGCTGTTGATGGTGGGCGGCGTGTTTGTGCTCGAGGCCTTGTCGGTGATGCTCCAGGTGTCGGTGTTCAAGATGACGAAGAGCACCAGTGGCGTAGGGCGACGCGTCTTCAAGATGACGCCTTTGCACCATCATTTTGAAATGGTGGGATGGAAAGAATCGAAGATCGTGTTTCGTTTCGTGATCCTGGCGATCCTGTTTGCTTTGCTGAGTCTAACGACTCTGAAACTGCGGTGAGATAGAAAGCAATGTTTGGAGTACCGCCTTTAGGCGGAAGGTATTAGTTCAGTTGGACCCGCCTGAAGGCGGTACTCCAAACTTCGCGCGCGAGATATGAAGAGTCTGACTCAAGTTATCGCGTCATTGTTGTTGGCCCTCGTCATGCTGCGGGCCTCCGGATCGCTATTTGGCATTATTCACGAGTGGAAATTGCGGGCAGGAAAGCTTTAGTCATCGGCGCGGCCCGCAGCGGCATCGCGAGCGCCCGGTTTCTCGCGCTACGCGGTGCGATTGTCGCTCTTAATGATCGGAAGCCGTTGGCTGAATGGCCGGCGGCGGCGCTCGAATTGAAAACTATCGGCGTGGGCCAAATTGCCGGCGACCCGCCGTCGTGGCTGCTGGATCAGATTGACCTGGTGGTCGTCAGTCCGGGCGTCCCTACTAAAGCCATCCCGATTCGTTACGCGGATCGCCGCGGAGCCGAGGTGATTGGTGAGATCGAGTTGGCGTCGCGCTTCCTACGTGGACGCGTGGTCGCGGTGACGGGAACCAATGGCAAGACTACGACTACGACGTTGATTGGAGAGATGTTGAGAGATGCTCAATTAAACCTTCAGGTGGGCGGGAACATCGGCAACGCTTTGGTCTCGCTGATTGATTCATCGCGCGACGATGGTTGGTCGGTGGTTGAGGTTTCGAGTTTTCAATTGGAGACGATTGTCGGTTTTCATCCAAGTGTCGCGGCGGTGCTGAACGTGACGCCGAATCATATGGATCGATACGACTCGCTGACGGACTATGCCGCGGCCAAACACCGCGTGTTTATGAACCAGACCGCGGGCGACGTCGCGATTCTGAATGCTGACGATCAAATCGTTTCGTCCTGGGCGAGTGGCCTGCGAGCGCACGTTGTGAATTTCAGCACTCGACGCGAGTTGGAAGAAGGTTTGTTTCTGCGCGGACGTGATTTAGTTTCGCGAACGCGGGATGGCGAACGCGTTCTGTTGACGCGCGACGAAATGCAATTGCGCGGGACGCACAACGTCGAGAATGTTCTGGCGGCGATGGCCATGGGGCTGGCGTGCGGCGCGGCCCCTGAGTCTTTGCGAAACACAGTCCGCCGCTTTCGTCCGGTCGAACATCGCCTGGAAGAAGTTGCCGAGATCGAAGGCGTGCGCTTCTTTAACGACTCGAAAGCCACGAGCGTGGATGCCACGATGAAAGCGCTGGAAGCGTTTGCCGGCGAACGCGGAAAGGTAGTTCTGATTCTGGGCGGTCGTGGAAAGCAAGCGCCTTACGCGCCGCTGGCTCCTCTGGTTCAGGAGCTGGTGCGAAAAATGATTTTGATTGGCGAAGACGCGCCGGCAATCGAACGCGAACTAAACTCGGCGGCGCCTCTGGAGCATGCAGCGGATATGCATGACGCGGTTAGTCGAGCTTTCGCGGCAGCGCTGGCTGGCGATGTAGTGCTGCTGGCCCCGGCCTGTGCCAGCTTTGACATGTTCGAAAGTTTTGAGCATCGGGGAAGAGTATTTAAAGACGAAGTCCAGGGTCTAAAGTCCAAAGCCCAACGTCCGGTTAGCTGACATTGGACTTTGGACATTGAACATTGGACTGATTCGAAAGCAATGCCGCAAAAGCTCCAAATCGATAAGTGGTTATTCTCTGCGACGGTGGGACTGGCGCTGTTCGGGGTCGTTATGGTCTACAGCGCGTCGGCCGTGATCGCGCAGTCGGAAAACCACAGTCAGTTTCATTACGTTTTCAAACAGGGCCTGTGGACGACGCTTGGGTTCGCCGCGATGTTCCTGGCCATGCGATTTGATTACCAGAAGCTAAATCGGCGCTGGATCGTGTATGGCGGTTTGCTGGTAACTACCGTTCTATTGCTGGCAGTCTTCGCCTTCTCGCCGGTTAACGGGGCGCGTCGTTGGATCAAGTTTGGCGGCATGTCTGCCCAACCTTCGGAGATTGCGAAGCTCACGCTGGCGATGTTCCTGGCTTATTTTCTCGAGAAGCGCGCGGGCGAAGAGCACTCGTTTTGGAAGACCTTCCTGCCCTGCATGATTCCGCTTGGAGTTCTGGCCGGGTTGGTGGCGAAAGAGCCGGATCTGGGCACGGCCTTGATGCTGGCGATCATCAGCATGACGATGTGTTTCGCGGCGGGCATTCGGCCGCGGCATGTAGTCTATGCGGCGGTGCCGGGGCTCTTGTATGTGGCAAAGATGGTCATCTTCACACCGTTTCGCTGGCGGCGCATGGCTACCTTCATCGATCCCTGGGCGGATCAGCAGGGCAGTGGCTACCAGGTGGTGCAATCCCTGATTGCCGTGGGATCGGGCGGATCGCATGGGCTTGGATTTGCGCAGGGACATCAGAAGCTTTTGTTTCTCCCTTTCGCGCATTCGGACTTCATCTTTGCGGTGATCGGCGAAGAGTTGGGCTTGATCGGGGCGCTCATCGTCGTTTCCGTCTTTGCCGTCTTTTTGTGGCGCGGGATGCGCGCGGCGTTGAGAGCGCCGGATCGGTTTGGCATGTTGCTCGGCATCGGCATCGTAGTGGGGATCGTAGCCCAGGCGCTCTTGAACATGAGCGTGGTGCTGGCGCTGGTGCCGACGAAAGGAATTCCGTTGCCATTCATTTCCTACGGAGGATCTTCTCTGGTGCCGACGTTAGCCGGGGTTGGAATCCTGCTTAACATTTCGCAGTATGCGCCGCTGGGCAAGCGGGCCGGCTTTGACGAAGATGACTATGAAGACGACTGGCAGGAAGAGAAACGCCCGAAGAAGCGGCGCGCACCGCGCCAGCGAGCCGCCGCGGTGGCGCGGCCTCGGTACGGTTGAGCGATGCGCGCGCTAATCGCGGCCGGCGGCACCGGCGGGCACATCTATCCGGGTATTGCGGTGGCCAAAGAAATCCTGCGCCGCGATCCTTCGTCGGTCGTGGGGTTTGTGGGCACGGCACACGGTCTGGAAACGCGTCTGGTACCGAACGCCGGATTTGAACTTTCGATCATTGAAAGCGCTGGACTAAAAAACGTCAGCCTGATGGCCAAGGTTCGCGGCCTGCTGTTGCTGCCGAAAAGTATTCTGGCCGCGCGCCGGGTGATTCGCGACTTTCATCCTGAGATCGTGATCGGCGCCGGTGGTTACGTTTCTGGTCCAGTGCTGTTGGCGGCATGGTTGATGCGCCGGCCCACGATGGTGATGGATTCAAACGCGCTGCCCGGTTGGACCAATCGAGTTCTGGCGCGCTATGTCGATAAGGCCGCGGTTTCGTTTGCGGAAGCGTTACCTTATTTTCGCGGTAAAGGGGTCCTGACCGGGAATCCGGTGCGCAGCGAGTTCTTTGAAATTGCGCCGAGGCAACGCGGTGGCGCACAGATCTCGTTACTCGTGTTTGGCGGTTCTCAGGGCGCGCGGGCGATTAATGAAGCGATGATTGCCGCGTTGCCGGAGCTTGAATCTGAGAAGAAAGTCTTGGCGGTGACGCATCAAACAGGAGAAGCCGATTTCGCGAAGGTGCGTACTGGCTATGAGACCGCAGGCTGGCAAGACAACGTCGATGTGCGACCTTATATTGACGACATGGTAACAGAATTCGCCAAAGCCGATTTGATTATTAGTCGCGCCGGCGCAACGACCAGCGCCGAGTTGGTAGCGGCGGGCAAAGCGGCAATCATGGTGCCGTTTCCCCTGGCCGCGGATGATCACCAGCGCAAGAACGCGGAAGCGCTGCAAGCGGCGGGTGCGGCGCGAATGATCTTGCAGAAGGATTTGAGCGGCGCGCGGCTCGCCGACGAGATTACATCCTTGCTGACAGCGCCGGATGGAATCGATCGAATGGAAATAGCCAGCCGGAAGCTGGCCCGGCGGGATGCGGCGAAGGCCACCGTGGATTTGATGGAAGAAGTGATGAAGAGCAGTAAGCAGAGGTAGAAGGTAGAAGGTAGAAGGCAGAACGCAGATGAGCAGCGATCTGAGTTTAGGCGATCGGGGACAGGGCAACTTTTCGGCGACCGCTCTCCGCGCACTTGATTTTGCTGCTCACCGCTCACTGCCAACTGATTTCTTATGTTCAGACGTTTTCAACATGTTCATTTCATCGGCATCGGCGGCATAGGCATGTCGGGCATCGCTGAAGTTCTGGCGAACCTGGGATTCCGTGTTTCGGGTTCGGATCAAAAAAAGTCCGAAGTGACCGCGCACTTGGAGGAGTTGGGCGTGGAAGTCACCGAGGGCCACGCGGCGGAAAATGTCGGCGACGCTCACGTCGTGGTCCGCTCGACGGCGGTGCGCGATGATAATCCGGAAATCTTTGAAGCGCGGCGCCGCTCAATTCCGGTGATCCCGCGGGCTGAGATGCTGGCCGAACTGATGCGCATGAAGCCGCACACGGTCGCGGTCGCCGGCTCACACGGCAAGACGAGCACCACGTCGATGGTCGCGACGATTCTGGGAATTGCCGGACTGGATCCAACGTTTGTAATTGGCGGCATCGTGCGCACGTATCGCGCAAACGCGCGGCTTGGTAAGAGTGAGTTGATGGTGGTTGAGGCAGACGAAAGCGATCGTTCGTTCCTGATGCTGAGTCCGACAATTGCAGTGGTAACCAACATCGATCGCGAACACATGGATTACTACAACGACATGGATGACGTGCGGAAATGCTTCGGAGATTTCGTTAACAAGGTGCCCTTTTATGGGGCCGCGATTCTTTGTCTGGACGATCCGCACGTCCAGGCCGTAATTCCGAAAATCGAACGTCGCCGCATCACCTATGGTTTGAGCGCCCAAGCCGACGTTTCAGCACATGACATTAAGTATGACCAGGCCTTTGGCTCAAAGTTTTCAGTCTTGCGGGGAATCGATGTGCTGGGGCGAGTATCACTGCGCGTGCCGGGCAAGCACAACGTTTACAACTCGCTGGCGGCCATCGCGGTGGCGCTCGAGTTGGAAGTGCCTTTCGACACGATTGCGCATGCGCTCGGCGAATTCGCCGGCGCGGATCGGCGCTTTCAATTCAAAGGCGAGGAAGCCGGCGTCACGGTCGTGGACGACTATGGCCATCATCCTACAGAGATCAAGGCGACGTTGAGCGCGGCGCGGATCGGCGCGCCTAACCGGCGCATCGTGGTTTTGTTTCAGCCGCATCGGTACTCGCGGACCAATGATTTGATGGACGAATTCGCCAGTGCTTTCAACAATGCCGATGTGCTGCTGGTGACTGAGATTTATGCGGCCAGCGAAACGCCGATCGAAGGCATTACCGCTGAAGTGCTGACCGGGCGGATTAAAAGCTACGGTCATAAGAACGCGGAGTTTGTCGGCGCGGTCGAAGGGGCCGCCGAGGTGCTGCGCGACACGGTTCGCGAAGGCGATCTGGTGATCACGCTGGGCGCGGGTTCGGTAAATCGCCAAGGCGATCGTTTGCTGGCGCTACTGCGAGGAGAGAATTAATGGCACAGACTTCAGTCTGTGTTACGGCGGGAGAATCACAGACTGAAGTCTGTGCCACTTTGAAGATGGTTTCACTCGAAGATACAGCCAGGCGGGATGCGGCGATTGAAGAAGTCGCGGCGCGTCTTGGTGTGCGGGCCGAACGCGGCCGCCGGTTTTCCGAGTTAACCAGTTTGCGCGTGGGCGGGGCGGTCGACTGGGTCCTGTCGCCCGGCACTGAAGCTCAGGCAGCAGCGCTCGTGCATGAGTTGGAAAGATGCGGAGTCGCCTGGCGGCCGTTGGGCTCGGGCAGCAACGTACTCGCCGACGACGGCGCTCATCATTACGTGATTGTCAGTTTGAAAGAACTAAAAGCTGATCCCGTCTTTACCGGTGATCGGGTTTTCGTGAGCGCCGGTTATTCATTGCCTCGCCTCTGTATCGACTCGGCGCGCCGTAGTCTCTCCGGAATCGAAGGTCTGAATGGGATACCCGGCACTGTCGGAGGCGCGCTGTGGATGAACGCGGGAGCGTACGGCCAGGAAATCGGCACCGTCGTTGAAACAGTGCGAGTAGCGCGCGGTGGTCGAGTCGTCGACATTCCCGGCGGTGAGATTGGTTGGAATTATCGGCACACGTCATTTGAAGAAGGCGAACTGCTTTTAGGCGCGACTCTGTTATTAAGGCGAGGCAATCAGGACGAGATTAACAGCCGGATGGAAGCCGCCAAAGGTCAACGGATGGCGACGCAACCGCATGGCGCGCGCTCTGCCGGTTGCTTCTTCAAGAACGCGCCGGCCAGCCCCATCGGCACGGGCAAGATGATCGATGATTTGGGAATGAAAGGGTCGCGCCGCGGAGGGGCAATGGTTTCGCCCAAGCACGCAAACTTCATCGTGACCGAAGGCGACGATGCGCGGGCCGAAGACGCGCTGGCCCTGGCGGAAGAAATTCGCGAGCGCGTCAAGCATGAACATGGAATCGATCTGGAATACGAAGTTGAGTTGTGGAGTAGTAAGTAGCACAGACTTCGGTCCGTGTTAGCCGGAAGGAAAATCACAGACTGAAGTCTGTGCCACTAACATTATGAAAGAACAAGTCATCGCCAACAGAGGCCCGCGAAGTTCGAAGGGCGCGGCGCCACCCCGCGGTTTTGTGCAGCGTCCAGCGCGTCGTGATGGGTCGAAGGGCGGCAACGCCAGAAGTTTCTCGCCACGCGCTCTGTTCGCCTACGTACCTTCGGCACTGAAGTTTATCCTGGTGATTCTTGCCGTGCTCACTGTGTTCATCGGATATCGAGTGGCGGCTTCGGCGTCACTGTTCCAGGTGCGGACTATCGATGTGACGGGGACCTCGCGCACCTCCGCCGATGAAATTGCGGGACTGACGCGGCGTGCGGTAGCGCGTACCGGAGTTTGGCGCGCCGATCTCTCGGCGATTAGCGCCGAGTTAACGCGTCTGCCGGGCGTGCGCCGCGCGGTTGTCAGTCGCGTCCTGCCGGATGGTCTGCGCGTACGGGTCAGCGAACGGGTGCCCGTAGCTGTGGTGCGTACCGCTGCCGGCCACTTCTTTTGGGTCGACGACGAGGGCGTGGCGCTGGGAGAAATGAAGCCGGCCGACACCGTGCCGTCATTTTTCATTCGCGGCTGGAACGAAGACGGCACAGAAGAAGCGCGCACCGGCAACGCGGAGCGAGTGCAGAAGTACGTCGAACTCGTGCGGGATTGGACTGCCCTGGGTCTCGCGGAACGAGTTAGCGAAGTTAATTTGATCGACCTGCACGATGTGCGCGCGCAACTCGCCGGGAACGATTCGGAGATCGAAGTGAGGCTGGGAGGCCAGGAACTGGGTGAACGTCTCAAGCAGGCGCTCGACGCGTTGGACAAATATCGGCAGTCGCCGCGGGGCTCGTCCATTACTTATGTTGAGTTGCAGACTGGACGAATCGTGATCGGCACCGATCGCGGAAGTAAAGTTTCGACTACGATGGACGCTCCTGCTATCGACTCGAGTATTCCTGAGAGCTCTGCAACACCGAGCACTTCAAAGCCGGCTAACACAGCTAATACGAATCGAACCGTTTTGACGAACGACCAACGGCAGAAACCGGTGCGGAGTAATGTGGGAGGCGATGCGGCGAACACTCCTCGCATTCGTTTGCGATAGGCGGATCAGAGAAAGCTAGATGGCAAAGCGGACAAATCACACGATTGGGCTGGACATTGGAACGAGCAAAGTGACGTGCATCGTCGCCGGGCCCGGAGAAGAGGGCTTGCTTGAAATTCTGGGTATCGGAGAAGCCGAAGCGCGTGGTTTGCGTAAAGGCGTGATCGTCAATCCTGATGCAGCCGTGGAATCAATCAAACGGGCGGTTGAAGAAGCCGAGCGGATGAGTGGCGTTCAGGCAGAGGAAGTCACCATCAATCTCGCCGGATCACACATCATGGGTTTCAACGGCCAAGCTATCGTCGCCGTAGCCGGGCGCGATCGAGAGATTACTGCCGATGACGTCCGCCGCGCGATCGATTCGGCTTGCGCAATCCAACTTCCGGCCGGTCGCGAGATCGTGGATCGTTTGCCACAGGAGTTCATCGTGGACGATCAGGATGGCATCAACGATCCGGTCGGTATGACCGGGGCCCGTTTGGCGGTCAAGGTGCACATCGTCACCAGCCCGGTCACCGCTCGTCAGAACGCTATTAATGCCGTAAATCGAGCCGGATTGATCGTCGCGGACATGATCCTTGAGCAGCTTGCCGCGGCCGAAGCGACGCTCACGGATGATGACAAAGAATACGGTTCGGCCCTGGTTGATATTGGCGCCGAAACTACCGGCCTATGCGTGTACCAGCGTGGCGCGGTGCAGCACACCGCAGTGTTTCCGCTGGGCGGGGCGCACTTTACCAACGATATTGCGTTCGGCCTGCGTACGCCAATTCCGGAGGCCGAACGCATCAAGCGCACCGTCGGTTGCGCGTCCAGCGCATCGCTCAGTGACGACCAGCGCGGAGAGATGGTCGAGGTGCCGTCGGTGGGCGGCCGAGCGCCGCGCCAACTATCGCGGCAAATTCTCTGCGACATTTTGCAGCCTCGCGCCGAAGAAGTGTTGATGCACGTCTCAGATGAAATCAGGGACTCTGGTTGGAACCGGCAACTATCAAGCGGGGTCGTGCTGACCGGTGGCGGCGCTTTGCTCGACGGCATGATCGAAGTCGCAGAGCAGGTCTTTGACGCGCCGGTGCGGATCGGATATCCCGAGCGCGATCGGTTCGGCGGACTGGTTGAAGACGTGCAGAGTCCGGCGTGGGCGGCCGCGGCCGGACTCGCGCTGGTGTTCCATCGAGCGCATGCGTTGGAACAGCGCGCCGGCGGCGCCAAGCGCGGTTCTACTGGTCGCTTAACGCACTTCGTTTCCAAGTTTCGCAATCGATTTGGTAGTAGTATTTTTTGACAGAGTATTGTATGCTGGCGCGCCTATGGCACAATATGTTGTCCGCAAGATATAGATGCCCGTGGTTCAGCTAGCCCAAAATAGACGAAAGAGGGAGTGGAAGACTTCCCGGTTTGGAAGAGAGGAAAAACCCATGACACCAGAGGTACGCGAACCCGGCAAAGGCATAAATATTTTCATTGACGACGAGCCTCCCATTACCGGAGCACGCATAAAAGTCATCGGTGTGGGCGGCGGTGGCGGCAACGCAGTCAATCGGATGATTGACTCGGGCATTGAAGGAATCGAGTTCGTAGTAGCGAACACAGATCTACAAGCGCTGAAACGCTCGCGCGCGCCAGTGAAGATTCAGCTTGGCGGCAGATTGACCAAAGGTCTTGGCGCCGGCGCTGATCCCGAAGTCGGCAGGCAAGCGGCGCTGGAAGACACGGACAAAATCATCGAAGTGCTCGAAGGCGCGGACATGGTTTTTGTAACCACCGGTCTCGGTGGCGGCACGGGAACCGGCGGCGCTCCGATTGTGGCCTCGCTGGCCACTGAGCTGGGTGCTTTAACAGTGGCGGTAGTGACGAAGCCGTTCTTGTTCGAGGGGCGCCGGCGATTGCACCAGGCTGAACATGGTCTCAGCGAATTGCACGAATCTGTCGACACCGTCATTACGATTCCGAACGAGCGGCTTTTCGGTGCGGTGCCTCAGGGCGCTTCGTTTGCTGATGCATTCAAGGCCGCGGATGACGTGCTGCGCCAGGCCGTGCAGGGAATCAGCGACCTGATTACCGTGCCGGGCTTGATCAATCTGGACTTTGCGGACGTGCGCACAATCATGCAGGGAATGGGCATGGCGCTCATGGGCACTGGATACGCGCGCGGTGAAAATCGCGCGGTTGAAGCCACGCAGGAAGCGATCTCGTCACCGTTACTCGAAGAAGCGTCGATCAAGGGCGCGCGGGGCGTGCTCATCAACATCACTGGCGGTCACGATCTGACCCTCTGTGAAGTGAACGATGCCGCATCAATAGTTCGTGAAGAGGCGGACGAGGATGCGAATATTATTTTTGGTCACGTGATCGACGAAACGATGGCCGATGCGATGAAGATCACAGTCATTGCGACCGGCTTTCGCCGCGAAGTTATATCAGCTTCGGTTGCCGCCGGCGCTCAAATGCCAATCACTTCACCGCCGCGCTATGCGCCGCGGTCACCGGAAGAATTTCCTGCCTCGCACGGGAGTTCAAAGCGCATTGATGATCTCGATGTGCCGACGTTCATCAGAAAAAAGGCTGACTAATAAACTCAGCTAGTCAGCAATAAGCAGTGAGTGGTGAACAGCACATGAGCGAGAGCGCTCGTGTGCTGTGCACCCCGTTAATTTTAGAGTTCAAACTCCAGCTTGCGCGTCTATTTAGCAATCTAAAGGGTGAACTCTGAATGAAAACTGACTCGCCGACGGCTTCCAATGATGCTTTGCGTTTTTGCCCTCGGTCGTGTAGCATGTCGCGCATTCCCTGAAGAAGTAACTTCAGTCAGTACGGATCAAATGCGCGCATCCTCTCCTCGGACGCTGCAGCCTGTGGATAGCCGTTTACGCATTACACCCCGGCCGAGGCGAAAAAACGCAAGTTCTTAGCAAATGTCTTTATAAATCTTGGTGGAGGAAGTACCGTGAATCGCAAACTAATCAGGACGACGCTGGCGGACGTCAAGGCCAGGCGTGAGGTGGCACAACAGCGCGATCGAACCAACGATCGAAGTAATGATCGAGCCAACGGAGGGGCGCCGCGTGGTGGAATGCCGCAGCCGCGCCAGCCGCAGCCGCCTTCATCAATGCAAGCCAGAAAGCGCCAGCCGCCTCCGGCTGAGACGCATGCCGAAATTTATTATTACAAGAAGCAGATCGACGCGCACACGCCGATGGTTCTGGTTTTGCAAGATGGTGAAGAGATCGAAGGCACTATCGAATGGTACGATCGCGGTGCGCTGAAGATTAATCGGCGGTCTGCCCCGAATCTCCTGGTTCTCAAGCGCAACATTAAATACATTTTCAAGGCTGAGGACCGGGTGCCTCATCAAGGGAGCGTCGAAGAAGCAACGCCTCTCGTCGTTGAATCTTAAACCTCTCCGCGTTGCGGACAAGTAGACGCGCTTACCGCGACCCTGCGCGCCACCACCGTTGGATCGATGAATAATCTGCCGCAGGTTTTCTCAGACTCGAGCGCTCGACCCCGCATCGGTATCACTATGGGTGACCCGGCGGGAGTCGGACCCGAGGTGGTGCTCAAGGCCGTTGCTGAAGATGAAGTCCTGGACGTCTGTCAGCCGATCATCATCGGCGACGCACAGTTGCTGGCCCACAATGCACGCACTCTCGACTTGCAGTGTGGTTACGAGATCGTTCGCCGCGACGAGAGTCTTCCCCCTCAAACATCTGAACCGCTGATCTTTCATCTCGATAACATTCAGGGACACATCGAACCGGGAATCGAGTCGGGGGCTGCGGGCAAGGCTGCCGCTGGTTACATTGAGGCGGCGGTGGAGCTTTGCGGCGCAGGACAGATCGACGCAATCGCCACCGCGCCAATAAACAAGCGAGCGCTCTTCCTCGGGGGCTATAGTTTTCCGGGGCATACGGAGTTTCTCGCTCATTTGACGGGCACCGATGACTATGCGATGGGCTTTGTTGCCGCCAACCTTCGTATCGTTCTCATCTCGACTCACGTTCCGCTTTCAGAAGCGATTCGCCTGGTTCGGCGTGAGAGGTTTGAAAAGACGATTCGTCTGGCCCACCACGAACTTCAGCGATGGGGCATCGAGCGTCCGCGAATCGCGGTGGCAGCCCTGAATCCACACGGCGCGGAAGGCGGTTTGTTTGGAGTCGAGGAAGCATCCGAGATTTTTCCGGCCATTGAAGCTTGCCGGGCAATTGATCGCATCAACGTGGGGGGGCCGATTTCAGCCGATACCGTTTTCCTGCGCGCCTCGCGTGGGGAGTTCGATGCCGTCGTGGCGTGTTATCATGATCAGGCGATGATTCCAGTGAAGTGCCTTTCCTTTGGCGAAGCAGTCAACATTACCCTCGGCTTGCCTTTCATTCGCACCTCGGTCGACCATGGGACGGCATTCGACATCGCCGGAAAAGGTATCGCCGAGCATTCGAGCATGGTCGCGGCAATCAAACTCGCGGCTGAGTTGTCAATAAAGACCGGCGAAAGCGGACGGGCTGTCGAGGCAGCATAGGTAGAGGTAAACACAGTTGAGTAATAGCGACAACACTACGAAAGGACGGCTTCTGGTAGCGGATGACGATCCGGCTATCCTCCGTCTGGTCACGGCCATCCTGGAGAAGGAAGGTTTTGCGGTAGTGGGTGCCCGCGATGGACGCGAAGCTTATAAAGCGCTTCAGGATAATCCCAATTTCACCGCCGCTGTCTTCGATGTCGTCATGCCGCATATCACCGGCCCGGAACTGGTTCGCTTCATGCGAACCGAAAAGCGGTTCAATAAAATTCCGGTGATGATGATGACCGCGGAACAGGATCCCAAACTCTCTTCGGACAGTTTCGCCGCCGGCGCCGTCGTTTTTCTTCCCAAGCCGTTTACCACGGTCCAACTTCAGACAATGTTGCGAATGCTGGTCGGCAAGGCAGTCCAGCAGAGCTGATTTCGCGCGAACCAAGTTCAGAGTTCAAACTTTTTAGTTTGCTGATCATGATCACAAGCTAAAGCTTGAACTCCAGGCGAGCGACCCATGCAGTGGTCCTGACTCGGTTTCGCCGACATTGCTGTATGACCGCGAAGCTAAAGACCTGCTCGGCCTTACGAGTTGGAAAGAATCCAACTAAAGTTGGTACTCTAAACACCGTCGAACTAAGATCCCAGTCACTATCCGAAGGAGTGTCGATTATGACTAAGCGAAGCGTGGCGATTATTTCACTGGTGGCTTTGGTTTCTGCCGGCGCTATTCTGGTTGTCAGCGGGACGCGTGCCGCCGGAGATCTCAGTCCCAAAGAAGCGCGGAGGTTGATTGCGCGCATGGCGGGAATTGAATTGCCTTCGGACGCCGTGCGGGTGAAAGAGATTTCCACCTCTGGTAATTCTGCGGTCGTAGTCGCGCAGGTCGAAACGGCATTCCGCCTCGTGAAAGGCGACAACGATAAATGGCGCATTGCTGAGATCAGGACCGGAGACAGACGTTGGGAAGATCTCGACACGTTGATCAAAGCATTAAATTCAGAGAAGACCGCGCGCGCTCGCGCCGAACTGGAATCCGTCGCCACCGCCCTCGAATCATACCGCCGCGAACGCGGCTTCTATCTCGAGTCAAAAAGCGAAGCCGTCCTTATCGACAACCTCAGTCCCCGCTACCTCGCCCGAGTCATCCGCGTCGATCCCTGGCACGTGCCTTATGAATATGAGGGCGAGCGCAACGCGTTTGTCCTTCGCTCCTCAGGACCTGATGGGAAGCCGAACACGCCGGACGACGTGACAGTGCTCTCTGGCTCTCACTGAGTTTTTTGAGTGAGGCTTGCGAATTCGGGGCAGTAGCCCGACTGCACCATACCGAGGGGTTCTCGGGTTCCGGGCAAGCTAACTTCCGTTGCGCACCTTTTCGCAGACCTCGCCGTTAATCCACGGAACTCTCAACCACATCACCCACAAAAACTCTTGACGCCCTTTTCGCGCGGATGCTAGGTTCGAATCAGGCCGCGCGCCTGCTCAGATTATTTTCATGGCTGAGTCGAATCGAACCGCGCGGAAACTCGCACGAAGGTTGCCCCTTTTGTTAGCTGGACGAAAACTCTTAGTCGCGGATGACTCGCCATATTACCGAACGGTGATCGGCCTCACCTTCACTGATGAAGGAATGGAGGTGACGACCGCGTCTGACGGCCGGGAGGCGCTGGAAAAACTTGAGGTGTCTACGCCCGACATAATCCTCGCTAACGTCTCTTCTCCGGAAATCAGCGGTTATGAACTGTGCGAGCAGATCAAACAAAGTGAACGGTTCGGCCACATTCCTGTTATGCTTTTGGCTGGCTTGCACGAACCCTTCGATCAGGCCGAAGCGCGCCGGGTAGGCGCCGACGATTTTGTGACGAAACCATTTAAATCCATTCGCGAACTGGTGGGCCGAGTGGGCTCGCTGTTGGGTGGCAAATCGGCAGACATGGAAGACTCGACGCGCAGTTATTCCACTTTGGGACTCGACCGGTCCGATGCTGTTCCGGCTGCTGCTCCGGATGACCACGCGATGGATGAGACGAATGTGAAGGTTTTCGTTGAGGCGCAATCGATGATTGAACACGAACCCTCTGAGCGGGCTGGGGAGCCGGCGGGAAGCACTCCTACCGCGGACGTCGAACTTCAAACCGCTACCACGCAGAAGCTGGACCTCCATGCTGTTCAGACGGCTGCTCCTGATGAACCTGCTATGGATGAGACAAATGTGAAGGTCTTCATTGAGGCGCCCTCTATCACTGAACACGAACCGGCTGAGCCAGACATTGAACCGGCCGGGCACACGTGCGCCGCCGACGTCGAGCTTCAGACCGCGAACACGCAGAAGCTCGAACGCATCGATGATGAACCTGCCGTGGACATTAGCTATGCTCAAGATGATACGATGGAAATGGAGCCGGCGACCGCAGTTAATGACCATTTCGATTCGCCGGCGGAGATTGGATCCGCCGAACAACCTTCATCGATGAATCTCCACGAAAAGAAAGACGAACGAGGCTATGAAGCCGCGCCGGTCCGGGCTGCATTCAACGACGCGCTTCTGGATCTAGGCGACTTTGATAGCCCAACCCAAGTTGCCGTCGTCGAAGATCTTTTTCTGGATCTTGACTATGAAGAACCGGACGACGTTCTGGCGGTTGCAGTTCCGGAAACAATAGCTGCGCCCGCGCCCGCTGAAATCGTCGCCGAAGGATCCACGCACGCTGCGCCGGCACCCACACCGGCAGAACAGCATGTTGCCGCGCCTCAGGAATGGACGATTGTTAGCGAAGCCCCAGCGGAACCCGCGCCACCAGTGAGCGTTGTTGAAGAACAAGGTTCGTCTGGGCCTACTGCTGGCCTGTCGCCGGAAGCTATTGACGCCATCGCGCGGCGCGCGGTTGAACTCATGTCTGAGAAAGTTGTGCGTGAGATTGCCTGGGAAGTTGTGCCTGAGCTGGCTGAGCTTTTGATCAAAAAGAAGCTCGACCAACAGAATTGAGCGGATAACTCCAGCGATTGTTTAGAGGCGGGACTTGTCCCGCCTTTTCTATTGCTGGGAACGCGGACGGCTCGTCCGCTTAAGCGCGAAGTGCGAACAAATCAATCGGCCCGGTTCTATCGAAGATAGAGATGATTGCGCGCCTTCGGCGCGGTGCGGACGGGACGTCCGCGTTCCCAGCATCAACACGAATGATGTTTTCCGAATTGAACCGAACTGCCTGTCGTCGGGCTCCGAGCACCACAACGGTTGGCGTGCCGATAGGAGAAGACCCGGCGCTTGATTTACAATTTAGCTGAACACGTAATTCATTCCGTAATTAATCCGGCGGGCAGTAGCCCGCCTCTAAACACTTGAAGTCTTATTGAAATGATCGAGATCCCAAAAACTTACGATCCAACCGAAGCCGAGCAGAATCATTACGCGCGTTGGGAAGAGCGCGGCTATTTTGCTCCCGAGATTAATAAAGATCCCTCCGCTCCCATTTTCTCCATCGTTATTCCACCACCGAACGTTACGGGCTCGCTGCATATGGGCCACGCGCTGCAGCACACGATGATGGACGTGCTGACGCGATACAAACGCATGTCCGGGTTTCGCGCGCTTTGGTTGCCGGGAATGGATCATGCCGGCATCTCGACCCAGTTGATGGTGACCCGCCAATTGAAGAAGGAAGGGCTGAGCCGCCACGACCTGGGCCGCGAAAAGTTCCAGGACCGCGTGTGGCTATGGAAGCAGGAGTACGGCGGGCAGATTCTCAAGCAGATCAGACGCGAAGGCGCTTCGGTCGATTGGTCGCGCGAACGGTTCACTATGGACGAGAGTCTCTCTCGCGCGGTGCGCGAAGCCTTCGTGCGGCTCTACGACGACGGAATGATCTATCGCGGCAATCGCATAGTGAACTGGTGCCCGAACGACCAGACAGTGCTCTCTGATCTCGAAGTCTTGCGCGAGCCGCAAAAGGGCAAGCTCTACTATCTTCGCTATCCATTGAAGGACGGCCGTGGTTCGATCACGGTGGCCACGACCCGTCCTGAGACAATGTTGGGCGACACCGCCGTGGCCGTGAATCCCAACGACGAAAGATACCGCGACCTGGTCGGAGAGACTCTGGTGCTGCCGCTCATGAATCGCGAGATTCCGATCGTGGCCGATGATTTTGTCGAATCTGAATTCGGCACCGGCGCGGTCAAAGTAACGCCGGCCCACGATCCAAACGATTACGAGATGGGCTTGCGTCATAACCTGGAACAGATCGCCGTGATAGATCAATTTGCGCGCATGACCGAAGCGGCGGGCGCTGATTTTGCCGGGCTTGATCGATACAAAGCCCGCGATCTGGTGGTTGAAAAGTTTGCCGAACTGGGTTTGCTCGAAAAGGTAGTTGATTACGAGTTCTCGATTTCCAAGTGCGAGCGCTGCAAGACGGTGATCGAGCCTTTGACCTCGACGCAGTGGTTTTGCCGCATGGATAGTTTGCGCGATCTCGCTCTGGCAAAGCTGCGTGGAGCAGGGAAGCCGCGCTTTGTGCCCCAGGTCCCTTACGAAAAGGTCTATGCCGACTGGCTGGAGAATCTGCGTGACTGGACGATCTCGCGGCAACTTTGGTGGGGCCATCAAATTCCCGCGTGGTACACCGCAGACGGTCAAATCATAGTCGCGCGGTCGCTTGAAGAAGCGAAACAGAAAGCCGGCACTGACGAACTGACGCAGGACGAGGACGTGCTGGATACCTGGTTTTCTTCGGCGCTGTGGCCTTTCTCGACTTTGGGTTGGCCCGATGAGACTGAGGACTTAAAGACGTTTTATCCGACTTCGGTGCTGGTCACGGCGCGCGACATTATTTTTCTCTGGGTCTCGCGCATGATGATGACCGGACTGAAGTTCATCAATCAGGAGCCGTTCGCAGATGTTTATGTCACCGGCACCGTTCTCGATAAGCACGGCCAGCGCATGTCAAAGACGAAAGGGAACGGGATCGATCCGCTCGAGGTCTTTGCGAAGTACGGAGTGGATGCAACGCGTCTGACGCTGGCTTCGGTAGGCTCGACCGACACGCGCTGGAGCGAGCGACAGGTTGAATCGTATCGTAACTTTGCCAACAAGATTTGGAACGCCGCGCGGTTCTGCCTGATGAATTCTGAAGGTGCGCAGGCAGTGGCTAGTCCGTTCGACGGCAATTTGCCGCTCCACGATCGCTGGATTCTCTCGCGTCTTAACAAGACGGCGCGTGAGGTTAATGAAAAGCTCGGGCAATACGACTTTCACGGCGTAGTCCAAACTCTCTATCACTTCTTCTGGGACGATTTTTGCGATTGGTACATCGAGCTTTCAAAAGCGACGGTGACGGCAGAGACCGATTCAACGGAGAGAAGCGTGGCCCGGGCGCGTTTGATTTCCATCCTCGAACAGTCACTGCGCCTGCTGCATCCATTCATGCCCTACCTCACGGAGGAGTTGTGGCTCAAGTTGCCGGTGGAACACGCGCCGCTCTTGCATCGTGCCTATGCGGAGGCTGAGCCCACGATCATGCTGGCTTCCTTTCCGCAGGGTGATCGGGCCGTAATGGACGACAGCGCCGAAGCGGCAATGCAGGCCGTAATCGATTTAGTTTCGCGGGTGCGTAACATTCGATCGGAGATGAACATCAAGCCGGGCGAGCGGATTCAAGTGATGATCGCGGCGAACGCCGAACTGAAATCTGTGTTTACCGCGAGTTCCGATCAGATCGCTCGGCTGACACGCGCGGCGAACATTTCGATCGACGGCAACGTCGAAATGCCAAAAGCTTCCGCGCGAGCCGTGTTGTCGGGAGGTGCCGAAGTTGCGATTCCGCTCGAGGGTCTGATCGATTTTGCTCAGGAGCGCGAACGGCTAGTGAAGGAGAAAGAAAAGTTACAGAAGGAAGGCTCAAAGCTCGATGCGCAGCTTGGCAATCAGGACTTTGTCGAGCGTGCGCCGGCTGAAAAGGTGGAAGGGCTGCGGGCAAGGCTCGTAGACATCGGGCAGCGAACCTCAGCTTTGGATGAGATGTTGGAGGCGCTTTCATGACTAGTAATAACTTGAGCGCACTGCGCGCGCTGTGCGGACAGGATGTCCGTGCTCCCAGGGAGGGGCGGTCATGAACTGGCTGGACGAAGGCGCGCTCTACTCGAGCATCGGACTCTTCCTGCGTGAAGATCTCGGGCGCGGCGACATCACTACGCAGAGTGTGCTGGCGCGCAATGCGCGGGCGCGCGGGCGCTTTGTCGCGGGCGAGAAGATGGTAGTGGCCGGACTGGAAGCCGCCGAAGAAGTTTTCGGCACGCTTGACCCACAGCAGCAGCTCGAAGCCTTCGCGTCCGATGGCGAAGAGGTCGAAGCGGGAAAAGTGATCGCGCGCACCAGTGGCTTTGCCGACGTCTTGCTCGCGGGCGAGCGCGTGGCGCTGAACCTGCTGCAGCATCTGTCGGGAGTCGCCACGATCACGCGCGAGTTTGTCCGCGCAATCGAGGGCACGAACGCAAAAATCGCTGATACGCGGAAGACGACTCCGGGCCTGCGCATGCTCGAGAAGTACGCGGTGCTGCTCGGCGGCGGAGTCAATCATCGCTACGGATTGGACGACGGCGTCTGCATCAAGGCGAACCACGCCGGGATTGCCGGCGGGTTGGGTTCCGCGGTGAAGAAGGCCAGCGCGATGATCGGACACGGGCATTTGATCGCGGCTGAGGTGGCCAATCAGCCGGAAGCTACCGAGGCCATCGAGAACGGCGCGAATGTTTTGGTGGTGGATGGTTTGGGCCCGGCGGAGCTGGCGGAATTAATTGGCCATGTTCGCAGCCTTTCTCCGCAGGCGACGGTTGAAGCTTCCGGCCCGATCACTATCGAGAACGTTCGGGCTTATGCCGAAGCCGGACCCAATTTAATCAGGATTGATGCTTTGACACAGTCGGTTAAAGCGATGGCCATTGGATTTCAGATTCAGCCGGGGTAAATTTACTCTCGGAACGAATTGGGTCGAGCGGCGTGAAACGCTTGAAGCATCCAGTTTTGCGCTGGCTGCATCCCTCAAACTGCGAGGAGGTTATTGATGCCGAAACATTCTGTCCGAAGTCTGGTCACCGCGGTGTTGGCGTTGTTCTTGATCGTCGGATTTATGCTGGTGGATTCGAACGCTCAGAAGCGCCGGCGCCGTAGACGAAAGTCGTCTGCGCCTCGCATCGAAAACCCGGCGATCTATCAACCCTCGCCTACCGACAATAGCGCGACCGATGCCAGTAGCGCCGACCCAAACGCGACTGACACCGCACGGCCGGCTGGCCAGCAGGATCCGGAAGCGATGAAGAAGACGATTCGCGTTCTCTCCACACAGGTGGACAAGCTTAACGACAAGCTCACCCAGATGGAGGAGTCGCAGCGGTCGCTGGTCGATTTGGAACGTCTGTCACGGGCCGAGTCGCGTTCCGCGGCGCTGCGCAACGAACTTCGCGACGTACAAGCCAAGGAAGCTGATCTGGAAGCCAAGGCGGAAGATGTGGACATTGCGCTTAAGCCGGAGAATATCGAACGCTCGACTGCGGGATATGGCACGACTCATCCCGAAGAGTTACGCGATCAACGGCGGCGCCAACTCGAAAATGAAAAGCTGCGCCTGCGAAAACAGTTGGACCAATTAGCGATCAGCCATCAACGTCTGGACGAAGCGATTGCCACTTCGGACGCTGAAATTGAGCGCGTGCGCAAGAAGTTAGACGCCGCCGATCAAGCCGACATCCAGAACGCGAAGACCAAAGCCGGGTCGGAAGGCACGTCAACTTCTCCGCCGGCTCCGAAGGCGACGCCCACACCGACTCCGTATCCACCGCAATGATGGCAGAGACGTTGGGAACATTGATCAATTGTCTTCGACGCGTAGCGTCGGATGAATTTAGCCCGGCGTTTCAACGCCGATTGGGTGGTTGAGCATTCTCGACGCGAACTCTAACGTTTATCTTTCCCGGCCTTGAAAGGCCGCGCTAAATTCATACTGACGCTACGCGTCGAAAGTACTTTTTCAGAACTTTCCGTGCTGGGTTTGCAAGAATCACAGACTGAAGCCTTGCCACTTACTATGGGAACGATTGCGCAAAATGATCTCTATCGTTTGATTGGCGAAGCGAACGCGCGCGGTGAACGCGTCGTGGTCGCCACGGTGGCGCATACGCGCGGGTCGACGCCGCAACGGCGCGGCGCGAAGATGCTCTTCTTTGAGAATGGCCAGACAGCGGGCACGGTCGGCGGCGGTTGCGTGGAAGCGGAAGTTTGGGCCGAAGCCCGCGAAGCTCTGCGCCAGGGCGAGCCCGGTCTGCATCACTTCGCGTTGACGGCTGATGAAGCCAGCGAAGAAGGCATGGTCTGCGGCGGGACGATGGATATTTTCATAGACGTTTGGGAGAACTCTTGATCATGTCCGGCTCATTCGTTAACAACTACAAATCCAAGCACGTTCATCCGCTGAACAGACTGTCGCACACGATCGGCATTCCAATGGTTGTCGTGTCGCTGCCGCTCTTTTTCTTAAGCTGGCGATGGGCTTTGGCGTTCTTTGTGGTGGGGTGGGTATTTCAATTCATCGGCCATGCGATCGAAGGCAATCGGCCTGCCTTCTTCGGCAATCCGGTCTATCTACTCGTCGGTCCATGGTGGCTGGTGCGCCGCGCCGCCGGAGCGGTTGGCATGCGCAAGCAAGACCGTGCGAAATAGATCATAGGGGCCCTTCTTATTAGCACCGCGGCTTCAGCCCGGTGATCCGCGGTGTTTGGGAGTGGAAACCGTTTGAAATGGTTTTTGATTCCGTCAGGCACGAATGTCACCGCCCTAAAGCGACGGTGCTAATGATATGAAACTGCAAGCTGACGACTAAGTATCGCACCACTTTGCCTCGCCACGTCCTTTCGACTACGCTTCCTTCAATTCGTTTACATGAGCGACCAGAAGATAAAAGGTGAAGCCCAGCTTGTCACTCAAGCTATCGGCCGCATGCTTGATGAAGGCGCGGCGGGCCTGCTCGTAACCGTGATGCATTTGCCTGAGCAGCGTCCCGGCGATCTGCGCATCGGCTCAAGATTACTCGTGACCGAATCGGGTGAGCGTAGCGGCACGCTGGGTGCGGCGGAATTAGACGAAGAGATCGCGCTGCAGTTGGATCTTTTTCTTTCCGCGCGCGAAGAAGCGAGGTCGCTCGAGGTCGAAGATTTTACTCCAACCCTCAGTCAGTTCCATGGTGTGCAGTTGTTGTTCGAACGCATTGCATCTGAGCCGCGTCTGGTTATTGCCGGGGCCGGTCATGTTGGGGCTGCGCTCGCGCGGCTGGCCGCGCTGGTTGGTTATCGCGTAACGCTGATCGATGATCGCGCGGAATTTCTCAGCCGGGAACTGTTCGCTTCGCCAAGTGAGCAGGGAATTGCTTTAGTAGTAGCCGAGCATTGGGCCGATGCTGTGCGGGAAGCTATCGCGACTGGTGTTGGCGTCTCGGTCGCGATCGTGACGCGCGGGCATAAGCAGGATGAAGACTGTCTGCGGGCGGCGACCTCAGCGAATCCCTCCTACATCGGGATGATCGGCAGCAAGCGCCGGACGAACATTGTGCTCGACAAACTTCTTGAAGAAGGCGCTGACGCAGAGCAGCTAAAGAAAGTACGCGCGCCTATCGGCTTGGACATCGGTGCGGTGTCGCCGGAAGAAGTAGCGCTGGCGATCCTCGCTGAGATTGTGGCCGAGCGTCGGGGTGGTTCGGGGGCTGCGCTTTCCATCTGGCGGAGGAAATGAAATTCTTTGTGATACGACGAGAAACGAGACTATAATCCAACCGGAGGGGAGCATAGTAACCAAGTATGAAGGTTTTTATTAGTTACTCATCTAAGGACGAAGCGTTAGCGACCAGAATCGTAGCATCCCTGGAAGCCGCGGGTTTGGACGCGTGGTATAGCAAGCGCGAAATAATGCCGGGAGATAACTGGGCGGAAAAAATCGCTAATGGACTAAAGGAATCGAATGCGATGGTTGTCTTGGTTACACCGGACGCACTGGAATCAGATGCGGTCCAGAGCAGTATTAGTTACGCGCTGAGCGAGAGAACATTTAACAGGCGTTTGATACCCGTGATAGTTGGAGATTCAGCAGATTTTGCGAAAGACCGAATTCCATGGATTTTCAACCGACTCAAGACTATCAAACTGTCAAAAGACGGTAAGAATGAGGAGCAGTTTAAGAAGATCGCACAAGTCCTCAAGGATGCTGCCTAACTCTTCCAATCCATGTCTGTAATTCTGCCCAATGAAGTCTTCTTATCTCACTCAAACCTGGATCGGCAATTCGCTGATGATTTAGCAGAAGTGATGCGGCGTCATGGAATTCCAGTCTGGTATAGTCAAACAAACATCCTCGGCGCCCAACAGTGGCAGGATGAAATTGGAGCGGCGCTTCAGCGCTGTGATTGGTTCGCGGTCGTTCTTTCTCCCCAATCGGCAGAATCAATGTGGGTGAGACGAGAATTGTCATATGCTTTGAACCAGAATCGTTTTGAAAATAAGATTGTCCCGATGGTTTATCAGCCATCTGACTATGAGCGTCTTTCATGGACACTTTCCCTATTTCAGATGGTAGATTTTACTCGCACCTTCGGGGAAGGATGCGTCGATCTCTTTCGCGTTTGGGGCCTGGGTTATAAGGGTTAAGGATCGAAAGCTGCGAGTATTCTAGTTTCGACTTCTAAGGTATTCGGGCGTCAGCTGATTCTTTTCATCCTCACCCTGCCAAAACACCGTTACGACCCACCAACGCTTTCCGTCGTTCATTAGCTGGATACTGTTGATGCCTCGTTGAAACGGCTTCGCATCATCTTTCGCGTGGCGTGATTCGTACGTGCTGAACACGTGTGCGATGTTGCCGAAGGTTTCAGATCGACGCGCTGCTTCTCGCTCAACGAACCCATTTTTTTCAAAGTACGGCCCGTTGCGTTGAGCATAGTCCTCGGGCGTCATCACTCGCGAGACGACCTCTCCCGTTGGACGCACAGCAGTCGCAATCAGACGGGCGCCGGGAGCGAACAGCGATCTGAATCTGTCCCAGTTGCGCTTTCCCGCCGGTCCGGAGATTACGTCGTACAGCGCCGCGATCGTCGCGTCCAACGTCGCCACGTCCGCAGGATTGGCCGCGGGCGACGCCGGTTGAGTTTGCGCAGGCGCGGGCGCTGGTGTCGGAACAGGCGTTTGCGCTTTAGTAGTCACGATGAAAATCGTCGTGATCGCAACCAATGAAAGAAAACGAATCTTAAATCCACCTACAGAAGACAGCTTAGTCATTCTCAAGTCTCCACCGATAGTTCTTCGTTTGAAACATTCGCGATTAAAACATGAGAGACCGTAATGGGCAAAGGTTCCCGTGTGATGAGTGCTCTCTTTCTACTCAAGAAGAGCAGTCAACTTCACGCGCTCCTTTGGCGGAACATGTAACCAATGATACTAATTAAAGATGCCCAGTGAATTCGAGCTTGAACGAAGGAGCAGTCGTGGTGTCAGCGAAATGTTTCGCGCGTTACGCCACCGCAATTTCCTTCTCTTTTGGTCGGGCGCATTTCTATCCAACACCGGTACCTGGATGCAGGCTGTCGCCCAGGGTTGGCTGGTGCTGGAATTGACTAAGTCGCCGTTCTGGCTCGGCTTCGATGGATTTATGGCAACGTCGCCGGGCTTGCTCTTAACGCTAGCCGGTGGAGTGTTTGCCGATCTGATGGATCGCCGGAAGCTTCTGATCTATACGCAGGTCGTTGCCGGGCTGGCGGCCTTGACGTTAGGAGTACTCGTCGCCACGAACGTGGTGCAGGTGTGGATGATCCTATCGCTGTCCTTTGTGACCGGCTGTTGCCTGGCCGTCGCCGGACCTTCATACATGGCCCTCGTATTCGATCTGGTCGAACGCGAAGACCTGGCGAATGCAGTGGCCCTGAACTCAACCCAATTCCAACTGGCGCGGGTGCTGGGGCCAGTATTTGCCGGAGTAGGATTCAAACTTTTCGGATTGGCTGGCTGCTTTCTGGCTAACGCTGTTTCGTTTGTCGCCGTCGTAGCCGGGCTGAAAATGGTTCGCTTTGAACGGCCAGAGGTAGAAGAGGGAGCGCCGGTTAGGTCGATGAAAGACAAAGCCGCTTTCATTAACGACCTGGTCGAAGGTTTTCGCTACGTCGGCGGCCGGCCGCGCGTTTCGACACTCTTGCTCATCTCTGCCGTGACCAGTTTGTGCGGCGCGCCCTATATTTCAATGACGCCCGTCTTTGCCCGCGACGTCTTTCATTTGGGAGCCACGGGTCTGGCGTTGCTAATGGGAACAGCCGGAGCGGGGGCGCTTTTTGGCGCGCTGTTCCTGGCTTACCTGGGAGACTTTCGTCATAAGGGATGGTTCGTGCTGGGTGGTGACTTTGCATTCGCGGTTAGTCTGATCTGCTTTTCGCTTTCAACAAACGTGCGAGTGTCTCTCGTGTTTCTCTTCCTGCTTGGCTTTGGAATTGTCTGTTCAGTAGCAGTCAGCAATACCCTTTTGCAGAAACTCGTGACCAATGAAATGCGTGGGCGAGTGATGAGCATGTTCATGCTCTCATTCATCGGCGCGATGCCCATAGGCAACTTAATCGCCGGCGCGGCGTCTCATCGGTTCGGCGTGCAGCATACGCTGGCCGTGGGTGGTTTAATCATTGCCGTGTTCGTCGTGATTGTTACGGTTACTAATCGAAAGTTGCGCGACCTCTAAGCGCGCGTCGATGCCAGACTCGGCATTTCCGAGATTTTTGTTAAACTAAGATTGCCGTGCAGAACTTCTCGAGTCTTACTATGAAATGGAAGCCGTGGGTATCACTGATGCTCGCAATTGTCTTCTGGCTGAGTGCGGCGATTTGTCAGGCGCAGAGCGGCTGGACTGCGACGCGGGTAAGTTCCGGCGGTAAAGATCTGAATGCTGTCTATTTCGCCGATGCGAAACGCGGTTGGGTCGGCGGCGACGGCGGATTCTTCGCTTACACCGAAGACGGCGGCAGAAACTGGGTTGAGCGACCGCTCGGCATTGAACACTCGGTCAACGACATCTACTTCGTGGGCAAAGACAGGGGATTCGCCCTGGCTGGCGGTAGTATTTTCGAGACTGCCGACGGTGGTCACTCCTGGCGCGAAGCTCACAAGTTCCTGCCGGCGGAGTTCGACGGCGCTACTCCCGAGCTTTACAGTCTGCGGTTCAATGGGAAGAAGCGCGGTTGGGTAGTTGGTTCGATCAGCCGCGGCGATGTAATCACCAACAGCATTCTCGCGATCACCAGAGATGGAGGCGTAACCTGGCAAGTAGTGCAAGCGCCGACCAGACAGGAACTGATTCACATCGATTTTGTCGACGAACGACGCGGCTGGATCGTGGGCGCTGGCGGCGCCATTCTGCATACAGACGATGCGGGCGAATCCTGGAGCAAACAGGTTTCGGGCGTCACAGTCACTCTCTTTCACGTGGATTTTCGGGACGAAAAAAAGGGTTGGGCCGTGGGCGAGCGGGGGACGATTCTGCGGACCGACGACGGCGGGCAGACATGGGCTAAAGTTACGTCGCCGGCGCGCGCGACCTTACTAAGCGTGCAATTTGTTAGTGACGACGAAGGTTGGGTGGTTGGTCGTGGGGGCGCAATTCTGCGCTCGAACAATGGAGGCCGCGACTGGGTGGAACAAGAGAGCGGCAATAAACAAAATCTATTCGCGCTCTTTATGACAAAGAAAAACGGATGGGCAGTCGGAAGCGACGGATTGATATTACGATACGAGCGATGAGGGCGGGCCGGTGGCTTGGGTGAAGAGAGATCGCTGGGACGCATAGCATTCTCACCCTGATCTCGAAATTAGTTTGCTGCCATCACTGTAAGAAATTTATGGGACTCGTTGAGCGATTAAAGCACAAGTTTGGGGTAGCCAGCGCGCACTCTGGCCGTCATCCGATTCGAATATTTCTACTCGAGGATGACGAGCGGCGTTGTGAATGGTTTGCCAAGCGCTTCAAAGGTGATCATCTGGATATCTCCTGCGAGGTGTCGCAGGCTAAGGAACTATTGAGCACGCGGAGTTATGATTCGATCTTTCTCGATCACGACCTAATCCCCGAACACTATGGCGCGAGTGAGACCGATGACGAGCGGACGGGCTATGCCATCGCTTCGTTCCTGGCGTCGCATCCCGAGCTGCAGCGCGCGGCGACGATCATGGTGCACAGCTTTAACGCGGACGGCGCCATGCGCATGGTCGAGGAACTCAGAGCATCAGGCCGCCAGGTCGACTACGTCCCCTTTCACTTCCTCGAAGAACGAATCAAGAACTTCTGGCCGCGATGACCTGTCAGAACCGCCTGCGGTAGCGGGCGGGCTTGATCTTGACCCATCGTGCTATTCGCCGTCGGTTCAAGCCGTCCGCTACCGCAGGCGGTTCTGACATATTTTCCTTGGAAGAGAAATGGTGGCCAGGGACGGAGTCGAACCGCCGACGCCGGCCTTTTCAGGGCCGCGCTCTACCAACTGAGCTACCTGGCCAGTGGCGTGTAAAGACTGTGCAGTATAGGAAGGCACGCCGAAGAGTGTCAAATCCAGAGGCACGATCCAGTGATGTAAGCTGTTCAGTCCCGTAGGGACCGAATGTTTATAGAACCAAGAACCCGATGAACGTTTGGAGCTCTGAAGGAGCGAACCTCTCGCTTTGCTGAAAGGCACATTACGCTCCTTCGGAGCTAAAGGCCTCTTCGGGCGACCTGAACTGTAAAGATGTGACCGCTCTGCGGCCAGGGCGGACTAGGGGCATCGCCTTACAGACATCTCAGCAGCCGCTGACTCCGGTTCGAACTGAACGCCGCGCTCGCTATTTTCGACTGCAATAGGGAAAACCTTGATAGTTAAGGCTTTTGCACAAAGGCGTTGACTCTCTGTTTTGGAGGTGTATAATCCCCGCGTCGGATGGGGCCTGACCCCAAAGTCAGCCAATCGCAAGAGCTATTCGACGTTTGAAAAACCGACACCCGCCAGTGCCAGCTCGGCCGCCGAATCGCGCCCCCCGTGATCGCTACCTTCGAGTTGGCACACGTTTTTATAGACCTCCAAAAAGAGAAGAGCGGCCCGATGAAAATCATCGAAGCCGCTCTTGTTCTTTATGAAGTTACTGGGCCGGATCTTACATTCCCATGCCGCCCATACCGCCCATGCCGCCCGGCATTCCACCTGGAGCGCCCTTATCCTCGTCAGGAATCTCGGCAATCATGGCTTCAGTGGTGAGCATCAGTCCCGCGATTGACGCTGCGTTTTGCAGCGCAGTGCGCGTGACCTTGGCAGGATCGATGACTCCGGCCTTGACCAGATCCTCGAACTGCTCGGTCTGGGCATTGAAGCCGAAGCTATCGTTGTTGTTGCTGCGAACACGCTCGACGATCACGGCGCCTTCCTTGCCGGCATTCTGAACAATCTGCCGTAGAGGCTCTTCCAAAGCGCGCTTGACGATGTTGACGCCGATTTGCTCGTCACTATCACCACCGTCCTTGGTCACGTCGAATTTCTCGAGGGCCTTCGCCGCTCGCACCAGGGCCACCCCGCCGCCGGGGACAATTCCTTCTTCCACGGCTGCGCGAGTGGCGTGCATGGCATCTTCGACGCGCGCCTTCTTTTCTTTCATCTCAGTCTCAGTGGCAGCGCCCACCTTGATGACTGCGACACCGCCGACGAGCTTCGCCAGGCGTTCCTGCAACTTCTCGCGATCATAGTCGGAAGAAGTCTCGTCGATTTGCGCGCGAATAGTTTTCACACGGCCCTCGATGTCAGCCTGCTTGCCGCCGCCTTCAACGATCGTGGTGTTGTCTTTGTCGATCGTGATTTTCTTGGCCCGGCCGAGATCAGAAAGCTGAACGTTCTCGAGTTTGATCCCGAGATCCTCACTGATCACCTTGCCGCCAGTAAGCGTGGCGACGTCTTCCAACATAGCCTTGCGGCGATCACCAAAACCGGGGGCCTTAACCGCTGCCACGTTGAGCGTGCCGCGCAGTTTGTTAACCACCAGAGTTGCCAGTGCTTCGCCGTCGACATCCTCGGCGATAATCAGCAAAGGCTTGCCCAGCTTGGCTACCTGCTCGAGCAAGGGCAGCAGGTCTTTCATCGAACTGATCTTCTTTTCGTGAATCAGGATCAGCGCGTTTTCCAGACTAGCTTCCATTCGCTCGGCGTCAGTCACAAAGTAAGGGCTGAGATAGCCGCGGTCGAACTGCATTCCCTCGACGACTTCCAAAGAAGTTTCCATCGTCTTGGACTCTTCCACGGTGATTACGCCGTCCTTGCCGACTTGATCCATCGCCTTGGCGATGATCGTTCCGATGGTTGCGTCGCCATTTGCCGAGACGGTGCCGACCTGGGCAATCGCATCGCCTTTGACCGGCTTGGCCATGCGATGAATCTCCGCGGTGGCTCGCTCGACTGCTTTATCAATGCCGCGCTTGAGGGCCATCGGATTGGCGCCGGCGGCGACGGTCTTCACGCCTTCGCGAAAGATCGCCTGGGCCAGAACAGTTGCGGTGGTGGTGCCATCGCCGGCGACGTCTGAGGTTTTCGAAGCGACTTCGCGAACCATCTGCGCGCCCATGTTCTCGAGCGGGTCTTTCAATTCGATTTCTTTTGCGACGGTGACGCCGTCTTTGGTGATAGTGGGTGAACCAAACTTCTTGTCGATCACGACGTTGCGGCCTTTCGGTCCGAGCGTGATCTTAACTGCATCGGCGAGCTGATTGATGCCGCGTAGAATTGCTGAACGCGAATCTTCGCCATGAACTACTTGCTTTGCCATTTTAGTTTCTTCTCCTAATTAATTCGATTTGGATTAAAAAGATCGGCCTTTCGTCGCGGGACTACTTGCCGCCTTTTTTGCCGGCAGCGGCGCGCTGAATGATTCCCAGAATCTCGTCTTCGCGCATGATCAGAAGCTCTTCGTTATCGAGTTTGATTTCTGAGCCGCTGTACTTGCCAAAAAGAACTCGATCGCCGGCTTTCACGTCGAGGCTCTGGCGGGTGCCGTCTTCGCGATACTTACCTTCGCCCACGGCTACGACTTCGCCCTCCTGGGGCTTCTCTTTCGCGGTGTCGGGAATAATAATCCCTCCGCGAACCTGTTCGCCTTCTTCGATGCGCCTCACAATCACGCGGTCGTGAAGCGGCCTGATGTTTACTGACATACTGCTACTTGCTCCTCTCTGCTAATGAATTGGACATAGAATTACGGAAAACCTGCATTGGTATTACTCACCAGTGTTGGCACTCTAGAAAGTTGAGTGCCAAGAATATAATGAAGGTGCGGGACGCTTGTCAACCGGGCGTGATTGGTTCGTTAGCCAGCCCCGGCCAACATTCAGCGTGGGGCATAAGCCCGTCGGTAAAAAGGGGAAGGGTCTTCCACCAGGACGGCAAAAGAACGAGGACCCTACGGCTGCTCTTCACGCTGAAAGCGTGAAATAAAATAGCCCGGGGCAACGCCCCGGGTAAGCCGGCAAAAAGAGCCCGACCCTGAAGGGGTCGCATAAATGTCTCCTCAGCATCGAGAAAAGCCCACCCGCAACTTCCCGGAATCCTGCCCAAAGTCATTCGAATCCGGGCTGGACTGACCAAAACCCTGATCGCGGCTAATTGACTGCAGGCCGCACTCGTTCGACTCTGGCCCCAAACATTCATGATCCAGAGTTGAATTCTTCAGCCCCAAACTCCAATCGCCAAACTCCGCCCCCGAGCAATTCAAATCCAGACCGCGTGAGCGCCGACCACCCATCAGGATTAAGGGGAAGCCGATTTCTGAAACCATCATTGAGGATCGGACTGCGCGCGTATGATGCTTTGCAACTGGCCACTGCATTGGACACGAGCCGCATTGTCTCGCAGGTAGACGCAATTAAGTTGATATTAGTGAGCGCCGATCTCGAGCTCAATGCGGCGGCAGCGGCCGAAAGCCTCACGGTCGAGGACCCCAACAACTTCTAGACCCGATGATCCGAGCCCTGGAACACTCTCTCGAATCGTCCAAGCCTGCAAAGCAATACCCAACTCACTGAATCCTGGTAGAGGTTAATGAGTTTTGTGGCTGGCTCTATGATTACCGGCGTGCGCGGAGTGTTTCCTTTCCTGGGCGCGGTATGAATTGACGCGTTTGGAAATTGTGTTGCGGTGGATGCCCAGGGCTTCGGCGGTGTGCGAGATGCGTTTCTTGTTTCGAGTAAACGCTTTCTGTATGTAAAGCTTTTCGAATTCTTCGAGAGCTTCGTCGAGCATGATGTGACCGTCGAGCATGTCTTCGATGACAGCTTCAAGGCGGGGGCGTATTTGCATCTTTCTCCAGTCCTATTAAGTTATTAATCGAATCTATGAATTACTGCATGTGGGTTCGGTAAGAGTATGTCGCCCCTTCTGAGCTCAACTAAATCTTTCCTAACTCCTGACAGAAGCGTTCGCTCCTGGGTATTACATTTCACGCTCTTGGCGTGATGGACAATGAACCAATTTGGGTTGGGTCATTGAACAGGCCGTTTTGGAGTGCGCCGCACTACAACAGGAATCCGCGGACTCCAAATTACAGCTTCTCGCCTACGAGCAACTCGTAGGCTTCAAGATAACGAGCAGTGGTTGCCTGAGCCACTTCGAGCGGTAGAGTCGGCGCGGGCGGCTGCTTATCCCAATTAATACTTTCGAGATAGTCCCGCACGTATTGCTTGTCAAAGGAAGCCTGGGATTTCCCGACTTCGTAATCGTCCAGGGGCCAGAAGCGCGATGAATCCGGCGTCAGGACTTCGTCAATGAGAATGATTTGGCCGTCTCGATCCCGGCCAAACTCAAATTTCGTGTCGGCGATTATGATGCCGCGGCTGCGCGCATATTCGCTGGCTTCCTGATAAATGCGAAGGGAAACGTCGCGCAGGAATTCAGTCACTTCGGCACCAACGATTGCGGCCATCTGCTGTTCGCTGATGTTTTCATCGTGACCGGTTTCAGCCTTGGTCGCCGGGGTAAAGATTGGCTCGGCCAGCTTTTCGGAGTCGTGCAAACCGGCAGGCAATTGGTGGCCGCAGACCTGTCCCGTCCGCTGATAATCTTTCCAGCCCGAGCCGGAAAGATATCCCCGCACGACACATTCAACCGGAAAGACTTCAGTACTCCGCACGAACATCGTCCGGCCGCGTAATTCAGTCGCGTGTCCACGAACCGCGTCGGGCATTTCATCGACGTTCGTGGTCAGCAAGTGATTAGGAACAATGTGGCCGAGTTTGTTGAACCAGAAGCGCGAGAGCGATGTCAGCACTTCGCCTTTGCGTTCGATCGGCGTGGGCGAAACGCTGTCGAAAGCCGAGATGCGATCGGTAGCGACGATTAGCAAACGATCTTCATCGACTGCGTAGACGTCGCGAACTTTTCCACGTCTGACAAGTTTGAGATCGTTGAAAGTTGTTTCGACAACTGGGGCGCTGCAAGCCATTTTACGTTCTTTCGAATTACTCGTCTGCTAAGGCAAATTTCTCTGATCAAAAAGTTCAGAAATGAAGCGAGCGCGATTTTGCTTTTTCGCTTACGCGGTGTCAAGAGAACGAGAAAAATAAAACCGATCGATTTGAAAATTTGATGAGAGATCTGCCAGCGCAACACTCTTACGGTTGAATTGTTCGTGCCGTTTCGTGTTATTTCGTGGATCGATTCTTTACTCTTACAGAAAAGCGATCCACGAAACAACACGAATAACGGAAAGGAAAAATTGTTTCTTAGAGAGAAGAAGAGCCGCGTGCTTAGATGCGCTCATCCGTCACGATCGGAATGGAATAAAAGGGCTATGCGCCGTAGACCCTCTCCACAATCCCTCTCCCAAAAGGGAGAGAGGCGACGAAGGTTTGAGAGGCGAAACTATGCGGTCGCGGCTGTGTTTTCTTCACTGCTGATGAGTGCTTCACGCAGGCGGCGAATTTGCGCGGCATGATTGTGAGCGTGCGAGGCGTAGATGGTCAGCCAGTCTTCGACACTGTACGACCCGCTTTCGGAATGCGTACCCTCGCGATGCCAGTCTGCATCGCTCATAAACTCGAACAGTTGCGCCGCTGTGGCGCGCGCGCTGCGGAACGCTTCGAGCGCCGGGGCCATCTCGCGATTGTTGTAATTCAAACGTCCGGCGTATTCGTCCTGATCATACCCCTGGATCAATGGATGATCTTCAACCAGCAAGCGGCGGAGTCTGACGCCGCTGGTCGTTTCACTGTCAGCGAGATGATGAACTATCTCGGCGGCGCTCCATTTCCCTTCAATCGGGTGGGCGGTCAACGAGTCAGGCGGAAAACCTTCGAGGCTGCGGCTAACTTCATTGTAGCCTTCCCTGTATTTGGCGATTAGTTCCTGTCTTTCCTGAGAAGTCATACGGTTTATTGCTCCTAATGCAAAAGCGTGTCAGAAGCCCTCGCGTAAGCAAGGGCAACTGAACGTTGAAGCCTAAGTTAGCGGGCACTCCCTCACCGTCCCACCCCACGCGGACTGCCCGCGCAGGGACCCCGGGGTCGGGCTTCTGATACTAGCGACTCAGGATGAGCAGGGTAAAACTTCCTGGCAACATGGGTGCGCGCGGGCGCGGCTGTTCCGTTGTAGGTGCGGGCGCCGGTCCGAACTCAGCCGTGACGGTATAAACCTGATGGGTTTTGGTATCCAGAGCCATCGTCCGCGCTCGTCTCAGCGTCGGTACGTTCTCAACCACGGTGAACTTATCCGGCGAGTCCTCGTGAACCACCGTCAGCGTGCCGTCGCCATTTGAACTGAAGGCATAACCAGTTTCCGGATCGAAGCCGGCAGCATCGGTACCAGACCCGATCGGAAGAGTGGTGATGATTTTCCCGTCGTTAGCATTAACTACTACCATCAATTTGTTTGAGCAAACTGAGAAGAGGCGGCGGTTTTTCCGATCGATTGCCAGTCCACTCGGTTCCTCGCCGGGCGCAATCTTCCAACGATTTTCAACCGTCAGCTTCCTGGAGTCGAACTGCACGATCTCACTGGTATCTTCGATGTTGACGAAGATATGGCCCTTCTCATCGGCCACCGCGAATTCGGGTTTTCCTCCGAGGGCAATAGTGCCGGCCACCGTTCCCGTCTGCGCATCGATAGCAGTAGCATCCTTGCTGGCGCCATTGAAGGTGAAGACACGCTTTGAAGCAGGATCGTAGATGATCGCATCAGGATTCTTTCCGGTGGGTGCGGTCCCGGTTACCTTAAGGGTTTTCACGTCGAAGATCGTGACGTCGTTAGCGCGGCCATCGCTGATGAAGCCCTTATCCAGGTCCGGGACGATCGCGATCCCATGCACACCGTTGGTGTTTGGGATGTCACCGACCAGGGCGCCCGTGTCGGCGTCAACTACCATCACATGAGTGCCGCGCGAGATGAATACGCGCCGCGCGTTGACCGTTAAGTAATCCCAACCTCCGTCGCCGCCAAGCTTGAGGGTCTTAGTAACATGATATCCGGACGGACCAGCGCAAAGGATCGCGCTGCCGAGCAGGACTGAAACGCTTACGAGAAGCACGCGTCGAATAGATGAATGCATTTGAATGTCTCCTGCGAGTGGAATGGAACAAGCGGAACCTACTCTTGTCGAGGTCCGACGTCAAGGCGACTGCCTCCAATTTTTCGCTCTAACCTGATGCAATTGAGAACTGAAATCATACGCTCGATTAGCGGTTCTGCTTTGATCCTAAAACAGCTAACACTTACCGAATCATGGCAATTACTTCCCAAAATTCTCTAAACGGCACGCTGGAATAATGTTTGCAGTTCAACCCGGCGTTCCAAAGGCAGCTTTGATAGATATTACTTTCGGTATTGCAAAGGAGACAAGAGATGGCCGATCAACAGTCAGAGAGCAGACGCGTCGTAGTTGAGACTCCGAGCGCGAGGCGCGAGGTGGTCCAGTCGGAATCGACCCATTACCCCGATCGGAGTGGGATGTCTGGCGCCGCGCTGGCGGCCATTGTGATCGGAGTGATCGCGCTGGCCGCAATCATCATCCTTTTTGTGATGAACCAGCAGAACAACGCGAACACCAACGATAATGTCGCCCAGACGCCGCCGCAAACTACCATCGTGCAGCAACCGGCTCAGCAGCCGCCGGTGATAGTGCAACAGCCTGCGCCGGCGACTCAGCCCGCTCCGATAATTATTAACGGACAATCCGCGCCGGCACCGGCCTCTGGTGGATCATCGTCGACCGCGTCCAACATTCCCGACGACGGGTCGATTCAAGCCGCAATCGACAAGAAGCTAAATGCCGATTCGACGTTATCTTCGCTCGGGATTACGACCACCGTGCTAAACGGCAAGGCGACTCTGATGGGCACCGTGAAAACCGAGGCGCTGAAATCGCAGGTCGAACGCGCGGTGCGTAATGTTAAGGGAGTGAAGTCGGTCGACAACCAGATTAGCGTCGGGTAATTGGTTTGCTTCAGAGTGATCTCGCTGTGTCCCTGGCTCCTTCCGATAGGGAAGGCCCAGTCACCCCAGCAATAGGAGTGCGCCGGAGCTAAGTTGCTTCGGCGCGCTTTTGTTTTAGTTTTACTTCCGGATTCCCCGCTCGTCTACGAACTTCTCAACGCTTAGATGGAAACCACTGAAAGGGTTGGCCCACACGGGGGTGCTAATGATATTCAAGCGATGCTGATGTCTTTCAAGATCACCTCAGCCGCTCGCTTGTTAGTTGTGATGGGCTAAACTATTCTCACCGCGATATAGTGAGGCTCAATGGAAAAGTTACTTCAGACCCCGCATACCACGCTGAAACGTCTGCCGCAACGCGGCAGCTTTGATCGGGAAGTAATCGACCCGATTCTGGATGAAGGGTTCATCTGCCACATCGGTTTTGTTATTGACGAACAGCCATTCGTCATTCCGACCGGCTACGCGCGCGTGGGAGATAGCGTGCTTATCCACGGCTCGCAGGCCAGCCGGATGCTGCGCGCTTTGGGGGAGGGAATCGACGTCTGCCTGACTGTGACCTTAATTGACGGGCTGGTGCTCGCGCGTTCGGCCTTCCACCACTCAATGAACTACCGTTCCGTCGTAATCTTTGGTCGAGCGACCGTGGTGGAAGATCCAACCGAAAAGCTCGCCGCGCTGCGGGCCTTATCTGAACAAATGATTCCCGGCCGCTGGGACGATGTGCGCGCGCCGAATGGGCGCGAGTTGAAGTTAACAACCGTGCTTTCATTGCCGATTACTGAAGCATCCGCCAAAGTGCGCACCGGCCCTCCCGTTGACGACAAAGAAGATTACGACCTGCCAGTCTGGGCGGGCGTGATTCCACTGCGAATCGCCGCCGGAAAGCCCTTTGATGACGGCCGCATTCCCGCGAACCGTGAGATTCCAAAGTATGCTGATGAATATTCGCGGTGAGGTTAAAGCACTGCGGGGTTGATGATGTGCCAATGGACGATACGTTGAGTTCTCGTCCCCAGCCGCGGAGCGGCGAAAGATCTGTAGCCCACGGCTCAGCCGTGGGTAGGAATAGGACCTACGAGATAGCCGCAGAGCGGCGAAACTAGCAATAAAAATCTGAGGGTTCCGCCCCTGAAGAGGCTGGGTTGTTGGGGCGTTCTTTCCCATGGCTTACGCCATGGGCTACATATCTTGCGCCGCTCCGCGGCTTGAGACTTTCAGCTCAACCACCTCGGTCGCCTTGCTACTTTCCCCTTTATAGTCCATAGTGGCTTACGGTTAATCCTTCTCTCGCGCATCGACGGTGATGCGCCCCGCGCACAAACAAGTTAGCGCTGGCGTTTGGATAGTTCGAGAGCAGGCTTGTTACAAACTCCGAAGCCGCTCTTTTAGAGCATCCGAATTCCGGTCCTTCGACTGCTACCGTTCACCGAAGCCATTCCGATTCGTCAGCTTCTTTTCATTCCCATAAAGGGGAAAGGTATATCTATGTCAACGAAACTTTACGTTGGAAACCTTGCTTTCCAAACTACCAGCCAGGAGCTGCAGGAATTATTTGCCTCGGCCGGCACGGTTGAATCAGCAGCGGTCGTCGAAGACCGCGACACGGGCCGTTCGAGAGGCTTTGGCTTCGTCGAAATGTCCACCAAAGAGGAAGGCGCAGCCGCTATTTCTCAGTTCAATGGCAAGGAAGTAAATGGCCGGGCCTTGAATGTTAACGAAGCCAAACCGCGCGAGAATCGCTCGGGTGGCGGCGGTGGTCGCGGCTTTGGCGGCGGCGGCGGTCGTGGCGGCTTCGGCGGCGGCGGCGGCGGTCGCGGCGGCGGCGGCGGCTACGGCGGCGGCGGCGGCGGCAACCGCGAGTCGCGCTGGTAAGAGCGACCCGAAATCGCCGGCGACCCTTACACGAAGCGCCTCTGGCAACATCACTCGCCGGAGGCGCTTTCAATTTTCACGACAGACCGCTCTCCCCAAGTCGAGGGCGACAGACGAAGGAACTGAATGGAATTTTCTCAACTCGGACTCCGGCCAGCGCTGCTGCGCCGCTGTGAGTCCCTCGGATACACTGAACCGACGGCAATTCAAGAGCGCGCCATCCCCGTCGTGCTGACCGGCGCAGACCTGATAGGCTGCGCCGAGACCGGCACCGGCAAGACCGCCGCCTTTTTACTCCCGACGATTCAAAGGATGAGTGAAGCGCCCCGTCCGGGCGTGCGCGTGCTCGTCCTCGCGCCGACGCGCGA